>JAZLBW010000001.1:0-2559 GCA_045613905.1 Candidatus Caccoplasma sp.
AATGAATTATCTGATGAATATATTTTAAAAATTCAATATAAACTTAATAGAAGACCTAGACGGAAACTCAATTTTGATACACCTAAAAATAAGTTCTTTCAATTTTTATCTTAATTTTGCACTTAGTCTTTGAATCTACCTTTTCTATTTAAACCACTCCATATTTTGACATACAGATATTTATTTTTACTTTTGCTAAATAATTCAATGTCATTATCATGAGAAAACTATTAACTCTTTTAATTCTTATATTCGCAACAATATCATATGTTCAAGCGAACAACAATAAGCTATCAATAAACACTCGAAACTTAATACGAGATATAAATGAGAGCAAGAAATCTATGCTAAAATCTTCGAGCGAAGAGTTTTCAAAGATTGGAGCATACATAATTATGGAAGATGGTGCAGACCCCTACTCTTTGGAGGAGTACGGTGTTGAGGTTAATATGGTATTGGACTCTATTGTTTCGGCTCGTATTCCTCTTGATGCCATTGATAAAATTTCTGCTCTCGACATAGTAAAAAAAATTGACTCAGGCGGTAGGGTTAAACCTAAAATGGATAAGGCAAGAGAGGCTGTAAAAGTAAACAATATTATAAGTGGCATTGATTTACCATCTGCATACTTTGGAAAGGATGTTGTTATTGGTATAATTGACTGCGGTATTCAGTTAGACCATATAAATTTCTACGACGAAAACGGGAACCTTCGTATAAAACGATTCTGGAACCAACATGTAAGTACAGGAACTCCTCCCGAAGGTTACAGCTATGGAAGTGAGTATAAAACCCAAGCAGAGATTGAGGCAGCAGGATATGACGAAACATCGGAGACTCACGGCAACCATGTTACAGGTGTTGCCGCAGGCAGCTATAAAGGCAATGAATTTTATGGAGTAGCACCTCAAAGCGACATTGTTTTTGTCAGCTACAACTACAATGATAATACTGTTGGCTGGAATTCGATAAGTGATGCTATATGTTATATTTATGACTATGCCGACAGTGTTGGCAAACCATGCGTTGTTAATATAAGTTTGGGAGACACATACGGTCCGCACGATGGTTGCTCTGTTTTTGACCAGGTTTGCGATATGTTGCAAGGCGAAGGTAAACTTATTGTTGGTAGTGCAGGAAACGAGGGAGCAAACAGACAACATATAAAGAAGACTTTCACATCTGCCCAAGATAGTTTGAGAACATTTGTATCGCTACTTACCAAATATGGCTCATATTATGCCACTCAATGCGACTTTTACGGAGAACAAAACAAAGAGTTTAAAGTTAAAGTGTGCGTTGTAAAGACAAGCAACGGAAACATTGTTAACGAAACAGATATTATATCTTCAAATAATATTGGAACTCATACATTCTATCTTTCAAAGGTTAATAATATCGGAGCCATTGCATCTATTCAGGTAGATTGTGAACTTTATCCCGGAAACAACAAACCTCACGTATGTGTTGTTGGATTGGCAAGTTCTGTTACAACTGGCTACACATTAGGATTTAAAGTTATTGGAGAAAATGGAAATACAGTTCATGCTTGGACAGATGACTATTACAGCCGATTTACGAACAAATCAAATCTTGAAGGCTGGACTCCGGGAGATTTAGAGAGTAACATTGCCGAAATTGGAGGTACAGGGAAACGAATTATAAGTGTTGGAGCATATAAGACCAAAGTTTATAGCTCAACATCATACGTTGGAGAGATTTCTTCTTTTTCAAGCGTAGGACCTACTGTTGACGGGAGAATGAAACCCGACATCACTGCACCCGGTGAGTATATTGTATCTTCATACACCAACTATCCAACAATAGTCAGCAACAATACCACAAACATAAGCAGAGGCGAAACCGTTGATGTTGACGGAGTAAACTACTATTGGGGTACTATGCGAGGAACTTCAATGAGTTCTCCAATTGTTGCAGGAACTTTGGCATTGTGGTTGGAGGCCAATCCAAATCTTACTCCGGAAGATGTCAGAGAAATCTTGAGCGAAACAGCCATTAGAGATAGTGAAACAGGTAGCGAGCCCAACAATACTTGGGGATACGGAAAACTCGATGCTTGGAACGGTTTGAAGAAGGCATTAGAGTTGACAGGCATCGAGGATAGTTATACCGTTTCTGACAAAGAAGCTGTAAAGGTTTTTGCTTATAATGGAGATGCTAAAGTGTTATTTACTCAAAACGTAAACAACTGCTCTATCTCTATTTACGATATCACAGGTAAATGTTTATACAACTCTTTTGTTGGCAATGCAAATGCAGGAGAAGAGATTTCTGTAAGCAAAAAAGTGACTGAGGGTATTTATATTATAAAAATAAATGGTGACAATCTTTCAACTGCCACCAAAATTGTTCTATAAATTAGAAATAATTTCTATTTACATATATTGGTGTCCTGTAAAAAAAATTACAACAAATATATTTGATTGTCAATTAATACATTAAAAATGTTCTTATTAAGTAGGGCTTGTACTATTATTAGAAATCAATATGATAGACACATTAGTCAGAAACTTATAATTTTTTAATATTACTCTGACT
>JAZLBW010000002.1:0-137363 GCA_045613905.1 Candidatus Caccoplasma sp.
TGGAGTTACTCCGTCAATTCCGTCTTTTCCATTGGCTCCGTTTTTTAGAGTTATTGCGGTATTATCAGAGAATGTAATTTTCCATCCTTCTATACCTGTTGTAATAGGTTCTACTCCGCTTATTATTTTACCTCCTTCATACGCCTCTTTTAGTTTATCAACTGATGTTTTAAGGCTTGAGACATCTTCTTTTAGTTTGTCTATTTCGGGTCCGTAATCTTCGGTACACGATGTTACACTCACTGCGCTTAGCATAATAAGTAGGCTTAATATGCTTGCATAATGTTTTAAATCTTTCATAGGTTATTGTTTTTTGTTGGACTATTTGTATTGGTGTAAGCAGGGACACACGATTGTGTGTACCTACTTTTTTTTACAAATTAATGTAAATTTTTTAATATTGACAATAGCACCCCATATGGGGGGGGGTAAATTACTGATTTAAATATAATAAAATTTTATTTTATTGACGCCAGACAAAAAAATCTCTCAGAGATTTTTCACTTGTTATGTTTTTTCTTAATTCCTAATTCCTCACTTCTAATTAGTCTAATTGGACTAATTGGTCTAATATAAAGCTACAAGGTTGCTGAGAACCTTGTAGCTATTCTAACAAAACTGCGAGTAAGAGAGAGCAGAGTCATGTTTACTTGAACTTTGCCGAGAATGAGTGGGTTCGAGAGATGAATACCACTCAACTGATTTTAAATACAAGCGTTCAAAAGCGACAACTAAAAGGATTGCGTCACTACATTCATATAACAAAAAAAGCACCCCGAAGGATGCTCTTTTTACTGTATGAAATTATTTTTAGATTATTTCATTGCGACAGGCATTAACGATTTTACTGCGTTTTTGTATGCCAATACTCCGCTTTCGCTCAACTCTACTGTTGTTGCGTTTCCGAAGATGTCGTAAACGTTTACATTGTTGTCATCAACAAATGTTAGGAATTTGTGGCTCTCTCCGTTTACTACTGCACTCCAGCTGTCGTCTGTGTTGTCATATACCAACTCTACAGATTCGTTTGTGTTTTGATCTGTGATTGTATATCCTTTTTCGTGGCTGTTGATTACGTATTGGCTATTCTCTCCCTCTACGAATTTGCTTCCATATACAGGGTTTGTTCCTTTCCAGAACTCAATTGAGTTGAATACCAATGCATCTGCCAAACCTGTTAGCTCATATACCGGCAATACCATAAAACAGAAGAATACTACTTCGTTTACCCATTTGCTACCAATGCTTTTGTTCCAATCAAGAACTTTGTGTGTTAGTCCAAATGATCCGATACAAGATGAGAAAGTCAAACTTCCGCAAATCAATAATGCTACCGCAATGTTAAGTTTGTTTCTTTTCATAATAATTTAATTTATAAGTGAATACTATTGGGATTGACTCCCGTTTATTTAAAATTTGTTTTGTTTGATTAACAATCTCAAAGCTATATATTTTAATTAACAAAAACAACTTCTTTTTAATATTTTTTTCAACAAAAAGCGTAAAAATTTTACAGTTTGTTATAAATATCTATTCTTCAGGCATATTGTGTTTGTAAAAGCGATATAATTCTATAACTTTTTCTACATAGGCTAATGTCTCCTTCCCTTTAAAGTATCCGCACTTGCATACCGAATCGGTATAATACTCAGGATAGTTTTTTAGTTTTAAGGCTTCGTCTGCACTACCAAACCATACTTGTGGATTTTTGCCATACTTTTCGGCAAGGGCTATTGCATCGAATATGTGTCCTAATCCGGAATTGTACGATGCTAATATGAATTTTATTCTCTCCTCTTTATCCTCAACCTTGTTTCTCAGACTTTTGTTTAAGGATGCTATATATCGAGTTGATGCGGCTATGCACTCTCGGTTGTTGGTCATATCCCACCCCTCGTCGCTGAAGTGCCGTGCTGTTGAGGGCATCAACTGCATTATTCCCTTGGCTCCTGCCCATGACACAAGAGATGAGTCGAATTGCGATTCGTTGTATGCCATTGATGCCAATAATCGCCAATCCCAACCAATACTGTCGGCATATTGTTTAAAAAGGTGATCGTATGGTGATATTACTCCGTTTTTAAGTGATATTGCCATCTGATTTGGGGAGATATGTTCGTTTCCCCACTTGCTCATTTTAAAGTATTTCTGTAGCGTTGAGATATACTTTTTGCTTTTATTGTTGTAATCGACCCATGAGTTTATGGTATCTGCCAATATCTGACTCTCTTTATTTACAAGCCATGCACTACGTTGAGAAAAGCCAACCTTTAGTGCTATGTTTAGATTTTGATAATAACTTTTATTTAGTGAGGCACTTATGTTATCGGTGATGGTGTAGTTAATATTTCCGTTTGCTACTGCATCTATAAATCCTTCGGTTGTGGTGGTGTCGTTTACATTATATAATATCTCTATGCCTCCGCCTATCTCTTTGTTTAGATTGTTGGCTCTTACTTCGTATCGGGTTCCCTTTTCTACATATATTGTTTTGCCAACTAATTCGTTTACCTGTTTTATTAATGTTGTGTCGTTTCGTTGCACCAACACTTGATTGGTTATCATCTCAGGACCGCAATGTATAAAGTTTAATCTTTTTTTTAGATTTACGGGCATATCATACACCACTATATCGCCTTTGCCCTCTGTTAGCAGTTCTATGATGTTTTCAAATGAGTTTGCCAATACAATTTCGAGCTTGAGGTTATTCTCTTCTGCAAACTGCTTTATTAGTTCATATTCGCACCCCATCTCCTCCCCTCTGTATATAAAGTATGAGGTTGAGTTGGTCATTGTAATTGCTCGTAATACTCCTTCCGCCACTATTTCGTTCCAATCGCGACGAACTATCTCTTCCTCTTTTTTTTGACATGCCGAAACTATTAGTGTTGCAACTAACAGCAGAAGAAGACTCTTTATTGCAGAAATATATTTTATCACTATCCTATTACTTTATTTTTTCGTATATTTGCAAAGAATTTGCAAATCCATTACAAATTCAACTATTTTTATTTTACAAATATACAAAATAAATAGAATTCATGGTAAAACATATAGTATTGTTTAAGGTTAAGGAGTTTGAGAATCCTGAGGAGAAACGTCAAGTGTTGGAACAATTTAGAGATGCTCTTATGGCATTGCCTCCAAAAATTCCTTGCCTTGTTTCTATTGAGGCTCAAATAAATGAGAACCCCGCAGAGAGCTTCGACCTGGCTTTAACCACTGTATTTAACAACTTCGAAGATTTAGCTACTTATGCTGCTCACCCCGACCACGTTGCCGCTGCTGCAATTTTTAAGGCTGTTGCTGCCGGAAGAGCGTGTGTTGACTATACATTTTAATATCTGAATAAATGGAAAAAATAATTATATATCAGGTGTTGCCTCGCCTTTTTGGCAACACCACAGAAAATTGTGTACCTAACGGTACTTTAAAGGAGAACGGTGTTGGTAAGTTCTCGGACTTTACTCCTGAGCGTTTGAAAGAGATTAAAGGCTTGGGCACTACTCATATTTGGTACACCGGTGTTATTGAACATGCTACTGCAACCGATTACTCGGCATTTGGCATTAAACCCGATAATAAATATGTGGTTAAAGGATTGGCAGGCTCACCTTATGCAATAAAAGATTATTACGACATTGACCCCGATTTGGCAGATGATGTTCATTCGCGTATGGCGGAGTTTGAGGCTTTGATTGAGAGAACTCACGAGGCTGGCATGAAGGTTATTATGGACTTTGTCCCTAACCATGTTGCACGTCAATATGCATCGGATACTGCACCTCAAGGTGTTGTGGATTTGGGCGAAAACGACAATAATAATTGTGCTTTCTCTACTCAAAACAACTTTTACTACCTTCCCGGACAAACTTTTGCCCCACTCTTTGGTATTGGCGAGGGAGATGAGCATTATAACGAGTTTCCTGCAAAGGTTACAGGTAACGACTGCTTCACTTCATCTCCTTCGATTAACGACTGGTACGAGACCGTTAAACTAAACTACGGCGTTGACTACACTACAGGTTGGTGTCACTTTAATCCTATACCCGACACTTGGTATAAGATGAGAGATATTCTTCTATTCTGGGCAGCTAAAGGCGTTGATGCTTTCCGCTGCGATATGGCAGAGATGGTTCCTGTTGAGTTCTGGGAGTGGTGTATTGCTCAAGTTCAAGAGCGTTACCCCGACATGATTTTCATCGCTGAGGTTTATAATCCAAATCAATATTACAACTATGTAAAACGTGGTGGCTTTACATACCTTTATGACAAGGTTGGTTTATATGATACGCTTAAGGATGTTGTTAACGGACACCATACAGGGGCTATTACTAAATGGTGGCAATCTATTGGACATGTTAAAGAGAATATGTTGCACTTTACAGAGAACCACGATGAGCAACGCTCAGCTTCGAAATTCTTTGCAGGCAATCCTCATAGAGCATTCCCTCTGTTTGCCCTATCTGCTTTGATTGACGGCAATCCTATTATGCTGTATTTTGGTCAAGAGTTGGGCGAGGAGGCCACTGATGCAGAAGGCTTCAGCGGTGCTGATGGCAGAACCACTATTTTTGATTATTGGAGCGTACCTACTGTCAGACAATGGATGAAGAAAGGTTTGAGAGGTTTGACCACCGAGCAAAAAGAGATTCGCAACAAATATAAAAAGGTATTGAATATTGCAGCCAAAGAGAAAGGTATTGCCAATGGATTGTTTTTTGACCTTATGTATGTTAATGGCAATAACGATGCTATTTCGACAGGTAGAAGCTATGTTTTTGCTCGCTTCTTCAAGAAAGATTTGTATATTATCGCTGTAAACTTCCGTTCGCAAGAGGCTGAATTAAACATCAATATCCCTTCGCACCTATTCGATTATTTTGAAATTAATGAAGGTGAGTACAATTGCAAGGAATTAATCAGCGGCAATAAGGAGATTTGCAACGTATCACAAAATGAGCCGTTTGCAGTTAATTTATCGTCATACGAAACTGCAATTTGGAAGTGCTCCAAAAAAAAATAGAGAATTATAACATTTTCATAGAATAAATTACTATTTTTGTATCACTTTTAAATTTATGAAAAGTAATATTTAAAAGAGGGAACAAAATATTTCAAAATATATAAAACAAACTACAATGAGCAACGAAAGACCGGTAAAGGTATTTGCAGGAACAAACACACGCTATTTGGCTGAGAAAATTTGTGAGAATTTAGGATGTCCTCTCGGTAATATGATTATTCAACACTTTGCAGACGGTGAGTTTGCAGTGTCTTTCGAGGAGTCCATTCGCGGATGTGAGGTATATTTAGTACAATCAACTTTCCCAAGTTCTGATAACTTGATGGAACTTTTGCTTATGATTGATGCTGCTAAACGTGCATCGGCCGCATCTGTTATCGCTGTTGTTCCTTATTTCGGATGGGCTCGTCAAGACCGCAAAGACCGTCCTCGTGTATCAATCGCTTCTAAACTTATTGCAGACCTATTGAGTGTTGCAGGTATTGACCGTTTGATTACCATGGACCTTCACGCAGACCAAATTCAAGGATTCTTCAACGTTCCTGTTGACCACCTATATGCGTCATCGGTATTTGTTGACTATATAGCTTCTCTAAAACTTGAGGATATGGTAATCGCTTCTCCTGACGTGGGCGGTTCAAAACGTGCCAGCACTTACGCTAAATACTTTGGTGTACCCCTTGTGCTTTGCCACAAATCAAGAGCTAAAGCCAATGTTGTGGAGAGCATGATGGTTATTGGTGATGTTGAGGGCAAAAACGTTATTCTTGTTGATGACATGGTTGACACTGCAGGTACTATCACTAAGGCTGCAGACCTTATGATGGATCAAGGCGCTAAATCGGTTCGTGCTTTGGCAAGCCATGCCGTAATGTCTGACCCGGCTACAGAACGCGTTATGAACTCTAAGATGACTGAGATGATTTTCACTGACAGTATTCCTTTCAACAAAGATTGTCCCAAAGCTCATATCATCAGTATAGCAGAGATGTTTGCAGAGACTATTCGTCGCGCTCACAATAACGAATCTATCAGTTCACAATACATTGTATAATATTTATTATATATAATGTCAAAAGGAGGTTGTTCAACCTCCTTTTTTTTGTTTTTACTTAATACTTTAACTATCAGACATATAATACGAGTGTCCTTCTATTTTAAGATAAAAAAACACGCTAATTCACTAAAAATGATTACCTTTGCAGCCGATAAACTGAAATGGGTTTATTTTATTACTGAAATCAAAAACTAAGAAAACAATGAAAAGAACAATTGCAAGAATTGCTTTTGCCATGGTAATGCCTCTGATGGTTTTTACAAGCTGTATCAAAGACGAATTACCAAACACCGAAGCCGATATTTTGGATATAATATTGGATAAAGATGTTATTATAAGCAAAAAAATTGAGAATGAACGTATAACTGTATTTATTACTCCTGGTTCTTACGGAGATCGTAAAAATATCACCACCATTTCATATGTTATTTCAGATGGCGCTACCATCATAAGAGGTAACGATGATTACGACTACTCTACTTCTCACGAAATAGAGGTTATGTCGGAGGACGGAAATTGGAAAAAAACTCACGAAGTGAGAATTTTGGAGATGAACTTCCCTACTGAATACTACTTCGAAAACTGGTCGGAGAACAGAGCTGCAACAGGTGTTTATGACGAGTGCTTCGAAAGACTATTGGACGACGAGGGTAATATTTCGGACCTTTATATCTGGGCTTCGGGTAATTTGGGTTACAGAATTACAGGTAAAGGTGTAAACACTTATGACTACCCCACATACAAAACAGTATCGCAAGATGATGCTCACACAGGAGCTTATGCCGCAGTTTTGACTACAAGATATGTTGGTGCTATTGGTCAAGGTTCGCCTCTTGCTGCAGGTAACTTGTTTATTGGAGAGTTCTCGGGCAAAGGTATAAATATTATGAAGGACCAAATGAAGGCAACTCGCTTTGGTATGCCTATCAACAAGAAACCTGAGAAACTTAAATTCTGGTTTAAATACGAAAGTGGTGGTAAAATAAATATCTACAACACAGCCGGTGATGTTATTGGCATTAGAACAACCGATAATGACAACAGCGGAATGAATGCAAACGTTGAAAATAAAGACTACGCCGCTGTATATGCTATTATGTTTGACAACGTTAAAGCAAAAGAGTTGTATAATGGCAAAAACTACCTTGATGGCTCTACAATCCTATCAAGCCCTGCTGAGGTGGGAAGAGCTATTCTTACCGATGACGATAAATATGGCACTCCCAAAAATGAACAAGGATACCCCAATGAGTATGTCTTCAAAGAGTTGGATTTCACATACTCTACTCCTATTGATCCTGCTCGCTTGGCAAACTATGAGTACAGTATTGCTATTGTATTCTCATCGAGCTTCTATGGCGCAGAGTTCCAAGGTGCAATTGATAGCAAACTTTGGATTGATGATGTTGAATTGGTATGTGAATAATCAAATTTTTAAAACTGATAAAAGATGAAAAAGATATATATATTATTGGTTCTTGCACTAATATGCTTTGTTGCTCAAGATGTTAATGCGGCTAAAGTCAGAGTTGGAGATAAAAATAGCGAAACTACAACCGATAAATTTGTTTTTGCCGCAAAGGCTGGATTTAATCTTGGTGGTACTGCTCCCATGAGCTTACCCGCAGAGATTAGAGCCATAAACTCATTTAAACCTACTTTCTCGTTTTCAATTTCAGGTACAGCCCAATACAACTTCAATAACAAATGGGGTCTGCAATCGGGTATAAAATTCGATATCAAAGGTATGCAAACCGATGCTTCGGTTAAAAACTACCAATTGGTTGTTTCAATGGATGGTTCTACGGTTGAGGGCGTTTTCACCGGAGATGTTACAACTAAAGTTCACAACAGCTATATAACTATTCCTCTATTGGCAGTATATAATATTTCGCCTCGTTGGGATATAAAATTTGGTGGATACGCATCGTTCATGGTAGATGGAGAGTTCTCAGGTACTGCAAAGAACGGATATATGCGTGATGGCTCTCCCATTGGTCCTCGTGTAGATGGTGTGGATGCTGTTTATGACTTCTCAGATGATATGCGTAAGGTTGATGCCGGTGTACAAGTTGGTGTAGATTTTATACCTTACAAACACCTTTTGATTTCGGGTGATTTGACTTGGGGTTGTTTACCTCTTTTCAAAAGCGACTTCACTGCAATGAGTTTCGATATGTACAACGTCTATTTTAATATAGGCTTTGGATATGTATTCTAATTAATAAAAAAGAGAAAACGATATGCCCTTAACTATTCCTGTAAATCTTCCGGCTGTAAATCTGCTAAAGCAAGAGAACATTTTTGTTATGGACTCCCAAAGAGCTTCGTCGCAAGACATTCGCCCTTTGAAGCTCGTAATCTTAAATCTTATGCCATTGAAGATTATGACAGAGACAGACTTGATTCGTTTGCTATCAAACTCTCCTCTTCAGATTGAGATTGATTTTATGAAGATTACGGGGCATATTTCAAAGAATACTCCAATAGAACACATGGAGGAGTTCTATAAAGAGTTTTCGAAAATAAAAGAGGACAACTACGACGGAATGATTGTTACGGGTGCGCCTGTTGAACAACTTGAATTTACTGATGTTTCGTACTGGAGTGAACTAACCGAAATTTTTGATTGGGCTCGTACTCACGTTACATCTACCATGTACATCTGTTGGGCAGCTCAAGCGGCTTTGAACTATTTCTATGATATACCAAAATATGCTTTACCCGAAAAGATGTTTGGTGTTTTCAGCCACTCGGTATATAACCGTCAAAACCCTATATTCCGAGGCTTTGATGATGAGTTTTTTGCTCCTCACAGCCGACACTCGGAGATACGCAGAGAGGATATTGAAAAGAAACGCGAATTGGATATTTTATCAGAGAGCAAAGATGCCGGCGTATATATGGTTATGGCTCGTAAGGGTCGTGAAATATTTATTACCGGGCACTCTGAATACTCTCCCAACACTCTTAAAGACGAGTACTTCCGCGATAAAAACAAGGGATTGGATATTCAAATTCCTCAAAACTATTTCCCTAATGACGACACCACTCAAGAGCCTCAGGTTAAGTGGCGCGCTCATGCCAATCTGCTATTCTCAAATTGGTTGAACTACTTTGTATATCAAGAGACTCCTTACGATATCAAATCAATTAAATAAGAGAGTATGGCTCGTCGTATTGAGTTACTTTCCCCTGCACGCGACGTAAATATTGCCCGAGAAGCTATTCTTCACGGAGCAGATGCCGTATATATCGGCGCCCCAAAATTCAGTGCGAGGGTTGCAGCAGGAAACGACATTGAAGATATTGCTTCCTTAGTGGAATTTGCTCATATTTACGGAGTTAAAATTTATGTTGCTCTAAACACTATTATCAAAGACGAAGAGATTGCCGAGGTGGAAGCCTTGATAAAATCACTTTACGAAATAGGTGTTGATGCCCTTATCATTCAAGATATGGGTATTACAAAAATGGACATTCCACCCATACAACTCCATGCAAGTACTCAGTGTCATAATGCGTCTGTTGAGCAGGTTCGTTTTTTGGAGAATGCAGGATTTTCTCAGGTCGTTTTGGCGAGAGAACTTAATATTAGTCAAATTGAAGAGATTTGTAAAAACACCTCTGTTCCTATTGAGGTTTTTATTCATGGAGCATTGTGTGTAAGCTACAGTGGCAGATGTTATTTAAGCCAAGCTTTGGCAAAAAGAAGTGCCAACCGTGGTGAATGTGCTCAATTTTGCAGGCTCAAATATAATCTTGAAGATAGCGAAGGAAACATTCTGATAAAAGACAAACATCTTTTGTCGCTAAAGGATATGAACCGCAGTTCATCTATTGAGGCTCTGCTTGATGCGGGGGTAACATCGTTTAAAATAGAGGGCAGATTAAAAGACGTTGAGTACGTAAAAAATGTCACTGCTTACTATAGGGCTATTTTGGACGAAATATTCTCGAGGAGAAGCGAATACACCTCTGCTTCATCGGGCAAGGTAAAGGTTAAATTCACTCCAAATCCTTACAAAAGTTTCAATCGCGGCTTTACCTCGTACTACACAAATAGCGAGGATTTTAAAGATATTGCATCAGTAAATACACCAAAATCAATTGGAGAAAGGGTTGGTGTCGTAAAATCGGTACAGGCAAATTTTATAGAGATAGCATCAGATGTTGAACTCCATAATGGAGACGGTTTGTGCTTTACATCCAAAGAGGGAGAATTCTCCGGGTTTGGGGTTAATACAGTAGAAGGGAACAAGCTATTCCCATCATCAATGCCAAACATAAAACGCGGAGACGTCATATACAGGAACAGCGATATAAAGTTCAGCAAACTTCTTTCATCTCCTACTGCCGAACGCAAAATTCCAATAGCAACAAAGTTGGCATACTGCAGTCAGTTATTAACATTACAAATAATTGACGACAAAGGGAATAAAGTAGTAATTTCAGAGAATACCGTAGAGTTTGAATTGGCCAAAAATAATCAAAAAAGCAACCAAGAGACTCAACTCTCAAAGTTAGGAAACACTCCTTTTGAATGCACAAGTATAGATGTGTGCGAAACCGAGAATCTTTTTATCCCATCTTCTCTGTTAACAAATATGAGAAGAAGAGCTATTGAGGAGCTTATAAAGCATCGTATCAAGTATCATCCTCGTCCTGAAAAGGGCGTAGATTTAAAACCACAATATTACCAATCGGAACTAAGATTTGACGCTAATATCTCAAACGCCAAAGCCGCAGAGTTTTACAAAGAGCATGGCGTTGAAAAATTCTCGCAGGCTTACGAATTAACTCCGGTTGATGATGCACACCTTATGACAACCATCCATTGTATCCGCAGAAGCTTTGGCAAATGTTTGAAAACCAAAGAAGGAGCGACATGGGAAGAGCCTCTATTCCTTGTTTCAGACAAAACAAAACTTCGATTACACTTCAACTGCAAAGAGTGTAAAATGATTATAAAAAAAGTATAAGTTAACTACCAAATAATAATTGAGTTATAATGTTCAAAACTTTCTCTCAAAATATGTGGGAAAGTAGATATTATTTGCTAAATTTGTAATTCGAAATTTCATACAGCTATGATAGAAACTAAGAAGATTAAAACAGCATTGGTATCCGTATTCTACAAAGACGGATTAGACGAGATTATTAAGAAGTTAGACTCTGAAGGTGTTAAATTTATCTCAACAGGAGGTACTCAAAAATTTATTGAGTCATTGGGCATTGAATGTACACCCGTAGAGCAATTAACAACATATCCTTCAATCTTTGGAGGTCGTGTAAAAACTTTGCACCCTGCTATTTTCGGAGGTATCCTTTGTCGCAGAGACCTTGAGCAAGATATGCAACAAGCTCAACAATATGGCATCGAAGAGATTGACCTTGTTATTGTTGACCTATATCCTTTTGAGGAGACTGTTGCTTCAGGTGCATGCGATGCTGACATCATCGAAAAAATTGACATAGGCGGAATTTCTCTTATCAGAGGTGCTGCCAAAAACTATAAAGACGTTGTTATTGTTGCATCTAAAGGACAATATGCTCCTTTGATGGAGATGCTTAACAAAAACGGTGCCGCTTCATCTTTAGAGGAGCGTCGTTGGTTTGCTAAAGAGGCATTCGCAGTATCTTCTTCATACGATTCTGCAATCTTCAACTATTTCGATAACGACAACCAATCTGCTTTTAGAGCAGCTGCTGATAATGCCAAATCTTTGCGTTACGGAGAGAACCCTCACCAAAAAGGTGCTTTCTTCGGAAACTTCGATGAAATGTTTGAGCAAATTCACGGCAAAGAAATTTCATATAACAACCTATTGGACATAGATGCCGCTGTATCTTTGATTTCAGAGTTTGACGAAACTACTTTCGCTATTCTAAAGCACAACAATGCTTGCGGTTTGGCTTCACGTCCATCACTTCTTGATGCTTGGAAATGCGCTCTTGCAGGAGACCCCGTTTCTGCATTCGGTGGTGTGTTGATTGCTAACGCTGAGGTTGACGCAGCTACGGCTGAAGAGGTTAACAAACTATTCTTTGAAATCATCATCGCTCCTTCATACTCAGCAGAGGCTTTGGAGATTCTTAAACAAAAGAAAAACCGCATCATACTTATCCAAAAGAAAGGTATTGAGGCAAAAATGCAATATCGTTCGCTATTGAATGGTGTATTGATGCAAGAGCGTGACTTGAAAGTTGAGTTACCTGAGGAGTTGAAACAAGTTACAGAAAAAGCTGTTTCGCCCGAGGAGGTTGCCGACCTATTGTTCGCAAACAAAATTGTTAAACACAGCAAATCAAATGCTATTGTTTTAGCTAAAGATAAACAACTTTATGCAAGCGGTGTGGGACAAACATCTCGCGTTGATTCTTTGCGTCACGCCATCGAAAAAGCTAAATCGTTCGGATTCGATCTTAACGGTTCGGTTATGGCATCTGACGCTTTCTTCCCATTTGCTGATTGCGTAGAGATTGCTCACAACGAAGGAATCGATACTGTAATACAACCCGGAGGTTCGGTTCGCGACAACGAGACTATCGAATATTGCAATAACAACGGTGTTAAGATGGTATTTACAGGTGTTCGCCACTTTAAACATTAAAAAATGGGACTATTTTCATTTACACAAGAGTTGGCCATTGACTTAGGAACTGCCAACACCATTATCATAAAAAACGGCAAAGTTGTTGTCGATGAACCCTCTGTTGTTGCTTTGGACAAGAGAACAGACAAACTTATTGCTGTGGGAGAGATTGCACGTAAGATGCACGGAAAAACTCACCCAAACATTACAACAATCCGTCCACTACGCGATGGTGTGATTGCTGACTTCTACGCAGCTGAGCAAATGATTCGCGGAATGATTAAAAAAGTTGACACTCACAAACGTTGGTTTGCTCCATCGTTGAGAATGGTTGTTTGTATTCCTTCGGGAAGTACAGAGGTTGAGATTCGCGCTGTTCGCGACTCGGCAGAACACGCAGGTGGTCGTGACGTCTATATGATATACGAGCCAATGGCTGCAGCCATTGGTATTGGCTTGGATGTTGAGGCTCCTCAAGGTAACATGATTGTTGATATAGGTGGTGGTACTACCGAAATTGCAGTCATCTCATTGGGCGGTATCGTGTCAAACAAATCAATCCGTATTGCCGGTGACGATTTGACTTCTGATATTCAAGAATATATGAGCCGTCAACATAACGTTCGCGTTGGTGAGCGTACTGCTGAAGAGATTAAAATCATGGTTGGATCTGTTTTGACTGAATTGGATAATCCACCAGAAGATTATATTGTTCATGGTCCAAACAGAATGACAGCTCTTCCTATGGAGGTTCCTGTCAACTACCAAGAGATTGCTCACTGCCTTGAGAAATCAATTTCTAAAATTGAGGCTGCAGTATTGAGTGCCTTGGAGCAAACTCCTCCTGAATTGTATGCCGACATTGTAAGAAACGGTGTATATCTTGCAGGTGGTGGTGCGCTTTTGAGAGGCTTGGATAAACGTCTTACTGATAAGATTGGTATCCCTTTCCACATTGCAGAGGACCCATTACACTCAGTTGCAAAAGGAACAGGTATTGCCTTAAAAAACATTGATCGTTTCAACTTCTTAATGCGATAATCAGCACTTAAATTGCGATATGCGCAGGTTGATTGAATTTATAATAGCACATAGCAGTATATTCGTATTTGTAATTTATGTTACAATATCGATTATACTGTTGTTGCGTTTTAACCCATACCAAGAAAGCATATTCTTTAACTCCGCAAATAGTGTTGCAGGGAAATATTACTCGGCAATAAACAATGTTAGCGGATATGTTGGTTTGCGCGAAATCAATAATGAGTTACAACAAAACAATACAGAATTGGTATTACAAGTAGCTCAATTAAAAGCTGAGTTGCAACAGGTGAAAAGCGAAAACAATATTGAAGAATTTCTTCAAGGCGAGCTATCAAAGACCAGATTGTTTGGTGTAGCAAGACCTGTTAATGTAACCACTGTAAATGCCAGCAACTACATTACTCTCGACAAAGGCTCTGCACATGGCATCAAAGAGGGAATGGGTGTAATTAACCGTTCGGGCGTTGTTGGTATTGTAAGCACTGTATCGGACAACTACTCGTTGGTTATTTCTATTTTAAATCCGAAATTGAGATTAAGTTGCAAACTCAAAGGTAGCGACTATTTTGGTTCGCTGACTTGGGAAGGAGACTCTCCTGAATATGCCAAACTTGAAGAGTTACCACGTCATGTGGACTTTAACAAAGGTGACACTATTGTTACAAGCGGATACTCATCGGTTTTTCCCGAAGGTATAATGATTGGTGTTGTTGAAGAGGCTTCGCGTCAGAAAAACGACAACTTCAATGCATTGAAAGTTAAATTATCGACCGATTATTTCAGATTGGGCGATGTATGTATAATTGAGAATATTGACAGAGAGGAACAAAACTCATTGATGGTAAAATGAAAAGATTATCGATAGCATATTATATTCTGCTTGCCGTGGTATTAATACTTCTGCAAGTTACCATATTGAGCAATGTCGCTTTGTGGGGTGTTGCCACTCCTTTCTTGTTTCTATATTTTATAATGAAACTTCCTGTATCTATGTCTCCCAACAAGGTAATGACATTATCTTTTCTTGTAGGATTGACTATAGATATGTTCTTCTCCACACCGGGTGTTTATGCTCTATCGTCGGTTATTACCGCCTTTATGAGACGTCCTTATATTACTTTGGTCTTACAACACGAAGATGACTACGGGAACATGTACCCATCGGTAAAATCATTAGGTTTGGCTCCATTTACGGTATATGCACTTATCACCTCATTCACATTCTCATTGGCGGTGTTCGTCATTCAATCTTTCTCGCTATATAACCCTTTGAGTTTGATACTTAAAATTATTACAAGTACTATCTTCACTTACATAATTATTATGTCTGCCGAATATATTCTGAAAGAGAAGAGATGAGAAAAGATTATAATCTTGAAAAGAGGAAATATATTATTGGCGGATTTATTGTTGTAGTTGCCTTAATATATATCGTAAGGCTGTTTATGCTACAGATTGTAGATACAGACTACAGACGCTTTGCCGAAGGTAACGCATTCCTAAAAAAAGCACAATATCCATCGCGCGGCTTGATATATGACAGAGAGGGCAGATTGATGGTTTATAATCAATCGGCATATGACGTCATGATGATTCCTCGCGAGGTTAAGGAGTTTGACACATTAGATTTTTGCCGCGCCATAAATATAACAAAAGAGGAGTTTGAGACTCGCGTAAAAAGAATGAAAGACCGTCGATATAATCCCGGTTACTCATCTTATACTCCACAACTCTTAATTGCTCAAATGTCTGCCGAGGAGTACGGAAGATTACAGGAAGTATTGTATAAATTCTCAGGCATATATATTCAAAATAGAGTTATAAGAGAGTATAACTACGATATTGCAGGCTCTCTTTTGGGTAATATCAGAGAGGTTTCATCTTCAGACATCGAGAACGACCCATATTACAAACCAGGCGACTACACAGGAGACTTGGGCATTGAGAAATCGTACGAAAAATATTTGCGCGGAGAGAAGGGTATTGAGATTCTTCTTCGCGACTCAAAGGGTAGAATCAAAGGAGAGTACAAAGATGGCATCTACAACGAAGCCCCTGTTTCGGGGAAAAATTTGACCCTTGCTATTGATGCCGAACTACAAGCATACGGAGAGTATCTCATGCAAAACAAAATTGGTTCAATTGTAGCAATAGAACCTTCAACCGGAGAGATATTGGCATTGGTATCAGCTCCAACATATAAACCATCCACTCTTGTTGGTCGAGAGAGAGGCAAGAACTATGCAAAACTCGTAAATGATAAATACAAACCTTTATACGACAGAACAATTATGGGAGTTTATCCTCCCGGTTCTACTTTTAAGCCTACGCAGTCTCTTATATTCATGCAGGAGGGCATAACCAATCCTTCAACCTCCTACCCTTGTTATGGCGGATTTATTTCGGGAGGCCTGAAAGTTGGATGTCACCCACACCCTGCACCCATTACAATGATTCCTGCATTGGCAACCTCTTGTAATGCATACTTCTGCTACGGTTTTAAATCGATGCTCGACAACAGAAGCAAGTATGAGAGAACTGACGAAGCCTTTACTCTATGGAAAGATTATATGGTTTCGATGGGATACGGTTATAAACTTGGAATAGACCTGCCCGGAGAGAAACGCGGATTTATACCCAACAGTGAATATTACGACAAGTTCTACAGCAAAGGTCGCTGGAGAGCGCTTACTATAATCTCAGTAGCCATCGGTCAAGGCGAGGTATTGGCAACTCCTTTACAGATTGCCAACCTATCTGCAACCATAGCCAACCGAGGCCACTACTATACCCCTCACGTTGTAAAGCAGATAGAAGATAATGAAATTGATTCGATATATAAGCAACCTCATAGAACAATGGTCGATAGAAAATATTATGAATCGATAGTTGAGGGTATGCGCATGGCTGTTACTGATGGTACTTGCCGAATTGGAGAGATTCCCGGGAAAGAGGTTTGTGGGAAAACCGGTACTGCCCAAAATCCTCACGGACGCGACCACTCGGCATTTATGGGTTTTGCTCCACGCAATAATCCTCAAATTGCTATTGCCGTATATGTCGAAAATGCAGGCTTTGGTGCAACATATGCAGTACCAATAGGAAGCCTAATGATGGAGAAATATTTAAATGATACAATTGCAACCAATCGCAAACCTTTAGAGGAGCGAATGGCTAACTCAAACACTATTATTTACAGTGGGGTCAAGAAACACTAACATATTCGCTCTGATTGATAAACCTACGGTTGTACTCTACCTGATTCTAATTTTTTGGGGTTGGTTTACAATATATGCTGCAAGCTATAACTTTGACGATACTTCAATATTCAATTTTGACGGACGTGCAGGAAAACAGTTGCTATGGATTGGATGTGCATCTATTATAGCATTTGTAATAATGATGTTTGACACAAGGCTATTGGAGGCATATGCATACCCAATATATGGCGTTACAATATTAATACTGATACTGACAATATTCATAGCCCCAAATGTAAAGGGTTCGCACTCTTGGATTGTACTTGGTCCTGTTAGCATTCAACCCGCAGAGTTCTCAAAATTTGCAGTAGCTTTGTGTTTGGCTCGTTTTATGAGTGCATATAACTTTATTCTGAAACAGCCGTCGAACTTTATTAGAGCTGTTCTCATAATATTTGTTCCGCTACTTATCATTATTTTACAAAAAGAGACGGGTACTGCACTTGTCTATCTGGCATTCTCTTTAGTTTTGTTTCGAGAAGGAATGACAGGTCTTATTCTCTTGGCATGTGTTGCTTCGATTACATATTTTATTTTGGCTCTTAAATACGCAGAAACCTTTTGGGGTATAACCTGCGTTGGAGAATTTCTTGTTTTGACTCTGATACTTGGCACACTTATAATGATGGCTAAAAGCATATACAAGAAGCGTGGGACCTTTAGAGTAATGTCTTTGGCATGTGTTGCCATTGCCGCCATAACAGGGATAATAAATATATTCATTCCCGTAAACTGGGTGTATGCATTGTATGCCATGATAGCAGCAAACTCAATATACACACTAATACTATCGCTAAAAACAAACTCTATTAAACTACTTCAACCCATTGCGGTTGCAATAGTTTCTATTATGTTTATGTTCTCGGTAAACTATATCTTCAACAGTGTACTTGAACCTCACCAACAATCGCGAATTAAGGTTTCGTTTGGCATGGAAGACGACCCAAGAGGCGTTGGATATAACGTAAATCAATCGAAAATAGCTATTGGCTCGGGCGGATTCTTTGGCAAAGGATACTTATCGGGAACTCAAACAAAACTAAAATATGTTCCTGAGCAAGATACCGACTTTATTTTCTGTACCGTTGGAGAGGAACTTGGTTTTGTGGGCTCAACAATTCTGATTATTATTTTTGTGGCTCTTATATTAAGAATAATAACCATATCAGAACGTCAACGCGACGCATTCGGCAGAATATACGGATACTGTGTTGCCTCTATATTCATATTCCACCTCTGCATTAATATTGGTATGGTATTGGGTATATCGCCCGTAATTGGAATTCCCTTACCTTTCTTCTCTTACGGAGGCTCTTCTCTATGGGGATTCACAATTCTTCTGTTTACTCTTTTGAGAATTGACGTATCAAGAACAGGGAGAATATAGAAGTTGTTAGTTTTTTGTTGTTAGTTGTTAGCTTATATCTTCTCAGAAATTGGACCAATTGGTCTAATTAGACTAATTGGTCTAATAAAATCAAACTTTTATCAGATTGTAAATCAAGCAAATAAACAATAAGCTAAAAAATATTGGAAATTTTATTGAAAAAATTATTGCTATTTCAAAAAAAAGCACTACTTTTGCATTCGGAAAACGGTTCCATAGCTTAATTGAATAGAGCATCTGACTACGGATCAGAAGGTTGCAGGTTTGAATCCTGCTGGAATCACAAGAGCTGTACTTCGGTACAGTTTTTTTATAAAAAACTACATATTTTCGTGGCAGAAGGTTTCTTCTCCACCTTATATGCGGGAATAGCTCAGTTGATAGAGCATCAGCCTTCCAAGCTGAGGGTCGCGGGTTTGAGCCCCGTTTCCCGCTCAAAAGAGAAAAGGATTGTATCGATGATACAATCCTTTTATTTTTAAGATATATAGCCTTTAAATGGGCGGATGATTGAGACTTTTATTTTCCGATGCAGTAATACTCAAATCCAAGAGAAGATAACTCTTCGTTATCATAGATATTTCTGCCATCAATTATCAATGGATTCGACATAACTTTTTTTACTACTTGCCAATTGGGTAAGCGAAATTGCTTCCACTCGGTTAAAATAAGCAACGCATCAGCATCCAACAGAGTATCGTACATGTCCGTTGCATACTCTACTTCATCTCCCAAACGACGACGACACTCATCCATTGCCACAGGGTCAAATACCTTAACAGCTGCCCCTGCTTGTTTTAGCAACGATATTGTCACAAGTGATGTAGCCTCGCGCATATCATCTGTTTCGGGTTTAAACGACAATCCCCAAAGGGCTATGCGTTTACCTTGCAATTCACCATTAAAGTATCTGTTGAGTTTGTTGAAAAGCACTAATTTCTGCTTCTCATTTACACTCTCAACAGCTTTTAGCACCTCCATTGAGTAGCCTTTACTCTCTGCTGTTTTTATAAGAGCTTTTACGTCTTTGGGAAAACAACTTCCTCCATATCCACAACCGGGATAGAGGAATTTTGTTCCAATGCGAGAATCGCTGCCTATTCCTTTACGAACCATATTTACATCTGCACCCACCAATTCACAAAGATTGGCTATATCGTTCATAAAACTGATGCGGGTTGCAAGCATTGAGTTTGCCGCATACTTTATCATTTCAGCACTTGGAATATCTGTGAAGATAACTCTGAAGTTATTTAATAGGAATGGTCTATATAACTTTGTCATCAGCTCTTTTGCACGCTCACTCTCAACTCCCACAACCACCCTGTCGGGACTCATAAAATCCTTTATTGCAGCTCCCTCTTTCAGGAACTCAGGATTACTTGCAACATCAAAAGGTATGTTCTCTCCTCTCTTTGCCAACTCCTCCTCAATTACCGCCTTTACCTTTTGTGCAGTACCAACGGGAACAGTTGATTTTGTTACGAGGACTGTATATTTTTTTATTGTCTCACCAAATGTTTTTGCAACAGCCAAAACATACTTCAAATCTGCACTTCCATCTTCATCGGGCGGAGTTCCTACGGCACTAAACACCACCTCGACATTATCGATGCAATCTGCCAATGAAGTTGTAAACAACAAGCGTCCCTCTCGTTGATTACGGATTACCATTTCTGATAATCCAGGTTCATAGATGGGTACTCTACCATTTTGTAATGCTTCAATTTTGTCTTTATCCACATCAACGCAGGTAACATTGACTCCCATCTCCGAGAAGCATGTTCCGCTTACCAATCCTACATATCCTGTTCCAACTACTGCTATATTCATCCTCGACAGACATCTACATTAATGAGTCATACACATCTTTTACCTGTTGTGCGATATAGTTCCAATTATATTTTGACATATCATATTCAACAGATTCTGAATCTTTTGATAATTTTTCCTTGAGTTGTTTTTCCAATGAAGCAACCTTTCCACACTCAAAGTAGCACTCCTCTGCCAATCCCACCTCTGCATTTGCAGGTATATCACTTACCAAGACATCGGCTTTAGAGTTCATAGCCTCCAAAAGAGCAATTGGCAATCCTTCGTGATACGATGGCAAAACAAATAGTTTTGCATTTGAATATAACTCAGAGAGTTTATCTTTTTGGATAAAGCCTGTAAGGATCACACCGTTTTCTTTAGCCATCTCTTTTAGTTTCAAAGAGTATTTCGATTCGTGATCCGCACCACCTGCTATAACCAACTTCTCTTTGCATCCTATATTTTTGCATGCTTCAATCAACAAATCAAAACCTTTCTCCTCTACAAATCTACCTACTGCCAATATATAGGATTTTTTCTCTATTCCTAAGCTCTTGATGTATTCTGTAGAGTTTGTTGCACAACTCAAATTCACTCCGTTATGAATCAAATGAACATGCTTTTGAGATGGATATTTTGTATTTATGATACCCTTGATGTGTTTTGATATAACTATTACTCTGTTAGAGAATTTAGCTCCCCATCTTTCACCCAAACGCAAAATTGCTTTTGAGAACTTACCCCATTTTTGACGGTCGTAATCGGGACCATGGTGAGTTGTCACAACTTTTAATCCCAACAATCGTGCAAATGGTACTACGATTGATGGACCTATGGCATGTATGTGAACGACATCGGCATTAATGAAGCGAGCATACAATATTGCCAATATTGTATGTATAACAGCCTCGAAATGTTTACTTTTCAAGCAGGTTATATCTTTAATTTTTACACCTTTATATTCGTTGGTTTCAAAACCTTTAGATATATACTCCTTGCGACGAACGACAATCACTTCGTGATTTTCATCTTTCAAAAGCGGGTACAACTCTTCGCAATGCGATTCAACACCACCTTGTATTCCGGGTATTCCTCGAGTTCCTGTAACTACAATTTTCATTTATCGTTAAGTTCTATTGATATAGGTTTTCCTGTTATGGTATTCCACTTGTTTTTTACAACCCATTTCATTGGTGTTGCAATATATTTTTTCATCACAGGCGACGCTGTTCCTACCATCCAACAGTTCTTTGGACAATTTCTAACCTTTTCGCGAATTTTGTTTGCTTGTTCGCTTTGCCAAATCTCGTCGAATGTTTCAACATCTTTAATATTACCCATGCTCTCTTTCCAATGTTTATCCTCCATTCCATTACATGGATATACCTCTCCGAATGGATCAACAAAGAAGTTTACAAGACCTGCCTCACATGGTAACAATCGTTTATTGCCATGGATGTAGTTGATAAGTCCCATATTAAAGTATGCTCTGAACCATGATTTGGGGCTATTCTCTTTCAATTGCCACTCCATAAGAGTTTTGAAGTTACCGCAAACCTCCTCTTTGTTTGTAATTTGGTTGTCGTCTTTGTGGAAATAGTACGAGTTATGGAATGCCGCTGTAGCAAACTCCATTCCCAACGATTTTGACAATTTGTACAACGATAGCATATCGGCAGAGTTGTGATTTGATACGGTTATTCCAAAACCAATATCTTTTATTCCCATATTTTTCAATGTCAATAGGGTTCTTAATCCTTTGTCGAATCCTCCTTGACGTCCGCGTAACTCATCGTTCTTTTGTGACAATCCCTCAATACTTATTCTTATACCGATATTGGGGAAACGTTTTGCCATTTTTATTACTCTATCCTCAAACCACCCTGAGGTAGATATTACGACACGAGGTGATTTTTGAAAACATACCTCTATGATATCTTCCAAATCCTCTCTTACAAAAGGCTCTCCTCCTGTTATGTTTATAAATTTAACATTAGGAAGTTTTTTTATCTGCTCTATTGTTATCTCCTCTTGTTTTTCTGTTGGATTCTTCCAGATGTTACACATCTGGCACTTCATTGGACAACGATATGTTACAATGATACACATATCTGTTGGTTGTTGTACTGTTGCCATAATCTTTGATTTAGTTTTATTCTTTTGGTCGTTTTAGGTTATTTGTCTTTACATTTGATGTAAGGTTTGCTTACAAACTTATCGTCAGGCAAAGATAATAGATATTTCTCTTTTTCCACTATATTCATCTTACCTGTTTTCAAATCAAACTCTTTTAATTTTTTATAGGTGTCATCTGTATAGCCAATATGTCTGATAGGATTACCCGCAACCATATATCCGGAGGGGATACTTTTGGTAACAACAGAACCTGCTCCAATAATAACATTATCTCCTATTGTTACTCCCGCCATTATTTTACAACCTTCGCCTATTGATACATAGTTTCCTATTTTTATTTTACCAAACCAATCCAAATCATAATCGTTATAGTATTTTCTCATACTATGTAACATGCCATGTGTAAAAAATTCGGTATCTTTTGCGATTCTGCAATAATCGCCTATCTCAATTAAAAAGCCTTCTGATGTAGATAAATGACAAGGTGAAATAAAGCACTCTTTTCCTACTTTAACTCCATGTTTACGCAAGTAATTCTCAGGAGTGTCATAACATCCTGATATTAAAAACTGCTTTACTTTTGAACGATTTATAAGTCCCATCTCTTTTTATATATTTTATTATTTATTTTTATCGACTAATATTCCACTTTTTCGGATTCCTAATTGTAGAGCCCAATTGTCTCCTATAAGATTACCCTTATCAAAAGCTCCTGCAAGAGAGAAGTTCCAACCTTTTGTTTTTGGGTGAGAATAACTCAACTGCAACATTCCTGCAAATTGGTGTTTTATATCTACAAATGGAGCATACGGCGTTCCCCATCCACGTTGATGCGACACTAATAATTTATATCTTAATCCATCAACAATAGTTCCGTCAATACCTCCATAAAACGCTCGTGTTATATTATTCACAAAGCCCAAATAGCCATCTTTATTATAAAGTGGCGAGGTTATAAATGGTGTTCCCATTGTGTGTCCTCTGTGTGTCCAACCATTATAAACGATATGACCATAATAGTTATCTCCTGCACTCACTTGCACAGGTATTTCTGAGTTTTTATCCCAAAGAAACGGACCACTTTGATTTGTTGCATTCATCACCTCAAAGGTCACTCCCTCCACAAAGAATTTCTCATTCTTACGAAACGACAATCCCCAAAGTCCATCAAACTTATTACGGAAAGTCATTCCCGAGTGATCGTCAAAAAAATGCTCGTAATATGCTTTAACCTCCCAACCCGGCTTTTTATATCCAAGTGCAAGAATGTATATTCCCAAATGGTTACCCGATACATTTACTTGGTCTATTGCGGGAGAGTCATCTCCTCCTGCAAGAGGAATGAAGACTTTAAGATATTCCTTTATTCCTGAAGGGAATTCTATGGTTTTACTACCTTTATAGTCATATACTGTCCCTCCAAATTGAGTAGCCATATCTATACCGATAATTCCATATAGAGGCTTTGTTTCATGCCCTATTTTAAAAATTATGTTCTTACGATGATATAGCAGATTCTCGCCATATTGCATGCCATCTGTTTTAAAGTTTTTTTGGTAACAATTATCCACAAACCAACCATACGATACTCCTCCACGAACATACAACCAACCTTTTGTAAAAGGCACTAAGGTAAATCGAGGAAGACCTACATATATTTGCGGTATTGGGCGAGCATTATTGCTATATAACATTCCTCCACTGCTCAACTCTTGATCCCACATCATAGATTTTTCCTCTCTTGCTCCTGCAAATATGCTCCAATTCTTTAGCTTTGCATCAATATAGGCTTGTTGAAGATAAATGGGTGCTTCGTTGCGATATGCTCCTACAACATCCAAGCCAAACGAGTATGAGAATTTCTTTTCTTCGGCTACACTCTTATATATGCCTAATCTCAGATACCCACTATTGTTCTTATCTGATACAACTCCTCCTGTATTATTCATCATCCAGAAAGGTGTATATTCACCGCCACCACAGATTACGTTTGCCTCTGCATTGTATGAGAGATTAAAATCTTTTGCTGACGCTGTAAATATCAATGATAGCGTCAATATAAAAAACAATAATTTACGCTTCATCATCAATAATATTTACGGAATGAATAGATTGTATCGTTAACAGATAGTTTTAACGATTTTGATGTAAGTTCTCTTATGGCAAATTTACGTTGTTGCGTATTCCAATCCAAATATTTGTTTCTCTTTGCTATATTTACATGCTTAGAATATAATTCAATTTTTATTGAATCTGAGTATATAACAAAGTTGGCAAATATCTGCTCTGTGAAGTGTGCATTTGAAGCCAATAGTGTCTGTATCTCACACACTCCTTTATCGAAACTCCAATAGAGAGAATCGGTATAAAGAGAATGGCGTGGAGACTCTATTGAAGTTGCTTGCCAACGCCCTTCAATCTTCTCGTCATTATCTTGAGAACAAGATATAAATAGTACCAACAGTATTATATAACAATATTTATACACAGTAAAGAGATGCTATTTCGTTGTAATAATTTTGCGATGAGAATCTTTCGTTCGCTGACTTGCTGATAGATACTCCATCATACTCTGTATATTTTGTTGCCATTAAAGAGATTGCCTCCTTTAATGAATCCTTATTAAATGGTTCATATAGGATTCCGTCTTTTTCAGATATAAGTTCAGGAATTCCTCCTATTTTTGCACCAATCAACGGAGTTCCCATACACAACGACTCTATCACACTGCCGGGATTGTTATCGTAGCACTCTGATGGAGCGACAGAGAACATTGCATTTGAAAATAAATCCACCACTGCATCACGAGAAATTTGTCCTAAAAATTCGATATTGTCCGAAGTGTATTTTTTTCTCAACTCCTCTTCCAAAGGTCCACCTCCTGCGACTTTAAGTTTATATGGCAGTTCAGATGCTGCTTTAAGTAATGTTTCAATACCTTTCTCTGTTGATAATCGTCCTACATAGCAATAGTAATCTGATACTCGGTTTTTCTGTTCGGATATATCTTTTCGTTCCAGAATAGGATTGTTTTTAACAAATATCTTGTTTTGAGGTACACCTGCTTTCATCATCATTTGTCCCATAAACTCACTTGGACATATAAATGTATCGGTATATTTCACCAATTTTTTCAGGTTCCAATATCGAGCTTCGAGATATGCCAAAAGACTTGCCACCAAACTTCCTTTCATACAGCGAGTTTTTAAAACCGCTGTTTTATCTGTCAAACACAACTCACATGGTTTGTTGTTATGCAAACATGAATACGATGGGCAAGACAATTTATAGTCATGCATTGTCCACACTACCTTGCATCCTCTCCTCTTTGCCATCTTGGCAACTACAGGCGATATATATGAATGTATATTATGTAGATGTACTACATCGGGAGCAAAATCTTTTAACAATTTTGCGAATTGTGTTTTTACATCTCCTATTCCAAAGATACGCGATGCCGCATTTAATTTTGCCTTTACTCCTCCTGAAAAATCGACTTGAGATGGGTAATATTTATCATACCCCGACTCTACGTTTTGAGGATATTGCATTGAAAACACCGCCACCTCGTGACCATTGGCCTCTAATATTTTTCGAAGATTGATTGTTTGAATACAATCCCCTCCTCTATTATAGTAGAACTTGTTTACAAGTAGTATCTTTTGTTTTTTCATATTTACTTCTTATATAAAGTTTATGAGCAAATCTCTTTTAATTTTACTAATCAAATACTTAATATCATCACCCCTGCAAATAGCAAAATAGTCAATAATATCGCCAGCCATCCTTTTTTGTTTAATTTAAGGACGAAATATCTTCTTACATCTATTAATCTGTAAATAAACATTGTGCTTGATGCTATGATATTGGCAATTATTCCTCCTTGAATTCCGTATCTGGGTATAAGAATAAGGTTGAGGATGAATGATACCACTGTTGCCAATAGAGCTGAATGTATGGCTCGTTTTGCCTCGAAAGAACATTCATAAGCCAAATTTAAAAAGAATGATAGAGCCAAAAATACCACTGTCAGAAGTTGGAACGGTATATACACCAAACTCTCATAATATTCAGGAGCTATCAATATTTTATAGGAGACTCCCACTCCTACTGTTATTGCAACAACCAATAAAGCCAGGAAAAGAAGATAGTTATTAAAATATTTGGTAAAGTATTGGCTTCGGTTTTCAGTATTATAGTCTCTGATTGCAAACTCTTGCCAAGTTTGTTGATAAATTGTTGTTATAACCAAAAATATATTGCTGAATTTTACAACTATGGCATATATTCCAAGAATATAATCATAATCGAAATATAGGAAAAAGAGTTTTCCCCAGTTGTTTATTCCCATTATTGCCAGATTTGCAGGCAACAGGAATAGTGAGTAGGTTAAAATTTGTTTTATTGAATAACCTTTCTCGTCGGTGATTGAGGGAACTATTTTATCTCTTTTTTTGAATAGTATAGGATATACAATTTCGGCATATAGCGCAGCCAACAATTTTGACACTGTATAAGCAATAATCAAACTGTTCGCTTTTAAATCGGTTGTTTTTAGCAATAACATTGTGATAATGGCTATTAAAAATGCCGATATAACATTTATTGTTACATATAATTTTGTTTTTCCTCTTCCTCTTATTATCTGTTGATATACTTCAAAGAAGTTGAACGACAAAAAGAATAGTGCTATTAGGTATGGATTGAAATATAAATCCACTCCCATTAAATATACGACAGTTGCTCCAACTCCCAATATCAGGATGTTGTAGATTAATATTCTTATAAAGAGTCTCAAAACTGTGCGGAAAACATTTTCATTGTCGGTCATAACAAAACGGAAAGCTCCATCTCGCATATTAAGCATAGCCAATGCTCCCAACCATATGACGATTGTCAACAAGACATCAAATTTTCCCAACTCCTCAGGGAGAAGATAGAATGTCATTACGGGATACAACAGGAACATTATAAGTTTTGAACTTATGTTCCCCACCGCATATATTGAGAATTTCTTCAAAAAATCTTTTTTAGTTGGCATATTCCAATTCGTTTTGTTTTACAACATCGCCCAGGGCTATTGCACAAAGCATTATTGCCACTACACCTCCTCCTTGTGTGAATACAGCACTTGCAATATTTTCAATCAAGATAAATATCATGCACAGCGTGGCAATATGAATATTTTTGTCGGATAATTTAAAGGTTTTAGACAACCTCTTTATCCTCTTAAATACCGATCGAACAAACATAATAAACAACAATACACCTACATATCCAAATTGTACCATGACCGGATAGTATGTATCTGCGACAAAATCAGGTTTTGTTTCTGACAATCCCCAAATTTTATCCATTTCATACATTCCATATAACGATGAATATGGATGCGCTGAGAAATGTGTGGCATAAGATGCAAAACCTGTTCCAAAGAATGGGTGATCTGCCAATATCTGAGGAGTATATACATACAACGCTGCTCTTGCCATAGAGTCTGAAATTTCATCTGTTGAAAATTCTCCTCCGGCAATAAAGTAATAATTTATCTTTTGCCATGCTACCAATAACATTAATAGCATTATAAAAACTCCACCTATGATGTATTTTACTTTTAGTCTGTTAAACATCTCTCTTTTAAATATAAAGAGCATGAATATTGCTACAACAAAGAATCCATAGAACTTTGAGCGTGCTCCACAAAATCCCATAGACAACATCATTATGGTTATTATTTTATCTCTTTTACTACCTTCTGAACAGTAGTAATATATCATTGATAAGATAATTGAATTTATACCCAAATATGCCGGGTGAAAATATACTATCTCCCAAAAATCTCCCGGTATAAGATACAACATCAGCATCAGCAACAACAATGCCATGGATATGTATCTTAACCACGTTTTTTGTTTGGGCGTAAACTGAGGAGCTATTGCCAACGTCACAAAAAACGCAACAAATGGTTTTAACTCCACTATTAAATCGCTTATGGCTGCAGTGGTTGTATTGTATTGTGTTACCGTTATACTATAAAAGAGGTAGAACCCTGATATAGCCAACAGCACCCATAATGATTTAAAGCGAGAATAGAGATTCTTTGCTACTGCAACCAACAGTGCCACTCCAACCAACAGCCATGATAAGAATTCATCTGCAAACGAAAAGGCTGTAACTACGTGATTGAAGTACATTCCAGCCAAAAGCATCAGCAGAAAAATCACAAAATATAATCTGTTTATGGAGAGCATTTTATTTGCGATTATATCTTAACAACTACTTCTTTTTCTCTTCTTTATCCTCTTGATTGTTTTGTAATAGATATTTTTTAAACGAAACAAACATGTCTTTCCCCCATATAATCCATAATATAGAGAATATTTCTGTCAAAAACACCAACAATATAACCTTGATGCTACGTCCCAAACCCGAAGCTTTTACAGGAACGGTTGCGGGTTCAACTACTGCAAATGCAGGTTTTGCTTCTTGAACTTTAGCCTTTACCAATTGAAGTTGAGTTGCTACATTACTGTATAATTGATAAGCCAAAATTGCCTCATTGTTCAATCTGTCGCGTTCGGTTATCACTGTTTGAAGAACAAGATTTTTATTTGCATCCACATAGCGAGCAAACTCTTCTTGTTTGGAGTAATAATCAGCTTTTCGTTCATCGTATATATGTTCCCAATATTTGCAATCTTCCGAAACCTTTGCAATACGGTAATCTATTATGCTCTCTTTTAGTTTTGCGACCACTGTATCTGCCAATATTGCAGTTACCAATGGGTCTTCGGTGGTTACTTCAATATTTGTCACTCCTGTTTTGTTGCTTACGTAGGTCACCACTAAATTGCGGAGCGATTTTAATTTGCTTGCCTCATCTTTTGTAAGGTGATATACATTATATCTGTTATCCTCCTCCTCTTCTGAAGAGAACATCTCTTTTAGAGCTTTTATTCCTTTTCCGGGAAGAGCCAAGATTTTTGTAAATATTGATCCTGTGTGATTTTCAAGATACTCATCAAATGTCATCTCCTCTTGAGGATTCTTCAACATTTTCACTTTAGTATCCAAAATATCCAACATAAAGGGGGTTGAAGCCACAATATCGGGATAGAGAGCTACATTTAGCGCATCTGCATCCTCGCCCATATTCAATCCTCCCATACCTAACATTGAAGCAACTCCTGACAAGACGCCTTCTCCGTTTTGTCCTGCCTCGGGTGCCAATGTCACCATTGTTGTGTATGTTTTAGGAAACATCAAAACAAAAGCACATGCCACAACAAATGAAATGATTCCTATTTTAATCAGTTTTTTCCTTATACCCCATATTTTTTTGATGGTGGTCATAACATCAATCTTTATATCTCCATCATCGACCTTTTTCTTGTTTTCAGTATCTGTCATATCTTTTATGTGTTTTAAATTCAAAAATAGTGTTTGTTAACCTTAAAAGGTTAACGTGTTTGATGCAACATTTATTGTGCAATAAATGCAATTAAAATATTTTTTCTTACCAACTAAAGAATAAGACTCGGAATATCAAAGCATTAAGAGATAGATGTTTTATGCTTTAATCTTATATTTTTATACAATCATCTATTGTTTACTACATTCCCAAGCACATCCTCAACCATTTCCAATCTAATTTTTGGACAAGTTTTACCACAAGTATGGGGAAATACAATCCGACAATTACGTTTGTGATAAAGAACGGCATAAAATATTCACAACCCATTTTACGGAATATGATTTCTATTGCCATTTGTGGGAATATGGAAAGAGTATATATTTGATATGTGTTGTTTCTAAAGCTACTGAATATTGACGGGATGACCTGCTCTGCAAATTTGGCAAATGTCATTGCCATTATTATTCCAATAATAGACAGTGGCAATCCGCTAAGACCCAATTGATATAGAGTAACATATAGTGTCACCATAATTAACAAGTGCAATGGTTTAGATGATATATATTTATCAAATCTATAACGTCCTATAACCATACCAGCAAAGAAAAAGACTCCCAATCCCATTGCTTTTGAGATTAGAAGGAAATCTATCCCCTCGGGGAAGAAGTAGTATGCCAAAACGAACAGCAACAGCACAAATATTGTTGCTATATGATTTTTAAAAATTATACGATATAGCGGATAAAATGCCATATACAAAAGGGTTATTTGCAAAAACCACATGGCTCCCAAAGCATTTGGTTTTAAACCCAAAAGCATTAAAAATATATCTTGAATTCCATTGAATTCTACCGGGTTTTTAACCGACGATGATGCCAATAATTTGAAAATTACACCCACTATGGTGAAAAAAACTAATGGAATTCCTAATCGTTTGAGTTTATCGCCCATCACAAAGCCATATTTTTTATCTTTGCCTATACGGGTTATATAGAACAAGAACCCTGACACAAGCAGGAACAACGGCATACGGAAAGGTCTGAAGAAATCATACATCGCGCCCAACCACTCTATATTTCCACGTTGAGCTAAGTCGCTATGTCCCAACACCACAAGGAACATTGTAAATCCTTGCAATATCAATATCCATAGAATTTTATTTTTTTTGGGAGCCACACTCTCTGACATAATATGTAAATTTATATAAAAAAATTGCCTTGTTTAAAAGGCTGTTATTTCATTGCAAAGATAACTATTTAAATTTATTTTACCTAATATAAAAGTAAAACTCCGTACAAAAAAGTGCAATTATGTTTTGATTTTTTAACTTTTGAATTGTTTTTTATTCTCTATTTTTTTCTTTGGTTGTTAAAATTGTAAAATAAATAATTTATCTTTGCATTTAATGAAAACTCTTTTAATTGATAATCAAAATAAAATTTATACCATAATGAAATTCAAAAACTTATTCAAAGCAGCACTCGTACTTTCTATTGTAGTGGGTGCTTCGGCATGTAAAGATGAGGCTAAAGTTCAAACACCTCCTGAGTATGCAACAATCACAATCAAAGAGGATAGTGTTACAGTAAAACATTCGTTTCCCGCCACAATTTCAGGAAACTCTGACACAGAGATAAGAAGTAATGTTTCGGGATTTATTGTTAAGATAAATGTCAGCGAGGGTGATTTAGTGAAAAAAGGCGATGTTCTTTTTGAGGTGGACCACGAAGTTTATCAAGCACAATACAATACATCATTGGCTCAACTTCACGTTGCGGAGACAAAAGTTCAAACCGCACGTCTAACTGCTCAAAACAAGGCAAATCTTGCCCAAAAAGGTATTATAAGCGACTATGAAAAGAAACTTGCCGACAACTCTTTGGCTCAAGCTGAGGCAGAAATGGAGCAAGCTCGTGCAATGTTGGAAAATGCAAGAACAAATCTCGACTATACCTACATAAAAAGCCCCACAAATGGTGTTGTTGGTAACATTTCGGCAAGTTTGGGTAATTTGGCGTCTCCCTCTACTGCAGATCCATTGACTATAGTTTCTGAAATCAACAAAGTTTATGCTAACTTCTCGATTGATGAGAAATATATGTTATTCTACACTCAACGTGGCGGAGTAAACGATATTTTAAAATACATGCCCAAAGTTGAGCTTAAACTTGCCACAGGTGACATATATTACGAAAAGGGTGTTATTGAAACCATCAGCGGTGTGATGGATACAAGAACAGGTTCGGCTAAGATGAGCGCAATGTTCGAAAACCCTAAATTGCTTTTGCGTAGCGGTAACACTGCCAGCGTGCTTATTCCCAAAACAATAAACAATGCGCTTCTTGTTCCTCAAACTGCAACATATGAGCTTCAAGACAAAAAGTTTGTTTATGTTCTTAACGACAGCAACGTTACCGTAAATCGTCAAATAGAGGTTGAGCCTTTAACTTTCAACCAACACTACATTGTAACCAAAGGTTTAAAAGTTGGAGATAAAGTTGTTATTGAGGGTGTTGGCTCTTCGGTTAAAAACAACATGAAGGTTACTCCTATTACCAAAGAGCAAGCTGAAGCTAAGCTTAACGCTATCGCTAAATAGTTGTTAGTTGTTAGTTACTTTTTATTTTAAGCACTAAACTAATTAGAATTTATTCATTATGAAATTAGATAAATTTATTGAGCGTCCTGTACTTTCGACCGTAATATCTATTCTTATAGTTATTCTCGGTATTATAGGACTTATGTCGTTGCCTATTTTACAATATCCCGATATTGCGCCTCCAACAGTTGAGGTAAAGGCTTCGTATCAGGGCGCTAATGCCCAAACCGTAGTAAACAGTGTTATTTCTCCCTTGGAGGAGGAGATTAACGGTGTGGAGGATATGACATATATGACCTCTACGGCAACAAACACTGGCGATGCTACAATCACCATATATTTTAAACCCGGTTGCGACCCAGATATGGCTGCGGTAAACGTACAAAACAGGGTTTCCAAAGCACAAGGTTTCTTGCCATCCGAGGTTACAAAGGCTGGTGTAACCACAAGCAAAAAGCAATCTAGTATGCTGTTGGCTTTTACTGTTTATAGCGAAGATGACAGCTACGACCAAAACTTCATTTACAACTATCTTAAAATTAATCTTATTCCACAGATTAAACGCGTAGGTGGTGTTGGCGATGCATTTATCTTGGGCTCGGAATACTCAATGAGAATTTGGTTGAAGCCCGACGTCATGGCTCAATACGGACTCATGCCTCAGGATGTTGTCAATGCATTGAACGAACAAAACATCGAGGCTGCCCCCGGTCAATTGGGAGAGAATGCAAAGGATGTTTCGTTCCAATATATGTTAAAATATAAAGGACGTCTGCAAACTCCCGAAGAGTTTGAGAACATTGTAGTTAGAGCTGACAAAAATGGAGAAGCTCTATACTTAAAAACCATTGCCGATATTGAAATGGGGTCGTTGAGTTACGCTCTCGATACAAAATCGAACGGACACCAAGGTATTACTACCATGATTTACCAAAGTGCAGGTTCTAACGCAACTCAAATCATCAAAGAAATTACTGCTCTGCTGGATAAAGAGTCTGAGGAGTTCCCAACAGGAATGGTTTATGATGTGTTACTTAACACCAACGACTTCTTGTTTGCTTCAATCCACGAGGTATTGAAAACTCTTATCGAGGCATTTATCCTTGTATTCCTTGTGGTTTATATCTTCTTACAAGATTTCCGTTCAACTCTTATCCCTGCAATTGCCATACCTGTTGCATTGATAGGTACTTTCTTTGTACTTAAACTTATTGGTTTCAGCATCAATCTTCTTACACTTTGCGCCCTGGTGCTTGCCATAGCCATTGTGGTGGACGATGCCATTGTGGTGGTAGAGGCCGTCCACGCAAAACTGGAAGAAGGAGCCAAAAGTGCAAAAGCTGCGGCGATAGAGGCCATGGGCGAAATCTCGGGTGCTTTGATTTCTATTACACTTGTGATGATGGCTGTGTTTATTCCCGTCAGCTTTATGTCGGGTATCACAGGTGTATTCTACCAACAATTTGGTTTGACAATGGCTATTGCCATTGCCTTTTCTGCCATTAATGCTCTTACTCTCTCTCCTGCACTGTGTGCCATGTTCCTTAAACCTCATGCTCATAATGATGGAGAGAAGAAAAAGTCTTTTATAGAGCGTTTCCATATAGCATTTAACGCAGCATACGATGCCACTTTGAAGAAATACACAAAAGGTGTATCGTTCTTTATCAAGCATAAAGTTGTGGCTTTTGGTTCAATTGTAGCAGGTTGCGCACTATTGGTTTATCTGATGGCAGTAACTCCAACAGGATTAGTCCCAAATGAGGATACAGGTACAATATTCGTAACTCTTGACATGCCTCCGGGTACATCATTAGACAGAACAAAAGAGAGCATGGCTAAGGTTCAAAAACTTATCGATGCCAACCCTGCCATAAAAACATACACTGCAATTTCAGGTTTCAGCATGTTAAGCTCGGCTCAAGGTAGTTCGTATGGCTCGTTCATATGTAAACTTCACGATTGGGAAGAACGAGACGAGACTCAAAGTGCAGACATGGTTAATGCCACAATTTTCAAGCAAGCTCAAGAGTTGGTTAAAGACGGTAGAGTTTTAACCTTCTCAATGCCTATGATTACAGGTTATAGTGTATCGAACGGTTTTGAGTTTAACCTTCAGGATAAAACAGGAGGAACTATAGAGTCGTTCTATGATGTTTCGCAACAATTCTTGGCAAAACTTAACGAGCGTCCCGAAATCAGTTCGGCACAAACAAGTTTCAATCCCACATATCCTCAATATGTCGTGGAGGTTGATGCCGCAAAATGCAAACAAGCAGGTCTTGCTCCATCTGATGTATTGACGGCTCTTCAAGGTTACTTAGGAGGTTTGTATGCTTCGAACTTTAACCGCTTCGGTAAACTTTACAGAGTTATGGTTCAGGCTCGTCCCGAATTGAGAATAGACAAGGAGTCGCTCAACAGCATCATGATTAAGACTGAAGGAGAGATGAGTCCTATTACTCAATTTATGGATTTGAAGAGAGTTTATGGTCCTGACAACATTAAACGTTTTAACCTGTTTACATCTATTCTTGTAAATGGTAACCCTGCTCCCGGATATAGTTCGGGAGAGGCTATCAAAGCCATTGAGGAGACTGCAAAAGAGTATCTCCCTCAAGGTTATGCTTTTGAATACTCGGGCATGACTCGCGAGGAGCAAAGCCAAAGCGGTGGATTAGGTATGATTTTGGCTATTTGTATAATATTTGTATATCTGCTGTTAAGCGCACAATACGAAAGCTACATATTGCCTTTGGTGGTTATTCTATCAATTCCGTTTGGACTTGCAGGAACATTCATATTTGCTTGGTTAATGGGAATTGACAATAACATTTATCTGCAAATTGCACTTATCATGCTTATTGGTCTTTTGGCTAAGAACTCTATTCTTATTACAGAGTTTGCACTTGAACGCCGTCAAGCAGGAATGACAATTGTTGAATCTGCCATAGATGCCGCGGTTGCTCGCCTGCGTCCTATTTTGATGACCTCGTTGGCAATGATTATTGGTCTGTTGCCAATGATGTTTGCATCGGGAGTTGGCGCCAACGGTAACAGCGCGTTGGGTTCGGGTGCCATTGGAGGTATGCTTATAGGTATGATTTGCCAAGTATTGGTGGTTCCTTCTCTGTTTATTGTATTTGAAAAGATTCAGGAGAAGTTTAAACCCATTGAGTTTAATAAAAGTGAAGCAGTGGTTGAATAATTAGTTTATACAAGATGATGAGAAAATTTTTATATATAACCATAAGTGCGATTATTTTATGTGGATGTCGTGTTTACAATAAATATGAGCGTCCCGAGGATATAAAAGTTGCATCGGCATATCGCACCCCCGAGGGCATAAGCAACTCTCCTTCGGAAAAAAATATTGGAAACTTGGCTTGGACAGATATATATACTGACCAAAAACTTCAAGATTTAATAAATTATGGTCTATCGAACAATACCGACTTGCTTATTGCAATAGAGAAGATTAACGAAGCAAAAGCATCGCTTACATCTGCGAGATTGTCGTTTTTGCCCTCAATATCTCTCAATCCCGAAATAAGCGCAAGCGGTTTTGAAAACAATTCTGTATCGTGGAGCTACAATGCTTCGGCAAGCGCAAGCTGGGAGATAGATTTGTTTGGTAAACTTCTTAATTCAAAACGTAAGGCTCAAGTTGCTTTATTGCAAAACAAAGAGTACAAACAGGCTGTTCGCACACAACTTATCGCTACAATTGCCGACTACTACTTTGCTCTTACGGCTTTGGATAAACAACTTGTTATCTATACCATTACAGAACAGAGTTGGGCAGAGAGTGTCAAGACAATCAAAGATATGAAAGAGGGTGGTTTGGCAACCGAAGCCGCTGTTGCTCAATATGAGGCTTACCATGCTTCAATCGCGGCTTCAATTCCTGACGTAAAGGCAGAAATAATGAAACAAGAGAATGCTCTTGCCACTCTGCTTGGCGACTTTCCAAGAGCTATCGCAAGAAACTCCATAGATGCTCAAAAATGCAATATTCCTCTTGAAATTGGAGTTCCTGTTGAATTGCTTTCGAATCGTCCCGATGTCAAGAAAGCGGAGTATCAATTAGCCGAAATGTTTTATAACACAAACGTAGCTCGTAGCTCGTTCTATCCACAATTATCGATTGGTGGTAGCATAGGTTGGACAAACTCAATAGGTGCGGCAATTACAAATCCCGGAAGCCTAATTATGTCGGCTCTTGCATCGCTTACTCAACCAATATTCAATCGAGGTGCAAACGTTACAAAACTTAAGATTGCAAAAGCTCAAGAGGAGCAAGCTAAGCTAACATTTAAACAAACTCTGTTGGATGCCGGTAGAGAGGTAAGCAATGCGTTGGCTGTTTACAATGCTGAGCTAAAGAAAGAGAGCCAAAGAACTATTCAAATTGAAAAACTTTCGAATGCTGTGAGATATACCAAAGAGTTATTGACTTTGGGCTCTTCGACATATATGGAGGTATTGGATGCTCAACAATCTTTCCTTTCGGCTCAACTTACCAAAACCGATGACCAACTTAAGAAACTTAATGCCATAACTTCGCTTTACCATGCTCTTGGAGGAGGTAGAGAGATTGAGGAATAAGGAATTAGGAATGAGGAATTAGGAATGAGGAATTATGCAAGTAAGCGAGAGCAGAGTTATGTTTAGATAAACTATGCCGAGCGTATGCATAATCAAGAAACGAATGTTTCTTAATGAGGAATGAGGAATGTTTTTAATTCCTAAGCATAGCGAAGCTAAAAACTAATTTCTTAATTAAATAATGACAGAAATAGAGAAAGAGAAACGAACTGTTGAAAGAATGATAAAACTCTATTGCCGATATAAAGAGGGCAATAGAGTTTTATGTCGTAATTGCGAAGAGCTTAAGGAGTATGCTTTTTGCAGGCTTTCGAGTTGTCCTTATGGTAACAAAAAAGGGAGTTGCAAACATTGTAAAATACATTGCTATAAACCGGAAATGAGAGAGAGGATTAGGGTGGTTATGCGCTATGCAGGACCAAGAATGTTACTCCTCTACCCTATTGATGCCATAAGACACTTGATTAAAGAGATGAAAGAGAGATATTGATTACCAGATAAACGGAATTAACCTCCAACGCACACGTTTACAGTATTCGTCATATCCCTTAAGTTCTTGTAACAACAACTTCTCTTCATCAATAATGCGAACTACTATTATTGGTATATAGAAGAAAAATATAAGCATTGACCACCACGAACCTAAGACTATTGGCATTGATATAAACAACGTAATTGTTGAAGTGTACATTGGGTGACGTACTACTCCATAAAGTCCACTACTTACAACTTGTTGATTTTCACTTACCTTTATTGTTCTATATAGCCATTTATTTTCTCGAACTACCTCGGCATATAAGATATATGAGATTATAAATAGCACAGAAGATGCCATCCTTAACCAATTTGGAATTTCAGTTAATGAGAAGCGATAGTCGAGCCCGGCAACTATAAACCCCAGAATAAAGATTAATAAAGAGAGTGCTGTCACCCATTTTTGTTGTTCTCTTTTCTCTTTTGCATTTAACCTTTGTTGTAATAACTCAGGAAAACAACATAGCATTACTACTCCAAGAAATAGCATTGGAATAAATAGAAGTGCCATAAGTGACCACCCACCTACATAGGAAATACTGCCTGACGATAGAAATAGGATTGTCCCCACAAGCACAACTCCTGCAATATATTTTTTAATGGCATCTATTGCCAAGGTAACTCTATTTATAGTGTTAAGGTTTTTCATAGAGACAAATTTATAAAAATTTGGCTTAGTTCGTAGATTATTTTAAAAACATACTCCATTTTTATTTGAAAAATGATTGTGTTTATTTAACTTTGCATAATTCAGTAAATAAATATATATTAATTAAACATATAAACGCTATGAGCAAAGGAAAAATTTTGGTTACCGGTGGTGCAGGATATATTGGTTCGCACACTACAGTTGAGCTACAAAATGCCGGATATGAAGTTGTTATTGTTGACAACTTGTCAAACTCTAATGCAGGCATGATTGACGGTATTGAGCGCATTACAGGTACTCGCCCTGCATTTTATCAAGTTGATTGCAACGATAAAGATGCAATGAAAGATGTTTTTGAAAACAATAAAGGTATTAAAGGAATTATTCACTTTGCTGCAAGCAAAGCTGTTGGTGAGAGTGTTCAAAAACCTTTGATGTACTACCGCAACAACTTAGACTCATTGATGACTCTTATGGAGCTTATGCCTGAATACGGTGTTGAGGGTATTGTATTCTCATCTTCATGTACAGTTTACGGACAACCCGATATTCTTCCTGTTGACGAAACAGCTCCTATCAAACCGGCTCTTTCGCCCTACGGAAACACTAAACAAGTAAACGAAGAGATTATTCGTGACGCCATATATTCAGGCGTACCTTACAAAGCTATCATCTTGCGTTACTTCAACCCAATTGGCGCTCACCCAACTGCAGAGATTGGAGAGTTGCCTAACGGTGTACCTCAAAACCTTGTTCCATTTGTTACTCAAACAGCAATGGGTATTCGCAAAGAGTTGAGCGTATTTGGCGACGATTACGATACTCCTGACGGTTCTTGCATCCGCGACTACATCAATGTTGTTGACCTTGCAAAAGCTCACGTTATTGCTGTTGACAGAATGTTGACCAACAAGAGCGAAGAGAACGTTGAAATCTTCAACCTTGGAACAGGACGTGGTGTTTCGGTTCTTGAGCTTATCAACGCATTTGAGGCTGCAACAGGTGTTAAACTCAACTACAAGATTGTTGGTCGTCGCGAAGGCGATATCGAGAAAGTTTGGGCTAACCCCGACCGCGCAAACAATGTTCTTGGTTGGGTTGCTAAAGAGAATTTGGAAGATACTCTTGCTTCGGCTTGGAAATGGCAAGAGAAACTTCGCCGTGATGGGGTTATGTAATCTATTTTGTTGTTAGTTATTAGTTTTTAGTTGTTAGAACTCATAAAACAACAAGCAATAATACGGAGTTGTCCAAATTGGGCAACTCCGTTAGTTTTATTACGAAATCTAAAATTCAGTGCCATTTGAGATAGAGTTGCTCTTATCTATTTTTTCGGACACAGCATGCTGTGTCCCTACTATTTTATTGATTCAATTTCCTGGTCACCATTAAAAACCGGGATTGTGAATATTTGTATTTGCATATAGTCTTTGTTTATTTTTTAAGAGAAACAGTATATTCTCGGGCGGCTCCGCCATGCCCTCGTTTTTACTGTTTCTCTTTTTTTTTGCCTGTTTTTTTTGCTTTTCAGCTTAGAAATTTGCAGGTTATAAATCTGAGGCAAGGCGGAAGCCTCCGTTGGTGTAACGATAGTCGGGGTCGTTGCTGCCACGAAGCGAAACTCGGCAGTTGAGCGCATCGCTGCCCCAGTTACCACCACGCCTCACGCGGTTATAGCCTGAAGTTGGTCCTGTGGGATTGGTCTGTGGTGATGATGAATAATAGGAAGAGCTATACCAATCGCTACACCATTCCCTTACATTACCGCTCATATCGTAGATGCCCAATTCGTTGGGTTGCTTTTGCCCTACAGGGTGTGTTTTGTCTCCAGAATTTGAGCCGTACCACGCTACATCTTCTATATTATTGCTTCCGCTATATTTATAACCTTGACTGTATTTGCCTCCCCTTGCCGCATACTCCCACTCGGCTTCGGTTGGTAAGCGATAGTTTCCGCCAGTTATTTTATTTAGACGAGAAAGGAATTTGCTTACATCACCGTGACTTACAAAGTATGCAGGGTAGTTGTTGCCTAAGCCAGAACTTGATGATGGGTTTGTTCCTAACCATACGTCACTTGCATAAGCGCTCATGTTGCTTCCGTCGGCTGCTTTGCCACTATAACTCATCACATATTCCCACAGTTGTTGCGTTACTTCGTACTTGCCTATATAGTAACTTGATAGTGTTACACTATGTGTGGGACGTTCATCCGTAGAGAAATCTGAGCCTTGTTCGCTTGTGGCGCCCATGGTAAAGGTGCCGCCCTCTACATAGACCAACTCATCATAACTTAAACTTGATATGGGGTCGGTTATTGGATCTTCTGCATGTTCTTCAAAATTAGCAGTAAGAGTTAAATCTGTACTTATTGTTGTCGTATAACTTTCTGCTGTACCTATTACTATTCCGCTTATACTCCAATTCTTAAATTGATAACCACTTTTTGGCGTAGCTACAAATGTTGCTGTCTCTCCTGCTGATATATATTGCTTACCCGCTTTGCCATTTATTGCTACTGTTCCTGAATTTACGGGAGATATTGTTGCTGATACTGCATATTTATATTCTTTATTGAATTTTATGCTATCTACTTCGGGGAGTTTATATTTTTGAATTAGCTCTCCTCCTTTATAGAGTTCTATTACTCTGTCATACTCTTGTGCGGATGCACTGCCTACTATGGCTGCTATTGCTATTAGCAATGTGATTAGTTTTGTTTTCATCATTCTCTTGAATTAGAAATGAGAAATTAGAAATTAGGAATTATTTCTTTGACCTTAATCTAACCAAAAGTCATTTCCAATTCCTAATTGTGGCATAGCCACGAACTAATTCCTAATTAATTAAAGTTTTCTTTGTTACTGTTTGTTCTCCTGATTGTACGGCTACTACATATATTCCGTTGGGGTAACCGCTTACATTAAGAGTGGTAATCTCGGCTTGAGGAGTTTGTGTTTGCATCAACACGCCTTGCATATTGTAGAACTGTACTTGGTTTATTACTTCAGGCGATGTTATGCGTACTTCGCCTGCGATATAAATTATCTCTATCTCGGAGGTTTCGGCTTGGCTCTCCTCTATGGCGGTTATATCTGTATCGCCAAAGGTGATTACCTCGATGTTGTCTATTGCCATGGGGGTTGCTATGCCCGAAATGACAACATTTACTTCTTCTTCCGAGGGGAAGGTGATTTTCTCTATTTCATCTATATAAATAGATTGAAATGAGCCTTGCGATGTAAGATAGACATTCATATAGTCTGTGGCTTGGGCAGGCAACCACGTTATTGATATGAATGCAAACAGCATCAACAGTTGTTTGATGTAGTTTTTTTGCATAATTGTGTTTTTATTGTTTTAATGTTTTGTCTAATTTGCCTTATTGGTGTAAGGCGGACACACGATCGTGTGTCCCTACTTTTTTTTTGCAAAGTAAAGTTATTTTTTTCAAAAAAGCAACCGTCCTATCGAGGAGGGGGTAAATTACTGATTTATAATATAATAAAGTCTTATTTTTTAGAGAGGGTAAATAGGGTTATAGGGTCAATTGGGTCATTAATTAGACTAATTGCTCTAATAAGAAGCCACAAGGTTCTCATCAGGACAACCTTGTGGCTTTTCTAACAACTAAAATACCCCAAAGGGCAACATAGTTGAAAACTAATAACTAATACTTATAAACTATCTCGCAGATTTCGGGATTGCCTGATATTACAATCTTCTTAACATCTGCTGAGGGAGCGAATGAGTAGTATAACGATGTTGCTTCGCCCATTGCCAACTCCTCGCCTGTTGCTGATAGTTGTTTTACTTTTACTCCGTTTGCAGAGCGCATAAGTATTGTACACTCTTTTACTCCGTCGGGAAGGATGATTGTTGCCTCCTCTGTTGGTGTGTATGTTGTTTCGAAGTTTTTGTCGAATACATTCTCTGTTCCGTTAGCCCCAGATAGGTCAGCTGTAAGGTTAAATTTATCCATCTTCATTCCTATTGCAGAGGCTGAGTTGTTGATGTAACGAATGTAACGACATGGTGCAGGAGTTGTGCTCCACTTCATGCCATCTTGTGAATACTCTGCTGTAAGAGGTGCATTGAATTGTGTTTCAACATTTGTTATTGTTGCAATATAAGGCAACTCTACTCCTACATACTCTCCGGGGTTAAGTGTTATTACCTCCAATACTCGTTTTACAACTATTTGGTCTTTGAATGTTGTTACTCGGTTATTAACCAAACGCTCTACGTTTGTATAGATTGATGCATCGCGTTTTACAGGATTTACCTCGAATGAGCGAACTGCCACCCAATTTTGACGCTCAGATGCGTCGTTGCGAGCCAAACGCACATAACGTGCTTGTACGGGTGTTCCCTCCCAAATTACGTCGTAAACTCCGTTTATTTCGTCACGCAATAATTGCCAATTTTCTCCGTCAAGAGAGTACTCCAAGCGTGCCATATCAAAGTAATCGACATCGTTGGGTACGTTACGCCCTTGGTTGATTATGATTGTTTTAACATCTATCACTTCACCCAAGTCCATACCAATCCAACTTCCGTCTTTTTGCGCATCGCCAGATGTGTAGAAACTGTTTTTGTCGCCATCGAACATTGGTTTTACCTGTATTGTTGCAAGGTTTGCAAATGTTCCTATTGCTTTACGTACTGCAAGTGGTGTACCTGATACTGTTGAGTAGTATTTGTTTGCCAATGCATCGGTTGCATTCTCGATGAATGGTTGCAACTTCAATGTTCCCGATTTATGTGCAAGGTATGCGGCTTGCTCTTCGAAATCCATTCGGTTATCCTCAAACAGATTCCAGAATTTCTCATATTCACCAGCCTCATATAGTTTGATAAGTTCAAGAGCTTTTTGTCCTCTGACACCCAATTTTTCAAACTCAACCAACCATGGACGTAGTTCGTTTGCCAAGGCTCTGTTCTCGCACAATGAATCGATTGTTGCAGGTGCTGTCTCAATTCGTTTAAACTCAGCCATTAAGGCATCAAATTGTGCTTGTGTGTATTCGTCAACAGAGAATGTTTCTGTCTCCCATGACTCGTCTCTGCGATAACCCGTTTCAGTATCGCAAGAGTGGATTGCAAATGTGCGGTATGCCTCTTTTGCTGCAGGCATCAACTCCTCCAATCCTGCCTCCCAATTAGCCATAGGCTCATAGCCTTTTATGTTCCATGTGTAATCAGCTACTCCGTATAGAGCCAATTTTGATGCTTCGCCATGCTCCATGGGGTTGCTGACAAATCCTGCCATTGTTGCAGTTGTTGCTGTGCTATCCAATCCGTAAACAGGTCCTTGAAGTATCAGGTTACGAACATAGTCGGTAACCGGGTAGTTCCACCAAATAAACGATGGACGTTTGATGCGCTCGCTTACCCAATCAAGTGTTTCGGGTGTGATATCGCCACATACAAAGTCTCCTGTCCACATAACATGGATTGATGGATGCAATACTTTTCCCAACAATGCCAAATATCCGTCCGGTGCCGGATTTGCCCAAAGTTTTGTGTAGTCTGTGGGGCATATGATAAGTGGAGAAACATCTCCTTTAACCTCTACAAACTCCTCGTGCAAACGGTTGAGTAGTTGTGCTTGCATATCGGGACGTGTTCCAATACCTTCAATATCGTCGAAGAACAACGCAAATGAGCGGATACCTAAATCGTACATCGATTCGAATTTTGCATACAATTTTTTGTAATCGCTCTCGGTCCATTGTATATCTTTTCCCGGGTGAATTGCCCAAATGAAATCGACATAGTTACGAGTTGAAGCCTCAACCAAATCTTTGATTTTTTTTGCCTCTTCCTCGGGGTAAGGCAAACGCCAATATGGTGAGCTGTGGTATGGGTCATCTTTAGGACCATATAGGTATGAGTTCATTTTGAACTTACCGTAAAAATCGAGCAAAGATACTCGTGTTTCGTGAGACCATGGTGTTCCATAAAAGCCCTCTACCACTCCACGATATGGCATATCGGGGTAGTCGGTGATTGTCATAAATGGAATTTCGCTCTCTTCTGCAAGTTGTTTAAGTGTTTGTATTGCATAGAAAGCTCCTCGCATATCATATGCCGAAATAAAGATTCCCTCTTTATTTACATCAAGGATATATGAGCCACTCATGCTCAAAGCACTATCAGTTTCGGCAATAGCTTTGTCAATCATAATAGAGACAGGAACACCGTTTTGGGTAACATTCAAATGCATTAACGATTGAGCTACCGCTTCAGATTCGCCCTCTACTATAAATCCTTTTTCGATGTTTAAGCTCCCGCATTTTGCCATCTCTATTTTTTGTGGCGTGGGATTTATTCGCACTTTCAATTCGTTGGTACAGCTCATTAAAAAGAGCGCACATAATGCAACTGATAAAAATTTGATTTTCAACATGATTAATTTGTTATTTGTTTTTTTATTGTTTCATAATAAATTGTACTATTCAGTACTCACTAAATGCAAATATAAGAAATTTATTTGAGGGAATGCCTTAAATATAGTTTTTTATTCAACAAAACTTGATTAGTCGTGGTTATTATAATATAATAATTATAGATTATGAAAGATAAAAAGTTTTTAACAAACGAGGTTGGTGCTCCCGTAGTGGATAACACCAACTCGCTTACTGCCGGTCGCAGAGGGGGTGTTTTATTGGAAGATAATTGGTTGATTGAGAAACTTGCTCATTTTGACAGAGAGGTTATTCCCGAACGCAGAATGCACGCTAAAGGAAGTGGTGCCTATGGTACATTTAAGGTTACTCACGATGTAACTGAATATTGTTGTGCAAGTATCTTCTCTGAAGTGGGTAAGGAAACCGACCTTTTTATCCGTTTCTCGACGGTTGCAGGCGAACGTGGTGCAGCTGATGCCGAACGTGATATAAGAGGTTTTGCCATTAAGTTTTACACCGATGAGGGTAATTGGGATTTGGTTGGAAACAACACTCCTGTTTTCTTTCTTCGAGACCCTCTGCAGTTTGCCGATCTTAACCATGTTGTTAAACGTGATCCTCATACCAATATGCGCTCACCTCAAAACTATTGGGATTTTTGGACAATGTTGCCCGAGGCTCTGCATCAGGTTACTATTCTGATGTCGGACAGAGGTATTCCTGCGTCATATAGACACATGCACGGTTTTGGATCGCACACTTATAGTGTTATTAATAAAGATGGTGTAAGACATTGGGTTAAGTTTCATTTTATTACTCAACAGGGTATTAAAAACCTTTCGAACAAAGAGGCTGAGGAGATTATTGCAAAAGACAGGGAGAGCCACCAACGAGATTTGTTTGAGGCTATTAAGAGAGGCGACTTTCCTAAATGGAAGCTATATTTTCAGATTATGACCGAAAGCCAAGCCGAGAGTTATAAGGAAAACCCGTTCGATTTGAGTAAGGTTTGGAGCCACAAGGAGTTCCCTTTGATTGAGGTTGGAGAAATTGAACTTAATCGCAACCCCGAGAACTATTTTGCAGAGGTGGAACAGGCGGCTTTTAATCCTCAACATATTGTGCCGGGCATAGGTTTCTCACCCGATAAAATGTTACAAGGCAGGTTGTTTTCGTATGGCGATGCTCAACGCTATCGTTTGGGTGTTAATCATGACCAAATTCCTGTCAATCGTGCTAAATGTCCTGTTCATAGTTTTCACCGAGACGGGCAAATGAGAGTTGACGGCAATATGGGTGCTACAAAAGGATATTCGCCTAACAGCATTGGAGAGTGGCATACTAAACAAGCCCACTATGCCTACTCGCCTACCGATGGCAACAGCATGAGATATAATCCATACGAAGATAGAGAGGACGATTGTTTTTACCAACCCGGTAATCTTTATCGTTTGATGACGGAGGATAAGCGTTTGTTGCTTCTCGAAAATACCGTTGCCGATATTATGCCTGTTACTGAAAATGTTAAACTAAGGCACTGCGCACACTGCTATCTTGCCGACACAGAGTATGGCAGCCGTTTGGCAAAGATGCTAAACCTTGATTTGGAAGTTGTTAAGAGTTTGGCTAAAATGAGCCGGCAAGAGAGATTTGAGGCAACGAGTAGTTGTTAGTTGTCAACTTCGTTGCCCCTTCGGGGTAGTTTTTAGTTGTCAGTATAGCAGATAAATATGCTAAAAGCTAACAACTAAAAACTAACAACTATAATACGATATGTGTTCCTGCGTTGGGGTTACCAATGGCTGATGCGTGGGTGATTACAACCTCTTTTACGCCCGACTCCAATGCTTTGAAGGCACTTTGCAGTTTTGGCAACATTCCACCCGATACTACGCCTGATGCTTTAAGCTCCTCGAATTTTGCTTTGTCTATCAGCGGTATTACTGAGTTATCGTCGTTCTCGTCCATTAACACTCCCGGTTTCTCGAAGCAATAGATTAGGGTTACTTCAAATTTCTCAGCCACTCCTTTTGCAACTTCACTTGCTATGGTGTCGGCATTGGTGTTTAGCAGGTTTCCTGCTCCGTCGTGTGTAATTGGTGCAACAACAGGATATGTTCCTCCGTTAAGCAAGTTTGCCAACATGTCGCCATCTACTTTCACCACGTCTCCTACATATCCGTAATCGATTGGAGTGGCAGGACGTTTGTTTGAAAGAATTATTCCTGCATCTGCTCCACATACGCCTATGGCATTTATTCCTCGAGCTTGTAAAGATGCCACTATGGTTTTGTTTACCAATCCGGCGTAAACCATTGTTACCACTTTTAGGGTTTCGGCATCGGTTACACGACGTCCGTCAATCATTTGGGTTTCAATTCCAAGTTGTGTCGATATTTTTGTTGCCGAACGTCCTCCTCCATGTACCAATATTTTACGACCTTCCACTTTTGCATAGTCGTTTAACAATACGTTTAGTGTATCGTTCTCCTCTACTATTTTTCCGCCAACTTTTATTACTTTTAATTGTTCCATTGTTCTCAGTTTTCTGTTATTACTCTCCTCCAAACTCCATTAGGTAAGATTTTATGAATTGGTCTAAATCGCCATCCATTACTCCACCAACATCGGATGTTTGGTAGTTGGTACGGTGGTCCTTAACACGACGGTCGTCAAAAACATAACTACGTATTTGTGAACCCCACTCTATTTTTTTCTTTCCTGCTTCTACTTTTGCCTGCTCCTCCATACGGTGCTTCAACTCTTTGTCGTATAGTATTGAGCGAAGTTGTCGCATTGCATTTTCGCGATTCTTTGGTTGGTCGCGAGTTTCGGTGTTCTCAATCAAAATCTCCTCCTCCTCGCCTGTGTATGGGTCTTTAAAATTATAGCGCAAGCGAACTCCCGACTCTACTTTGTTTACGTTCTGTCCTCCTGCTCCACCCGAACGGAATGTATCCCACGATACTGCCGCCATATCAACCTTTACCTCTATTGAATCATCTACAAGCGGTGTTATAAATACCGATGCAAATGAGGTCATTCTCTTTCCTTGTGCATTGTAGGGCGAGACCCTGACTAAACGGTGTACTCCGTTTTCGCCTTTAAGATAACCGTATGCGAAAGCTCCTTCTGCATGCATTGTTACGGTTTTTATTCCAGCCTCGTCGCCTTCTATCAGGTGGTCGATGGCAAGTTTGTAACCCTTTGCCTCGCACCAACGCGAATACATTCGCATAAGCATCTCTGCCCAATCCTGGCTCTCGGTTCCACCTGCTCCCGAATTTATCTTTATTACGGCATCCATCTTATCCTCTTCGTGGCGTAGCATATTGCGAAGCTCCAATTCCGATACCAAATTTATGGCACGTTCGTATGCTTTATCAACATCACCCTCCTCAACAATGCCCTCTTTTACAAATTCATATGCGAGTTGCAACTCCTCTACTGCCGCAGCCACTTGATTGTAACCGTCAATCCAGTACTTCAACTCTTTTATCTTTTTCATTTGCAACTCTGCCTTGTCGCGATCGTTCCAAAAATCGGGAACGTGTGTTCGCAACTCCTCCTCTTCCAACTCTATTTTCTTGCCGTCGGGGTCAAAGATACCTCCTCAACGCCAACTTGCGTTCTTCTGTCTCTTTTAGTTGTTCTATTGTTATCATTCCTTTATTTTTTTACGAGAGCGAAGTTAATATATTTTTTTTAGTTGTTAGTTGTTAGTTGTTAGTTTTTTATGAACAAGCCAAACCTGCTGAAGCCATTGTTTATATTAAAACTTTTTAAGGAAGAGAATATAAGCTATTTGACTTTTTATAGGTATCTTTGTAGATTGTAAAGTGGCATATGTCAAAGCCGACATATTGTCATATTTTATGACAGAGAAATGCATGATATTGCGCTGGCACTATTTTTGCATTCATTAGTGCAAAAACAAGTTTGATTTATTAATTTTATTAGATAGAGATTTTAATGGATATTCAAGAACAACTTATTTCAACTATTGTTGATTCTATTCAAGATAAAAAGGGCTGTAAAATTATTGTTGCCGACCTTTCAGAGATTGAGGGTGCAACTGTTAGAAACTTTATTATTTGCAACGCAAAATCGACCACTCAAGTGGCTGCCGTTGCTGACAACATCAGAGAAAAAGTGCGTGTAGATTTGGGTATTAAACCTTATGGCTATGACGGATACAAAAATGCTCAATGGATTGTTATTGACTATGGTCATTTGTATGTGCATGTTTTCTTGCCCGAGGTAAGAGATTTCTACAGATTGGAGCAACTTTGGAGTGATGCAAAAATCACTGAAATTCCCGATCTTGATTAAAAAAGTTGTTTAATTTTTATTGAAAGGTATTTATATCGAAGAGAGACAGTGTAGGTTTTATGAACTTTGTTTTTTATTGTGGTCTCTCGCAACGAACGTTAAATTTATATGAATAAAAAAGGAGGTTTTAAATTTAGTCTGTATTGGCTCTATTCTATCATTGCCATTACTCTTATATCTCTTTATTACATGAACGATGAGTCGGTTAGTAAAGAGGTTTCGTGGACTAAGTTTTCAGAGATTGCCATTAGCGATGGCAAAGATATTAAAGAGATTAAAGTCTATAGAAACAGCAATGAGCTTGAGGCTTTGATTACTGACAGTTTGGCTGCTAAAATTTTCAACAAAGAGCTTGATAAAGTTGGTAAGAATCCAAAACTTTTGGTAAGTATTCCATCTTCAGACCAATTCGATAAGGTTTCTTCGGAATGGAGAGAGAATTATGAGTTTAACACTCCTGTTTCGTACGACGACAAAAGCGACTTCAGCGACATCATTTGGGGATTCGGACCCATTTTGCTTTTGGTGGTATTCTGGATTTTTATGATGCGCCGTATGTCGGGAGGTGGCAGTGGCGGAAATGGTGGTGTTTTCAGCGTGGGAAAAGCCAAAGCTCAAGTATTTGACAAAAACGGTCCTATAAAAGTCACTTTCAACGATGTTGCCGGTTTGAGTGAGGCCAAACAAGAGGTTGAAGAGATTGTTGACTTCTTGAAAAACCCCAATAAATATACTGTTTTGGGTGGTAAAATACCTAAAGGTGCGCTTCTTGTAGGCCCTCCCGGTACAGGTAAAACTCTGTTGGCTAAGGCTGTTGCAGGTGAGGCTAATGTTCCTTTCTTGTCGCTTTCGGGTTCGGACTTTGTTGAGATGTTTGTGGGTGTGGGTGCTTCGCGCGTTCGCGACCTATTTAAACAAGCTAAAGAGAAGGCTCCTTGCATTGTTTTCATTGACGAGATTGATGCTGTTGGTCGCGCCAGAGGTAAAAACGTTGGCATGGGCGCTAACGAGGAGCGCGAGAATACTCTTAACCAACTTCTTACAGAGATGGATGGTTTTGGTTCGAACAGCGGAGTTATTATTCTTGCGGCTACCAACCGCGTTGACATATTGGATAAGGCATTGCTTCGTGCAGGTCGTTTTGACCGCCAAATATATATAGAGCTTCCTGAACTTAACGACAGAAAGGCTATATTCAACGTTCACCTTAAAGGGGTTAAGATTGACGAGAGCGTTGATGTTGATATTCTTGCTCGTCAAACTCCGGGATTCTCGGGTGCCGACATTGCAAATGTTTGTAACGAGGCTGCTTTGATTGCTGCCCGCAGAGATAAGAAAGAGGTGAGTCGCCAAGACTTTATGGATGCGGTTGACAGAATTATTGGAGGTTTGGAGAAACGCGGTAAGATTACTACCGACGAGGAGAAACGTTCTATTGCCATTCACGAAGCAGGTCATGCTACTTTAAGTTGGTTCCTGCAATATGCAAACCCATTGGTTAAGGTTACCATTGTTCCAAGAGGTAAGGCTCTGGGTGCCGCGTGGTATCTTCCCGAAGAGCGTAAGATTACAACTTTGGAGCAAATTCAAGATGAGATTTGTGCTATTCTTGGTGGTAGAGCCGCAGAGGAGTTGTTCTTAGGAAAAATTTCGACAGGCGCCGCAAACGATCTGGAACGCGTTACCAAACAGGCTTATGCTCTTGTTACATACTTTGGCATGAGTCCCGAGTTACCTAATATATCATATTACGATTCATCGGGTCAAGGATATGGCTTTACCAAACCTTATAGTGAAGATACTGCTAAACTTATTGATAAAGAGGTGAGCCGTTTGATTGCAGAGCAATACGACAGAGCTAAAAAGATTCTTACAGAGAAGGCAGAAGGACATCAAGCTCTTACATCTATTTTGTTGGACAGAGAGGTTATCTATACTGAAGATGTTGAAAATATTTTTGGCAAACGCCAATGGAGCTCTCGCACCGAAGAGATTATGGCTGCTGAAGAGGAGAAAAAGGCAGAAATTGCAGGAGAGGAGACAAAGGCTTTGGAATGCAAAAAAGAGGAGTGCGAAAAGAGTGAGGAGAAGTGCGAGAATAACACAACCGATATTGTAAACGATAAAGAATAATTTTTATGAAAAGTGTTATAACAAGAGGTATTACCGGTGTATTTTTTATAGTATTTGTAGTATGGGCTATTATGTATAATCCCATTTCGTTGTGGGCATTGTTGGCTATAATTACAGGTGTTTCGCTATATGAGTTTTATAAGATTCTGTTTAAAGGCGAATTTACCACATTGCAATACCTTATGCATATTTCAGCCGGTATTTACCTTACTACCATTTTGTGGTTAGAGGCCACCATGGTTATGGAGGCAAGCGAAAGCAGAGCTGTTACTTACGCTCCTTATCTGCTTTACATTATGATTGTGTTTATTACCGAACTTTATGCTAAACACGAAGAGCCTTTTACTTACGCGGCTAAAAGTTTGGCAGGACACCTATACATTGCTCTGCCTGTTGGTCTTTTGAGCTTTATTGCTTTTGGTGGCTTGTCGATACTTTCAATTTATATGCCTGTGATGTTGCTTGCCCTTTTGGTTATTATCTGGGTTTACGACACAGGAGCTTTTGTTACAGGTATGACTTTTGGCAAACACAGATTGTTTGAGCGTATTTCACCTAAAAAATCTTGGGAAGGTTTTTGGGGTGGTGTGGTGTTTGCTCTACTTGCCGCTTGGGGTATTTACGCTATATTGGAGGAATATGGAATAAACTCAATGGAACTTTATAAGTGGTTAGGTTTTGCTCTTGTTGTGGTTGTTTCTGCCACAATGGGTGACCTTACTGAATCTCTATTGAAACGCACATATGGCGTTAAGGATTCGGGTAAAATTCTTCCTGGTCACGGTGGTATGATGGACCGCTTTGATAGTGTGTTTATGGCTGCTCCTGCTGCTTATATATATTTGAGTTTGGTTATGTAATAACTAGTTGTTAGTTGTTAGATATAAATAAAGCTACCTTGCGAGGTAGCTTTATTATTTATACTTTATCTACAAAGTATTATGCTCTGCGTTAAACATTAGTCGCATCAACTAACAACTACTTCTTAGCAGTGCGAGTGCGATAGTCGCAATATACTTTACCTTTTGTTATGTTGGCAAGTTTTCCTTTCATCAACTGTTTGCGAATTGGCGAGGTGTGATCGATAAATAGTTTTCCTGCCAAGTGGTCTTGTTCGTGTTGAATTACTCGTGCAATATACCCCTCGAACCACTCTGTATGTGGCTCAAATTTTTCATCCACATAGCTTACCTTAATCTTCTCTTTGCGTGTTACAGACTCACTTATTCCGGGCAAACTCAAACATCCTTCGGGACGTGTTATGTTCTCCCCCTCCAACTCCTCTATAACAACATTCATCATTGTCTTTTTAATACCTTTGTACTCGGGATAGGTATCGGCAATGGGGTCGAGGTCAATAATCAAAAGATTTAACGCCAATCCAACTTGTGGTGCGGCAAGACCTATTCCCTCTGATTGGGTAAGGGTTTCGTACATATTTGCTATTAGTTTCTCCAACTCGGGATAGTCGGGAGTTACGTCTTCGGTTTGTTTACGCAGTACGGGCATTCCGTATAGATAGATTGGTAGTATCATAGTTTATTGTATTTTGTCTGTTCCAAATAGCTTTGCAATATTATTACGGCACTTACTCGGTCTGCCAACCCTTTGTCGCGTCGCGCCGATTTTTTTACTCCCCCCGAGAGTATTGCCTGATGCGCCAAAACGGTTGTATATCGCTCATCGTGCATAACCACATTCATTTGAGGATATTTTTCTTTGAACTTACGAACAAAGCCGTTTACTCGCGCTGCATTTTCGCTCAACGTGTTATCGGATTGTTTTGGCAACCCAACAACCACTGTCTCAACCTCCTCACGCGAAAGATAGTCGGCAAGGTATTTCATCAGTTCGTTTGTGGGTACTGTTGCCAATGAATTTGCTATTATCTGCAAAGTGTCGGTAACCGCCACTCCTGTACGCTTTGCTCCGTAATCAATTGATAGTATTCGTGCCATATCTCTTGCAAAATTACAAAAAAAGAGAGATTTGCAAAAACAACGTTGAATTTGTTTGTTTTTTCTTTCAATTATTATTTTGTTTTAATAAATTTGTAATCTATTTATACTTAATTTGACTTTAAATTAAAATTTATAACAATGTATTTACATAAGGAGTTGGAGACGATGAGTCGTCCCGAAATTGAAAAACTACAATTGGAGAGACTTCAAGCTACAGTTAAACACTGTATGAATTCTCCTTTCTACAAAAAACGCTTTGAAGAGAATAATATTTCTCCTGAAGATATTAAGACATTGGATGATCTTAGAAAGATTCCTTTCACCACAAAACAAGATTTAAGAGATACATACCCTTTTGGTATTGCTTCGGTTCCTTTGGAGAAGTGTACTCGCTTGCACTCATCAAGCGGTACTACAGGTAACCCCACAGTTATTCTTCACACTGAGAAAGACCTTCAAGAGTGGGCCAAAGCTGTTGCAAGATGCTTGCATATGGTAGGCCTTCGTCCCGGTGATGTTTTCCAAAACTCTTCGGGCTATGGTATGTTTACCGGAGGTTTAGGTTTTCAATATGGTGCTGAGCATTTGGGGATGCTGACTGTTCCTGCCGCCGCAGGTAATACTAAACGACAAATTAAATTTATCACCGACTTTGGAACTACTGCTCTACACGCTATTCCCAGCTATGCTTCGCGTTTGTATGAAGTGATGGAAGATATGGGAATTGACCCTCGCAAAGATACTAAGCTTAAAACTTTGGTTATCGGAGCAGAGCCTCACAGCGAGGAGCAACGTCGAAGAATTGAGGAGATGTTGGGAGTTAAGGCTTACAACTCGTTTGGTATGAGTGAGATGTGTGGACCCGGCGTTGCTTTTGAGTGTACCGAGCAAAATGGTTTACATATTTGGGAGGACTACTACATTGTTGAGATTGTTGACCCCGATACTCTTGAACCTGTTGCTGAAGGAGAGGTTGGTGAGTTGGTATTGACTACTCTTAACCGCGAGGCCATGCCTTTGTTGCGTTATCGTACTCGCGACCTAACCAGAGTACTGCCGGGCGAGTGTCCTTGCGGACGTCACCACAAACGTCTTGACCGCATGAAAGGTCGTAGCGACGATATGATTATTCTTAAAGGAGTTAACATATTCCCAATTCAAATTGAGACTATTCTTCTTCAATTCAAAGAGTTGAGTACCGACTACTTGATTACTCTTGAGACCAAAGATAGTAATGACGATATGACTATTGATGTTGAATTGAACGATATGTTTACCGATGATTATGGTCGCTTGCAATCTCTTGCAAAAGAGATTACCCGCCAAATCAAAGATGAGATATTGGTTACTCCTCACGTTCGTTTGGTGTCGAAAGGTTCGCTTCCAAAGAGCGAGGGTAAAGCTGTGAGAGTTAAAGATCTTCGTAAAACTTTTTAATTGATTATATAGATTATGACTGTTCATCAACTTTCGGTTTTTGCCGAGAATAAATCTGGAACTATTCAACGAGTTCTCGACCTTTTGAAAGAGGGCAATATTCAAATTATAGCTTCTACCATTGCCGACACTACCGACTATGGTATTTATAGAATTATATGCTCAGAGCCTACTCGCGCTTACGAAACTCTTCGTGCAGCAGGTATTCAGGTGAGTTTAACAGATGTTTTTGCCATTACTTTAGAAAATGAAGTGGGCAAGGCTGCTGATACCATTAAGTTGTTCAGCGATGCAGGTATAGATATTTCTTACCTATACTCATTTATGTTGGGAGACAAAGGTATTCTTATTTTCCGTACTAAAGACTCGGAAAAGGCTCACGAAATTATTATGCTTAACAAACTTAATTTTGTTGCTGAGAAAGACCTTTCGAAACTTATATAGTTTCAATGAGAAATGAGGAATGAGAAATGAGGAATTAGGAATGTAAATTTCTAACTCCTCATTTTTATATAAACTTTTGAGAAATTCCTAATTTCTAATTGTGGCTTTAGCCACGAACTAATTCCTAATTTAAGAATTACTCAATCGTAATTTTATTTGCTGCTACTTTGTCGCTCATAAAGATTTTGGCTGTGTTTTCGAACTTCTCAACAGAGTCGGTTGTAAGATATACTCTCTCCCCTCCTTTGGTGCAACGTTCTTCCATTTCGGGATGACGAGCAAGATAATCTTTCAAACTCTCAGCAACCAATTCTCCTTGAAGTATTAGGTTTACTCCTTCGGGTAGTGCTGCTCTGATTTTATTTTCCAATACTGGATAGTGCGTGCATCCTAATATTACAGTATCAATATCGGGTGATTGAGCCATTAGAGAATCAATATATTTTTTAACGAAGTAGTCTGCTCCCGGAGAATCATATTCAGAGTTCTCCACAAGTGGTACAAACATTGGACACTCTTGTCCAAATACCTCTACCTCAGGAAATAGTTTTTTTACCTCTAACGGATAGGTTTGTGACTGTATTGTTCCTGTTGTTCCTAATACTCCCACCTTTCCTGTTTTGGTTAGGTTGCCTATTGCTTCAACAGTTGGACGTATTACCCCCAGCACACGACGTGTTGCATCTATTGTTGGCAAATCGCGAACCTGTATTGAACGCAATGCTTTTGCCGAAGCTGTGTTACATGCCAATATTACAAGTGGAGATCCCATCTTGAACATCTGTTTTACTGCTTGCAATGTAAAATCATATACTGTCTCGAACGATCGTGTTCCGTATGGGGTACGTGCATTATCTCCCAAATATATGTAGTCATATTGGGGCATTGCCTTTACAATATCCTTAAGTATCGTCAAGCCTCCAAAACCTGAATCAAATACCGCTATCGGTCCTCTCTGCTTCTCCATCTCTTTTGGTTTTTATATTGTGTTGTAAATTTACAAATAAAAAAATAGAATTACGGTCTTTTCCCATAATTCTATTTTATTTTTTATTCCTCCGTATTATCAGAGTCCTAATTTTGCTTCAACAAAGAGTGTTATATCTTCAAAATTTACTCCTTTGTATAACATTTGAGCCTCATCTATAACAAAGGTATATCCTCCTTCAGTTCCTACTGACGTTACTGCCTCCATTAATTTGTTTTTTATAGGCGTCATCAACTTCTTTTGTTGTTCTTTAATATCATTTTGAGCAACCTTCATAAAATCTTCTATTGATTGAGAAATCAACATCAATTCTTGCTCTCTTCTTGCTCGTATGTTTTGAGGCATTCCATTACGAGATCTTACATAGTCGGTATATTTTATCTCATACTCTGTCTTTAGTGTTGTATTTTCAGCCTCATATTTTTTTGCCAATTCCTCCAATGTCTTGTTTGCATTTTTAGTTTCGGGCATCTTCTCAAATACCTCTTGCAATCTGACTGTTGCAAACTTCATTTGCGCCATTGCGAACATTGGCATAAGTGCCATAAGCGACAATATAAATATCTTTTTCATCTCTTCATATAAAAAACAAGAGAGAGTTTTCGCATGAAAACCCCTCTTATTTATTAATCAAATTAATTTATTGAATTCCTAATTTTACTTTTACTTTGGGTGTAATATCCTCTGTCATTGAACCTTTGAATATTACTTGCACCTCGTCAAGAACATATACATAGTTTCCTTCTGTTGCCACCTCTTTAACAGCGCCCATCAATTTCTCTTGAATTGGAGCCATCAATTTCTCTTGCTCTTTTTGAATATCTTCAGCCGCCATTCTTCTGAAATTTTCTGTGCGTTGCTCAATCTCTTGCAACTCTGCCAAACGTGCATTCATGATATTCTCAGGAAGTGAGTCTTTTTGTTCTGCAATGGCTTGGTATTTTGTTTGGAATTCTTCTGCCATTTTTGATAACTCATCCTCGTATTTCTTTTGTTTTTCTTGTAGTGACACTGTTGCCGCTGCAGTTTCAGGCATTACTTGAAAAATTGATTGAAGATTTACTGTTGCAAATTTAAGTTCTTGTGCAGATACACATAGGGGCAATGCGATGAATGCCAATACTAATAGTTTCTTTAACATGATATTTTCTGTTTAATGGTTAATTTCCTTTTTTATGAATTCGCAAATTTATATATTTATTTTGAATATCCCAATTTTGACAACACCTCGTTGCTTATATCTATTTTGGGAGATGCATATATTACGCTTACAGCAGAGGCTCTATCCATAATCATTTGATAACCTTTTGTCTCAGATATTGATTTTACTGCCTCATATATATCATCTTGTATGGGTTTCATTAACGCCTCACGTTTTTTGAACAACTCTCCTTCAGGACCAAAGTATTTGCGCTTCAACTCTTGGGTCTTTTTGTCTTCTGCCAATATCTCCCCCTCTTTTTTTGCTTTCTGCTCCTCGGTATAGAAGATTGAGTTGGCTTGATAATCTTTGTACATTGTCTCAACCTTTTGAGCTTGTTGTTCCACCTCTTTCTCCCACTTTTGAGATACTTGTTTTAATTGTTCATTAGCCATTTCGTATGCAGGGATACCCTTTAAGATATACTCCATATCAATTAAAGCAAATTTTTGCGCATTTGCTTCTATTGCTACCATTGCTATAAATGCTGCTAAAATAATTGATAACTTTTTCATAATTTCTGCTTTTAAAGTTATGTTCTGTCTATATGACAATAAAACTTTTATTTGGTTTAATATCAATGTTAGTTAAATTAGGAATTAGAAATTAGAAATTAGAAATTAATTCCTAATTAACACTAAGTTTCGAACTAATTGTAACAAAGTCACTAACAACTAACAACTAACAACTCTTATTAGAACTCTTGACCTATTATGAAGTGGATTTGACTTCCTCCGACTTTGTCGTTTGATGGGAATGCTTTATCAAATCCGTATGCCCAGTCGATACCCATCAAACCAATCATAGGCAAGAATATTCTGACTCCGACTCCGGCAGACTTTTTAAGATTAAAGGGGTTAAAATCTTGAACCTCTGTCCACGCATTTCCTCCTTCAACAAATGCCAATCCATAAATGGTTGTCGAACCCTCCATTAGTATGGGACAACGTAACTCTAATCCAAATCGGGCATACGCGTAACCATCGTATCCGTATGGTGTCAAAGATCCGTTCTCATATCCACGAAGCGCAATTGTTTCTGTTGCATATGTACTGCTATATCCACTCATTCCATCTCCTCCCATATAGTAGGTTTCGAATGGAGATTTTTTTGCTTTTGTATATGAACCCAAGATTCCCGCTTCGGCTCTCGCCATAAGCACCAATGTGTATTTTGAGTCATAACGAGTAAGTGGCAGGAATATACGTCCTTTTACTTTCCACTTGTGGTACTCAATCCATTTATACTTTTCGTAATCTTTTGCTGTTGCGTAATCTATATTCTCTCCCATTTTTGAATAAGGGGGTGTCAACTGACATGACAATATAAATTCAGATCCTCTGCGTGTGTACAATGGATTGTCCATTGAGTTACGAGACAAGGTCAATCCCAACGATATGCTGTGTGATTTTCCGTTTTGCATATAGTATAGGTACTGCCAATCTTTAAGTATATACAACTGATAACTTAAATTTGCAGTGAATTGGAAGTAGTCATCGGGCCAGTTAAGTCGTTTTCCGAATCCTAATGACACACCAAATAGTTGCAACGACTTATCGGGGTCGTATGAGTATCCATAGCTATAACCGTTATTATAACCATATCCGTAACCTCCATATCCATAACCTCCGTAATATCCATATGAATATGGATCGTAATAGTTATTGTTATAATAGCTTGTACTTACGTCTGTTTGACGGCTGTAATATGCCGAGAAGCTTAATGAGTTTGGTCGTTTACCTCCAAACCATGGGTCAAGGAATGAGACACTATACGATTGATAATAGCGCGCATTGGTTTGTGCGCTGATTGAGAATTGTTGTCCTTGTCCTTGGGGTATTATTCCTTTGTATGATTTTGGATTGAACAGGTTCTTAAATGAGAAGTTTGTAAATTTCAAACTTACTTTTCCTACAACTCCTGTTTGTCCCCAACCCAAAGAGAACTCTATTTGGTCGTTTGCTTTAGATTCCAAACCATAAATAATATCAACCGTTCCGTTTTCAGGGTCGGGTTCGGGGCGTATATCCATTGTTTCGGGATTGAAGTGTCCCATTTGTGATATCTCACGTGCTGAACGCATTAAATCCGACTTACTGAACAACTCTCCCGGACGAGTACGCAACTCGCGACGTACAACCTCTTCATACAAGCGGTCGTTTCCTTTTATTATAACTCGGTTGATTCTTGCCTGAGGCCCCTCCATTATTCGGATTTCCAAATCGATTGAATCGTTTTGTACGTTTATCTCTACAGGTTCGATATTGAAGAAAAGATATCCATTATCCATGTATAGGGTTGAGATTGCATCTTCGTCATCCATCATCCTTTGACGTAACATTTTTTGATTATATACATCTCCGGGTGACATTCTCAAAAGTTGCGATAATATCTCGGTTGGATAGACGGTGTTTCCTACCCAATTAATACTCTTCAGATAATATTTTTGTCCCTCTTCAACTTGAATATATACATCAACCATATTCTCCTCGAAGGGAACTACGCTGTCGCTTACTATGCGAGCATCGCGATAACCCAACTCATTATATTTTTCAATAATCAAGTCAAGGTCTCCTCTATACTCGTTCTCTATGAATTTCTTTGATTTGAATAGTTTTAATATATCGCCCTTCTCATTGGTTTTTTTCATTGTACGTTTAAGTTTTTTGTCTTCAACCACCTCGTTTCCTGACAAATATACTTTGTGTACTTTTACTTTGGCCTTCTTGTCGATATATATATCAACTATCATATGGTTTTTCTTCGAGAGGTCGGGGTGCTGAATTATTCTTACCTCAGCATTTTTATATCCCTTCTCGTCATAGTATTTTTTGATTATCTTTTTTGCTCTGTCAATTATGTTCTGATTTACTTGTGAGCCTTTTGATATTCCTATTTTACCCGCCAACTCATCTTTATCACTCTTTTTAACTCCTTGAAAACGGACCTCGGTTACTCGTGGCTGCTCGGTTAAGGCTATATTTATCCAAGCCTTATTACCTACTGTTTTGGTCAAGGTTATTGATACGTCAGAGAAAAGCCCTTGTTTCCAGAAACGTTTTATTGCTGTGGTAATCTCATCTCCCGGGATAGTTATTATCTCTCCCACAGTGAGTCCCGAAAAGCCTATTACAACATAATCATCATAACTTTCTGCTCCTGTTACTGTAATGTCTGCAATCTCATACTTTTTAGGGTACGAGTAGCTAACCTCAGGAGAGGTTATTGTGTCGAGGGTAGCTGTAGTTTGTGCTTGCAAATGTTTTGGCAGATATAATGCCACCACAAGCAAAAGTATAGCTCTTATATGTTTGTATATTGAATATGTTTTTTTCAAAATCATAATTGTTCGCTTGTTTTTCCGAATCTTCTCTCGCGAGATTGATAACTGCATATTGCCTTGTAAAGGCTCTCCTTTCCAAATTCAGGCCAATATTCAGATGTGAAGTATAACTCTGAATATGAAATTTGCCACATAAGGAAGTTGCTTATGCGCTCTTCGCCACCTGTTCTTATTAACAAATCGGGATCGGGTATTTGTGCAGTTGTAAGTGAAGAAGATATTGTATCTTCTGTTATATCTTCAATTGACAACTCTCCGTTTTTCACCTTTGAAGATATCTTCTTTACTGCATCAACTATCTCCCAACGAGATGAATAACTCAACGCAAGAATAAGTGTTACTCCTGTTCCTTGTGCTGTATCTGAGATACATTTATTCAATCGCGCACGCACCTCCTCGGGCATACGGTCAAGGTTTCCTATTGCTTGCAATCTGACTCCGTTTTTTATCAAATCGGGAGTCTCTCGCTCAATTGCCATAACCATTAATGCCATTAATGCATCAACCTCTTCTTGTGGGCGATTCCAATTCTCTGTTGAGAATGTATATAGTGTAAGATATTTTATACCGATTTCAGATGCGGCTTCAGTTACTACTCGTACTGAGTCCACTCCTTTTTTGTGTCCGTATGAACGGTCTAACCCTTGTGCCTTTGCCCAACGTCCATTGCCATCCATAATTATTGCTATATGTTTGGGCAATCGGGTTTTGTCTATTTGTTGCAAATATGATGTCATATCTATAATATTATTTCTAATCTATATTATTGCACACTCGACGTTTCGGACCAAAGTCGTATGTAATCGAAAACATCGTGTATGAATACCAATCGGTATTTTTCAGTGCCAAACTTTCAATTCCGTAAGGGTCGTCCAACGACTTGCCATCGAGTTTATCACCCAATGTTTTACGCATTGAGAATTCCAACATCATGTTCCACCTTTTAGCAAGTTTGTATTTGACTCCCACTCCAAGAGGAAGAGAGGCTGAATAGTATCCGTCTCCACACTTGGGAACCATTACAAAATTGATACCTGCCAAGATGTATGGCGATATTCTTTTGGTGTTAAGATAGCTTTGTCCCATACCGTAATTAAAAAAATTAAATTCGGCCTGCAGACCTAAATCAAACAATTGTCGTTTAAAAGAGTATGTTGTCGAAGAGGGATAATACAATCCCGAACTCTCACCGCGCATTGTTGCGGTTGACAAACTACCCTTTAGAGCCCAACGATAGTTGATGTTCCATCTAAACTCCATGTCGAATGCCGCTCCGGGTTTACGAAATGGCTTATTGGGGTTTGCATCTCCAATATAGAATCCCATTCCAGCACCCACACCAATCTCATATTTATAAGATTGAGCACTGACGATTGTTGTTGTGATAAGAAATAATATTATTAATAATGTTTTGTTCATTGTCTTATTCGAAGAGTCTTTACCCTTGCTTATTTAGAACGTAAAATTTTAAATAAAATTATCTCTTACCCTATTTTTATTAAGCCACTATGGTATGGGAGGGAATGTCAATCGCCAAATCACTCCTTTCCAAACCTCGTTAATAAAGTTGTATTGTAACGAACTGCTACCACCTACCATATAGACATATGGTGCAGATTGTACATCCTCTGCTTTAAGCGACATCAGTTTTGTTATGTTTTTTGTATTCAATAGTTCTATATTTCTCCAAACAAGACCTTGTTTGTATGATTGTGTTGATACAGGCTCGTCCAACACAAAGACATCTGCTCCCATTCGTGGAGATATTTCTGCCGGCAAAGCCATTGGAGATGTTGCTCCTGCCTTTTTCCATTTTCCTCCAAGATTGGTTGTGTAATATAAATCATTGGTCATTTGAGTTCCGTTCCATCCTCCAATTATAAAGTAAGTCAACACTTTTGAATGAAGGTCAATCTCTGAGTTGTATTCGTATGTATAGTAGGTAAACATTACCACTCCTGTACGAGGTGTTATAAGCGAGCCTCCACTAACAGCATTGTTTAGTATTGCCCAATTTCTTCCGTCAAAGCCCCATACTGCATTTGTTAATGTTCCGTCATGCTTTTCGCCACATGCCACAACAAGTTGGTCTTGTGTCCACTTACTTGTGAATGTTATGGGTTGAGAGAATCCTTTTATTGGGAACTCCTCCGGCATTGTAGTAAGAGATGTAACTCCTGACGCCAAATTTATTATTGCATGGTTGAACTCTCCCTCATGTTTTACAACTGCCAAAAGAGAGTTTTCATAAACTCCAACCAAAGAGACGGGTGTATAATCCTGCAATAGGGTTGATTCTGTAAACTCTATGTTTTCTAAATCAGAGCAACTATATAGTTTTTCGTCTTTTGATATCACATATAGAGTAGAGCCATCGTATGTAAGTGTTCGCCAATCCATTTCGGGCATATCTATTCCACTCTTTTTCTCCCATGCGTTGAAATCTGTTGTTCTACAAACATTCAACTCTCCTGATTTCTCTTGAGCAAACATATAGTATCCTTGATTGGTTGAGATACATTTTGCAGATGCAATGTTGTTTAGCTGAGACGAGATTGAACTTGTCTCTATCTTTCTCCAATACAAAGAATCGGCAACCACTTTATGAACATTTACTTTCAAAGTATAGGTTTGGCTTGTTTTACCGTCGGCCGCAATAACCTGCATATTCACCTTACCCTCCTCGCTCTTTCTGAAGTCAATTGTCGCCTGGCTCGTTGCCAAGTAGCTGAAAGTTTTTACTGCACCATACTCATCCTCATAATTAACATAAACGTTTGCAGGATTCATGAATGTTGCCCTAATAGCTATTGCTGAGATGTTTGTTCCTTTTGGTAAAGAGTCGGCATTGTAGATGACACTTCTATCAAGATCGATTGTGAAGAATATACTATCGAGGTTGGACAATACCGACGTATCTTGTTGTAAAGAGAACGCACACACCATGGTGTTTTGTTTAGAGTAATATATTCCATCCTCCTCCAAACTTCCGCATGCAGATAGGAGTATTATAAATGCCAATACTCCAAATATTGTTATTTTTTTAAGAAATTCCATTTGAACATATTTTACAATTTGCAAAGATAGTAAGATTTTTTGCTTTTCCCTTATAAATAAGGTAACAAATATGCGACAAATATGTTAATAGAGGTTTAAATTTTAAAGATTTTAAAAAGAGGAAGAGACCTCAATGCAAAAAACATTGAAATCTCTTTTTATTATTCTATCCCACTTTCGGGATAAGAGTTATGAATGGTTTCTAAAAGTTACTATACAAATTATATATTTTTGACCCTCCGCACTCCGACACCGAAGCATTGGCAAATGATATTTCGGGAGCTTTTACCCCCCCCTTTATCGACACAGATGAAACCTCTCTACGAATCTCATCCCATACTCCTGCATCTATAAACGATTGCAAAGTTTTTACTCCGCCTTCAACCATTAGCGAAGTTATTTTTCGAAGATATAACTCGCTCATGATTTGGGGTATTATATTTTTAGAAAAATCTATTTTTATATAGCGAGAGTCATCTACGTCTGAAGTTAGATGTGTAAATACCAATGTTGGTGCATCGGTATTGAAAATTTTGTTTTCAGTCGAAAGCCTTGCCTCTCTGTCAATAACAACTCTTAACGGATTTCTCCCTGTCCAACCTCGCACCGTAAGCGACGGATTATCGATTATTGCCGTTGTTGTTCCAACCAAAATGGCATCATAATATGATCTTTCGCGGTGCATATATAGTGACGACACAGAAGAAGACAATTGCACAGGCTTGGGCAGTCCATTTTCAATAGCAGCCATATAACCCTCTTGGCTCTCACACCACTTCAACAATACATATGGGCGAGATTGGGTATGTGCCGTAATAAATCGACGATTAATGAAGCGACACTCATTCTCCAACACTCCAACTTTTACCTCAACACCTGCCTCTTTAAGGATTGCAACACCTCTGCCGGACACCTCCGGGAATGGATCTTTTACTCCTATTACAACCCTTGGTATTCCGCACTCTTTTATTAGATTGCAACATGGAGGTGTTTTACCGTAATGCGAACATGGTTCGAGGGTTACATACATTGTGCTTCGAGTCAACAGAGACTTATCTGCAACAGATGCCACTGCATTTACTTCGGCATGAGGTTCTCCGTATTTTCTGTGATACCCCTCGCCTATTATTTTGCCATCGCACACAATAACTGCACCAACCATCGGATTGGGAGATACTCTACCCTCGCCACAACTTGCGAGTTGCAGGGCTCTTTGCATATAAATTTTATCACAATCCGATTTCAAGTCCTTTTTTTTTATAATTTTGTGTATTCTCTTTATAACCGATGAAAGATTCTATCCGAAATATTGCCAATCAGCTCTCTTCTGCCTACGATGCAAGGGAGTGCAACGCCATTGCCCGATATATTGTAGAAGAGATTTCGGGTATGTCCTACACCGATATCTTGGTCAAAGATACAAAATTTTCGGAAGTTGATAGAGAAAAAGTAGAAGAGATAACAAAAAGATTACTGAAAGGTGAGCCACTGCAATATATTTTGGGATACGCATATTTTTGCGACTTAAAGATTTGTGTTGACAATAATGTTCTTATACCTCGTCCCGAGACCGAAGAGATTTGCAGACTAATTATTGAGCGAGAGCAAAACAACTCCCCAAGAATCCTTGATGTTTGCACAGGCAGTGGTTGCATTGCATTGGCTATGAGAAATGGTATTAAAAGTTCGAAAGTTGAGGGTGTGGATATTTCGGAAGGAGCGCTGAAGATTGCCAAAAAAAACAGTGACCTATGCTGTTGCAATGTTGATTTTTATAAATATGATGTTCTTGAGGATAGTCCAAAGATAACAAATAGTTACGATATTATAATTAGCAACCCTCCATACATCTGTCAATTTGAGAAGGAGGTTATGGCTCATAATGTTTTGGACAACGAACCTCATATTGCACTGTTTGTAAACGACAACGACCCAATTGTCTTTTACAGAAAAATCGCAGATTTGGGCAACTCTATTCTAAAGAGCAAAGGGAAACTATATTTCGAGATAAATCCTCTGTTTGTGAACGAATTAAGAGAGATGCTTTTAGAGAAAGGATACGAAGACATTGAGATTATCAAAGATATTAACGAACGTAACAGATTTATTGCATGCACAAAGATTTAGAGAATAAAAAACAGAGCATTGACAAAAAAGAGGCTTTGATAAAATGCACCAATATCTGTTCAAAAGCCGAATACTCGATTTGGGATATTCGAGAGAAACTCCACAAGTGGGGCATTGAAAGTTGCAACCACGAGGAGATTATTGAGTATCTGCTAAAAAATAACTATATAAACGAGGAGCGCTATGCTGAATGTTTTGTTTCAGAAAAATTTCGAATAAGTCGTTGGGGGAAAATTAAAATTGGTTATGCACTCCGACAAAAAAGAGTTGCCGAAGAATATATTTCATCGGCATTTGAAACGATTGACGAGGAGCTCTATTTCGAGACTTTAAAAGAGTTGTTAAAGGCTAAAAGCAAAGGAAATATTTCAGACTTTAAAAAGAGAGCTTCGGTATATAATTTTGCTATTTCAAGGGGATTTGAACCTGAGATTATAAACAGAGCATTAAAAGAGATTGAAAAGGATGAAAATTAAAGATATTTTTTCGGCAATAGCAGACCTCTTTTATCCTCGTCTGTGCTTATGTTGCGGAGCAGCCCTCACAAGTTCCGAAAAATATATCTGCACCTCGTGTATTGCATCTATACCTCGAACAAATTTTCATACATCCATCAGAAACCTGGCAGAAGAATCATTTGCAGGAAAGGCTCACGCAAACAGAGCTTTTTCGTGGTTTTTCTTTTCTCACGAAAGCCCGTTTTCAAAACTGATATACAATTTCAAATATAATGGCAACTACTCTCTTGCCCAACATCTTGCTGAAATGTATGCAAAAGAGTTGAAATCGGATGAGTCAGAGGTGAAATTTGACTATATTGTCCCCGTGCCGCTACACCCTAAACGCAAAAAGAAAAGAGGATATAACCAATCGTATTACATAGCAAAAGGTATAGCAAATGTGTTTGGTGGAGAGATAAGAGAGGATATTCTCCAAAGGAAAGAGATGACGGAATCTCAAACCCGAAAAATGAGATTTGACCGTTGGGAGAATATCAAAGATGCTTTTTATGTTGCTACTGCCAACGCCGAAGATTTTGACAAAAACATTCTTATTGTTGACGATGTTACCACGACAGGTGCGACCATTGCAGCATGCATTATTAAATTGCATGAGAGTGGATATAAAAATATTTCGGTATTGACTTTGGCGTATACCTCATAATAGTTGTTAGTTGTTTGTTGTTTGCAAAATTTCTAACTCCTAATTCCTCATTCCTAATTATTGAGAAACAACAAACTAATTCCTAATTAAAAAACTTCAGTCGAGGTTGCTTATATTTAAATATTATTGTGTAACTTTGATTGCTAATTAGGTGTAGAGTATCTATACTTTGTGAATATTAATTTAAAAAACTATATATTATGAATTCAGTAGATAAATTATTAGCTAAAAAGTTATTGAGTGTCAGTGCTGTAAAACTTCAACCAAAAAATCCTTTTACATGGGCTTCAGGCTGGAAATCTCCAATCTATACAGACAACAGAAAAACTTTATCATTCCCTGAGGTTAGAAGTTTCGTAAAAGTTGAGCTTACTCGCCTTATCAAAGAGAAATTTGCAGAGTTTGATGTTATTGCAGGTGTTGCTACAGGAGCTATTGCTCAAGGTGCACTCATCGCTGACGAGCTTGACATGCCTTACGTATATATCCGTTCTGCAGCTAAAGACCACGGTATGGGCAACTTGATTGAGGGAGAGATTAAACCTGGTCAAAAAGTTGTTGTTGTTGAGGACCTTATTTCAACAGGCGGAAGCAGTTTGAAAGCTGTTGAGGCTGTTCGCCAAGCAGGATGCGAGGTTGTTGGTATGGTTGCCATCTTCACTTACGGATTCCCTCTTGCTGAAGAGAAATTCAATGAGGCAGGTGTTACTCTTTACACTTTGAGCAACTACAATGCTGTATTGGAGGCTGCTGCTGAAACAGGTTATATCAACAATGAAGATATTGAGACTCTTAAAGTTTGGAGAGAGAACCCATCTCAATGGATGCAAGAATAATCACGAAATAGATTTTTTAAATGAGCATAAGTAAATACGAAAGTTCGGTTAAAATTGTAAACTCACCTGTTGAAGCTGTTTACAACACTCTCTCTGATTTGACAAATATAGAGAGAGTTAAAGACCGCATACCGGCCGACAAAATTAAAGATATTAAATTTGACAGAGACAGCTGTTCTCTTAAGGTTGCTCCTGTTGGAGAGATTAAATTCATTATCTGCGACAGAGAGGAGAATAAAACCGTAAAATTTACAGCTGAGAAATCGCCTCTTCCTGTTTTCGTATGGATTCAAATGCTTCCTGTAACCTCAACCACATCAAAAATAAGAGTTACATGTCATATGGAATTGAATATGTTCTTGCGTGGTATGGTAGGAAACAAAATTAAAGATGGTGTTGAGAAAATAGCAGAGACGTTGGCTGCAATTAATTATTAATTAAGGCTACTATATTTTACGAAAAAGATATGGCAGAAAAACTTTGGCAAAAGAATACTATAGTAAACTCCGAAATTGAACGATATACTGTTGGTATGGACAGAGAGTTGGATCTTTTCCTTGCTCCATACGACGTTTTGGGTTCGATTGCCCACATTACAATGTTGCAATCGATTGGATTGTTAGAGGAGGAGGAACTAAAGATTTTAACAACCGAATTACAAAACATATACCAAACCACACAAGATGGCTCTTTCATCATAGAGGACGGTGTTGAAGATGTTCACTCTCAAGTGGAGCTTTTGCTGACTCGTAAACTTGGGGACATTGGCAAGAAGATTCATAGCGGACGCTCACGCAACGACCAGGTTCTGGTTGACTTGAAGCTATTTATGCGTTCGGAGATTAAAGAGATTGTTGCTCTTTGTGACAGACTCTTTAAATCGCTTATAGCACAAAGCAATAACTACAAGAATATTCTAATGCCAGGATACACTCACTTGCAAGTTGCAATGCCCTCTTCTTTCGGACTTTGGTTTGGCGCATACGCTGAGAGTATTGTTGACGACCTTACCGTTTTGCAAGGTGCATATAAGGTTGTAAACAGAAATCCTCTTGGTTCGGCTGCAGGTTATGGCTCGTCGTTCCCACTGAACAGAACCATGACTACAAATCTTTTGGGCTTTGATTCGATGAACTACAACGTGGTGTACGCTCAAATGAGTAGAGGTAAAACTGAACGTATTGTTGCCACAGCCATTGCATCTATTGCCGCTACAATATCAAAACTTGCTTTTGATGCTTGTATGTTCAACTCTCAAAACTTTGGGTTTGTCAAACTTCCCGATGAGTACACTACAGGTTCGAGCATCATGCCTCACAAAAAGAACCCCGATGTATTTGAGTTGACTCGTGCAAAATGCAATAAACTTCAATCATTACCATACCAAATTACTCTTATTGCAAACAACCTTCCCTCTGGATATTTCCGAGATATGCAACTCATTAAGGAATCGTTCTTACCAGCCTTCGCTGAGCTTAAGGACTGCTTGATTATGACTACCGAAATGGTTCGTTTGATTGAGATTAAAGAGGATATTATTGAAGACGACAAATATAAATACGCCTTCAGCGTTGAGGAGGTAAACCGCAGAGCAAAAGAGGGAACTCCTTTCCGCGATGCTTACAAACAAGTGGGTATTGAGATTGAAGAGGGACGTTTTACCCCCAACAAAAATATTAACCACACTCATGAAGGCAGCATAGGCAACTTGTGCAACGACCAAATCTCAAAACTTGAAGAGGAGATTGTTGCAGGTTTTGCTTTTGAAAAATTTGAAAAGGCTCAAAACCAATTGCTTTCGAAGTAGTTCTTAGAATGAAAAAGGTTACAATATTACTACTATTCACAACAATATTTTGTTTGGGTTGCTCTGACGTTGATGACGAAAGAGTTCCCCTGACAAGTGTTAGAATAGAGGTTACATTGGCCCAACAACAAAACAGAAGTTATTGGGCTAATGTTCCTGCTACTTTTGTAACTTTCCTCAAACCAAATGTTCCATATGGTTTTCCCTACACTATTTCATCTACCACAGGCTATGGCGGAGTTTTACAGGTTTGTGGTTTTGACAACCAACTATTTGCTTTTGATTTAAGTTGCCCTTACGAACACAATCCCAATATCAGAATTGAAATTAGCGAAACAGACCTAAACGCATTCTGTAGAGAGTGCGGCTCAACCTACGATGTATTCTATGGCAGTGGTGCTCCCATTAACGGACCTTCTGCAACAAACGGATATTCTCTTAGAAAATACAATATAACATATATCTCCTCTACAGGGTCATATATGATAATAAACTAATTCTTAACTATATGACCTCGCTTAAAAGATCTCTTATTTTAGCATTATCTCTAATGATGTATCTTTCGGTTTTTGCCGATAAAATAAAAGTTGCTTGTATTGGTAATAGTGTTACTTACGGTTATCTCCTACCCGATAGAGAACAAAATGCCTACCCATTTCAACTACAAAAGATGTTGGGAGAGGATTATGAGGTTGGCAACTTTGGGAAAAGCGGTGCTACACTACTGAATAAAGGACACCGCCCATATATGCAACAGCAAGAGTACAAAGATGCGATGGCTTTTGGTGGAGATATTGCCATTATTCATTTAGGGCTGAACGATACCGACCCTCGAAATTGGCCAAACTACAGCGAGGATTTTGAGAAAGATTATTATGCTCTAATAGACTCCGTTAAAAAAGCTAACCCCAAATGCAAGGTATGGATTTGCAGGATGTCGCCCATTACAGATAAACATTGGCGTTTTAAATCGGGTACTCGTGATTGGTACAGACAAATTCAGACTCACATTGAGGATATTGCAAAGATTAAAGGCGTGGGACTAATTGATTTACAAGCTCCTTTATATGATTTACCAAATCTTCTTCCCGATGCTCTTCACCCCGACACAACCGGTGCCAAAATTATTGCAAAAACAGTTTATTCGGCAATAACAGGTAACTATGGAGGATTGAAGATGTCGCCTGTATATAGCGATAATATGATATTGCAACATGATATGCCTATTGAAATTAAAGGTATTGCAAATGTTGGAGACGAAGTTACCGTAAAAATTGCAGGCGAGAAGTACAAAACCAAATGTGGAGAAAATGGCAAATGGTGTGTAAAGATTAAACCTTTAAAGGCAGGAACAGGATATACCCTATCTGTTAGTACTAAAGATAAGAGTTATACTTATTCAAATGTTGCAGCCGGAGAGGTGTGGCTATGTTCGGGACAATCGAATATGGCATTTATGATTTGGGAAGGGGCTACAGCTAAAGAGGATGTTGTAAACGCAAACAACAGCAATATAAGACTCTTTAATATGAAACCTGCTCACGAAACAAACGATGTTGAGTGGGATGTAACATTCCTTGACTCACTAAACAGATTGGATTACTATAAGCCTTCTGAATGGCAAATTTGCGACAAAGAAACAGTCAACTCATTCTCGGCTGTAGCATATCATTTTGGTAAAGTTCTCGCAGATTCATTGGATATTCCTGTTGGTCTTATATGCAATGCTATTGGCGGTTCAGCAGCAGAATCGTGGATTTCGAGAGATATTATAGAGGAGAAAATACCCGATATATTGAAAGATTGGACAAAAAATGATATGGTTCAAGATTGGGTTAGAGGCAGAGCTGAACGAAATTGTAAAAAATCTTCAGTAAGCGGTCAACGCCACCCATATGAACCTACATATTTATATGCAGTTAACCAACCAATCATTGGTGATTTTAAAGTTAAAGGTATGATTTGGTATCAAGGAGAAAGCAATGCTCACAATATTGAGTTGCACGAACAGCTATTCCCAATGGTTATTGATAGCTGGAGGGCGCAACAAAACAACCCGGATATGCCTTTCTACTTTGTGCAGTTGTCAAGTATAAACCGTCCGTCGTGGTGTAATTTCCGCAACAGCCAACGCATAATGAGCGAAACACTACACAATGTTGGAATGGCTGTTTCATCGGACAAAGGTGATGAGACAAATGTTCACCCTATCCACAAAAAGGAGATTGGAGAGAGATTGGCTCGCGTTGCTCTTAACAAGAGTTATGAAATGAGCGACATTACCCCTTCGGGGCCAATGTTTAAAAGCGTTACCTTTGATGGAGGTGCTGCTTACCCCACCTTTGAATATGGCGAAGGGTTACAAGCGTCAGATGGTGGAGATATTATTGGTTTTGAAGTTGCCGGAGAGGATAAAATTTTCTACCCTGCCAAAGTTGAAATAAAAAATGACAAAATCAAAGTATGGAGCAAAAAGGTGAAAGCTCCCGTATATATCCGCTACGGTTGGCAACCTTATACTGAGGCAAACCTTGTAAACAGTGATTTGCTTCCTGCAAGTACTTTTAAGAATTGAGTTGTTAGTTGTCGGCTATGCCGCCCCTTCGGGGTAGTTGTTAGTTGTTAGTTACTAACAACTACTTTTCTAAATCTCCTCTAAATCACTTTTGACTTTTGCTGCTTCATTTTGAGAATCGCAATAACGGATAACTACTACTCCTTCTACAACATCATACTTCTCAATTGATATTTCAATAGTTCCTCCTGCATCTTTCCAACGACTGAACCATGTTACTTTTCCATCATTAAGTTCAAGCATTTTTGCTGAATTTGAATCGGTAATTGGATTTATTCTCTCTTTTGAGCCAACAGGCGCTCCATACTTACTTGTATATAATTTTTTATAATGATTATAGGTCTCTACCATTGATTTCCAATCTCTTGAGGGGGTAAACATTACTATTACCCTATATACATTTTTTCCGTCATTATCTGACTCCACTTTAACGGTTGCTGTTTTCCCTGTGAAATCTCCTCCAAAAAGTATATCTTTTCCGTCTCTACCTGTTTGCGTAAAGCCTTTTGCTTTCAGCTTTTTACAAAACGATTCCATACTTCCCTTTATGGGTATTCCTTTAAATTTTAGATGATTAGCGGTATCTTCTCCCTCTTCTTGTACTGCTTTAACTACCTCGTTTATTTCTTTATCCTTTTTTACAACTTTAACGGATTGAGTTGTTTCCTCTACCTCTTCATCGTCAATAGAGAGATCCTCATCGGTATTCTCTCTGACTACGTTCTCTATACGATTTAATGTTGCATCATCAATATAATATGATACCACCATATATATTCCTAACAAAATCAATAGTGTAATTAAAAGCTTTTTCATATTCTTCCCTATATTTTAATGTTTTATATACTAAAAAATATCTATTTCAATAACAACGAAGAGTCGCCGTAGCTTAAGAAGCGGAAGTTGTTTGCAAGTGCATAATCGTATATCTCACGCCACTTTTCGCCACCTCCAATGTAGGCTGACACCAACAGCAACAGGGTGCTTTTGGGTTGGTGGAAGTTTGTGATTATTCCGTCCACGACTTTGAATTGATAGTTTGGTACTATTATTATTTGTGTTGATGTTACCAAATGAGTTAGGTTATTTGCTTTCAAATAATCAGCAATATTTTTAAAAGCCTCTTGTCGCGTTACACCGCTTGGGCAGTCGTATGGTTGCCACTGCGATACTTTTAGCGAAAGTGGATTTTCCGGTTCACGACCCAATGCCGCTCCTATATGATATAACGACTCCAATGTACGCACCGAGGTTGTTCCCACTGCTATTACCGTGCGAGTGGTGTTTGCTATTTTTTCGATTATTTCGAGTGGCACGGATATTAACTCGGTGTGCATATCATGACCTCCGATTGTTTCACTCTTTACAGGGCGGAATGTTCCTGCTCCTACATGCAGGGTTACTTCGGCTGTTTCGATTCCGCTATCTGCCAATGATGTAAACACCTCGGGGGTAAAGTGAAGCCCTGCTGTTGGTGCTGCTACCGACCCCTCTATTTTTGAATATACGGTTTGGTATGTGGTTTTGTCGCTCTCCTCAGCCTCGCGATTTAGGTATGGAGGAATTGGCAACTCACCTACAGCATCTAACAATCGAGCAAATGTTACCGATGAGTTATTCCACGAAAAACGTATCTGCTGTGGCGAGCCTGTGGTGATTCTCTCTGCCGAGAATTTCACGGTTGTTCCATCAACCTCAACCTCACGAGTAAGTTTTCCCTCTTTCCACTTTTTTGAGTTTCCTACCAAACAATCCCACACACAACTTTCGGTTGACTGAAACGATAGTGCATAGTCTGCAGGTGTATGAGGTTCAAGGCAGAATATCTCAATGGATGCTCCACTCTCTTTTTGAAAGTGAAGGCGCGCCTGTATTACTCTTGTATTATTGAATACAAGTAGTGAATTTTGGGGCAGATGGGAAGGTAAGGTATTGAACTTGTCTTCCGCTAATTCTCCGCCTTTATATAGTAGTAGTTTTGATGTGTCGCGTTTGGGCAATGGAAATTTTGCTATTCGTTCATCGGGGAGCGGATAGTCGTATGATTCCATTGATATGTTTTTATACTCTTGACTCATTGTTTTAAGTATTGTTTAAAACCTTTGCTATAATATATGTTATATTGTGCTGTATCTCCGGGACAGATAAACATTGCCTCTAATGTAGAGTCGGCATCGATGATTGAGATTCCCTCCTCTACTCCAAGTACCATAAGGGCTGTTGCATATGCATCGGCTATTGCACAATCGTTCGCTATGACCGTTGCACTCAACACTCTTGCTTGAGTTGGGTATCCTGTACGAGGGTCGATTATATGCCACACTTTTTGAGACTCTTCCTGTTTGAATTTACGATAGTTACCCGATGTCGCCAACGATTTATCTGACAGCTGTAATATGGAGTGTATGTCCCCGCCTTTGTTGCTCTCCTCGGGTTTATCAACTCCTATTCTCCACTCCTCGCCTTTGGGATTGAGACCTTTACAGTTTATCTCCCCCCCTATGTTTACCAAATAGTCTGTGACTCCTTTTTTATCTAAATATTTTGCAACCAAATCGACTATATAGCCTTTTGCTATTGCCGAAAAGTTAAGGGTTGTATTGGCATTTTCTTTTAAAACTCGGCTGTCTGAAGTGAGTGTTATTTTGTTCATTCCAACGAACGTTTTAAGGCTGTCAACCTCTGCCTGATTAGGGTATTTCTCTGTTTTAAAGCCAAATCCCCATGCATTTATCAAAGGTGAAATTGTTGGATCAAATACGCCCGATGTTGCCTCATATACCTCTTGCGAGAGGGCGATTACATCTTTTAATAACTCATCGGCTCGCGCCGTTGAGTCGTTATTGTTTATTGCCGCAATAATTGAGTTTTTATTAAATGGCGAAAGTGAATAATCGAACTCATCTAATAAGGTTGCGATTGAATCGCTTAAATCAACCTCCGATTTGTAGGTTACACTATAAAAAGTGGAGTACTTCTCTCCTTTACTCTCTTGGTAAGGTATTTCTCCTCCACTAAATAGTCTTATTAGCAGAAATGCCACCAATACCACTACCGAAGCAACCCATCCTTTAAAGTTTCTTATATAGTCCATTTATCACCTTTTTTTTAACGGAATGTTATATGAAAACATCCTTGTTTTACCTCATATTTCACAAAACACTTACCTTGATTTTTAAAGTTCTGCAATATCTCGGCAAGCAGTAGCTTTAAATCTATCTCCTCTATTATAAATTGAGGGTTATATTTATCGAATCTACGATATGTTATATCTACGGTTGTTCCGTAAAGGTGTGCCGAGTTTTCTGTTGAGTTGCGATTTCGACGACGTAGTTTCTTTATGTCACTATGCTGACGCAATACACTTGTTACTATAAATCTATGGCTTCCTCCTCCACGTGCTGCAAGTGTATCGCAAAAAGCTTTTCCCAACTCTTCTAAACGAGCTTTTGCATGAGGCACTAAATAGGGATGCGAATGTGTAAGCGAATCTATAGTATAATATTCGCATGTTGCAACTTTCTGCAATCTTCCCGAAATGGTATCTGCAGGTATATCAACACTCTCGGGAGATATTCCATAAGAGGTTGCAACTGAGAGATGCAAATCGTTTTTATCATTAAAGGTTCTTTGGTACGAACCTCTGAAGTTTGTTTTTATATCCTTCTCTACTGTTATATAATATGTTTCGGCAGGTACAGGAACGACAACCTCCTCAGGCTCTTCTTTTGTAACAAAAAAGATTATTACTCCTGCCAAAAGCAAGAGTAGCACTGCCAAAAATATATATTTATATACCCTATTCATAATGCTTTGCGAAGTTACAAAAAAAGAAGGTGTTTCCCAAATATGAGAAACACCTTCTTTTATTAGTTGTCAACTACGTTGCCCCTTCGGGGTTGTTGTTAGTTTTTAGTTGTTTGTATCAATAAATCATTATAGCATACTGATTATTTAAGGCGAGCAAGTGTCTCCTTAATACGACGCATAGCCTCAACAATATTCTCGTCTGAAGTTGCGTAAGAGAAACGTAGGTATTCAGGAGCGCCAAATGCTTTACCTCCTACTGTTGCCACGTGTCCTACCTCAAGAAGATACATTGCCAAATCAACAGCATCGTTGATTGTGCGCTCTCCGTCACTCTTACCAAAGAATGAACTTACTTTTGGGAATAGATAGAATGCTCCTTGTGGTACGTTAACCTCAAATCCCGGAATTTCTTTAGCCAACTCCACTACCAAATTACGACGACGCTCAAATGCTTTACGCATCTCCTCTACGCAATCTTGAGGACCTGCAAATGCAGCCACTGATGCTTTTTGAGCTATTGAAGATGGTCCTGAAGTATATTGTCCTTGAAGTTTGTTACATGCTTTTGCCAACCAAAGGGGAGCTGCTACAAATCCAATACGCCATCCTGTCATTGCGTATGCTTTTGACACTCCGTTGATAACGGCTACGCGGTCTGCAATTTCAGGGAATTGTGCTATACTTTCGTGTTTGCCAATGTAGTTGATATGTTCATATATCTCATCGGCAATAATTACTATGCGTGGATATTTCGCCAATACTGCAGCAAGAGACTCCAACTCCTCTTTTGTATATACGCTACCTGTTGGGTTTGAGGGAGAGCAAAGGATTATTGCTTTTGTTTTTGGTGTGATTGCCTCCTCGAGTTGCGCCGGTGTAATTTTGAAATCTTGCTCAATTCCTGCAGGAACAAGAACACTTTTTCCCTCTGCAAGTTTCACCATTTCAACATAACTTACCCAAGCCGGAGTGGGAATGATAACTTCATCATCTTTATCCACTACACACATAACCACGTTGCAAACCGATTGTTTTGCTCCGTTTGATACCACTATTTGTTCGGGGGCGTATGTTAGATTGTTTTCGCGTTGCAATTTCTCTGATATTGCTTTACGCAAATCCATGTATCCGGGTACGGGAGAATAGAATGAGAAGTTATTATCTACTGCATCCTTTGCAGCTTGCTTTATATGTTCGGGTGTAAAGAAATCTGGTTCTCCAACACTTAAATTTATTACATCAACTCCTTGTGCCTTCAACTCTGCACTTTTTTGAGACATTGCCAATGTTTCTGATGGCGAAAGTGCATTTAAACGAGCGGAAATCATATCTGTCATCCTTTTATTATATTGTTATTATTTATTTTGTTTTTTCATTAACTCCGCGAAGATAATGATAATTAGTTTTATTTCAAACAAATTTCTACAAAAACATTAATTTTTTTATCAATTATTTTTCAAAGTGTATGTTTTTAATAAATATTTGAAACTTTTTATACGTTTATTTATAACAATTGTTACTTTAACATATGTTTTGATTTGATATATACAAAAAGAACACCTCGCACGAGATGTCCTTTTTTTTATTTTGTAAATTGCTATTCTATTACTCTACAACTATTTTTTCTGTTCTGCCGTTTAAGACCAACACTTGACCCGATTGCGCATTTACAGTGATTATAAATAACGACACAAGCAGAAATAATAATCCTCTTTTCATATAAAAATTATTTAAATTTTGCTATATAGATTTTCTTTTACAAAGAAAAATTAATGCCTGCTAATATACAATAGCGTTAATTAATTTTACTATTTATACCTCCAAATAGCACTTATTTTAACTTAAAAGAGGTTGTATATGCGATTTATCGCCACTAAGATTGTTGCATGTGAAATTTTTTCGTATATTCGCGATGAATCGTTAATTTAATCTTAAAGAGAATGAAACGCTCTATTTTACTTTCTTTGGTTTTGATGTTCGTATCAATTCAGCTATTGGCTGACGAAACAGAGAATTCTCACATAGTTTATGAGAAAGGTAAAAGAAATTGGTTTATAGAGGGAGGTGCCAATGCCAACCTTTATTTAGGACAAGAGGATAAACAAATCCACTTCTTGAACCGCATAGGTTGGGGAGGCTCTTTCAACTTTGGTAAATGGTTCACTCCTTGCGTCGGTTTTAAAATGGAATTGAATGCCGCAGAATATTTTGGCAGTGCCTTTAATAGTTCTGAAGCAAACTTCGTGAAACACAACAAAAAATGGGATAGACAATACACTCAAAACAATTTGAACAATTTGCAGTTCCAACAATTCTTTGCATTCAACCCCAACATAGATGTTATGTTCAATCTATTCAACTCGTTAGGCAAAGCAAAGGAGAAGAGAGTTTTTGACATGATTCTGTCGGTAGGTGGCGGTGTATTGGTAAATAACGGAGCCAACGTTGAATACAACCTCAATAAAGATAAATCAAGAATCATTCTATCTCCTACATTTAACTTGGGATTGCAAGGCAAATTCAGATTATCAAAACATGTTGATTTGAATATTGATTATAGGGTTGGATATGTATCAAATTCTTTCGATGGACAAACAACATGGACTTCTGTTTATCAATTGGGCGATTTAATATCGTCGGCAGGTATATCCATTACGTATAAATTCAAACCTCGTGGATACGCCAAATGCAAAGTGGTAGAGGATAAAACTTCTGAGTTGGAATATTATAAAGGGTTATACAACTCCACCAAACAAGAGAATGATAGTTTAGCAAGAGCAAACCGAACTCTAAAAGAGAGTAATACAGAGTTGGCAAGTAAACTTTCGACACAACCTCAAGTTGAATACATCAAAAAAGAGAGCAATTCTAAAATTATTGCAATCTTAGAGTACAAAATCGGAGTTTCGGAATTAAACAAAGAGAACAGATCTAAACTTAAAGTTGCAGCCGACATTATAAAAGACAATCCCGAATACACATTTGAAGTTTGCGGTTATGCTGATAACGAAACCGGTTCTAAAGATATAAATATTCGCTTGAGAAATGCTCGTGCCAACAGAGCAATCGACCAACTTTTACACTACGGTGTAAACCGCAATCAACTATTTAAATCGACTAACGACGGAGAGTTACCGGGAACTTCTACAAGAGCTATTATAATCCGCCAATTGGATTGTGAATAATTGTTAGTTAACGCGTTTCGCGAGCCTATAGTTTTAAATGAAACATAAAAACGGGATTAGGATTTTTTCCTACTCCCTTTTTCCTTATCTGTTAATCTCTAACTTAGCGTATCTACTCCTCATCTCTATCCCCTCTACAGATTATTAGTTAAGAAATTTTACTCCGTCGCACAGGGTAGTAAAATCATCAGTCGTGCTGTCACATTAAAACTTTTCTCTCCTCACAAAATCAGTTTGTATAAATTTCGCACTTACTGCCTATGTTTTGGTATTTTCTTTGGCAATAAAATATGTAAAAATATGGCAAGTGTAAAAGTAAAGTTCCGTGCTTCTAAAATAGAAGGCAAGGAGGGAAAAATCTATTATCAAATCATTCAGAATCGTGTAGTTCGTCAGTTAAAAACCAATTATCGACTCTATGCGAATGAGTGGAACGAGAGTAAAAACAGAATAACCATAACCAATAACAGTCGCCAAAACTATCTTAAAACCATTGGGGAGAGAATATATTGGGATATTAAACGATTGCAGGCGATAATCAATTTATTGGAGAGTAAAAATATAAAATACTCGACAGATGAAATAATCTCAACTTTTCAGAAGCAAGACAATGAGCAATCGCTATTCAACTTTATGCAGAGTGTCATTTTGCAACTACAGCAGATGGGTAAGCAACGCACATCAGAAACCTATCAAGCAACGCTTCGGAGTTTTATGAGTTTCCGAGAGGACAGGGATATTCTACTGTATGAGATAGATTCAGATACAATGTTGATGTATGAAGCGTATTTGCAGAATAGAGGATTGACAAAGAATACAACTTCGTTCTATATGCGAATCTTGCGTGCTGTATATAATCGTTCAGTTGAAAAGGATTTAATCGTTAATCGAAATCCATTTAAACACGTTTATACAGGCGTTGATAGGACCGTTAAGCGAGCCATTCCGCTAAAAACAATCAAACTAATAAAGAACCTTGACCTCTCGTTGCAGTCCTCGCTTGATTTTGCTCGAGATATGTTTATGTTCTCATTTTACACACGTGGAATGTCTTTTATTGATATGGCATACCTCAAGAAAAAAGACCTCTCTAATGGCATACTATCATACCGCAGACGCAAAACAGGGCAACAATTATTCATTAAATGGGAGAGGTGTATGCAAGAGATTATTGAAAAATACGATAATCCTCACTCCTCTTACCTATTGCCCATCATAAAGCCAACAAATGGAGACGAACGCACACAATATCAAAATGCAATGTGCCTTGTTAACCGCAAACTCAAAATTATAGGGCATATGGTGGATATTCAACAACCCTTAACCATGTACTCAGCACGGCACTCATGGGCAAGTGTAGCAAAGAATAAAAATATACCAATATCAGTAATAAGTGAGGGAATGGGACACGACTCAGAAATGACGACACAAATCTACCTGGCTTCGTTAGATAATGCAGTAGTTGACAAAGCAAATGCTCAGATATTAAAGGATTTGTAGGATATGGGGGTGTTTAGCAAAACGCTACAACTCTTACCAAGAGATGAATATCTAAACGCAAAGATACGTAATTTATATTAGATAAAGGATTTAATAATTCAAGAAAATTAATATTTTACAAATTTTATATACAATAGTTTAGCATATCAAGGATAAATGTATTGTATTGTTGTTGATACATAAGATGTTATAAAAACGGTTCATCTCTTGGTAAGAGATGTGCATAAATTAAGAATGTAATGTGAAGGATTTTGCCTGCCTCATAAAACATTAAAGAATTTAGATGATAATATAAAAACAAATCAAATACAATTATGAAAAAATTAAATTTATTGCTTTTATTGATATTCAGTGTCATTTCGCTGAATATTTATGCTCACGATTTTGAAATGGTTAATAGCGATGGAAAAACTATTTATTACGATATTATTTCGTCTGCGGACTTAACAGTCTCTGTTAGTTACAGAGGAAGTAGTTATAGTAGTTATACTAATGAGTATGAAGGAGATATTTCCATTCCATCATCAGTTTCATATAATGGAAAAACATATAGTGTCACTTCAATTGAAAATAATGCATTCAGGAATTGTGATGGTTTGACTTCTGTAACAATCGGTAACGGTGTCACTTCAATTGGAGATGAAGCATTCTATCATTGTGATGGTTTGACTTCAATAATCATCCCTAACAGTGTCACTTCAATTGGAGATGATGCATTCTATTATTGTTATGGTTTGACTTCAATAACCATCCCTAATAGTGTCACTTCAATTGGAAATTATGCATTCCGTTCGTGTGATGGTTTGACTTCAGTAACAATCCCTAACAGTGTCACTTCAATTGGAAATTATGCATTCGGGGATTGTGATGGTTTGACAACTATTATAGTAGATGAAGGTAATAGTAAATATGATTCACGCGAAGATTGCAATGCAATAATAGAGAGTGAAACTAATACTCTAATTTCAGGCTGTAAATCTACTATTATCCCTAACAGTGTCACATCAATAGGCTCTTCTGCATTCTACGGTTGTAGTGGTTTGACTTCAATAACTATCCCTAACAGTGTCACTTCTATTGGAGATTATGCATTCTTTTCTTGTGATGGTTTGACTTCTGTAACCATCCCCAATAGTGTCACTTCAATTGAAAATAATGCATTCTCTTGGTGTGATGCTTTGACTTCAGTAACAATCGGTAACGGTGTCACCTCAATTGGAGATGATGCATTCTACGGTTGTAGTGGTTTGACTTCCGCAACAATAGGCGACAGTGTCACTTCAATTGGAAATTGGGCATTCTCACGTTGTAGTGGATTGACTTCTGTAACAATCGGTAACAGTGTCTCCTCAATTGGAGATTATGCATTCTCTTATTGTGATGCTTTGACTTCAATAAATGTAGATTCCGACAATCCATCTTATACATCATTAAATGGAGTGTTATTCAATAAAGGGAAAACACAGTTGATAATATATCCTAAAGGGAAAGAAGGGTCATACAACATCCCTAACAGTGTCTCTTCAATTGAAAATAATGCATTCTCTTATTGTGATGCTTTGACTTCAATAACCATCCCAAACAGTGTCACTTCAATTGGAGATAGGGTATTCGATAATTGTAAAGGTTTGACTTCAATAACCATCCCAAACAGTGTCACTTCAATTGGAAATTATGCATTCAGGAATTGTGATGGTTTGACTTCAGCAACCATCCCTAATAGTGTCACTTCAATTGGAAATTATGCATTCTCTTCTTGTGATGCTTTGACTTCAATAACTATTCCTAATAGTGTCACTTCAATAGGAGAAGATGCTTTCTGGGGTTGTAGTGGTTTGACTTCCGCAACAATAGGCGACAGTGTTATTTCAATAGGAGATGAGGCATTCAGTAAATGCACCGGCTTAACAGAGATTTACTCGTTAAATCCCGAACCTGCAATATGTAATGGAAATTCTTTCTCACAAGTTGATAAAACTATTCCTGTATATATTCCATATGGATCAAAAAGTGCTTACAAATCGGCAGCTGAGTGGAAAGATTTTACAAACTTTATTGAGAGCGAGTTCACAGGAGTTGATGAGGAAGTAATCTCAACTTCAGATATTAAGGTTATATCGGGTAATGGTATTGAGGTTAACGATTACTACGGCCGCATTCGCATTGTAAACCTTGCAGGGCAAGTTATAAAAGATGCTTATGTAAATGGTTATGTTCAATTATCTTTACCTAAAGGTGTTTATATTGTAGTTACAGAAAACTATTCTCAAAAAGTAATTTTATAATTTCTCGGATTATATAAATCTTCGAAAACGAGAGGGTGACCCGTTTTTCTTTTGGATCACCCTCTCTTGTGTAAGGGTTGAATAAAAAGAGCTATTTGTCTTAATCAAACATTCCCTCCATTACATCTTCTTCAACCTTAGTTTCTTCGCGGATTGTGGTCTCCTTTGAAACCGCTTCAAAATCGCCTTCGCCACATAAATCCTCGTATTCTTCGGGTACTTCAAAATCTAAATCTTGAGAGTAGCCCAATGTTGGGTCGGCATAAACTTTCTGCATAAACAATCCATATATGGGAAGTGCCATTGATGCTCCTTGACCTACAGACATACGGTCGAAGTGGATTGAACGATCCTCTCCTCCTACCCACACTCCTGCTGCAAGTTCGGGTGTGAACGCCATAAACCAACCATCTGAGTTATTATTGGTTGTTCCTGTTTTTCCACCCATTGGTGCTGTAATTCCATATTTGTATCTCATACGAACACCTGTTCCCTCGTTTACTACATCTTTAAGGATTGAAAGCATCTTGTAGTAGGCTTGTTGACTTACCACTTCAGTCATATTGGGAGTGAATGTTGATATTACGTTTCCGAAGTTGTCCTCAATTCGCGTTACATATATGGGATCTACGCGTATTCCTCCATTTGAAAAGGCTGTATATGCTGTTACCATCTCCTCCACAGAGACCTCGGCAGGTCCTAAACATAGTGCCATCACGGGGTCAATGTGATTGCGTATTCCAAACGAGTGCATTAGCGTTGCCAACGACTGTGGAGAGAGTTGATTCATCAACCAAGCAGATATCCAATTATTAGAAGTTGTCAATCCCCAGCGAAGTGTCACGTTTTCTCCCACTCTCTTATCTGAGGCATTACGAGGCGCCCAGACATCTCCTGTATATTGATCTACTATATATGGCTGTACGTTTGGTGCCAAATCGCATGGTGTAAAGCCCTCCTCCATGGCTAAAGTGTATAGGAATGGTTTTACGGTTGACCCAACCTGACGACGTCCTACAGATGCCATATCGTATTGAAAGTGACGGAAATCCACTCCTCCAACATATGCTTTTACATGTCCGTTTTTGGAGTTAACCGCCATAAATCCTGTATGCAAGAACGATTTGTAGTAACGAATAGAGTCCATGGGGGTCATTGTGGTATCCACAACTCCGCGCAATGTATATACCTGCATATCGCAAGGCGTATTAAATGCGTCATCTATCTCAGCTTCGCTTTTTCCTGCTTTCTTCATTATACGGTATCTGTCGCTCTGCTTTTTGCTTCTGTCAAGCATAGATTTAACCTCCTCGGGTGTTACATCTTCAGAGAATGGAGCATTGGCTTTGCGACGCAACTCTTTGAAAAATTCGGGTTGCAAATATCCGTTTATATGCTCTTGTACCGCAGCTTCGGCATACTCTTGCATGCGAGAATCGATGGTTGTGTATATCTTCAATCCATCAGTATAGATATTGTATTTTGAGCCATCGGCTTTTTTGTTTTTGTTACACCAACCATACAATGGATTTGTCTCCCATGCTATTGAGTCATCAACATATTGTTGACGTTGCCAACCTCTGTAATCGGAACGTTTTGGCTCTTTTGCCGTAAGCATAAGACGCAATTTCTCTCTGAAATATGGAGCAATTCCCTCTTTATGGTCAGCTTTACTGAATTTTAATGTAATTGGCAATTGAACGAGAGAATCTCGCTCTGCTTCTGTAATGTATCCTGCCTTCTCCATCTGCGAAAGAACGACATTACGGCGAGCCTGTGTCTGCTCTTTACGACGAACAGGATTGTATAGTGATGGGTTTTTCAACATACCCACAAGCATTGCAGCCTCCTCGGTTTTTAGTTTATCGGGGGTGGTACTGAAATATACCGATGCCGCCGATTGTATTCCAACCGCATTGTAAAGAAAATCGAATTTATTGAGATACATCTTTATTATCTCTTTCTTTGTATAGAATCGTTCCAATTTTAGAGCTATAACCCACTCTATTGGTTTTTGAAAAAGACGTTCCATCTTGCTATCGGTACTTGGAGAGAACAACTGTTTTGCCAATTGCTGTGTAATGGTACTTCCTCCTCCTGCTGTTCCAACTCCCGATATTCCCTTTACAACAGCTCTTACCAACGCTCGTATATCTATTCCCGAGTGTTCGTAAAAGCGTTCGTCTTCAGTTGCGATGAGAGCTTCAATGAGAACGGGCGATATATCTTGATAATCGACATAGACACGGTTTGCCTGACTTTGGTGATAGTTTCCTATTACCTTCAAATCAGACGAATATATTTCAGAGGCAAATTTGTCTTTAGGATTCTCCAGCTCCTCGATGGGTGGCATATATCCTATTTTGCCGTTTGCAATAAGAACAAACAAAATTACTACCGAAATTATGCCTGTTGCAAAAAGCACCCATAACGATTTTATTATTTTACTCTCTATCTTTTTATTTTTTATTATTCCCATCTCTATACCTATTACTCTTTTTCCGTGATAATATTACGCCTCGTATGGCGCATTACGAGACAAAGATAATCTTTTTTTCTTTGAAGGCATTTAGAAACTGTTTGAATTTTAATGAAAACAGCCAAAACGAAGCCATTATTTACCATAAAAAACTTTTTATATGCTCTTTTTAATATTTTTGATGTTGATAGTTTAATAAGTCTGTTTTTTTTTATAGTTTTGTATTGAGGTAAATATTGTGTACTTACAAAAACACAACTACCTAATATTTGGAAATTTAAGTTTTTTACATTGCTATTTTTATGAAAAGTGAGAGCTTAGTCTCTATTACCGACTACTCTAAAGAGGAGATTTTGGAGGTATTGGAGAGCGCAAAACATTTTGAAGAGAATCCCAACCAAAAAATTTTGGAGGGTAAAGTTGTGGGCACTCTGTTTTTTGAGCCATCAACCAGAACACGTTTGAGTTTTGAGACAGCAGTTACTCGTTTGGGAGGTAGAATTATTGGTTTTTCTGATGCTTCGACTACAAGTTCGACTAAAGGTGAGACTTTGCACGATACTATTAAAATGGTTAGCAACTATGCCGATTTGATTATTATGCGACACTACCTTGACGGTGCTGCAAGATATGCCGCAGAGGTGTCGGACACACCAATTATCAATGCCGGCGACGGTGCAAATCAACACCCCTCACAAACATTGCTTGACCTGTATTCTATATATAAGACTCAAGGTACTTTGGACGGGTTGAACATTACCATGGTGGGAGACCTTAAATATGGAAGGACTGTTCACTCTTTGATTATGGCAATGTCGCATTTTAATCCTACATTCCATTTTGTTGCTCCCGATGAACTTAAAATTCCTGATGACTATAAAAAGTTCTGCGACTCAAAAGGAATTAAATACTACGAACACACAGAGTTCTCGCAAGAGGTTATAAACAACGCAGACATACTGTATATGACTCGTGTTCAACGTGAACGTTTTACCGACTTAATGGTTTACGAAAAGGTTAAAGATGTTTACGTTCTTAAGAACAGCATGCTCGATGACTCAAAGGATAATTTGAAAATTCTCCACCCGCTTCCTCGCGTAAACGAGATTGCATACGATGTTGATGCCAATCCAAAAGCATACTACTTCCAACAAGCTAAAAACGGAGTATATGCTCGTCAAGCTATAATTTGTAAAGTATTGGGTATTAAAATTTAAGCGCTATGATTGAATTAAAGAAAGAGTTAAAAGTGGCAGCTCTTGAAAACGGAACTGTTATTGACCATATACCATCGGACAAATTGTTTAAAGTTGTTGAGATTCTAAAACTTTCGAAGCTTGACAAAGCCATTACAATTGGTAATAATCTAACAAGCAAACACACCGAAAAGAAAGGTATCATAAAAATTGCCGACTACTTCTTTAAAGAAAAGGATATTAACAGAATTGCAATTGTTGCCCCAAAAGCAAAAATCAATATCATAAAAAACTACGAGGTAATTGAGAAGTATATTGTTGAGTTACCCGATGAGTTGTGCGATATTATTAAATGCAACAATCCCAAGTGCATAACAAACAACGAGCCTATGCACTCTGTTTTCTATATTCAAGACAAAGAGAGTGTAAGAGCCAAATGTAAATATTGCGAGCAAGTTATTACTTTTGAGGATATTAAACTTTTATAATAAATTAGGAATTAGAATTTCTAATTTAAATTAAGATGCACGTCGCCTGGAAACCCGGAACAATGATATACCCTCTTCCTGCCGCTCTTGTGAGTTGTGGAGGAAGCGAGGAGGAGTATAATATGCTAACGGTGGCTTGGGTAGGGACTATCTGTACCAACCCAGCGATGTGTTACATTTCTGTTCGTTCCGAAAGACATTCATACCCCATAATTGAGAAAAACAGAGCCTTTGTCATAAATCTTACTACTGAAGATATGGCAAAGGCAACTGATTTATGCGGAGTTAAAAGCGGAAAGGATTGCAATAAATGGGAGTTGACAGGATTTACCCCTGTTGCTTCGGAAGTTGTAGCTGCTCCATACATAAAGGAGTCGCCATTGTGTATTGAGTGTGAGGTTGAACAAATTATAAAGTTAGGCTCACACGATATGTTTATTGCAAAAGTTATACAGGTTCTTGCCGACGAGAAGTATCTTAACCCCGAAAATGGCAAATTTGAGTTAGAGAGAGCCAAACTGCTTGCCTACTCTCATGGGCACTACTATGGTTTGGGAGATGAAATAGGAAAATTTGGATGGTCGGTAATGAAAAAAAGAAAGAAAAAATGAGAATCGTTTTTATACTAATATCCCTTCTTCTTGTATTGCCACAAACGTTTGCTCAAAACGCTAAACACAAGAGCGATAAAAGATTCAACTTCGGTATTTCGGTATCGGCCAATGCCCCATTTGTTCACGATAGAAAGATGATTATAAACAACGTGGAGAGCAATACACCCGATAACGAAACAAGAATGGCGGGTTGTGTTTCGCTGTTTGGTAGGGTAAACATGAAAAAACACTATCTTCAATTGGAAGCAGGTAACTCATTCATCAGGGATATTGTGTTATTGGACATCAAAGACTTCGGATACCCTACTCACCAAGAGATAAACTCACGAAACTTTGCAATAACATTCGACCTTCCTTTGATATACGGTTACAACTTTGTAAAAAGGGATAAGTATGAGTTATCGCTATTTGCGGGACCAAAGATGAGATACACCTACTACAACAAAGAGAATATATCTAACCCTCAGGATATTGCATTTACCATAAATGAAGGAGTAAACCCATTTACAGCATGTTGCATTATTGGCATGGGAGCTAAAATGTCGAGACTTTTTATCGATTTCAGATATGAATTTGCAATCACCGTTCACAACAAACCCGGGACATATTCTCTATACGAAAACAACACTTTTATATCGGAAGGAACTTTTTATGCTAAAAGAGGTATAAATTTATTAAGTTTTTCTTTAGGAGTTATTTTGTAAGTATTAACATTATGAGTAACTTTGCAACTCATTTCAGCAACACTGAAAATTTAGCGCAAACAAACTTTTGAAATTATATTAACACATATCATATTTTATGGAAAGAGATAACAAAATATTTGACATCATCAAGAGAGAGAGAGAGCGTCAAATGAAGGGTATCGAGCTTATTGCTTCAGAGAACTTCGTTAGCGAGCAAGTTATGGAGGCTATGGGTTCATGCCTTACTAACAAATATGCTGAGGGCTACCCTGGTAAAAGATACTACGGTGGTTGCGAGGTTGTTGACGAATCAGAGCAACTTGCTATAGACAGAATTAAAGAGCTTTACGGCGCGGAGTGGGCAAACGTTCAACCACACTCAGGAGCGCAAGCTAACATGGCTGTATTTATGGCATGTATGAATCCCGGAGATAAATTCTTGGGATTGAACCTTTCTCACGGAGGGCACCTTTCACACGGTTCTCCAGTAAACTTCTCAGGACTTATGTTCCAAGCTTTGGAGTATGGTGTTAAAGAGGATACAGGATATGTTGATTACGAAATGATGGAAGAGGTTGCTCTTCGCGAGCGTCCAAAATTGCTTATCGGAGGTGCTTCGGCTTACTCTCGCGAGTGGGATTATGCTCGTATGCGCGCTATCGCAGATAAGATTGGAGCTATCTTCATGGTAGATATGGCTCACCCTGCAGGTCTTATCGGTGCAGGACTTTTGGAGAACCCTCTAAAATATGCTCACATCGTAACTTCAACAACTCACAAAACACTTCGTGGTCCTCGCGGTGGTATCATCTTGTTAGGAAAAGACTTCGATAACCCATGGGGTAAAACCACTCCCAAAGGCGAAATCCGCAAAATGTCTGCTTTGTTAGACTCTGCTGTATTCCCCGGAGTTCAAGGTGGACCTCTTGAGCATGTTATCGCAGCTAAAGCTGTTGCATTTGGCGAAGCTCTTACTCCTTCATACAAAGAGTATCAAACTCAAGTTAAAAAGAATGCTGCTTGCATGGCTAACGCATTCATCGAAAAAGGATACAAAATCATATCCGGAGGTACAGACAACCACTGTATGTTGATTGACCTTCGCACTAAATTCCCTGAACTAACAGGTAAAGTTGCCGAGAAAGTTCTTGTTTCTGCCGACATCACAGTTAACAAAAACATGGTTCCTTTCGACAGCCGTTCTCCATTCCAAACTTCGGGTATCCGCGTAGGTACTCCGGCTATCACTACTCGTGGAGCTAAAGAAGATTTGATGGTTAAAATAGTTGACCTTATCGACACTGTTCTTGCCAACCCCGAAAACGAGGCGGTTATCAAAACTGTTCGCGAAGAGGTTAACAAAACAATGAAAGATTACCCTCTATTCGCATACTAAGAGAGGTTGAAATAGTTAGAAAATCCGCACATAAAAACGAGGTGCGGATTTTTTAACGTTATAACATCTATGAAAAATCGAATAATTTACTAATCAATTTAAATAATTATGTTTACTAGTTTTAAAGGATTTGACCTTATTGACAAATACCAAAAAGCTAAGAAAGCAAAGAAAAACAATAAGAAAAGCAACAACGCAAAACTTTTAAAAATTTTGTTCGTTGTCGCAGTTTCTCTTATCTTGTGGTTCTTACCCTCTGACAGCTTTGGTATCGAGAATTTAACAGCAATCGAGCAACGAGTTATTGCTATTTTTGCATTTGCAGTGTTGATGTGGATTTTAGAAGCTATTCCATCTTGGTCTACTTCTATGTTGGTTGTTGTACTTCTGCTTGTAACTTGTTCTGATGGCGGATTAAACTTCCTTACTAAAGGTGCTGACGCCGCAACAATTGGTACTACAATCAAATATAAATCGTTGATGGCATGTTTTGCTGACCCAATCATCATGCTATTCATCGGAGGATTTGTTTTGGCAATAGCAGCGACTAAAAGCGGTTTGGACTCAGTTTTGGCAAAAGCATTGCTTAAACCTTTTGGTACACAATCAAAATTTGTTCTTTTAGGTTTCTTATTGGTAACAGCAATCTTCTCAATGTTCTTGAGCAATACTGCTACTGCCGCAATGATGCTAACTTTCCTTACTCCTGTATTGAAAGCTCTTCCTGCTGACGGTAAAGGTAAAATTGCATTGGCAATGGCTATTCCCGTTGCCGCAAACATTGGTGGTATGGGTACTCCTATTGGTACACCTCCAAATGCTATCGCTCTAAAAGCATTGAACACTTCTATTGAAGATGGAGGTTTAGGAATGAACATTGGTTTTGGTGACTGGATGATGTTTATGATGCCATTTACCATTCTCTTAATATTCATCGGATGGTTCCTTTTGGTTAAGATGTTCCCATTCAAAGCTAAAACTATTGAGCTTGACATTAAAGGAGAGAACAAAAAAGATTGGCGTTCAACTCTTGTAAAAATTACATTCGCTGTAACAATCTTGTTGTGGATGACAGATAAAGTTACCGGACTAAATGCGAACGTTGTTGCCATGATTCCTGTTGGTGTATTCTGCGCTACAGGAGTTATCACTCGTAACGACTTGTCAGAGATTAACTGGAGCGTTCTTTGGATGGTAGCCGGAGGTTTTGCTCTTGGTGTTGCCCTTAACGAAAGTGGATTAGCTGCTCACATGATCAACTCTATTCCTTTCGATACTTGGGCTCCTCTATTGGTAATCATCGGTTCTGGTTTGATTTGCTACCTATTGTCTAACTTTATCTCAAACACAGCTACTGCCGCATTGTTAGTTCCAATTTTGGCAGTTATAGGTAAAGGTATGGGTGATTCTCTTACTTCATTAGGTGGCGTTTCTGCTCTATTGATAGGTATTGCTATTTCAGCTTCATTGGCTATGATATTGCCAATCAGTACACCTCCTAATGCTTTGGCTCACGCAACAGGTATGATTGAACAAAAAGATATGGTTAAAACCGGAGTTATTATGGGTATTATAGGCTTGGTATTAGGTTACACAATGCTTATTGTACTTGGTTCATTCGGACTTATCTAATTTTAATTAGGAATTAGTACGGCACTTCGTGCCAATTAGAAATTAGAAATTAGAAATTAGAAATTAATTAATTCCTAATTATTCAAAATAATATTTGCGAACCCTGAAAGTATCAAACTTTCGGGGTTCGTTTTTTATATGTATTTTAAGCGGCCACACTATTGCTTATAAGGAAGAACGATATTGCCAGTCATATACATACCTTGGAAAAACGGAATACGAATATGACAAAAACAATAATCTAACAGAGGAAACTAAATATTATTTTTATGGTCCTATAGAATCTAAGGTAATTTACGAATACGACTCCGTAGGTAATACTATAAAAAAATTTTATTGTCTTAACAATGACGACAAACTAGTGATTAGCGAGATTGACACACTAAAACTATCTTTTTAATTAAGATATTATTAATGCATATGAATTCATTCTTGTTCCTCCCTCATATCCCCTCTTCTACCCTTTAAATATGGGATATTTTTAAATAATAAATAAGTATTTAGAAAAGTTCACACATATATAAATTATTAACATTTATTAACAGATAGGGGGGGGTAAAATTTACATAAAATATTTTGCAAGTCATATCTTTGCCCATATATTTGCACGAGATTTCTAAACTCAATTTATTTTCATCATGAAAGAGCAAATAAGGCTGCCCAACGCGATGAAAAAGATTTTATTTATGATGGCTATAGCTCTTGGGCTATTAGTAAGTTCTTGTGGTATTACACAACAAGCTACTCAAAACGTAAACGAGTTGCAAACTCAAGTTGTTTTAACAGAGGCTAACTACCAAGTTGTTGGTACTGCAACCGCAGAATTAACTCAAAAGTATGTATTTGGCTTTGGTGGTATCTCTAAAAAAACTCTTGGACAATCAGCTATGAGCGCTATGATGAAAAATGCAGATCTTCAAGGTGGAGCTCGTGCTATCATCAACGCTAACGTTGAGTACGATGTTGTTTCTTACTTAGGAATCTACACTAAAGTTACTGCTACTGCAACAGGAACTATCATCGAATTTACAAAGTAATTTATTAATTGCTTAATAACAGAAAGAGGTGCAAATTCGATTTGCGCCTCTTTTTTGTGCCATTATTCAGGGAAAAACTTAAAGTAAGTTTTTTGCCTCCTTTACTCTCGGTTATTAGTTCATTGGTATTTCCGGATTTGGAACAGATAGAGGCAAGCCTCCCTCTTGTGAGAGATAGAACATATACAGCACAACCGGCTCTGTGCCTCGATTCTCGCCAATAATTTTAATATCTGATAGAGGTCTATTAATCAACTGTAAAAAAATAATCATATATAGAAGTGCAATAACAGCCTCCTATATATGATTATCCCAAACTCTATTTTTTATTATTTTGCAGACAAGAACTCTATTGCTTTGTCCAATATCGCATCTTTGCCTGTGATGTGGGCATCAGGTGCAACATCTACTTTAAAGCCTTCGGTTGGGTCAATTCCATACTCAGTGTGAACTTTGTTTATATCGAGCATTGGAATTGCTGATAGACGTACATACCATCCATTTGGAAGGTCAAAGTTACGAGGGACTCCTCCTCCTCCTCCTGAGCGGTCGCCAATGATTGTTACATTGTCAAGCACTTTCATTGTGCGAACAAAGTCGTTTGCGGCACTATATACTCCTCGATTTGTTAGGACTACCACTTCTTTAAGGAATTTTACAAACTCTTTTTTCTTTACTGTTATGTAATCGGGTATAGTATCGGCAAATTCGCTATGACCGGGACCTGTTTTGTATATTTTATAACCACACAATACTTTTTCCTCTTTTGAAAATCGGCATGCTATCTTATTGACATTATCCAAATTTCCTCCTCCATTGCTACGAATATCAATAATTACACCTTTACAATCTTTGAATTGTGTTAGTATGTGGTCGAGGAGAGCATCAGTAAACTCGCTTGAGAATGAGTCGTAATGCATGTATCCAATATTCTCGGGCAATACTTTGTAAACGAATCCACTTTTAATATGAAACTCATTTTCAAGATAGTTTTCGTGAACTATACGCTCACTATAGTTCTCGGGATAATCTTGAGACCATCTCCAATATACTGAGGTATCATAATTGTAGGAAAGGTTAACGTGTCCGTCTTTTAACTCAGCAAGCATTTTGGTGCATACATCAAACAACTCATCATTGTCCATGCCGTTGTAAACCAAAGGACGGTATTTTGCATACACCTCATTCCAGTCTATTCCTTTATAGTCGAAGAAGCAATAGTATTCGTCACATATTTTCCATAACATATCGAAGTTTCCTTCTGCATTATCTACGATGTCTTTATCATCATATATGTAACACGACTGCAAGGGTAATATAAACAGAAGGGCGGCTATAAAAATTCTAAATTTTGGTTTCATGATTAATATGTATAAAGTGCTGTTTTTATTTTCTTATTTGCATTTTTCGGGCTCCAACGCATCAACTCTCCGGCAAAGCCCAAAACAAAGTTGTGCGATACGTATTGGAAGTGATTGGTTGTTGCATAGTTGGTAAGGATGTCGTTGTTATATCCTAAACGCAATGCCCATGAGCTGAAATGTAGATCGAAATGCAGACGGTTGCGCATGTTAAAGTGTCTGCCCCATGAGCCCCCTGTCCATCCATCTGCAAAACCACTTGCTAAGTATCCTTGTTTGAGTTGTATGAATGCAGACAATACAGGCAGCGACATTTGGTAACGTGATGTTACAGGCACCTTGCCCAATTTGAAGTCGTAAACAGCCATCCCTGTGAATCCAACAGATATGTCTCCTTTGAAAGCCTTAGGGTTATTTCCTCCGTGAACATTGCTTATAACTCCTCCCAATACATTTAGGTCTGCTCCGTAATATAGTCGGAATTTAGGAGCCACTGTGCTATGGGTCATCATTCCGAATGTGTAGTTAGCAAGATGTACTTTTGAACTACCGTTTCCTGATATTGCCATATCTCCGGTGCTATAGATATAGCGAAGCTGATGTTGTTGTACCCATTTTGACTCTCCTCTACATGCTCGCATCATCTCAAGGCTCAACGAAAGGTTTGCTCCACTAAATGTGAAGTAAGAGAGAGGTTTTTCTACCCAAGCAGCGCCTCCTATATTCAGTTCAAACGCTGTGTAAAGCGGACGATAAATGGTATCGTTTTCTGACTTTTTTTTGGCAAACATTGCTATAGGCATTGCCAAAAGGAGCATTCCGCATAGTAATTTTTTTAAGGTTTGTTTCATTGTTTTTGATTATATCTGTTTTATTAAATTGTTTCTTACTATAAAATTTATCGATTCTGATTTCGACTACAGAAGTAAAAAATTTTAAGTGAAAAATATTAATTCATATCCACTTTATATAAGCGAAACAATAATGATTTGCACAAATGATAATAAAGATATGAACAACTGACAAAAACGTCCTTATTAAGGAGTCTTAATTGAGAGTTACTGCTTTATATTCATAACCGAGTCGGTTAAGTTCAAGAGCTGCACCTATACGGTAAAGCACCTTACAAGCACGAGCAAAGGTATGAAATGCCATTATTGATTGAGGTTCGATACCACTATGATGAATTTGAGACAAGGTATGCTCTGCCACCACGCGAATGGTATCTTTAAGACGGGTTGCTTCGGCACTGTTTTGAGGAAGTGCCAACATATCGAATACTATATGGTCGTCCATATCGTCAAATCCACGAGGGCCATAAAACTCGGCATATGCCATATTGCTACACTTCTCCCAATCGGTATGCCATCCGTTTGCTATTGCCATTCCCAAATATGATGCCCAAGCTAACGCCACCGTCGGGTATTGTGCTATCTCTTTTACTGCATCTACCATATACTCGGGTGCTAAATCGTGCCAACGTTGTTCAATGTCTGCACTCTCGAGCAATGTTCCCGACAACATTCCATTGTTTGTACACATTCTCAATAGACTATCTTGCAGTGATGTCTCAAATTTGTCAAGAAATTCGTAGTCCATATGTTATTTATTGTTTTCTGAAATTATTCAATATAGCGTTGAATATCAAAATAAAAAAAGCTGCACAAAGTGCAGCTTTGTGGTGATCGAGCTGGGATTCGAACCCAGGACCCACAGCTTAGAAGGCTGTTGCTCTATCCAGCTGAGCTACCCGACCGACCTTATTGGCATATGCCTTAATGACATTTGCGGTGCAAAGGTAGTAACTTTATTTTAAATATGCAAATTGTTTTAAGGTTTAGTTTTGTTAGCCTCGTATTTGATGTAATATTGCCTGAAACAGCATTATATCTGAGGGCATGGTTAGTTTGAAATTTATCATTTCGCCTTTTGCCGGGTATAGTGGCACATGACCCAATTCACACGCTAAAGTAAATATGGATTGAGAGTATGTTATTCCTCGTTGCTCTGCCTCCGCAAACATCTCTGCCAACTCCTTTAGGTGGAATGTATGTGGTGTTTGTGCGCGAAGGAGTTCTTCGCGAAGTATGTAATCCGATGCTACTATATCTTCGTTGGCAACATCTGTTTTTTTATCTATCTGCATATAGCTCTCTTGGCTTTGCAACGATGTTATTGCATTTCCTCTTGAAAGGCATACCGATATGTTGCTACTTATTATGTCTTGCGATACCAAGGGGCGTACTGCGTCGTGTACCAACACTACTGTACTCTCCTCCTCTTTCTCTTGTATGGCTAGTATTCCGTTTCGCGCTGACATAAAACTATTTTCGCCAGAGTTTATACATTGTGCAAATTTTGTTATGCCTGCTGCCTTTGCTTGTTGGCGTACTGTGTTTTGCCATTCGGGCGAAGATACTACATAGATTGCACTGATTAGCATGTGTTGCTGAAATGCCAACATTGTATGTTGGAGGACTGATAATCCGTCCACCATTACAAATTGCTTGGGAATGGAGAGGTTCATTCTGTTTCCTACTCCTCCTGCAAGTATCAGTGCAACACTTTTATTCATGGATGGTTGGTATGACTAACTGTATTTACTGATTATTTTAGCACAAAGTTTTTCGTGTCGTGCTATTGTATAGAATCGGAGCAACTCGAATAGTGTACACTCCAATACTACATAGAGCCAGGGTACATCGAAACCGATACAGAGGAACATCAATATTACTCTGAAATCGAATGTTATGATATTTGATAGTGGCATCAAAGGGCGACTTCCTTCCAGAAAATCGTTACGAAGCGACTCGGGGATGTTTTCTCCATACTTCTCGCGTATAAGCGACATCATCTTATGGAAGTTCTTTACTTGATCTTCTTGTGAGCCTGTATAACGAGAATAGAAGTAGAGATATAGTTTTTGGAACCATCCTTGTTTGTCCCATTTTAGGGCTTTCATCTCGGCACGCACCTTCTCAGACGAATCCAACTCTGCCTTGTCTGCTCCAAATTGGAAATACATGTGGATATTACGGAAATAGTCTCCTATCGCACATTGTCTTCCATGACATCTTATTCCTGCCCACGTACACAATAGGTATATTATTGCTCCCCACTCCATATTGGTAAATGGTATTGGTTCGTACGTCAGCCTAAGACTTATAGCGAGATATATGCAAAAGAACCATACGTCGCCACAGAATCCGTCGAGGATACGTCCGATGAGTGTTCTTTTTCCTGTCATTCGCGCCAATTGTCCGTCGGCACAATCAAACCAGTTTGCCCATATGAGCAATGCCATTCCTATAAGGTTTTGGCGTATGTCGTCGAAATAAAAGAAATATCCTGCTGATGCTCCAATAACAATGCTTACTATGGTTATTGCCACAGGGTGTATGTGTAGTTTTTTAAAAAGCAACGCCCACAGATAACCCGGCGTGCGAGTCATATATAGCTCAAAAGGGCCTTCGGTGTCTTGGCTCTTCATCGTTGCTTTTACATTATCTATCAAACCCATACTTATCCTATATTTCTTTTATTGTTTGTATAGCTTCAGAATGCTTATTCGTTGTCTTGCATCAAGTTCAAAGTTTCATCTTTTCCACTCTTGTCAACATATTGCTTGCGAAGTGGGTTTGCTGTCATCTCGGCATACATCTCACGATTGTTATATACATCTATTGCCGCATATATTGCTTGACGCATTGAGTTTGCCGAAGCTTTGCTTTTTCCTGCAATATCGTAAGCTGTTCCATGGTCGGGAGAGGTACGAACATACTCCAATCCTGCTGTATAGTTTACTCCGTCGTCCATTGACAATGCTTTAAATGGAGCCAATCCTTGGTCGTGATACATTGCCAAAACTCCATCGAAGTTTTTATAGAGTGACGCTCCAAAGAATCCGTCTGCGGGGTATGGTCCAAAACATACCAATCCGCTGTTGTATGCCTCCTCTATTGCGGGTATGATTGTCTCTTTCTCCTCTGTCCCAATCAATCCGCCATCTCCGGCATGTGGGTTTAACGACAACACTGCTATTCTTGGACGCTCTAATCTGAAATCTTTTTTCAATGAGTCGTTGAAGATGTTTAGTTTTTTGATTATCAACTCTTTTGTTATCTTCTCCGACAAATCTTTTATTGGGTCATGCGTTGTTACCAATGCCACCTTTAAATTCTCGTTCATCAGAATCATTAAAGGCTCATCTTCTCCGCCAAGACGGTCTTGAAGATATTCGGTATGCCCCGTGAAATTAAATTTATCGCTTTGTATTGTATTTTTATTTATTGGCGCTGTTACAAGCACATCCACTTTTCCCTCTTTAAGGTCATTTATGGCAATTTCCAAAGCTTTAAGCGATGCTTCTCCTGCCACTTGAGAAGGTTTTCCTATCTCAACTTTCAACTCATCATCAAAGCAGTTCACAAAGTTTACTCTGTCAGGCAATATGCCATCGGCAGAAACTACTATATTGAATTGTAAATTAGGCACATCTAATACTTTTTTGTAATAGCCCGATACTTTTGCGGCTCCATACACTACAGGGGTGCATATTTCTGTTATACGTTGATCTGACAACGCTTTGATTATCACCTCATAACCTACTCCATTTATATCGCCATGAGTTATTGCTACTCGTAACTTATTTTGTTTCATATAGTGTTGTTATTTATTTTGATTGCTAATTTACAAAATTTATCTATATATAGCTTGTTTTGGGAAACTTTAAATTCTTACTTACCCTTTTGTGATGCCAACATTCCGCATGCCGCTGATACATCTTCTCCGCGTGATGCTCTGATGGTTGCAACAACTCCTCTATTGTTCAACTCGTTACGGAACGCCTCTATTGTTTCATCAGATGAGCTCTGAAGTGAAATTCCCGGTATTGCATGGTAACGTATAAGATTTACTCTGCAATCCAATCCTTTTAATAGCTCCGATAGTTTTTGAGCATCCTCGATGCTGTCATTTACTCCTCGCAACATTATATACTCAAACGACAGACGACGTTGATGAGAGAAGTCGTACTCGCGCAACATTGCTATCATTTCGCTGATTGGAAACGCCTTTTCGGCAGGCATATATTTTGCTCTGCGTCCGTCAGGTGCATGCAAACTTACTGCCAAATGGCATTTACTTTCATCCAAGAAACGTTTAACTCCTTTTCGTATTCCTACAGTTGAGAGTGTTATTCGTTTAGGGCTCCATGCCATTCCCCATGCCGATGTAAGTATCTCTATTACAGTTAATACAGAATCGAGATTATCGGTCGGTTCTCCCATACCCATAAAAACTATGTTTGTAAGCTCTTGACTATGAGGTACTGCCAATATCTGATTCATTATTTCGGCAGGGGTAAGGTTGCGTTGAAATCCCTGTTTGCCTGTCATGCAGAAGAGGCAGTTCATTTTGCAACCAACCTGCGACGATACACATAGTGTTGCTCTCTCTCTGTCGGGAATATATACGGTCTCTACCGTATATCCGTCAGATAGAGAAAAGAGGTATTTTTCGGTTCCGTCTTCCGATACAACTTGATGTACGGGAGGTTCCACTCCTACACTGCACTCCTCTGCCAATCTCTCTCTATTTTGTTTTGAGATGTTGGTCATGGCAGAAAAATCGGTTACACGTTTCTCGTACAACCACTCTGCTATCTGTTTCCCTGCAAATGCAGGCATTTTTAACTCTTGCGCAAGTTGCTTAAGTTCTGAAAGGGTTTTACCTACCAATACTCTCTTTTGCATATCGTCAGTTTTTATATGATGAGAGGACGGTTTCAAACAAGGTTGAAATCGTCCCCTCGATTTTAATCAATTTATTTTTTAATAAATTATTGTTCTGTTGTCTTTTACGTCTGTTAGGCTATATATCAACTCAAAATATTTTTGGTACATATATTTTGACATTGTTCCGTTATATATAGCTTTCTCGCTCTCTTTGTCAAATGTTGAGATAACAGCGTTGTCGTTTACTACTTTGTATAGATATACCGCTCTTGAACCTTGTACAGGTGCTTGAATCTCATTAACAGGCGCGTAAGGTGCCGCTCCTGCCAATTTAGGCTCGAATCCGATTCCTGCCAAAACTGATGAACGGAATACTACAGATTTTGCTGTATCAACTTTTGAGTTCAAAGCTGCAGCTGCATCTTCAAGTGATGAGTATCCTTTTAGAATCTCAGCTACTTTCTCACCTTTCTTATCTTGAAGAAGTCTTGTTTTCAATAGTGGCTCCAAGTCTTCGTAAGACTCATACTCACCGTCTGAAATTTTAGCAACTTTTGCTACAACCATGAACGATTTGTTCTCAACTTCGAATATTTTTGACAACTCTTTTTCATCTGCATTGAATGCCCATTGGATGATTTCACGAGCATTTGGCACATATGACAAGTTAACGTCTGCTCTTGTAATTTTTGCAGTTTGCACTGAGATTCCGTTTTCAATATCTCCTTCTGAGAATTTGTCAGAATCACCTTTTTCTGTGATGTATCTGCTCAATTTATCGTATTGTGCCTCTTGTGTATCTTGGCTTGCTTTTACCTCAACTACCAATTGAGCTACTTGTGCTTTTTCAACAGGTTTTGTTTTGTCGGTAACTTCCAATAGGTGTATGCCAAATTGAGTTTTTACTTTTTGTACTCCTTTTCCTCCGCGGAAAGCTGCATCAGCAAATTTTGTTCCCATTTGAGATAGCATAGGCTCTGTAAACCAACCGAAGCTTCCTCCATCTGCTGCAGTATTTGTGTCAACTGAATACTCTTTTGCCAACGCTGCGAAGTCACCACCTTTTTTAAGAACATCAAAAATGCTATCGCAAAGAGCCTCTTGAGATGCTGCAAACATTATGTGACGTGCTTCAACAGAGTCCGGAGCTACTGTTTTTGACATTACACGATATTTTTTGTATGCATTGTTCTCAAAGATTGTTCCTGATACCTCGTTCACTTTTGCTTTGCTAACAAACTCTTTCATTTTAGGATTCATTCCTGAAATTGTTTGATATTCGTTAGGCAATTTTGCATATTGTACGTGGCGAACGTTCTCTGTTGTTGCAAACTCTTCTGCCAAAGTATTGAACAATGTTTCAGTAGCAACATAGTCCTCTTGAGTTGGAGCGACTGAAAGAGCAACAAACTCTATTGTACGAGACTCTTGAGTTTTAAAGCTCTCACGTTTTTTCGCATATAGATCTTTTACCTCTTTCTCTGAAACTGCTACCATTGAATCGGGTATTGCAGTGTATAGTTGAGGAACGTATGCAATATCAACGTTTTTAACTGTTTGTGCGAATGAAGCCTCCAAATCGACATCGTTTGGCAATAGAGATTTAGAAACTATGTTGAACATTTTTCTGTTGATTCTGTCATCTTTAACAGCATCTTCAAATGCGTACCAGTTCTCTTGAGCCATTGCTATTTGAGCTTGATCCTCTTCGCTCATTGTTGATTGGTCAAGTGTGAAGATTTGTGTCAAATATGCATTCAACATCTCTTTGTCAAATTCTCCTGTTTGAGGATTTGTATATTGTTGTTTTACCATTGGAGAGATATTTTCTCCCTTGATTAGGTCTTTCAACTCGTCTGAAGAGACTGAAATTCCGATATTCTCAGCGCAATCAGCAACAGCCATACCCATAACCATCTCTTGGAATAGTCTGTTTTTATCTGCATCTGTTACATTTGCACCAAGTTGTGCCAATTTTAGTTGAAACTCGTCGGGTGTTATTGCTGTTCCGTTTACTTTAGCAACATTGTTTTTACTCATTTGAAGGAATGTATTTCCTGAACTTAGGAAGTCACCGATAATGAATGATAACAATGCAACACCAATTACAACGATAAGAAGTCCTGCTTGATTTCTAATTTTTTGTAGTGTAGCCATCTGTTTTATTATTTAATTTTGTTTATATTCTTTTTATTTTTTAAAATCCAGGTGCGAAGATAATAATTTTTCTCAGCTTATCCCAATTTATATTGGTAGTTTTTATTATTTACCTGAATTTTATTTTAGTTTTTCACTATTGCGGTCTGTTGCTTTAAAGTATCTATAGATTGTAGCGATGTTGTATCTCTTTTTCGCATCTCTTCCACGGGAAATATTCCTGTGGTTTTTAGGATTTTATATTGAGTCATGTTTTGATTTGACTCAAAACCCAACCCCTCTATTATTCTATCGCCGCGTTCTATGTGTATAACCGTATCGGAATAGATTCTTTGTGCATCCTGACTCCAAAATAGTCGCTCCGTAAAAAATCGCTCATCTTTAGTATTAGCCATCTTTACATCTCCTCGCAACTCCCATAATCTCTTGGTTTTATAGAATATTGCTGTATCTCCTTCGAGAAAGGCTGCAACATTATAATCTTCGTCAAATTGTTCTAAATATATTCCTTTTGGGAAATACCAACGAGGATTTGACGAATTCTCATACATATACCAATCGGGGGCTACAACTCTGTAACGAGTTACTCCTGAATCGGATATTAGAGTAGAGACATCTCTACTATAGACTGTTGACATCTCCCTTGGATCGGCAAAAGATTCTATAACCTCTTTCTTGTCTTTTCCACAACCAACCACCACCATTGCCATCAAAAACAGTGATGCCACCACGTGCAAACGAACAAATTGGCAAAATCTAAACATACTCATAGTCTTTTGTTTTTGATTTTAGTGGAGTCTTTTTTTACTCTATCTTTCTCTTGAAGAACCAGAATTCGTTAAACGATATTCCTACCGAGAACAAAATTCCATTCTCAAACACAGTTGCTTTTGGAGATAGTTTTCTGTGATAATATTGTGCAGATACGTTTATCAACGATTTGTCTTTGAGTATAGGCAAGCCCAAACCTATTGATGCTCCAACCTCACTCAAATCATTTCCATTTAGTTTTATATATGATTTTTCGTAGTATGCACCGGCTCTAAATCTCATTCTGTCAACATATTTTGTCGAATATACTGCATTTCGATACTCAGCACCTAACGAGATACGATATCGATCGTTGAAATTACCTTTTAAGGCATCTTCGGTAAACTCTGTTTTCCATAGGGGCAAATAGTTTACTTTACTCCAGGGTTGATATGTGAAATCTACACCGATAATTAGTCTATCGTCCCATTTATATCCCAATCCTGCGCCATAGGTCTCTGCCATTTCATAACAACTTTTTAGTGAGATGGTATCGCTCTCGACAGTTAAAGAGGTCTCGCCACTTGTCTCCAACTGATACAAGTCGTTATATCTTTTTCCCAACATCTTTTTCTTGGGAGAGTAAACAGCGCCAATTGTTATTGAGTTTTTCTCGTTTATGTTTTGTGTGTATCTCAATCCAAAATCAAACTTATAATCAGTCACATGCATTTTCGATTGAGAAATCATTGCAACAACGTTATATGCCGAATTGGGCAATATGGTTGTTGAGTGGGTTATATTTCCGAAAAGATACGACGCATTTACTCCCACATATAGGTTTTTATACAATTTTGCCGCTACGCCCAAATATACCTGATGGATTCCACCCTCGCCATAATTTGAGTACTCTCCAAAGTTAATACTCTTTCCGTAACTATAGTTTACTTTTGAAAATGGCATTATACCAAATGACGCTGCAAAATGTTTTCCCAGAGGGAACTGAAGTACGGCATAGTCAAAATTAGCATAGGTTTTGGTCTCTCTTAAGGTTTTTGTGTCTAATCTCTCTTTAACCCAATCGGTTTCGACACTCATACCCACGTCAAATAGGAAAGTTAAAGAGTCCATGGCCGCATATGATGCCGGGTTCTTGGGATTTACTTGCATTTTATTGTTTATAGCATATCCAACGCCTCCCATTCCTGAGTTTATACCCAATGTGCAGTCATCAAGCGAACCCAATCCGTACATGGAATACGGACTTTGTGCTTTTGAAGTAAAAATTATTGAAAGCAGTAATACCACTACTGCTATATATCTATTCTTTAACATTATATTTCAATATTGCGTTTAGCCCCTTTAATACTAAATACTCCTCTTCAATTAAAGGTACGAAAGTACTATTTTTTAATCGATTATACAACAATTTATGGTCTCCTCCGGTAATAATAACCTTAAGATTCGGCTCTTTTTTAGAAATTTTAGCAATATACCCCTCACACTCATATACAACACCACTCATCACACCCGATAATATTGCCGACACCGTATCATTTCCCAACTGAGGATATTGCAATGATGGCTCTACCAATGGTAACGATTTTGTGTAATTATTCAACGATTTGAAGCGTATTGATATTCCCGGGGCAATATTACCCCCTTTATACACGCCTTCGGATGTTACATAGTCATAGGTTATTGCCGTTCCTGCATCAATTATGAGAGTTGGTGATTGAGGATTCACCTCTTTTGCCCCAACAGCTCCGGCAATTCTATCAACACCCAATGTCTGAGGTGTTGCATATTCAACCTCTATGGGAAGAGATGTTTCGTGATTTAGTACAATAAAATCGGGAATAGTATTTGATATCAACGCTATCAATTCCTCATTTTTTGAAGATACGGATGAATATATTGCTCGACTATAACATGAACCTTTGATGTAATTTTTCAAAGCATCAATCTCCGAATTATCAAAGATTGTCACTTTACAAATCTCATCGTCACTGAAATGAGCAACTTTAACCGAGGTATTCCCCTGATCTATTACAAGATTCACTATTATTGTTTGTTTTCTTGGTTCTTCTTTTTTTCCTCACGCGATGCTATAAACGATGCATAGAGTTGCAATACTGCTCCCGACAACAAAAGAGCTATCCACTCTTGTTGACGCATATACAAAAACCACGAAGCCGCAGTTATCATCAAGGCAGAGAATAACTCTATGCGACATGCTCGTTTTTGACGAAAGTTCATGCCTTCTGTATCACGAAACAGGCGCACAAATATCAAGCCTAATCCTCCTGCACCCAATAAATATACAGAGAGTTGAAAATAATACATAAACATTATTGTAGCTGCCAATATTGATATAGCCGACAATATTGTTATAAGTCCTAATATATTGGGATTTATCTTTATCTTCTTCATTTTATTTGGTTTTATATGTTTAATTTCAAAACAATTAATTTTCCGATTCTGTTTTTATGATAAACACATCCTCATCGGGGTGTTTATAACCATATTTCTCTCGAGCATACCTTTCGAGTACCGATTTATTGTTACGCAACTCCTCTATCTGCATGCTATCAGAGTGAATCTGATCTTTATAAGTTTGAAGTACCTCTTTTAAGCTATCCAACTCATTGTTATACTCCATTCTGACCATTATACTGTTATGGTCAAAAAACATCAGATATACAAAAAACAGAAGAACCGCAAACAGCAACCACCATTTACGCAAAAATCTAAAAAATTTCTTTATTGAATCCATTTTCATTATACTCGCACAATAGCTCTTTTACAAATTGTTGCGAAGATATAAAAAGTTTTTGACTATAACGCCATTTATACCCACACTAATATGCTTTAAGGGTTTTTGAATACAAAAAAGAACCGCTTTCGTTTCCGAAGCGGTTCTTAAATGAATTATTGTATAGTCAATTATTCTGCTACAACAACAACCTCTACCTCTGCTGATACCTCTTTGTGTAGTTTGATAACTACTTTGTGAGCACCAAGTTCTTTTAGAGGCTCTTTCAAAGCGATAAGACGACGATCTACTGTGAAACCTTTTTCAGCCAATGTCTCTGCAATTTGAACAGATGTTACTGAACCGAATACTTTACCACTCTCGCTTGCTTTAGTTGCAATTGAAATTGACACTCCATTCAATGAAGCTGCCAATGCCTCAGCATCTGCTTTAATTTTAGCCAATTTGTGAGCACGTTGACGGTTGTCCTCTGCTAACATTTTTAGAGCCGACTCAGATGCGATAACTGCTTTTCCTTGAGGGATAAGATAGTTGCGTCCGTATCCTTTTTTTACGTTAACAACATCACCCTTGAATCCTAAGTTTAGAATATCTTCTTTTAATATTACTTGCATTGTCGTTCCTCCTTAATTTTATTTCATGTTATCAGTTACATAAGGCAACAACGCCAAGTGGCGAGCGCGCTTAACAGCTTGAGCAATACGACGTTGGAACTTCAATGAAGTACCTGTGATACGACGAGGTAAAATTTTACCTTGCTCGTTCAAGAATTTTTTCAAGAATTCGGGATCTTTGTAGTCGATATACTTAATTCCGCTCTTTTTGAAACGGCAATATTTTTTCTTCTTCACATCTACTGAAGGAGGAGTAAGATATCTGATCTCTGATTGTGTGTTTTGTGCCATGGTCTAGTTCTCCTTTACTTCGTTGTTTGATTTAACACTTCTTCTCTTCGCTGCATATTCAGCTGCGTATTTGTCTTGTTTGAAAGTCAAGAAACGAATAACGCGCTCGTCGCGACGGAAGTTTACCTCTAACTTAGCGATTACAGTTGGTTCTGCATCGAACTCAATAAACTCGTAAAAACCTGTAGTTTTCTTTTGAATAGGATAAGCAAGTTTACGCAAACCCCAGTTCTCTTCGTTTACGATTACGGCTCCTTCAGCTTTGAGAATGTTTGTGAATTTCTCTACCGCTTCCTTCATCTGAGTATCAGACAAAACGGGAGTCAAAATGAAAACGGTTTCGTAATGATTCATAATTAATAATTTGTTAGTTAATAAAATTTGCGGTGCAAAAGTAGTAAATATTTTTGAATTATGCAACATTTGCAGTTATTAGTTTTTAGTTGTTAGTTGTTAGCGAATGTTCATTAACAAAATACATACCAAAGGGCGAAAATTAAAATTTGAGGAAATATGTTTATTGTTTATATTTTTCTGTTTACTTTGCAGTTGATTATTTTATTTGAGTTGATTATATGAGAATATATTATACGCTGATTTTAGTTTTTAGTCTTTTATGCTTTAGTTCGTTTGCACAATACAGGGAGGATGAGTTAGGAGAAGGGTTGATATGCAGAATCATTGATATGGAAGATGACTATGAGGGTAAGGTTATTTGTACTCTTATTAAAAGAGAGGCTACGGAAAAGAGCGACAAAGCTCTGCTTTATGTTCATGGTTTTAACGACTACTTTTTCCAAACCGAAATGGCAGACCGATTTAATGCCGAAGGATACAACTTTTATGCTATCGACTTGCGTAAATACGGGCGTTCTATCCTACCCAACCAAACGCGTTGCAATGCAAGGAGTATAGATGAATATTTTGCCGATTTGGATAGTGCTGTTAATATTATAAAAAGCGAAGGGAATAGCTCTATTGTCCTTATGGGTCACTCAACAGGAGGGCTTACAACTTCGCTGTATTGCCACTCTAAAGGCGACAACTGCCCCGTTGATGCTCTGATTTTGAACAGTCCGTTCTTTAAATTCAATATGGGAGAGTTGCTCAACGACTACGTTATTCCTGTTGTTGCAACCATAGCTCCCATGATTCCAACAATTAATATTCCGCAAGGAGCTTCAACTGCATATGCAGAGAGTCTTTTAAAGGATTATCATGGAGAGTGGAAATTTGACACAGACAAAAAACTTATGCTCTCACCCGATGTTACCACCGATTGGATTTCGGCTATATACAATGCTCAAAAAGTTGTGTGGAGTGGATTGGATATTAAAGTTCCAGTTCTTGCAATGTACTCCGACAATAGTGTTGACGGCAACGAATGGAGCGAAGATTTTATGCATGGTGATGCAGTTTTAAATGTAAGAGATATTGCAAAATACTCTCAAACTTTAGGCAATAATGTTCAACGTGCAAAAATTGTTGGTGGCATACACGACCTACTATGCTCTCGCCCCGAAGTCAGAGAGAGAGCATATAGGTACATATTTTACTTTTTAATGAGGAATTAGCTCGTGGCTAAAGCAACAATTAGAAATTATTTCTAATTTCTAATTTCTAATTTAGTAAGAGACACTCATATCGGTTGGTACAGCTATGTAGTAGTCGGCTCTACCTCTGTTTTCTTCATCGAGTGACGATATATCATCCTGACGTACGTTGCATATTGTTACCACGCTTAATTGTGGGGCATACTCTGCAAGATAGGGTACTATACCTTGTTTGAAATCGGAATGGTAATTTCCTTGTATATGCAAAAAGTGTTTTGCATTACTCTTTGCTATATTCCAAGCCATTGTAGCATCTTTTATGGCTTGTGCTTGTGCCATATACTCAGCATTTGATTCACTCTTTGAGAAAAGTTGCATCATTGCAAACATTGAGTTCTCCTCATCTGCCTTAAAAGTTATAGGCAACGAAGGGAGATACGTTTTTGCCTCTACCGAGAGCGAATCTAAATATTGCAATCCCTTATTCTTAACCACATTTGCATATCGACGCGGAACATTTGTTGCCACAAAAGGGATAGAATTCTCTTTTGCAAAGTATAGGAATGGATAGTAATCGGTTGAGTAGTTAGGCCATAGACGTGCTTCGTCTTCAAAGCGATCGTATGTGATTACGCTTTGCATATATTCATCTAAAATCAATTGGTTATCCGACTCAAACATTTCGGCTCCCATAGCAAAGTTTTTGCCATGCTCTGCATATAGCGAACGTGCTATTTCAAACTCCAACCAATGGACTATTGCACAGTTGTGTATTTCGCCCAACAAAACCACGTTGTACGACGATAACTCTCTGACCAGGGTTTCATATCCTATCTCCTTGCCTTGGGTATCGAATATGGTGTAAGCCTTTTTGTATCCTTTTTGCGAAAACACAGATATGGATATGAGCATCACAAAAAGCAATATGGTGTATTTTTTCATATCTCTCTATTTTTTATAATTTCCTATATACAATAGTATGGCGCGTTGGGGGTGAAGATAGTTGTTAAACGACTCTTGTAAACTCTGCGGTGTAATCTCCGACAGCACATCTTCATATCTGTCGTAATCAGCCAAACTCTCCCCGCTTTTTAAAAGATTTGTCAAATTGTTTTTCCAATCGGCTGTTGCCTGTTCGTTTAGCACCTGACGTTTTGTTACAATAAAAGAGCGTTTCATTGTTTGCAACTCTACTTCGGTTACAGGATTTGTTTTTAACGAGTTTACTATTGACGATATCAACTCCTCGGCAAATACCATGTTGTGATTATCCACAGCCGCCATAAAATCGAAATAGAATGTCTGCTGTGGTTCTCCGTTATAGGTCATCGCCACATAGGGTGAGTATGCTATATTTTCTCTCTCACGAAGCACTTTTAAGAAGCGGTCTTGCAAAACATCTCTCATTAGTTTAAGCGTCAGTGAGTTTTTAAGAGAGGGTGTATAGTTTCCTGCCAATATGTAATCAAATGCCGTCTGTTCGGTGTTATCACTTTCGAATGCCTCGCTGTAATACTCACAAGGAAGTGAGTATGGTTGCGAGTTGTATTCAAACGATTCTTCTGTGGTTTTCATATCGGCAAATGAAGATACCATCAACTCCGCCATCTCATCTGCATCAAAACAACCTGTAAGCAAGATTGTTGTTCCCTTGGGGTTTGAAAAAAGACGAGTGTAATATGTTGCTATTGAGTCGAGATTCAAATTCTCGATATCCTCCACCCTTCTTGCTCTTACGTCTTTATGCGAGGTATTACCCAATATGTAATCCATACGATTTACCAACATTCGGTCAGAATCACGTTTCATCATTTTTTGAAGCAGTGTCTCATCGCCAAAGGATGCAACTTCATCTGCTCTTACCTCTTCAAAATCGGAATAGCAACGTTCGGGACGGTGTATCTTCTCATAAACGAGATTAAACAACTCTCCTGCTTTTGAGGTGGGCGATGATGCCAAAAGTTCGTGCCAATGGGTACTTATTCCTGTGTTCATTGCCATTGAGTTCTGCATCATATATGTTGTTATCGTATCGTAAGGCACAGCCTCAATAACTCCCATCTCCATATATCCCGCAGTGGAATCGTATTTGTAGAGGTCGTCGTTTGATAAGTCGGCAACACCGCCTCGGGCAAAGAGTATCAACTGAACTCTATCCGAACCGTCTTGAGTGGGACGCAACAAAATCCGCAATCCGTTTTTAAGATTTATCTCCCTTACAGATATGTTCTCGTAGTAGTATGTCGATTCCACATCTTCGGGTTTATAAGATTTTGTAACTTTCAAACATTCGGGAGTTGAAACCACATCCTCCTCAATAACCTCTTTTTGTTTATACACAAAGGGCGATGCTTGAAGTTGCGCACCTCGTCTCCAAGCCTCATCAATATCTTTTTCCGAAATACTCTCGCCATCGCCAAAATGGTTTGTATAGGCGACAAGGAGGGTTTCGTTCTTGTAGTCAATCCATCGTTTAAGCATCCATTTCAATTGGCGTGCTTCGGTTGTCAGAATTTTTTCAACCAATCGTTCCATCTCCGATTCAGTTTGAATGTATCTGTCGCCTGAGATTATGTAATCGGCAAAGTCATCGCACCACATTGCCGATGGCAGTACTCCATCCGAGACTTTGAGCGAGTGCAACATGCTTCGTTTAACTTCCGCCATTTCGTCGGGGGTAAATCCATTATGCCAAACATAGTGCAGTTCAGATACCAATTCCGATATTTGTTGTAATAATGCTTCTCTATTCTCTCCTGAGAACGAGAATACCAAATGCTTTTTATCTGCAAGATACCATGAATCTGATATTGAGACGTTCATTCCGCGCGCAGATAGCCTATTTGACAATGCACGCACCAAGAGATTATCCAACTCTCGGCGATATACCGTCTCCAATGTTTTTCCCACAATTGCCTTGTGAGGAATTATAAGTTCCAACTTTGATTTGCGTATCAAAGTATCGCGAACCTCTTTTATTTGTGTTCCTTTTTTATAGGTCAAAGGATATGTTTCGTATCCTTCGGGGGTGTGCGAAGACACAGATGAGAATATCTTCTCTATTTTTTGTTTCACGTCAAGGGTATCGACCATTCCAACAACAACCACTGATGCCAATTGTGGTGTGTACCAATGACTATAAAACCCTTTAAGTTTTTTATTATCTACTCGTTTTATATCTTTTTCTCTACCAAGAGGTAGATGGTCGGCAAAACGTCCGTTGCCTATTTTCAAAGAATAGAAATTATCGTCTAATTGGTAACCACGAAGTTCCTCCAATATCACTCCCCTCTCTTTCTTTATCCTCTCACTATCAAAGGTAATACCACACAACCAATCGCGAAGTGCCATGAGCGAAGTATCTATCGCTGCATCGCATTGATTATCGACTGGTACGGTTACTGCGTATATTGTACGGTCGTAACCTGTATAGGCATTTATATCGCGTCCGAATTTCATACCCACACTCTCCCAATACTCTATCATCTTACGTTCGGGGAAGTTGTCGGTTCCCAAGAATGCGGCATGCTCAAGGAAGTGAGCCACTCCCTTCTCCCTGCCACTCTCTTGTACCGAACCCAAACGCATTACCAAACGCATCTCAACGCTGTTTGATGGATGTGAGTTGGAACGTATCATATAGTGCAATCCATTATTGAGCCATCCCTCCACAGTATTAGAAGGAAGCTCAATCGGCATCTTATCCGACACCGACTGAGCATAAATGGGTTGCACTAAAATAGTGAGTATAAATAGCGATATTATTCGCAACAACTTCATTCTTATTTTTTTATCTTGTAATCATTGAATATGTTACCTCTACATTTAGGTAACCGTATGTATTAGTCATAGCAAATGGGAAGACAAATTTAAATGTTCCTTTCTCAAAATCGTATGAAGCAGATGGCTCCACCCAATCAGATGGTTCGTTTCCAATACCGTCTTCAGAAATTGTAGTTGTGAACAAATATTCTTTAGGATCTAATGATGCTCCATACTCAAACAAATCTCCTAATGTATATTCTGCCATATCTCCTTCTCCGGACTCATCAACTTCTACAACCTCTTCAGATTTTGCTTGAAGTTTGTTCCATAATGAGTAATTATATTCAAATGGCACTGTTCCAAACATATCTCCCCACTCATCTTCTTCCTCTTTCACAAATGTAATAGCATTGTCGCTCTCCATTACAATATTATCAAGAGTCATTTCAAATGTCTCTGTTGATGCCACATAGTATTTGTCATCATCTCCGGGTGTATAACCAACTGCATTCATTACAGCCATTGAGTATGGTGCATAATACCAACTTTCCCAAACATCTTCTGTTGAGTTTTTACGCAACATCTCGAACATAAAGTCGTTCATTCCCATTGGGTTTGAAACCATTTTCAAAACAGGTTTCTCAGGTGTTGCATTCTCGCTCAATGTGATTATAGTCTCTCCTGTAAATGTACGAGAATCGTTACCGTCATTGAAGTAATTTTTATCTTCTCCTTCAAAATAAGGGAATGATACTTTTACAGAGCAATTCAATTTACCCAACATGCGATATAGGTCTATCCCAAGACTCTCTTTATAGCCTGCAATCAATGCTTTTTGCTCCTCTGTCAAATCGCCTACTTGTGCAACAGGTGTAACTTTTATTACCCAAGGATTACTCAATACTATTTTATCGTTGCTTGAAGATGCAATTGTCAATGTTACAGATTGCTCTGCAATTAAAGAGTTGCGGTTATTTGAATACACCTTAACTTGCGCTGTTTTTGTATTTGCAGGTATTTCGACAACACTGTTCTCAAGACGAAGAATATCTCCCTCGTTACCGGTCAAAGCAAAGTTAATTGTTGTTGCCTCCTCAACAAAATATGATAACAACACATCCACTACAACAGGCTCTGTTGCATCCTCTGCTATTGTTGTTACTCCTGCAGTACCTCCATTTACGCTCAATTGAACGTAGTTGGTCATCTTGGTTTTGTCATCGCCATCATTTGCACATGATGTCAACGCAACTATTGGCAAAAAAGCCAATAAGAATAAAAGATTTTTTAGTTTCATAATAATTTGTTTTAAGTTAGTATTTATAGTTTTATTGTTTTATCTGTTTATAGGCCATCCTTCGTTTTGTGACACTGCTTCGTTATAACGATACTCCGATGCAGGAATAGGAAATATCCATTTATAATCATCCTTTTTTATAATTGAATAGGTTGATTTTCCCCATGCAGTATAGCGGATTATATCTCTGTTGCCTATACGTTTGAGGTCAAAATAGTTTACTCCCTCACCCACAAACTCATTTAACTTCTCTGACACAATTCTATCTATCAATTCATCTCCCGAAAGAGTGTTAGGTATAAGATTTGCCCCACACAAAGATAGGTAATGATTTAATTTTGAAATACCATTTGCCTCCTCGCCATCACGGCAATAGGCTTCGGCTGCAATAAAATATGCTTCAGCATATCGCATCATATCAACATAGGTATTTGCCTCCCCTTCTCTGTTGTTTTTGTTGTACTTACCAAAAAGATTTCTACTCTCATACGCCATTGTAAAGGGATATATGTTATACTCCTTTCGTACATCGTTTGAGGAATACTCTATTTTGGGATTTACAGCAAAATAGTCTCCGTTTGGCTCATCGTATTGCAGAGTGTTATAATATGGGTTTGAATTATAAAAAGCAAATATTCTACCCTCATACGAGTTTGCGCTCCAAAGATAGCGATAATTTGCTCCCGTAAACCAACCATCTTCTACATTTTTTAATACCTCCTCGGCATATTGTGCAGCTTTTTGGTAATTTCCCGCATACAGCTCCAACTGCGACAGAATATGATATACTGCTTTTTGTGACAACCATCCGTTTTTAGCGGGTGTATTATTTACCGTCAAAGCTTCTATCAATAGATCTCTTATATAATTTACACATGCCGTTTTTGACGAACGGGCAACCACCTCAACTCCGATTCTGGTTTTTATTACCACGCCGTCTGCATCGGGATTCTTATCGTATGGAGTTGCAAAGAGACGCAAAAGATTAAAATAGCACAATGCTTTTAATGTCTTTACCTCGCTTGTTATCGCTGCTTTTTCACTCTCCTCTGCCGTAGTCGCGGTAGCCACATTGGGAATTCGCTCCAACAACACATCGCAAAAGGCAATTGTAGTGTAGTATGTACTCCAGACCTCGCTTGCCAATTCGTTTATGGAGTTGTCTTGCCAACGATAGAGGTTTTGTTGCGACACATCTTTACCCAAAAGGTTTGTAGGACAAAAATCGTTGCCCAATATCGATAGCTGATATTCATAATGCGGATATGAGATATATGCCGATGTCAATAGTGAACGAGCCGATGAAACGGTTGAGATTGCATCGGGATCGGAGAATTGATCGGGAGGCGGGATATTCAACGAACATCCACAAAATATTGCTACCAAAGGTATGCATATAAGATATTTAACTATGCTCTTCATTATTGGTGGATGTTAGAATGTTAAACTCATGTTGATTGTATATACAGGTTGCAGAGTTCCTGCAAGTGTACCACTCTCAGGGTCTGACTCGCTATACTTTGTCCATGTATATATGTTTGATGCCTGAAATGCAAAGTTTGCATACTTTACAAACTTTATATGTTGAGCCAACCATTTGGGTGGCACTCTGTAACGGAATGATATCAATGACAACCTCAAATAATCGCTACTTCCCACAGTCAATGAGTTTGGATAGAGCGAAATGTTATTCTCTGCCGTTACCGATGTATAGTATGGTGTAGGATAGAGTTTGTCTTGGTCTCCCGGACGGAACCACATATTTTCGGTTTGCCCTGCCACTGCATTCTTATGCACATCGTCTTTTGTTCTTACATAAGAGTAGTTGTATCGTTGTATTCCTCCAAGTGCATAGTAGAAATCGACATCCAAATCGAACCAACGATAGGTTAATGTGAATTTAAAACTTCCTGTATATGGAGGTGTTGAATACCCCAATGCTATTACATCCTCTTGTTTTAGAGTTTCTGTTGCCTGTTTCTCTGTTCCGTCGGGCAACAAAAATACAGGATAGCCTGTCAACGGATTTATTCCCAATGAATAGGGTCCGTACAGCATATCGTATGATTTGCCAACCTCGTAATCGGGAACGATTGACTCCTCAGAGGTATATATCTTATCGGTATAATACAAATCAAGAACTTTGTTTTTGTTATAAGCCATATTAGCCCCTACAATGAAGGTCCAATTATACAAATCTACCAATTTTGCATTAAGGCTTAACTCCACTCCCTGATTTTGTAACGCACCTATGTTTCGTTTAAGCGAAGTGTATCCTGTTGAAGCAGGTATTGGCACATCCAAAAGCGCATCTTCTGTTTTACGGTTATACCAATTTGCATCTATTGTCAAACGTTTAAAGAACTCGAGGCTCAATCCTGCATCAATAGATTTTGTCTGCTCAGGGCGAAGGTCGCTGTTATAGAGCGACAAGAGGTCGAGAGGTCGTTGACTTTCGTATTTCGATGTTGAATATGCAAAACTTGCCACTGTTGAAGATATTGATACGCCATTCAAGTTAGCCATATATCCATACGAAGCCTTTAAGTTAAGATTTGTAAGCACTCGCTGACGTTTAAAGAACTTATATTGCGATGGTGTCCAACCTGCACCCACTGCCCATGCACTGTTCCAGCGTTTATCGGCAGGAAGCACAGACGATGCATCCAATTTGTACGTGGCAAAGAGGTCGTAAGTTCCGTCATAGGTATAACCGCTTACAACTCCTATTCCTATTTGTGCGCTCTTATCTCGCAGTCCGCTGACATAGGGTTGACGATTTCCCTGCAACGATTGGTTTATTGCCGCAGCCGAATTGATTGTTCCAACTCCATATCCTCGCATCAAGACGTTATCGGAGGTTGTCATATAGTAGTCGGTGTTTGCTCCAATTGTGAAATCGTGCTTATCTTTGAATGTCTTACTATAAGTTATACGGACATTGGATGATATATTTATGGTGGATAGTTTTGATTTTGAGTATATTCCTCGCTCCTCCTCCGGCACTCCCGAGTGAACTTCGCTATAGGCTGTCGATGGAGTAAATTGTTGATTTTCTGCCAAAAGAAAGTTTACTCCACCCACTGCCGCAATATCCAAACCCGACACAGGTGTTATAGTTATGCTTGCAGTTGCTCCCGCATCTGTATCTGTTCCTTTTTCAGAGAATTGGTTCATTAAATCGGAGTAGGTTCGCCCCGGATTAGACCACAACTCTCCTATCTTTTGTTCATATGGGTTAAGGTCGTAAACCAAAGAGGCAGGATCGTTTGTTGTTCCGTTAGGTGTATTTGTTTCAGAGTAACCTCCATTTACGCTAATCATCAAATAACCAATATTTCCTAAACGTTGGTCGAGATTCAATCTCAAACTCATTCTCTCCTTATCGTTACCCGGAATTCTACCGCCCTGTTGGGTGTAATTGGCAGAGACGTAGTATGATGTTGCACTACTACCTCCTTTTACACTTAGATTGTGTTTTTGATAGAGACTTGTATGAAGAAGTTCATCAAACCAATCGGTGTTTATATTACGCATGGAGTCGAGTTTTAATGCTCCTTGCGCTATTAGGTTCGACAAATTTGGATCGTTTGAGTGGTATCTATTGTAGTAATCAGCACTATATCGGTAGCCGGGAGTTTCGGGGTTTTGAATTAGACGTTCCAGCTCCAGCTTCTCGGCAGAGTTCATCATCTCAATTCCTCTGCGTCCGCGAGCCGTTACACCCATATTCATATTGTAGTTTACCGAGGTCTTGCCCTCATAGCCACGTTTTGATGTAATCTCAAGCACTCCGTTTGCAGCCTTAACTCCATACAACGCGCAAGCGGCAGCATCTTTTAAGACCTTTATATCTTGAATATCGGAAGCATTTAGATTATAGAATGTCTCGGAAGTGATAACCTGACCGTCCATAACATAGAGAGGCTCGTTTGTTACGTTACCTTTGCGAAGTGAAGAGTTTCCGCGAATACGGATTTCGGGAACTGCTCCCAACTCTCCTGTGTTTATAATGCTCAATCCCGGGACAGAACCTTGTAGAGCCAAGCCCATGTCAATCATGGGTTTCTCCTCAACGCGCTTTACGTCTATTGACTGAACTACTCCCGAGCGCGCACGAATATCTATCTCATTAATGTTTGTTTTTGCCGACACCACAACTTCATCGAGTTGTGCAGCATCTTCGGTCAAAACCACATCAATGACTTTTTCTCCTCTATATTTTACGGTTTTAGTTGTCATTCCCAAGAATGAGAACTCTATTACCGCACCGTTATATACTCCTACAAGTTGATAATTTCCGTCAATATCTGTTACCGTTCCCAACTTTGCCTCAACTATTCTAACTGCTACTCCGGGCAAAGGATTACGTTCGGTATCCATGACATTTCCCTCTACCTTTTTTTGTGCAACAATTAAGAGTGGGAAACATAAAATTATCAATGTCAGCAATATTCTATTATGCCACATTTCCTTTTTTTACCTCTCTATAGTATTATACTCAAATACCATATGTTTTTTATTGCCACAAATTTACCAAATTATACGATAAAAAGAAAGGAATAACAACAAAAATAGAGAAAAATGGCACAATTTAAGAGAATTTTCTAATCAAAGATTCTATTTTTTCTTCAAGGGCTATTCTGTCGAATGAGTAGGTACGGTCTAACTCCTGTACCATAAAAAGGAGGGTTTGTGCTTTAAGGAGCATTGCTCGATTTTGTTCAAAGCGGTGGTCTTCAACAATCATCTTTACAAGGAGTTCGACCAATTGCCAATCGCCAACACGTTGCATAATATCGTCACACTCTGTATTCTCCAACCATATTGCCGATACATTCAACTCTCTGTAATAGTCATCTGCCAACAGAGTTATATCTTCTCCCTCGTTTTTACATTGAAGGAGGTAGGCAAATTTCTTTGCCAACTCTATTATTTGCGCCAACAGATAATCTTTCTTTAGCATAGCTTTTTTTTGAATGAGAAATTAGAAATTAATTTCTAATTGCGACAAAGTCGCGTACTAATTGTGACGAAGTCACGAACTAATTTGCCAAAACAGTGTGTTCCAACAATATTTTCAAACCTATAGATATAAGTATTACTCCTCCTATGAATGTTGCAACTCGGCTGTAACGTGTTCCAAAAAGTTTTCCGATATAACAACCTGCGACAGAAGCGATGAAGGTTATCGAGAATATTATTATGGTTGCCTCAATGAGTGCTATCTCAAGAAATGCAAACGACACTCCTACCGCCAAAGCATCAATGCTTGTTGCTATTCCCATTTGAACAAGGGTTGAAAACTTTGTAGGATTAAAACAACACTCTTTCTCCTCTTGTTTTTCTGTAACTGCATCAAAAATCATTTTTCCACCCAAAAAGAGGAGTAGTGCAAAGGCAATCCAGTGATCGACGGTTTGAATGATATTTACAAAGCCCACACCTAACAACCAACCTAAAATTGGCATTACGGCTTGAAAGAACGATAGATAGAGTGCTATCTTGGCAACATGTGCAAACTTAAATGGTTTTAGTGCCACGCCCGACGATAGGGATACGGCAAACGAATCCATAGAGAGACCAAGTGCCAATACAAATAGTGCTAATATAGTCATAGTTTTATTAAATTAGGAATTAGAAATTAGGAATTAGAAATTAGGAATTAGAAATTAGGAATTAGAAATTTTGCGAATAAGTGCATTTTAAGGTAATTACAGAGTAATTAAAATTGACTAAATGTCAATTTGTGCCTTAAAATGGGGAGCACTGTGCTCTGTGCGACGGGGTCGAGCAGAGTCAAATTTATTTGGACTATGCCGAGCGTGAGCAAAATCAACTAACGAATGTTTGTTAATTAAAAATTATTTACTATTTAAAATTTTCATTATATCTGCAGGTGGTAACCCTTTCTTTAACTGTTCTGCCATGTAGAGCATATATGGTTTTGAATGATTGAAAAATTTATGCAATCCTTTGCAAAGATAGTTTAATCCATCCTCTCCGTCAAAGGTTTTTGAAATTCTGTTCTTGGGACACTCTCCGTTACATAGGTGAAGAAACTCACACTCTCTGCATTGACGTGGCAAGGTATTGAATTTATCTGCTCCGAATTTCATCTGTTCACGAGACAACATCATTTCGGTTAATGTTTTGGTACGGATGTTACCCAATTTATATTCGGGAAAGACAAAGTGGTCGCAACTGAACAAATCTCCGTTATGCTCCATCACTGCCGCATGTCCGCACATCTTTGCATACACGCACACTCCCGGTTGCTCGCCTACCCACCCTGCAAGAGTTGAGTCAAAGAGTTGGACGAAATAGCAACCCACATCTTTTCGCACCCACTCATCAAAGATGCTGCAGTAGAAGTTTCCGTAATCTTCGGGCGATACACACCATGGAGGCATCTCAACATTCCCGAACCTCTCCCCCGGGGGTAATAGTTCCAATCCATCGGGACGGTCTCCCCATCGTTCAACTATGGGCGAAAACTGCATATATCTACTACCTATGCTTTTGAAAAAGTTGTAAACCTCAAGAGGGTATTTTGCGCTATAATCGTTTATAACCGAAAGGGTGTTGAACTCCACACCATGTTTTTGCAACAGCTCCACCCCTTTCATCACTCGCGAGAATGTTCCTCGTCCGCTCTTGTCTCGACGATAACGGTCGTGAACATGTTCGGGACCGTCTAACGATATGCCTGTAAGAAAGTTATTCTCTTTTAAAAAGCGACACCATTCATCGTTTAACAACACTCCGTTTGTCTGTATTGAGTTTGTTATTGTTCGTCCTCCCGCATACTGCTGTTGCAAACGCACCGCTTTACGAAAAAAGTCAAGACCACGCAAAAGAGTCTCACCTCCGTGCCATGTAAACAACACATATGGCGTTGGCTGACACTCAATATACTCCTTTATGTAACGCTCCAATATATCGTCACTCATCTTTGGCGATGCCCCTCGGTATAGCTCTCCCTTTTCGAGATAGTAACAGTAGTGGCAATCCAAATTGCACAACGCGCCTATTGGTTTTGCCATTACATATATGGGATATGTCAGGGGATTGAATATTGCGGTAGCCTTTTTTTCGCTCATATTGTCTATTGGTTATAATAGATAGTACAAATATACAACATCTGAAAAAATTAAAGTATCTTCGCATTATAAATTTATCGCAATTATGAAGAAGAGAGTACTTGTTACATACAATATGTTCAGGGCAGGATATGCCGAGTTGATAGAGAAGTTTGACGTTACTTTTCCTCCCGAAGGGAGAGAGTCGTTTACCTACGAAGAGGTGTTGAATATGATTGAGGATTATGAAGTGTTGCAATCGATGTTCAACTTCAAGGTTGACGAAACTCTTATTACAAAGGGAAAGAGATTGGAATTGATTTCGAACTATGCTGTTGGTTTCGATAATATTGATGTGGCTTGTGCCACACGCCATGGAATACAGGTTACGAATACTCCCCACTCTGTTACCGAGCCTACTGCCGACCAAGCCATGGGACTTATATATGCCGTAAGCCGTCGTATTGCAGAGATGGATCGCAGAATAAGAATTAAGGGAAATGTTCATGTGGGATTGCTCGAAAACCTCGGACACTCTCTTTATGGCAAGACTCTCGGTATTATTGGCATGGGCAGAATTGGTTGCGCTCTTGCCCGTCGAGCTGTGGCTTGCGGAATGAAGATTGTTTACAACAAGCGCACACCCATGAGCCAAGAGGAAGAGGCTAAATACGGTGCAGTTTATATGAGCAAAGAGGAAGTTTTAAAGTGTGCAGACATTGTTTCGCTTAATGCGCCTTATACTCCCGAAACATTCCATATTATTGGTGAACGCGAATTTGATTTGATGAAACCCGAAGCTATTCTTATAAATACGGCTCGTGGACCTTTGGTTGACGAAAAGGCTTTGGTTACAGCTCTTAAAGAGGGAAAGATTTGGGGAGCGGGACTGGATGTTTTTGAGAACGGAGACTACCCATCGGACGAACTTGCCTCACTCGATAACGCAGTGCTTAACCCTCACCTTGGTACTCAAACCGTCGAGACTCGCAACGAAATGGCTTATGTTGTTTCGCAAAACATCATAAACTTTTATGAGGGAGGAGAAGTGTTTAAGGTGAACCTTATATAAGTTGTTAGTTGTTAGTTTTTTGTTGTTAGTTGAGAGCAAACGATATAATAGGGCAATTGAAACGTGTTGCCTCGGAAGAGAAACGCAAAGTGCAACTACGCTTTTTTAAGACGGGCGTGGGAGAATATGGCTATGGCGACGAGTTTTTGGGCGTTATGGTGCCACAAGTTAGAGCCATAGTAAAAGAGGTGTGGAAAGATATTACTCTTGAAGATATTGAAACTCTGCTACACTCTCCATATCACGAAGCACGACTTACAGCTCTGCTTTTGTTGGTAAAGATTTATGAAGGGAAAGAGGCTTCAAACGATATAAAAGAGAAAGTTTTTGAGATTTACACCTCAAACGCCGACTATATAAATAATTGGGATTTGGTTGACCTATCTGCTCCCAATATTGTTGGCAACCACCTATTTGAGAGAGACTGCTCTTTGCTGTATGAGTTTGCACAAAGCGACCACCTTTGGAAAGAACGAATTGCTGTTGTTGCCACTCTCTATTTTATTCGCAAGGGGGAGTTCTTGCACACATACGCTCTCGCTAAATTCTTTATGAGCACCAAGCACGACCTTATGAAAAAGGCTGTGGGTTGGATGTTACGCGAAGCAGGCAAACGCGATGCCAATCAACTTCGCGACTTTTTGAATGAGCATAAACGTGTTATGCCTCGCACAATGCTCCGCTACGCTATTGAAAAGTTCTCAGAGGGAGAGAGAATGGAGTTTATGAAAAGATAGAGAAAGATAAATTCAAGTTTATCTTTTATCTTTTTTCCAATCAGAGAAAATAGCCCCCAAAGTTTTTTTAACTTTGAGGGCTTTGCTCTATATATCTTACATCCTATTTTAATGATAGATATAATCTTAAGCCAATATCAGCGTATGAAGTAGTGCTACTTGATATATATGTATAACTGGAATATGAGGAATATAATTTACAGTAGGAAGAAGTAGAAAAATAGTCCCCTCCTGCAAAAAAATAATAATAAGAAGAAGAATAAGAATAATACCCTATATATTCCGATACATTTCCACTCATATCATAAAATCCAAGTTCATTGGGCAGCTTTTGTCTTACATCATGAAGCGCACTACTTGAGTTACTGCTACACCAAGCAACTTCATCAATATTATTACTGCCTGAATATGTATATCCCTTTGATTTATTACCTCCTTTTGCAGCATATATCCATTTTTCAAACGAGGGATAACTAAAACTCAATCCTGTCAGTGTATTCAATTTTGATATAAAAGAGTCCATATTACTCACAGAAATTAATGAGACAGGACGCTTGGGATATGATTTAGTCGTTCCCATTACTGCATTATATAGCTCGTTTGTAGTTTCGGTCTCTGCCAAGAGGAAATTTCCGGATGAATATACCACAGGAATCATTGCAAACTCAACTCCATTTACTTTGAAAATCACGGAATTCATCCATCCATTGTGAGATGTTTCCGTGGGTATTGTCATATATCCACTCTCTCCCTTGTTAAATATTGTTGTCGGCAATACTCTTGTATATGCCGAATTGGATGTTATGATATTTAGACGCGGTTGTGTCGCATCAGTAAACTCGCCATAGATATATGGTGTATATCCATTTGACACAGTCAATGTTAACATAGTCGAAGATTCGGTATATTTTCCACTGTAAGAATCATATGACGAATAGGTTTTTATTCCGTAAATTTTTATCTTATCGTTATCGGTTCCTGCAAACCTGATTCTACCTGTTTTGGGAGTTAAATCTGCAGTAACAGATAGTACTCCGTCTTTAAAAACATACGAGCCTTCAGCATCTTCATATATTGCTGTATTCTCTGTCAACTTTACAAAAGAATTAGTCGAATAATCAGAATTATCGAAATATACTGCAACACATTTAGTAGAGACATCTTTAGTTAATGCACCATAGTAGCTTACGCCCCACACTCCGTTGCTATAAACCGCCTCACCACAAGTGATTCCACCATCTACTGTAAAAGAGATGTATATTTTATCTCCCTCTTTCCAATCACTTTCAGTATCACTTTTTAGATTTTTATCATACTCTGTTTTTGTTATGTTCAACTCCAATTTACAAGTATGCTTCTCCCCTGCTCCCGATGTTAAATCGTTGAATGTATCTTCTTGTGGAGAACAAGAACAAAACATTGAAATACCAAGCGTTAACAGTAGTATTGATGTGATTTTGTTTAATTTTACCATATTTGTATAGTTTTAAAATGAATTATCCCAATTTATGTCGTTATTAAATATTGTTTTAGAAAATGTTCCTTCTCTGTCTTTTGGATTACTCCAATTTATGTCGGTACCATATCGGTTTATTGACACATTGCTGTTTGATTTATCGTTGTAATTCCAATCATTATCATTAGAATATCCTGTTACATTAATTTTGGTTGTATCTCCCGACTTATTATCCCAATTTTGATCGAAAGAGTATCCTGTGATTGTTATTGTCAAATTTTCTCCTCCTGTACTATCCCAATTTCCATCTTCAGGGAACTCTTCAATTATAAAGGAGTTTCCATCTCCTATCTGTTTTACCGCCAACTCCAACGAGAGAGAACCCTCTTGCAAATCGGTTAAAGTGATTACGATTTTTCCCTCACGCATATCACTTAATGTATTCTTTGTTGCCGAAACTGTAAACGCATTGTCTGCTGTTTCATCTATTGTAAGCCACGACTCTGATGTTTGTATGGTGTACTTTCCATCGGTATCCACCATTACAACATTAGAAGTTCCTCCTTTTGCCTGAAATTGAATTGAAGATGTCGATACAGAGATATATCGAGGACTTTGAGATACCAATATTCTGACATCTTGAAAATATTCTGTTTTAATAACTACTGCTGTGGAACGACTATTCACAGATGGGTTATCTTCGACTGTCAAGATAATTTCTGCATTATCAGAACCCGATGTTTTTGATAATTTAAGCCACGATACTTCATGTTCTATCTCCGCAGACCAATCACCATTGGTTGAGAGATTTATGATATGAGTTCCACCTTTTGAGCTGAACGAAAATGATTGATCGGCGATTGTTAAATATTTTGCCTGTTGATGAATATTTACCGATTTGGTTTCGTTGACAAATGAGTAATTGATTGCTCCTGTCCTCTCTTCTGCAGACTTGTTCTCCTCAACAGAGACGGTTATTGAGGCATTTCCTTTTCCTGATGTAGGGGTAGAGACAAACCAATTATCGGTATGATATGATGTCCAACTTGCATCTGAAAGGATATTAAAGCTCTTTTCTCCCGCTTTGTCAGAGAATTCAAGCAGTGCTGATTCTGATGTAAAGAACTTTCCTGATTGGGTAACTGTCACACTCCATTTTATAGAAAGTCCGGGTTGAGAGAATACTATTTTTCCTGTACGAGAGGTTGTATTTGGGTTTTCTGACGAGGTGACAATTATTTCACCATTGCCTGACCCTGACTCTTTTGAGAGGGTTATCCAATTGGGCTTTTCGATTACAGTCCATGAAGTGTTACTCTGAATTGAAAGGGGCTTTGATTCTGAAGATGATGAGAAGTCAATACTCTCTTCTGATGTTATATATATTCCTTTCTGAACCACCTCTATTTGAAATCTTGATGATGTTCCTGTTTTTATTGAGACATATCCCGATCGAGACGATACTGAGGTATTTGCTGTAACTGATATTTCAACTTTTGTTTTTCCTGCGCCTCCTTCGTTTGGGTTCACACTAATCCAACTGCTATTTGATACTGTGGCGCTCCATGGTGCTTCTGAATCTATTTCAACCACATATTTTGAGGCAACATTTTCGTAGTTCAATGTATAATCTGTTGTTGTAATGGTTGATGGTGATTGTGTCACACTTATGGAGGTACTTCTGCTTCCGTAAGATATGTAAATTACACTGCTACGATAGTTTTTTTGAGTATTGGCTGATACCGATACTGATAATTGTCCTTTATCTTGATCGGGCGAGAGTGTTATCCATGATGCATTACACGAAACACTCCATTTACAATTTGAGGTAATTTTTACTTTCTGCTCTCCCGATGCTCCTCCGAATGAGATTGAACTTTGCTCTACACTAAGAGTCGGAGAGGCTTTTGCCTGCGACACAGTGATGGCTCTGCTGTATTTATTCCCAATCGGTATGGTCGATTTTAGGTAAAATATTGAGGTACGATTATTATCTGCATTATTATTTTCAGCAACGTTAAGCGTAACTGTTGTTGATGAATTACCACTCATTGGCGAAAGAGATAGCCAATCTGCAACTTCTGTGAATATCCATGGGGTTTCAATACTCTCAACTGTAAAACTTTCTGTAAATGCAGAAGAGGAATTATAAGAGAAACTTGTTTCTGATGGTCGTAGATAATGCGCCGACAGCGATGGTGTAAAGTTTGAACTTGAATAATATTCATCTTCACACCCCGTAATGCATAGTACAAACAATGAAATTAATATGTTGAATATTAAATTCTTCATTTTTTAGAAAAATATATTTAGTCCTACATTACAGTTAAAGCCTTCGGAATAATTTCTTATTTTTTCGGAATGTCCTGATAGCACCTCAAATCCTGGCGATTTATAAACAGAAAGTATATATTCGGGAGTGATAGATAATCCAAGCCATGGAGCCAATACAAAATTTAAACGCGCACCAAATGTCAATCCCATTGTGTAGGCTCCATTTGCAATTAGCATATCACTGTAATAATTGTCGGTATATGAGTTCTCGATACTCTCCTTTAAAAGCGTATATTGAGTACCAACTTGCAGGGTTGTTCTGATACGACTATGAAGTCTAAAACCGTAACCCAATTTAAAATTACCTCCTAATGGTTTGTATGTTGCCACATACGGCATTGACTCGGTAGTTGTGTTGGTCCAATAAATTTTGTCGCTTTCTATAAATCCTAAAACAAAATTTGCCTCCATATTCACATTCTTGATGTGTCCTCCAAGACCTGCATTTATTCCGATTATACCTCCATAATTTCCTCCCACCTGCATATAGAACTCGCTTGGACGGACATAATTACGACGCAATTTTATTGTCATATCCTCTGTCATTCCATCTAAATGCAATGTTTTTGAGTATGTGGTATAACCATGGGCTGATATCTCTACTTTATAGTTTCCTGCTACTCTGTTTTTTATTTTATAAGGTGTTTTACCCATATATATTCCATCGATAAAGATGTTTGCATTGGGTGTGGAGTTGATTGTTGCATCGCAATAATCGGTTAGAATAAGATTTTTTCTTACCGGGCTTCCCTCTTTTATCTCAACGTCAAACTCTTCGGGTTTGTGTCCGGGCAATACCAATTTTACACGATGAGGTCCTATCAAAAGCTGACTATTGATATAATCTGTTCTTCCTGATTCTATTGGGCTACCATCGATATATACCTTTGCGTTACTCGGGGTGGTTTTTATTTCGAGAGTTCCGGTTATTGGTTCAGGTCGTGATAATACAACTCTTTGATTTACATCTTTCTCTACTACTATTTTTTTTACTGAGGGGGTGTGACTTATCTTTCTCGCCTCTATGGTATGTTCGCCTGCTTCGAGCTTTCCACTCCAATATCCGACACCCAACAGTTCGCCATTATCAAAAATTTGAGCATTATTGTCTCCCACCACCAAGAATTCATACTCGGCACAGTTTGGCTCTAAAGTGGGCATTAGTGAGATTGTTATGCTATCTTTCATCTCAATCTCCTCGACATACGTTTGATACAGCTTCTTAAAAACCTCTACTTTGTGCTTACCGCTTTTGAGTTTATGTTGAGACACAGGTAGTTTGCCAACTCTCTGTCCGTCGATATATAACTCTCCTCCATCTGTCTCGGGTGAGCCGTTTATGTTCAAATATCCAAATGCAGGTTTTAAAGTTATCGAAAGTTTTGGTGATTGAACCGAATCGATTATCTCAAATTTTCCACTCTGAGTGTGGTAATTTAATGCCGATGCTCGATATGTATGAGTTCCAAGAGAGAGAGTTTTCGAGATTTTTCCATTATTATTTAATTTCTCCACTCCTCCATTTATAAATAATTGGGCATCAGCAGGGATGACTGTGACTTCGATATCTTTCATATGCTCGTAGTCGTGACTCGTTGTTATTACCTCTGCAGTACTCAACTTCATCAAATAGGTTTTACCCGATTGTGGGCGAGGTTTATAGTAGTAATCACGAAGCACTCCTAAAGTTTCGTGTTTTATAGTTAGTTTTTTAGCGCCCTCCGGTACATACAGCCATATCTCTCCGGTCTTATACTCAGGGTCTCCAACAAATCCCAACGACCCACCCTCAAAGACAAAGCCTTTTTGAGTTGTCTCTATCTTTATCAGTGCCGCATATTTTCGGGTGTTTGGATCGAATCGTTGTGTCTCTGATTTATTGGCAGTTAAATCATGTGGCAACAGTTCAAAACTCTCCACCGACATTTTATCTTGCGCCAATACAGAGACAGAGAACAAGAGTAAGAGCTGAAGTAATATATGTTTGATTATTTTTTGCATAAATTTTATTCTTATAATTCACACTTAAGAGTTCAAAGGTACAAATTATCTGAACAAAAAGCAAATATGCTTAAAAATTGTTATAAACAATCCGTAATGGGTGGTCATTATACGAAAACGCTCTTTCAGAGATTTTATATGATTGCGAGTTGTTGCTCCCTCGTCCAAGTAGTTTACTATGTACTCCTCTATTTGTGCGCATTTTTTTGATTTTGATAATATCTTTACACACCAGTCAAAGTCGGCAGAGAAACGATATTTCATATCGTATGGCATTGCCAACTCTCTTTTGGGCAGAAAGGCTTGATGACACACCAACATCCCGTTTTTAAAGCTACTACGCGTGAGAGTTTTTGGTGGGCGTAATTTTCGAGGACGAAGGTAATTTCTGTCGGCATCCACTATTGCTGTATCGCCATATATCACGTCGGGCTTTTCTTGCTCCGCCACATCTGCTATAGTCTGCAAGGTTTGAGGAGAATATAACGAATCTCCTGCATTTAAGAACATCAGATATTCTCCTTTTGCCAAAGCCAAACCTTTGTTCATGGCATCGTAAATTCCTTTGTCTCGCTCGCTTATCAAATGGGTTGGGTCTATGCCACTTTGAGATATTACATTAAGGGTATTATCTTTTGAGGCTCCGTCAATAATAATATACTCGTAGCCTTTGAAGCTCTGCTCCTTTACGCTTTTAAGGGTGGCTTCAATCTCGCGCGATGCATTGTAACATACTGTTATTATTGATATTACGGGTGCTGCCATTATTGTTTTTGAAGTAACGATTTGTATAATTCGATATGTTGTTGTGCCACTGTTTGGGGCGACATTATTCTGTTGATTTTTGCATTTGCCTTCTCTCGCATTTGGTCATCGGCATTTTGCAAAAGCCATTTTATACCTTCAGCAAAATCTTCCACCATTGGGTAATGTGCAAGATAACCGTTCTCTTTGTGGTCGATTAAGGATGTTTGTCCTGCACTGTCGAATGCAAGTGCAGGTGTTCCGCATGCCATTGCTTCGGCTATTACGAATGGCAGGGTTTCGTAATGCGACGGCACTACTACCATGTCGGCAGCCGAATAGAGTTCTGCCAATTTATCTTTGTCGGTCACTGAGCCTATATATTTGTATGGGCAAGGTATGCGACCGAGGAACCCTTCGTCATTTTTTATTGAGCCGAAAAGAAGCAACATAAGTTTCTCTTTTATTCCACTCTTTTCTATTGCCGAAAACAGCATATCTGCGCCCTTTATTGGGTCGTTGAGTTTCGCCGCGCCAAATACAAGTACTTTTTCGTTTTCGGCTATCTGCAACATTGCTCTGCTTTCGGCTTTGCCATGCATATAGAAGTGGTTGGTATCTATTGCATTGCATATTTGACGATAGTTTACTCCCGATGTCAATGCACTTCGCTCCAATCGCTCTGCTAACCATTGACTTATGGCTACAAATGTCACTCCTTTTTTGTATAGGTTTTCTTTCCCACGCCACACCTTTGCCGAGAGGTCGTTATCGGATGGTTTTTCTAAACATGGACAGTTGTTGCACCCTGTTGTATATTTGTCACACTCACCTGCATGGTGGCAAATGCTTGTTGCATACCACATGTCGTGGGGTGTTATGACTACGGGTTTGCCTGTTGCCACCAACTGCTCGATATTTTTTAGCGACAACATTCCTTGATTTACCCAATGCAGGTGAATTATGTCTGCCTCTTTTACCGCTTGTAGTTTTGTTATGTCTGTTCCACTGTCGGCTGTAGATACGGTAAAGAGGTTTTTACGAGAGAACCCATTTGCCACCCATATACCAAAACGTTCTTTTATAAAATTGAGTTTATGCAATAGTTTGCCCCATAGTGTTTTAGAGACCACCTCTACAGCCTCTCCTCCTTCGCCTTCTGCCACAACGAGGGTTGCATCAACACCCTCCTTGCGAAGTGCTTTGTGCAGACGGCATGCCGCCGCAGCAGCTCCTCCTCCACTCTGTTTGGTATTTATCAAGGCTACTTTCATCGGAAAAGTTCTTTTAGTTTAGTGAGTATATATACTCTTAATTTATTTGTGTATGAGGTGCGCAACATATATGTTATGCGCAACTTGTCACGCATTTTTTTATCCTCTTCGACAGGGCTTATCTTTTGTGGATGTATCTCTCCCATGTATAATTTCACCGAGAATAAATCGGGCGTATTACAGTGTGTTGCTCCTACGCCAAAGCCTCCATTTACCACCAACGGACGCCCTGCGTTCAACGACAGTTTACGATTCACAAACAACGATGCATTCCAACGTATTGCCCACGAGTTTATCTTTCCCTCGCACTGCTCTCGCAACATGCGGGTGAAGTGATACCCCATGTCAAATTCACACTCACTGCCTTGCTCCTTAATTTTTGCAAGGAGTTTGTTTGCATCGGGTTCGAAATATGCCCAACCTCGTTTCCATGTTGCCCAGCCCCAGCTGTTGGCAAAACTTATGAGGAAGTTTTCTCTGAATGTCATTGGCGATGACAACACATGTGAGTTTATGTTTACGACATCCTCCTCGTCTTTATACATTTCAAGAGCCTCGTTCATGTACGAAAGAAAGTTTGGCGACAACACCAAATCATCTTCCAACACTATTGCTCTGCCATGCTCGTCGAGTACTTTACCCACTCCGTATATTACACTTGCGGCAAGTCCTCGATTCTCTGTTGCCTCCTCAACAACAACGCTCTTAAAGCCTGTTATTGTTTTTAAGTAACTTCTCACAGCCAACACATCGGCAAGGTCGGCATCACCTTTGGGAGCATCGGAGAAGATATATAGTTGGCTCTCCGCTGCCAATGGCGACATTTTTATTGACTCCACACAACGTTGTGTATGTGCAGCCCTGCGGTATGTGAAAAGTATTATTGGGGCAATCATATTATTTTGTTATTCCTAATTTACGTTTTGCCAATGAGAGACACTCTAACCATATCTCCATTTTAAAGAGTGACACAATGGCGATATACGACACAGCAAACATTAGTGCCGAAGATATTAGCAACACCCAACTGTTTGTAAAAAACATGTATGGTATGAGCGATACTATTGCCGAAGATAGTGCCACCAAAAAGTACGGGGTTATATCTTTTACGAAAGTTATGACTTTATATCCTGCCACACGTGACGACACCACTGCCGTGGTTATCAGCGAAAGCAAGGTGTATGCCACCCACACGCATATAAGACTCATTATTGAGTTTCCGAAAGAGAGAGCTATGGCTATTGCTCCTATAAGAAATATTTTTTTTGCTATTTCAAGTTTGAAGTTTATGTCGCTTCTCCCCTCGGTGTTGAAAAGATCGTAATAGAGTATTATGAATGGCGAAAACATTCCTGCCAACGACAAAACCTGAAGCATTGGCACTGAGTTTATCCACTTGTCGGTTATCAACGAAATTATCAAGGGATGAGCCACGACAATCAGCATCATCATTACAGGGAAGATAAAGAATGCTGTTGTACGGATATACTTACCAAAGACTCTCAACAAACGAGGCTTATCATCGTTGATTGATGACAGCACAGGGAACGCCACACTACGGAATATATTGGCAATTAGGGCTGATGGTATATCCTGCAACTTTTGTGCTTGCGTGTAGAATCCCACGGTTGCTGTTGAGAATGATTTTGCTATTATCAGCGGATAGATGTTATTGAATACCGCGTTAAGAACTCCTGTTCCCAAGAGGTTTGCACTGTAACTCAGAAACTCGCGGATAGATGCCAATGAGAATATCAACTTGGGATACCATCTGCCATACACCCATAAAAGGATTGTCTTAAGCACCGACAACCCAAGTGTTTGCACAACCAAAGCCCACACTCCGCCTCCGTTTGCTGCCAACCATATTGCCGATGCCGACGACAAGGTAAGAGCCACAATGTTTATTCGGGCATACTCGGTGAATCGAATCTCTTTGAACATTCGGGTTTGCTGAATCAATCCCAACGAATTGAATATTATTGAGAGGAACAGCACTCGCGATATGCCCACCAAATCGGGAATATCGAAGTATGACGATATAAATACGGCTGAGAAATAGAGTATTAAATAGAAAACAAGCGATATGATAAGATTAAAATAGAATATGGTTGAGTAATCGCTGTCGGTTGCCCCTTTTTTTCTTATGAGAGCTGAGCTGAAACCGCTATCTATCAATATGTTTGACAACACTATAAATATTGTCAACACTCCTATTTTACCATAGTCGCCCGGCATAAGGAGATTGGCGAGGATAATTCCGGAGACAAAATATATAATTTGTTGCCCGAATTTATCCACGAAACTCCAAATCAGTGCCTTCTCTGTTCTCTGTTTTAAGTCCACTTTCCTTTAATGAGGAATGTTTTTTTAAATTAGGAATGAGGAATTAGGAATTAGAAATGATTAATTCCTAATTTCTAATTGGCTCGAAGTGCCGAACTAATTCCTAATTAAAAAAACTATTTCACTTCGCTTCCCGGAGCCACCTCTTTTTGTGTTGTTGTAACAACCAATTTGCCATCGAAGTCTTCGGCAGAAAGAATCATACCTTGCGACTCGATTCCTTTGATTTTACGAGGTGCCAAGTTTGCGATAAAGCATACTTGTTTTCCTACCAACTCCTCGGGAGCATAATGTTTTGCAATACCCGATACAATTGTTCTTCCACCCAAACCGTCATCTATTTTGAACATCAAAAGTTTGTCGGCTTTGGGAACTTTTGTACACTCCAAAACTGTTCCAACGCGGATATCCAATTTCAAGAAGTCCTCAAAATCGATGTTTTCTGCTATTGGGTTTGCCTTTTTGTTTTTCAACTCATTAGCAACTTTTGTATCTTGAAGGCGTTGAATTTGCGCCTCAATTTCTGCATCTTCAATCTTCTCGAACAATAGTTCGGGAGCATTAATTTCTGCACCTGTGGCAAGGATATTCATCTCGCCCAAACTGTTCCAATCGCACTCTGTCATATTCAACATACCACGCAATTTAGCTGCTGAGAATGGCAAGAATGGTTCAAATGCAATTGCAAGGTTTGCAGATATTTGCAATGCCACATTCATAATTGTGGCTACGCGCTCCATATCGGTTTTAGCAAGTTTCCAAGGCTCAGTATCTGCAAGATATTTGTTACCGATACGAGCCAAGTTCATAGCCTCTTTCAAAGCATCGCGGAAGCGGTAGTTTTGAAGCAATTTCTCTATCTCGTCTTTAACCGATGCAAACTCTGCTATTGTTGCGTTATCGTATTCGGTCAACTCACCTGCGGCAGGCACTTTACCCTCGAAATATTTATGAGTAAGCACAATGCTACGGTTGATGAAGTTACCAAGAATAGCAACCAGCTCGTTGTTGTTACGAGCTTGGAAGTCGCGCCAGGTAAAGTCGTTATCTTTAGTTTCGGGAGCGTTTGCTGTCAGCACATAACGCAACACGTCTTGTTTTCCGGGGAAGTCAACCAAGTATTCGTGCAACCACACAGCCCAATTTCGTGAAGTTGAGATTTTATCGCCCTCAAGGTTCAAGAACTCATTTGCAGGAACATTCTCGGGCAATATGTAGCTACCCTCGGCTTTAAGCATGGCAGGGAATACGATACAGTGGAAAACGATGTTATCTTTTCCGATAAAGTGAACAAGTTTAGTCTCTTTATCTTTCCAATACAACTCCCAAGTATCGGGCAACAACTCTTTAGTATTTGAGATGTATCCGATAGGAGCATCGAACCAAACATAAAGAACTTTGCCCTCTGCACCCTCAACAGGAACAGGTACACCCCAATCAATGTCGCGACTTACGGCACGAGGTTGCAATCCCATGTCCAACCACGATTTACATTGTCCGTAAACATTGGTTTTCCACTCTTTGTGTCCCTCCAAAATCCACTCACGAAGGAATGGTTCATGTTGGTCAAGAGGCAAATACCAGTGTTTTGTATCTTTTAGAACAGGAACACTTCCGCTGATTGTTGATTTTGGATTGATAAGGTCGGTTGCATTAAGGCTTGTACCGCATGCCTCGCATTGGTCGCCATAAGCATTTTCGTTTTTACAGTGAGGACAAGTTCCTGTGATGTAACGGTCGGCAAGGAATTGACCCGCCTCCTCGTCGTAGTATTGAGCCGAAGTTTTCTCAATGAATTTACCCTCGTCGTAAAGTTTACGGAAGAAATCCGATGCTGTTTGGTGATGTATTTTTGATGTTGTGCGTGAGTAGATATCGAATGAGATACCAAACTCCTCGAACGATTTTTTAATAATTCCGTGGTAACGATCAACAATATCTTGTGGAGTCACACCCTCGTTACGAGCTTTAATTGTAATGGGTACTCCATGCTCGTCAGAACCTCCGATAAGTATTACATCTTCGCCTTTTAGGCGTAGGTAACGAGTGTAGATATCGGCAGGTACATATACTCCTGCCAAGTGTCCTATGTGAACAGGTCCGTTAGCGTATGGCAACGCTGTGGTAACAAGTGTTCTTTTAAAATTCTTTTCCATGTTATATATTTTTATTTATTTAATTTCAACATATCTTCAATATAAGTTCGGTTGTTGCTCAATCGAGGCACTTTATGTTGACCGCCGAGCTTGCCTTTGGCTCTCAACCAATCTTCAAACAAACCACGTCGGGCAACAACAATCTCCAAACGATCGAGGGCAATACCCTTGTAACGTTTTGCCTCGTAATCGGAGTTAATATCCTGAAGCGAAGCATCCAAAACATTAGCAAACTCCTCAAGCGAAACAGGTAAGCTATCAAACTCAATCAACCATTGGTGGCGACCTCTGCTACCCTCGCTCATAAAAACGGGAGCAGCCGTATAGTTCGATATGACAGCACCTGTCTCTCGGCAGGTTTTTGCCAAAGCCTTTTCGGCATTGTCAACCATAAGTTCCTCGCCAAAGGCGTTTATAAAGTGTTTTACACGCCCCGATATTGTAATCTTAACAGGGTTTACACTCTCAACCTTTACCGTGTCGCCAATTATATATCGCCACAATCCGCTATTGGTAGTTATCACAAGAGCATAATTCTCGCCCTTTTCAACCTCCCAATAAGGCAACACTTTTGGATTGTCGCTATCCATTTCGGACAATGGCATAAACTCAAAGAATATACCCAAATCGATGAGCAACAACATCGATTGCTCGTCGAGCGAGGTCTGCACCGCAAAGAAACCTTCAGAAGCATTATAAGTTTCGATGTAGAACATTTTATCCGAGGGGATAAGACGTTTATACTGCTCGCGATAGGGAGCAAAACTTATTCCGCCATGAAAGAACAACTCTAAGTTTGGCCAAATATCTGTAAGATATTGCTTGCCATTATCGTGCAATATTTTTTTGATAAGCACCATAAACCACGAGGGCACACCCGAAAGGCTTGTAACATTCTCGTTTACGGTGGTTGCCGCAATTTTTTCGAGCTTGCTCTCCCACTCCGACATCAAAGCAATCTCTTTGGAAGGCACTCTCAGATAGTTTGCCAGCTGAGGCATGTTCTGTATGAGAATTGCCGAGAGGTCGCCACAACGATACTTTCCGCCAAAGCTATCTAACGCATGGCTTCCGCCAAGAATAAGAGCCTTGCCGTCGAAAAGTCGGCTATTGGGATTGAGATTCAAATATGATGCAACGCTCGAACTTCCTCCTTTGTAATGACACACCTTAAGAGCATCGCTCGATACAGGAATGAATTTACTCTTATCATTGGTTGTTCCCGAAGACTTTGCAAACCATTCAATATTCTTATTCCAAATAAGATTCTGTTCACCCGCCAACATGCGCTCGACGTATGGTTTAATACCCTCGTAATCAACCACAGGCACACGCTCCGAAAAGATGCGATAGTTATCACCAATCTCTGAAAAGCCAAATTTTCTACCTATCTCGGTGTCTTTCGCCGCAGATGTTAAAGAGGCAAGCACTCTTCGTTGAATATGCTCACCATTATTCACAAACGAATTCATCTCTGCCATTCGTTTCTGAAAAAAGGGTCTTACTATTGACGTAATAATCATCCTATACTTAATTAGGAATTAGAAATTAGGAATTAGAAATGCTTTTTTTTTGAATTAGGAATTTTGCGACAAAGTTGCGAACTAATTGTTGCAAAGCAACAAACCAATACCTAATTGTGGCAAAACCGCACACTAATACAATCTACAAATTTACAATAAAAAAAAGAATTATTTGCAGTTTTAAGGAGAGTTTTTAGTTGTTAGTTAAATTAGAAATGAGGAATGTTTTTAATAATTAGGAATGAGGAATTAGGAATGAGGAATTAGGAATGTTTTTTAATTTCTAATTCCTAATTGTGGCGAAGCCACGTACTAATTCCTAATTGGCACAAAGTGCCGTTTAAAACTACAACTTACCTTCATCCACCAAAAGCAGGCGATGAATTTCTCTGCGTTTATCGAGAGTTAGGTCGAGGCTGTCAATCAGATATTTATCTATTGATTCGTATCGATTTAACATAGTATTTACCACATTAGACATATCTCTGTGATTGTTGTGAATTATCGAAGCCACAGCCTCACGAACATAAACAGGGAGATGCGATATTTTTTGGAGAATGCGAGTTTTACAAAAATATTTATTAGCCCAAGTATAGTCCTCATATACCTCGTCATTCGACACACCAAGCGAGGTAAGAATAAAGAGCGAAGCCATATCGTTGAATCCCTTACCATATGGCGAAGACAATATTATAGGATAATTCTTCTCATCCGTAAGAATATTAAAGAGATTGATGTAAGTCTGTTTAGCCTTGCCGTCAATCATCGAAAAGTAATACTCGTTCATGACAACACGAGCCTCGTCGCGACTAAAATCGCCGTTATACACCTTGTCGATGATAGAATCCACATTGAAATTTGTAAAGGGCATATACACCACATTCTCAACGCCAAGCTCGGTTGGAGAGTAAGAACACTCCGCCCTATCGCGATACTCAATTATGGTTTTGGGTGCAATATTTATAATGCGTTGTTTATCAGCCTCCGAGAGAGTATCGAGAGTACCTGTTCTGTAAATCATGCCCCACTTGGTTTTTTTATTTTTAACCCCCGAATAACCGCCTAAATCGCGAAAATCGTATGCACTCTGAATAAACGATGCACGAGCCGCAACAATGCGAGAAAAACAGCCATTGAAGTCCAACAAAAAATAGTGACGTTTTAAAGGATCGGGAGTTGGTAAAAAAGCAACGCCATCAGCGGCATCTACCACCGCCACAGGTTGACGCGTATTAAAAGTTTCGGGATTATCCGATATATATATACTAACGTCGCCAACAGCTTTAGGAAAAACATCCCACTTGATTATATATTCCTTATCGATGGTTATGTCGCACGAAACGTTTGAATCGTGAACATGAGAGAAACAAGCAGATAACAAAAAGAGTGTAATTATAGTCGCAACACCCGAAAAGAAGTATTTTTTCAACATCTACATTAACGTTATATATTTCCGAAACTTTTACTCACAAAGCTCTCAAGAGGTAAACCCCACCCTGAAAGTAGCCGATAAAGGTTTTGCAAATATATTACATCTCATAAAACTACAAACACACCCAACAAGCCATATATTTATAAAAATATTTGTAAATTGTTGTTATATGTGAAAAATAACGCGTGTTTGTAAATTTTTGTAAAAAGAGTTGTTTTTTTTAAAATTAGGAATTTTGCGAGTAAGCGCATTTTAAGGTAATTACAAAGTAATTAAAATTGACTAAATGTCAATTTGTGCCTTAAAATGGGGAGCACAGTACTCTGTGCGACGGGGTCGAGCAGAGTCAAATTTATTTGAATATTGTTGAGCGTGAGATAAATTTGCGGGTAAGTGAAGCAAAATTATGGATACATAAATTTTGCTGAACGAGAGCAAATTCATAGATATTCTATAAAATCAAGAAACGAATGTTTCTTAATGAGGAATTAGAAATATTGGTGTCCGGTAAAAAAATATACAACAAACATATTTAATTGTCAATTAATACATTAAAAATGTTCTTATAACGCAGGGCTTGTACAACTATTAGAAATCAATATGATAGACATATTAGTCAGAAACATATAATTTTTTATAAACTTTTTGACCGCAAAAAG
>JAZLBW010000003.1:0-11287 GCA_045613905.1 Candidatus Caccoplasma sp.
AGTGCCTCGCTTATCTCATCGTATGAGTAATCTTGCGATTTTAAAGTTATTGCCAATCGTGCTTTAGCATTCAAAGAGTCAATTCCTTTTTTGATAATCTCCAATCGTTCTTTCGAATACAATTGCTCGTCAGGGTTGTAATAGTCATCACACTCAATATTAGGATATTGATATTCATACTCTTCTCCGTCAACAGTGGTTGCTGTAAAATGTGTTATGTGATATCTTCTCTTTGACTCAGCATTAATATAGTCTATAGCGCAATTATATGCAATTTTAGAGAACCAAGCTGTTTTGCTTCTATTGCTGTCGTACATATCCATGTTCATGGCTACTTTAAGTGTAGCTTCGCTAACAACCTCTTCCACGTCGTAATCGGTATGATTAAAACCATATTTCTTAAAACATTTTATTACAGTTGGAATAAAAGTGCTTATACGAATTTGTTGAAGACTCTCGCTGTGTATATTTCTAACTTTTTTCATAATGTTTGGCTATTTAATGATTAGATATTTTGAGTTATAATTGATTGATTTCCTTATTTCTTGTTTGTTAGTTATATTCCCTTTGTTTGCAATGCTAATTGCACCTTTTTTTATTAATCTGACAAAAGAAGTTTTGCTCTTGTGTGCGAACTGCTTTGTTTTATGTATGAAATGAAAAATGAGTTGCAACATAACACTTATGAGAGTTGCTTTCTGCGAGAACACACTTGTGGTTTTCGATAATTTTGGAGACAAAATTTTGACTATCCCCAAGAGTTTTCTTGAGTAGTAAAATTCAAATTGATGTACTGTTAAAAATTGGATGTAAAATCTGAAATTTAGAAATACGGTTTCAGATTGTAAGAGAGGTTTTGTAAACATTTCAGTCACTTTTTTATTAATTAAAAATTATAAAATGACTGATTTGCTTTGCAAATGTAAGCAACATGTTGTGTCTCATCTGGTATTTTCCGGGATTTTTTTTATCAATAGTAAAAACTTTTAACTATTTGTAACAATTTCCCCTCTATGTGGTATAAATAAGTGTAATAATGTTAAAGAACAAGGAGATAGTATGAAAAGAAAAATTAATAAATCGAAACTGGTAAATTCACCCAGAGATACAGAGAGTGTAAACATAACATCATGTCTTAATAGAATTATGTTGAGAGTTTCATCAGGAGGTTATGATAATGAAGCCATAGAGTTTCTTAAGAGAGATCTTGATTATGTTTGTGATAAATTAAATATATGTATAGAGGAGGCTGTATTGCTTTCGTCAGTTTTAGAGAATAGTACAGGATTCTCAGGTTGCGATGATGAGGATTTAGCAAACTTTATGGGTTGTACAAATATTGAGTTCTTGAAGTATAAGAAATACCTCGATTCCCTTTCTCGAAAACGTATAGTTAGAATTTCAAAGAGAGATATGGGAAATGCTTCATATAAAATATTAAATAGTGCCTATGATGCTATAATTGAAGACAGACACTTTTCGGAGACTGATTTCTCAGGGCTTACTACGGAGGATATGTTCTCTGAATTCAGAAAACTTTTTAAGGCACGTCGTTCACAAGAGATAGACAATGAAATGCTTTTGTACGACTTAAATATGCTTATTGATATGAACCCTCAAAATAAGTTTGTGGAAAAATATAAAACTTGTGGAATAAGAGAGTGTTCTCCCTCAGAACAGCGCGTATTCATATATTTATGTCATCAGTATGTAAGTTGGGGCAAAAAGAGTATATTGTATCATCATTTTATTGATTTTGTTTCGGACAATGAGGATGAACAAAAGTTTTTTCGTCTTTTTCAAGCAGGTAAGCACAAATTTCAAAAAAAGTCGTTGGTGAGATTTGGCGGAGACGAAGGATTTATGGATAAAGGTATGGCAGCTCTGAGCGAAAATGTTACAGAAAGCTTTTTCTCTGAGGTAGAGCTTTTCTCAGAAGATGTGGTTGAAGGACATCATGACCTCACAAACTTTGAGAATATTACAGAGAGACAACTATTCTATAATTCAGCTGAGGAGCAGCAGGTAAAGCAACTTGAAGAGTTGTTAATAGATGAACACTTCTGTGGCATTCAAACTCGGCTTGAAGAGATGGGAATGCGTAAAGGATTCAATATAATACTATATGGAGCGCCCGGAACAGGAAAGACTGAGACTACATTGCAATTGGCTCGAAAAACTAAACGCGATGTTTTAAGTATAGATGTATCTAACATAAAGAGCAAATGGGTGGGAGATAGCGAAAAGGCTATAAAAGGTGTGTTTAGAACCTATAAACAGCTTTGCAAGAAAAAAGGATGTAAACCAATACTTTTCTTTAATGAAGCTGATGCAATATTTGGCAAAAGAATGGAAACAGTTGACACTCCTGTGGCTCAAATGCTTAATTCGATGCAAAATATAATTCTACAGGAGATGGAGACTCTTGATGGTATAATGATTTCCACCACAAATCTACATGCAAATCTCGACCCTGCATTTGAACGTCGATTTATATATAAACTAGAGCTTGAAAAACCAGGTTCTGAAGTCCGAACAAAAATATGGAAATCTATGCTTCCATGTCTTGCCGAAGAAGATTATTCAGAACTTGGCAAACGATATAATTTCAGTGGAGGACAAATTGAAAATGTTGTCCGAAAAAGCACTGTCGATTATATTCTTACAGGAAATAACCCAACAATGGATGTTATATGCAAATTTAGCGAAGAAGAGATGTTTAAATCAAAGGTGAAAAAAGTTGGGTTTTAAAATGTTTTACTAAAAAAACTACGGAATTATACCTTTTTAACTTGTAACAATTCTGAACTTTGAGAGTATAATATAGTAGATTTATTTTATAAACAAGTTTAAAAGGCATAATTCCGAAAAACTAACAGATTTTAATACAAATAAAAATTATACTTATTATGGAAAATATTGAAGAAAAACAACCAAAAGCAACAAGAGTGCAAGTTGAGAGAATGAATGAAATCTATGCTGAATTAAATAAGATAGAAGGTTCATTTGTTGAAGAACTTGAGTTTAACCACCTATTATTGTTGCATGAACTTGACAATTTAAAAGAAAATTATGATTGGCTGGATGAGGTATTTGAAGAGAACAATAAAAAAGGGCTTAAGAATATATTGGGAGAAGTAGTAGTTCCTGCTATATACGATAAATTTGGAATGCTTATGCCATATTATATGGAAACAAAACCTGTAGGAGCACTATTGGATGGGAATTTTGGCCTTGTTAAACGTGATGGTAAAGGAACTCCGGTTACAGAATTTATTTATCGTGTAATAATTCCGATACCATTTTGCGATGTGTATGTAGTCTTTAATAAAGAAGACAGATCGCATTTTGCTCTAATGATGGCAGGTACAGTTATTACTCCATATGAAATTGAAAATCATGAAATGCCTTGTGATAATGCAATCATTATATCTGCCGAAGGTAAAAAGGGTATATTCTATTATGGCTATGAGATTGTTTATATTAAACCAGAATACGATGAGGTATATTCACAAGGTATAGGTGAAAATTTTATCTTCGTCAAAGATGGCAAAAAAGGGTATGTAACTCTCGACAAACGATTTATCTCAATTGATGATTTCGAAATGCTTGATTCTGAGGAATACGATGAAATCAGTAAAATAGGATTTATATCTTCTCCTGATATAGATTAAAATTTAATCAATAATCTAAAATAAAGTTTATCATTTACTATAATAAAGCAGGTTGTTTCATTTGATATAGCCTGCCTTATTGTAAAATTTTTAGATGATAAATCACAATAAATTAGTACCTTTACACTCAAGAAAAGGGAATAGAGTAAATAGTCATGATTAAATCAATATTGTTTGTTGGAATAGGAAGTTTCTTTGGAGGTGCATTGCGTTATGCAGTATCACTTATGATGAAAAACATAACAGCTAATGCATTCCCTTGGGCAACATTGTCTGTTAACTTGATAGGATGTTTTCTATTGGGTTTAACATTTGCGATATTCGGTAAATATAGCTCTGTAAATTCTACTATGTGTCTTATGCTTGCAACAGGTTTTTGTGGGGGATTTACAACGTTTTCAACCTTTGCAAACGAGAGTTTGCAGATGTTGCAATGTGGTAATATTATAGGCTTTGTAGCTTATATTTTGTCAAGCATTGTTTTGGGAATAGCTTTGGTTGCATTGGGCTATTATATCTTTAGGTAGCCCTTCGTTACATATTTCAATCAATAACTTTTATTTCTTATCTCTAACGTAACCTCCATATAACTACGTTTACCATCAATGTAGTCGGCATATAGGGTTTCGGCATCTTTCCCTTTTAAAATACGGCACTTACCGCACGCTTCGCAATCGTGTAGGCATCGCCACGCATTTGCAACATATGCTTGGCGCTCCTCTTTGGTCGATTCTTCTATTTTGGGGGGAATGGGCATATATCTCTATTATTGTTTGTAATCCTTTAAAACCTGCTTATTCCAAGCTTTGCGTTCTTTGTCAAAGAACCACCCCCATTTATTGAAATATCTAATCATATTTATAATATGGATTTTAAGCATCTTTCTGCTTTTGTAAGATTCTGCTCTATGGTGGTGAATAACCGTAACGCATGGATAGTACATTGTCTTAAAATGTTTGTGCATTCGACGTGTAATATCAATATCTTCGGGATACATAAAGAAACGTTCGTCGAACAAACCAACCTTATTAAAACATTCTGTCCTAAATAACATAAAACTGCCCTGATGATACGGAATATCCATCTCCTTTGAGTGATCGCAACATTTAAGAAGATATTTATCATCCATTTTGCTAATTATTCTTTTAGGTAAGAATCTGCGAAATATTAAGTTTGTTGGAGTGGGGAGGAGACGACAGCTGTATTGTAATTCACCATTTGGGTAAACAATTTTAGGTTGTACCTGAGCAACATCATCGTTCCTTTCCATGTAGGAGTATAGTCTATCGATAACACCCTTCTCAAAACTTATATCGCTATTAACCACTAAATGATATCTACTTTTTATTTTCAATGCCTCTCTTATGGCAATGTTATGAGCTGCTCCGTAACCAATATTTTCCGAAGCACGATATTCTATATATTCATATTTATTGCAAATATCCTCAATATATTTTTGTTTTGAATTGTCAATAACATAAACCCTCTTAATCAACTCGTGATTAAGATTTTCAAGGCAACTATTTAGCTCTTCAATGCCTGTATTGTATGTAACAACAGAAGCGGTAATCATCTCTATTTGTTTTTTCTTTTAGGATTTTCGGGGAACCATCCCTTTTCAACTCTCTTGCGTTGGTCAAAAACCTCTTTAATGCTCCAGAAAGATGAGAACGAGAATACTCCAAAAAGAGCAGAGATAGTAATGTTCTCGCACATAATCGAAGCACCACAACCTGCAATACCCATAATTAAGAATATCCACCAACTTTTAGTGCCCCAATAATATTCAGCCTTAATAACCAAAGGATGAAAAAGACCGATGATTAAGAAGGTACATACACCAATAAATAATCCATGTAAACAATCAAACTCCATAAAAATATTTTTATTATATATGAACAAAAATATTATTCCAATGTTTTATAATCAGAGAGTGCAAATATACAACTTGAATAAACGTGTAATGTTTATATAAAATGTGCGAGTAGGGGAGGTAATCCCATAAATCTCTATCAAGCGAAATCCACCCCTACTCGTAACATACCTACTCATTAGGGACTCTAAATTATAGAGGGTATTTCTCAAGTATAGGGTCATTATACTCAATTTGCAACTCTTTCAATTCAGTTTTTAATTTTTCAGTAATATCTTTATACTCAGGCTTTCCAAAAACGTTATTCATCTCTTTGGGGTCAACCTCTCTATCATAAAGTTCCCACGTGTCAATATCGTCATAGAAGTGAATAAGTTTATATCGTCCGTCATAAACACCATAGTGCTTTTTGACTGCATGCTCCGCGGGATATTCATAAAAATGGTAATATATAGCCTTACGTTCTAAACCATTATTCTCACTCTCCAATATTGGAAGAACTGAAACCCCTTGAATATCGTCAGGAATATCAACTCCGGCAATATCCAGAAATGTTGGAGCATAGTCAATGTTTTGAACAAGGTCTGTAATTTCTCCACGTCTTTCATATCCTTTTGGCATACGCATGACGAGGGGTGTGCTGAACGATTCGTCATACATGAATCGCTTGTCAAACCAACCATGTTCTCCCATATAAAAACCTTGGTCTGATGTATAGACAATAAGAGTGTTATCCAATAAATCGTTCTTCTCCAAGTATGCAAGCAGGCGACCAACATTATCATCCAACGATTTTACAGTCTTCATATAGTCCTTCATATATCGTTGATACTTCCACTCATAAAGTTCTTTACCTTGTAAATTTGCGGCATAAAATTCGTTGATGATAGGAGTGTAATGAGCATCCCAAACTTTGCGTTGCTCATCGTTCATATTACCATATAACCCATGTTTGCCATCGTCTGTAATGTAGTTTTGACGCAAGCGACTTTCAAGTCCCGAACGATACATCTTAAGGTCATATATCAAATCCATGTCATTGGTTTTAATATCCATCTCTTGCGCTTTTGCCGCCTCTCTACCTTCGTAATTGTCGTAGAAGTTGTCAGGCAGAGGGAATACTATATCTTCGTAAGCCGTAAGGTCACAAGTGTCAGCCATCCAATTACGGTGAATGGCTTTGTGATGAACCAACAGACAAAATGGTTTGTTGTTTTGTTTGTTATTCTCCAACCATTCAATACTTTTGCCAGTTATGATGTTTGTCACATACCCATCAACAACAGAGGTATCTCCGTTAGTAATAAACTGAGGATTATAATAGTCGCCCTGTCCGTTAAGAATATCCCAATGGTCAAAGCCGGTGGGAGCAGAATGTAAGTGCCACTTACCTATAATTGCGGTTTTATAACCTGCTTTTTGTAATAGCTTCGGAAAAGTCTGCTGTTCACCGTCAAAGTAAGAATCAATATTGTTTGTAAAACCATTTGCATGACTGTGCTTACCTGTAAGCATACATGCTCTGCTTGGTCCGCTTAACGAGTTTGCAACATAACTATTTGAGAAAATAACTCCCTCTTTGGCAATTCTATCCAAATTTGGAGTATTGGCATAATCATAACCATAACAACTCATTGCCTGTCTGGTGTGGTCGTCGGTCATAATATAGACAATGTTTAAAGGCTTCTCTTCGTTAACTGTTGTACATGCCCCTAATACAGATAAAACTGCCACTCCACCTAAAGTGTAAAATTTGTCGATATTCATTTTTTGTAATACCTGATATTGTATTTACAAAAATAGTAAAATTTGCAAACTCTGAAAATTAATCTATAATATTCAATAAAAAAATAGTATCTTCGCATACTCAAAACAAATAATAATCAATAAACAAAATAATATGGCAGACGATAAAAAAATTATCTTTTCGATGGTGGGTGTGAGTAAAACATATCCTCCACAAAAACAGGTATTGAAAGACATCTATTTATCATTCTTTTATGGAGCAAAAATAGGTATCATCGGTCTTAACGGTTCCGGTAAATCAACATTGTTGAAAATCATAGCAGGATTAGATACTTCATATCAAGGAGATGTAGTATTCTCTCCCGGATACTCAGTCGGATACCTACCACAGGAGCCTCAATTAGACGATGAAAAAACCGTTAAAGAGCTTGTCCAAGAGGGAGTACAACCTATCATGGATACTTTGAAAGAGTATGAGGAGATAAATGAAAAATTCGGATTGCCTGAATATTATGAAGATCCTGACAAGATGGATAAACTATTCCAACGTCAAGCAGAGTTGCAAGATATGATAGATGCAACTGACGCATGGAATATCGACAGTAAATTAGAGCGTGCCATGGACGCTTTACGTTGTCCTCCCGAAGATCAAAAAGCAGGTACATTATCAGGAGGAGAGCGTCGTCGTGTGGCATTGTGTCGTTTGTTGTTGCAACAGCCCGATGTATTGCTACTTGACGAGCCAACCAACCACTTGGATGCAGAGTCAATCGATTGGTTAGAGCAACACCTAAATCAATATCCGGGTACAGTAATTGCAATTACTCACGACCGTTACTTCCTTGACCATGTAGCAGGATGGATTTTGGAACTTGACCGCGGAGAGGGAATACCTTGGAAAGGAAACTACACCTCATGGCTCGATCAAAAGACAAAACGAATGGAGCAAGAGGAGAAACAAGCAAGTAAACGTCGTAAAACACTTGAGCGTGAATTGGAGTGGATTAATATGTCTCCCAAAGCACGTCAAGCAAAAGGTAAAGCACGTCTTAACTCATACGATAAATTGCTTAACCAAGATCAAAAAGAGCGCGAGGAGAAACTTGAAATATACATACCTAACGGACCACGTTTGGGAAATAAAGTTATTGAAGCAAACGGCGTAGCAAAAGCATTTGGTGAGAAGCTATTGTTTGATAATCTAAACTTTATGTTACCTCCTAACGGAATTGTTGGAGTTATTGGCCCCAACGGAGCCGGAAAAACAACACTTTTCCGTCTTATCACAGGTAGCGAGAAAGCTGATAAAGGAACATTTGAGGTAGGAGAGACAGTAAAGGTTGCATATGTCGATCAATCACACAAAGATATCGACCCCGATAAAACAGTGTACCAAATCATATCTCAAGGAGTGGAGTTGATTCGTATGGGAGGAAAAGATATTAATGCCAGAGCATACCTATCTCGTTTCAACTTTACAGGAGCTGACCAAGAGAAAAAGGCAGGAGTGTTATCAGGTGGAGAGCGTAACCGTTTGCACTTGGCAATGGCTTTGAAAGAGGAGGGTAATGTATTGCTACTCGATGAGCCAACCAACGATATTGACGTAAATACATTACGAGCATTAGAGGAGGGATTGGAAAACTTTGCAGGATGTGCAGTGGTGGTATCGCACGATCGTTGGTTCCTCGACCGTATATGTACACACATTCTTGCATTTGAAGGAAACTCAGAGGTATTCTTCTTTGAGGGAAGTTATTCTGAATACGAAGAGAATAAGAAGATGCGTCTTGGAAACATTGAACCAAAACGCCCTCGTTATCGTAAATTGATGGAGTAATACAAATTTAACCACTATAACAAGAGGCACTTTTAAAAGTTTGCCTCTTGTTTTTTATTAGTTATATACCATTACATACAGGTTCAGATATGTTGCAAAAATAAGCCACAGCATATATGGAACATTCAGCCAAAATGCAAGTTTTCTGATGTCGTGGCATCTCTTTAAATATAAAAGCAGAGCAATGTCAAGCAGGAATATGTCAATAAAACCAAGAAGTGGAGATTGCAGATAAAAGAAAAGTACACTCCAAAGAAAATTAAGACCCAACTGAACAATAAATAACATAACTGCGCTTTTACGCATATATGAAGAGTCGCTCCAAACAACACCCAATGATATACCATTCAGTAGGTAAATAATGCCCCATGCAATTGGAAATACAAAGTTTGGAGGAGAAACTGAAGACTTATTCAAATAGGGATACCAATTTATTAAGGAGTACTCCTGTATGTAACCTGCCGACATGCCAACGGCAAAACATATAACAATTCCAATAATAGCGACAATGTAAGTTTCGCCTCTCTTACTGTAGTTCATATGGTAAATATTTTATTTATAAAACATATAAACAATATATTTGGTTTTAGAGATAAATAGCATTGACCAAAAGTTTTTAGTTAAAAAATAACACTCAATTTTATTAATTTTTATAATAAATATACCCTCTACTCAATTAATTTTTTATAAGTTTGTGACTTCAAATAAGAAAATTATTAAAGATAATAATATGGAGAAAAAACTAAATCTCGGAACATTATGTGTTCAGGCAGGATGGACACCCCAAAAAGGAGAACCAAGAGTTGTGCCTATTTATCAAAGTACAACATTTAAATATGATACAAGTGAGCAAATGGCGCGTCTTTTCGATTTGGAAGATAGCGGATATTTCTATACACGTTTGCAAAACCCAACTAACGATGCTGTAGCTGCAAAAATAGCAGCATTGGAAGGAGGAGTGGCAGCAATGCTTACATCATCGGGTCAAGCGGCAAACTTCTATGCAATATTCAACATATGCCAAGCGGGAGACCATTTTGTATCGTCTTCAGCAATATACGGAGGTACATTCAACCTTTTTTCTGTGACTTTGAAAAAATTGGGAATTGAAGTTACATTTATCTCTCCAGATTCAACAGAGGAGGAGATGCAATCAGCTTTCCGCCCAAACACAAAAGCACTTTTTGGAGAGACAATCTCTAACCCTTCGTTAGAAGTTTTGGATATTGAAAAATTTGCACGCGTAGCACACAAAAACGGAGTTCCATTAATTATTGACAATACTTTCCCAACACCAATCAACTGTCGTCCATTTGAGTGGGGAGCAGATATAGTTGTTCACTCAACAACAAAATATATGGATGGTCACGCAACAGCAGTGGGAGGATGTATTGTTGATAGCGGAAACTTCGATTGGGATGCATATGCCGATAAGTTCCCCGGATTGTGTACTCCGGATGAATCATATCATGGACTAACATATACAAAAGCATTTGGAAAAGGAGCATACATAACCAAAGCAACAGCACAATTAATGCGCGATTTGGGAAGTATTCAAAGTCCACAAAATGCATTCTTGTTGAATATCGGATTAGAAACACTACACTTAAGAATGCCTCGTCATTGCAGTAATGCACAAAAAGTGGCAGAGTATCTATCTAATAATGAAAAGGTAGCATGGGTAAACTATTGCGGATTGCCCGATAACAAGTATTACGACTTGGCGCAAAAATATATGCCCAATGGTTCGTGTGGAGTAATCTCATTTGGATTAAAAGGAGGTAGAGAGGAATCTATAAAATTCATGGATTCACTTAATTTCGTTGCCATTGTAACACACGTTGCAGATGCTCGTACATGTGTATTGCATCCTGCAAGTCACACACACCGTCAATTGTCAGATGAGCAGTTGATAGAAGCAGGTGTGCGTCCTGACCTAATACGTTTGTCTGTGGGAATTGAAAATGTAGAAGATATTATTGCAGATATAGAACAAGCATTAAACGTATAATAATTATTGCTGTCCGATAAAAATCAAAAAGAGAAATAAAGACGTATTTGAGTCAGAGTAATATTAAAAAATTAATCGCACCATTATAAAACAGAGTGAAAGCCCTGAAGTTTGCAGGATTAAGTGTGAGGCATTTTAAGGCA
>JAZLBW010000004.1:0-9919 GCA_045613905.1 Candidatus Caccoplasma sp.
TGTTTGAGCGTAAGCGAGTTCCACAGCCCCTGCAAACGAGGGAATAGCTGTAACGGCAAATGAAAATTGACTGAGGGATGTTCGAAGAACTCCCGAACAAAAATTTGAATGACTGTTTTATATTAGGTGCGAGAGTTTTTGTAACTTTTTGCGGTCAAAAAGTTTATAAAAAATTATAAGTTTCTGACTAATGTGTCTATCATATTGATTTCTAATAATAGTACAAACCCTACTTTATAAGAATATTTTTAATGTATTAATTGTCAATTAAATATATTTGTTGTAAAGATTTTAATCAGACACCAATATATTCGTATATATCAGTTGCTAACAGCTAAAAACTAACAACTAACCGTAGGCATTTTAAAGTAATGAAGTTAGGATTAACTAAATGTTAATCCGTGCTTTAAAATGAGGAGCACAGTGCTCTGTGCGACGGAGGAAGCTTTAGCCGACAACTAACAACTGATAGCTGTTCCTTTAAAATGCCTTCGGGCAAAAAAATGTTTATGATTTTTGCGGACTATAACTGTCTGTAAGGACTTTTGGCAAACGGGTGTTTGCCATTCAATAGCCGTAGGTTTTCAAACCTACGGAAAAGGATGTATCATCTCTGCCCGTCTGAAGGACGGGAAATCTGAATCTCTGCTTCCCCGTCTTTACAACTATGTTTTTTGCAGGAACCCAACCTGCCACACCCACTAAAATATTAGAGGAGCTATTCGCATGAATAACTCCTCTATTCGTATATATCAGTTGCTAACAACTATATTCTAAACTCTTCAACACTTTTAAGGTTGCGGGCAATATCTTCGTCCGAAACGCCACCAACTGTAAGGTCGCCGGCAATGTAACTATCGTATGCAGCCATATCAATCAAACCATGACCTGAAAGGTTGAACAAAATAACCTCTTTCCTGCCTTCCTCTTTAGCTTTAAGAGCTTTGCGGATGGCAACAGCAATAGCGTGAGAAGATTCGGGAGCAGGAATAATACCCTCGCTCTTTGCAAATAGTGTAGCAGCATCGAATGCTTCAAGTTGATTTACATCTTCAGCTCTCATCAAACCATCTTTTTGAAGTTGGCTCACAATCGAACCTGCACCGTGGAAACGCAAACCTCCTGCGTGAATATTCGAAGGCATGAATTTGTGACCAAGAGTGTACATAGGAATAAGAGGAGTATATCCTGCTTCATCACCAAAGTCGTATTGGAAGCGACCTTTAGAAAGTTTAGGACATGATGCAGGCTCTGCCGCAATAACCTCAACATCTTTACCATCTGTAAGTTTATGTCGAAGGAATGGGAAAGCTATACCCGAGAAGTTCGAACCACCACCGAAACAAGCAATAATGCTGTCGGGATATTCACCTGCCATCTCCATTTGTTTTTCAGCCTCCAAACCAATAACAGTTTGGTGCAAGTTTACCCAGTTGAAAACGCTACCCAATGTGTATTTGCAGTTTGGAGTTTGCATTGCAAGCTCAACAGCCTCAGATATGGCGCAACCCAAACTACCTTGGTTGTTCGGAGTATCAGTCAAAATCTTACGACCCGCTTTAGTTGACATACTTGGCGATGCAATAACTTGCGCGCCAAAAGTTTGCATAATCGAGCGGCGATAAGGCTTTTGGTGGTAGCTAACTTTAACCATATAAACGGCAAGTTCCAGACCAAAAATTTTAGAAGCCATTGAAAGAGCCGCACCCCATTGACCTGCGCCTGTTTCGGTTGTAATGTTTGTACAACCATCTTGCTTGCAGTAGTATGCTTGTGCAAGTGCAGAGTTAAGTTTGTGTGAACCCACGGGGCTTACACTCTCGTTTTTAAAATAGATGTGAGCGGGTGTATCCAAAGCCTTCTCCAATCCGGTTGCGCGAACAAGAGGAGTTGGACGCCAAATTTTATATAAATCTCTAACGGGCTCCGGAATTTCAATCCATGCGTCAGTAGTATTAAGTTCTTGTTTTACAAGTTCTTTTGCAAATATTTGTTGTAAACTCTCTTCTGTGACGGGTTGCTTTGTTTTAGGGTCCATCATCGGAAGAGGTTTGTTTGTCATATCAGCAACAATGTTATACCAAGCAGTAGGTATATCACGTTCTGTCAATATAAATTTTTTTGTACTCATTTTCTTATTCTAAGTAAATAGTTATTTGAAACATAATTTTGCAAAGATAGTATAAAACTATTTTTAAGACAAAAATAGAATATAAAAATATATAAAACTAAGCCTTATTGTTATATGTTCATTAATTGGCAACTTTTTTATCTTTTTGAAACTCTCGGAATAGATTTTGGTAATACAACTTCATTATCAATTCGCGACTTCTCATAACGCCCATTAAAGAATCAGTATTGCAGTTTTGAGGAGCTAAAAGTCGCTCTTCGTTGTAGCTGAAGAATTGATTCTCGTTTTTGGTCGTATCAAGAAGATTATTGCCGACATTCAGGTATTTTGTTCCTTTATTTAGCGAAAGAGGAGCAATCGTCGATAAAATATCGTAGTGAGAACCGTAACGCTCCTTAATAACCTCTTTTTGATTATCATCCATTGCAAGTGCGGCAGGAAGATATATGTATAGAGGCACAGAGTATTGGAGCCTTGACAAATCTCCATTATAATTAAAAATACTGCGAGCATTGTGGTCACCTGTAATAATTACAATCGTATTGTCTGCAAGCTCTGATGCTTTGAATTTTGTAAGGAAATCGCCAATTGTTTTATTGGCATATTGAGCACCAAGACCATATTTCGTCAAAACATCTCTTTCGCCAATTAGCTTGTCCGATTCATACCACTCGTCTGTAATAGGAGGTAATTCCATATTGTCGGGGTATGTAAAAGGGGGATGATTTGTTGTTGTAAGAACTACTGTAAATTGAGGAGTCTCTTTATTGTTGTTCATTCTTTCAAACAGATACTGCATTAAGAACTCATCATATACACCAATAGCATTTGTCGAACTACCCTTGATTTCGTGCAAAATATCTTGTCGCCCAATTATAGTATCAAAGTCTTGATAACTTAAACCTTCAAGAATATTTTCCCAAGTTGGGTCAATGCCTGTAATAAAAGCAGTGTTGTAACCATCCTCTTTGAAAGGGTGTGCAATGGATGATGGAAAGTTTTTAAATCGGTAACGAGAATTAAAAAAGTGTATATAAGGCATTGTGAGTGTCACCATTTCAATAGAGTATATAGTTCCGTTACGAACCGATTGGAAGTTTTTGAACATAATATCCTCCTTCAAATGTTTACGTAACGAACCCAATATATCTAAAGAGTCTCCTTTATCCATCTCCGTAATAATTGAACTCCAGCTCTCACTCAATATTAACAGAACATTAGGCGATTTTAAAGAGCATTTACCATTACCCGGAGCAGTACCAAAAATGGCATTCTCTAATTTTTCGATATTTGAATTGGCATCGCAGAGAGGTAGTCCTGCGTTAAGAATGGCTTCGTCAATATTGTTAAATCCGGCATTAGATAGCAAATATTCATCGCTATAAATTTTAAAACTGTTTTTTCTCTCTTTGTAAGCTTTCTTTAACAAGTAAAATGAGTTTGGAACAGATTGATTTATTTTTTCATCATTCGATACCATGAAGGCCTCAACTTGTAACGTATATCTCGTTACTGAGCCTCGCATTAATATAAAAGTCATTCCAATAATTGCAATCAGTACAATATATATGGGATTACATAAAATGTTTACCTTTATTCTCGAAATATATTTTCCTGAAACATATATCAAAACGCCAAAAGCTATCACGGATAATAAAATCTTAACCAAGGGATAATCTTGCCACATTGTTAGTAGCAGACTCATAGGCCCTTCATCAAAGAAGTCAAAAAATACAATATTATATCTACTTGTAAAGTTTTCGAAATAGAAAAATTCAGCCGTAACAATAAGAGCCACAATCGATAATAGAACGGAGTAATATACGCGTATAACCCCGATATATTTATTTACAGCGTTTTTGCCTATAAATGAAACTACCAGAGCCGCCAAAATAGCAGGTAACGAAATATAAGTTATGGCTTGAATGTCAAAACGCCACGAATTCCACAAGAAAAGAGGAAGAGAGTCGAGATGTTTCGATAGATTTTCAATGGATGATAGCGAAAAGAGATGAAATATTCTTGCTAAACTAAAAATAGTGATGCCAATAAGTTGATATATCCAAATTTGGATGTATAAAGTCAATAGATTACTTGTCTTATTTGTATTCATTATGTTTTATTATTTCCGTTTAAATTTGTTATACTAATAAACTATTATAACTTTGCAAAGTCTTATAGAATATATAGAAGAGTATAACAATGTAAAAATAATACAAAACTCTTTTAATACAAAGGCTTAGCGTTAAATAATGAATAAAAGTTATGAATAAAGTATCTTTAGTATCCATTCTACTATTATTGGGAGGATTTTCACTATCGGCAGAGGAGAGCAATGTGTGGTCGTTGAACAATTGTATCGAATATGCCATAAAGAACAATATCAAGTTAAAACAGAGCAGAATAATGATGGAACAGAGCGAAGTGGATGTAAAATCTGCAAAAGCTGACATGTTTCCATCTCTCTCGTTTTCAACAGGGCACAATCTTGTAAATCGCCCCTTTTCGGCAAACAGCAATACAGTAAGCGGAAGTGAAGTAATCTCAACCGACCAAAAAACAACCTATAATGGAAGTTATGGAATAAACGCCAATTGGACAGTTTGGAACGGAAACAAGCGACGCAATCTTATAAAACAAAGCAAGAGCGAAAACGAGATTGCAAGTTTAAACGTAGCCGAGGCTGAAAATGCACTAAAAGAGCAAATAACCCAACTTTATGTGCAGATACTCTATGCAACAGAATCTGTAAAAATAAACGAAAACACCCTGGAGGTGAGCAAAGCAACCCTCAAACGTGGCGAAGAGTTGTACAAAGTTGGTTCATTGTCAAAAGTAGATTTGGCACAATTGGAGACAGAGGTGGCAAACGATGAGTATCAACTTGTAATGAGTAAAAACTCGCTTCGTAACTATATGCTCGATTTAAAACAACTTCTTGAAATACCCGGTTTAACACCAATGGAGTTGCAAATACCTCAATTGGACGATGCCGACGTATTGTCGCCCTTGCCAAAACCAAACGACATATATGCGGCTGCGCTACAATTGCGCCCCGAGATAAAGAGCGGACAACTAAGCATAGAGTCTTCAAAATTAGATGTGGCAATAGCAAAATCGGGATACTATCCACAAATATCAATAAGCGCATCAACAGCAAGCAACACAAACAGTGCAAGTGCCGAAAGTTGGGGAGAGCAAATGAAACTTGGCTGGAACAATATGATAGGCGTAAACCTGTCGTTACCCATTTACGATAACCGCCAAACAAAAAGTGCAAAGCAAAAAGCCGAGCTACAATACAACTCAACACAAATGGAGATGGCAAACATCGAGAAAGATTTGTATCAAACCATCGAAACCATGTGGCTCGAAGCCGATAATGCACAACAACAATACGTTGTGGCATCTTCAAAATTAAAAAGCAGCAAAACAAGTTACGATATGATAAACGAGCAGTTCACACTCGGAATGAAAAACATCCTCGAGTTGCTGACCGAGAAGAACAACTATCTGTCGGCACAACAAGAGGTAATACAAGCCAAATACATGGCGGTGTTAGAGCGAACATTGCTCAACTTCTATGCAGGCAATCCAATTGAACTATAATACATAAAAGAAAGAATAATAAGAAAAAAGATATATTATGAGCAAAAGTAAAAAAATCATTTTGGCAATATCACTCGTAGCAGTGATAGCACTATTGTGGTGGTTATTCTCATCAAAAGAGGAGGAGAGCAAAGTTGAGTTTGTCACAGCAAAAGTTGTGCGCGGAGAGATTGGAAACTCAATAACAGCAACAGGAACCATAGAGCCTGTAACCGAAGTAGAGGTGGGAACACAAGTATCGGGAATCATCGATCGTATCTATGTCGATTACAATTCGGTAGTAAAAAAAGGACAACTCATTGCCGAAATGGACAAGATAACCCTCGAGAGCGAATTACTATCGGCGCGCGCTCAATATAGCGGAAACAAAGCAGAGTATGAGTATCAACAAAAACTATACGACCGCAACACCGTACTACACCAAAAAGAGCTAATCAGCGAAACCGATTATGAACAAAGCGTATATAACTACCAACGATCAAAGAGTGCATACGAGCAAAGTTCAGCAGCATTGGCAAAAGCAGAGCGTAACCTATCATACGCAACCATCACATCGCCAATCGACGGAGTGGTAACAAGTCGCAGTGTAGAGGAGGGGCAAACCGTAGCATCAGGATTCTCAACACCAACACTATTCACCATAGCGGCCGACCTTACAAAAATGCAAGTGGTGGCAGATGTCGACGAGGCAGACATAGCAAACGTTACCGAGGGTAACTATGTAGTGTTTACAGTAGATGCATATCCAAACGACGAGTTTATAGGAGTAGTAAAACAAGTGCGTTTGGGCAGTACAATCAGCGAAACAACCACAACATCAACAAACACCGTGGTAACCTACGAGGTGGTAATATCGGCAGAGAATCCCGAGTTGAAACTAAAACCACGTCTAACAGCCAATGCCTCAATATACACACTATTCAAAGACAACGTAATAACCGTGCCTGCAATGGCATTATACTTCACGCCAAACCCCGAGGTAGCAAAAGGCTACACAGTAGTCGATTGTGAAGCACCGCAAAAAGTTTGGACACTAAAAGACAAAACATTCACGGCAATACCTGTTGAGGTAGGTCTTACCGACGGTCTTAATACCGAAATAATCAGCGGATTAACCGAGGGTGACGAGGTGGTTACCGACATGAATTTCATCGAGAAGGCAATGCCACAAATGGGAGGAGCATCGCAAGAGCGCAGTCCATTCATGCCACAACACCCGGGAAGCAAAAAGAAATAACCAAAGAGTAAAACAAGCATGAAAAAAGTAATAGAACTCGACAACATCCGTCGCGATTTTCAAGTAGGAGAGGAGGTAGTACACGCATTGCGCGGAGTATCCTTTTCAATAACCGAAGGCGAGTTCGTAACCATCATGGGAACATCGGGTTCGGGAAAGAGTACCCTGCTAAACACCTTGGGATGCTTGGATACTCCAACCAAGGGAGAGTATTATCTCGACGGAATATCGGTGCGAACAATGACCAAAAGCGAACGAGCAGTATTGCGTAACAGAAAAATAGGATTTGTTTTTCAAAACTACAACCTGTTGCCCAAAACAACAGCCGTAGAGAACGTAGAACTGCCCCTGATGTATAACACCGCAGTATCGGCAAAAGAGCGTCGTAAAAGAGCCATAGATGCCCTTATGGCAGTTGGCTTGGGCGACAGATTGGAGCATAAATCAAACCAAATGTCAGGAGGACAGATGCAACGTGTGGCAATAGCCCGAGCATTGGTGAACGATCCCGCAGTGATATTGGCTGACGAGGCGACAGGAAACCTCGACACACGCACCTCGTTCGAGATATTGGTGTTGTTTCAAAAACTACATGCCGAGGGACGAACAATAATATTTGTAACCCACAACCCCGACATAGCACGATACAGCAGTCGCAACATCCGTTTGCGTGACGGAAAAGTGATAGAAGACACCTACAATACAAACATACAATCGGCAGCAGAGCAGTTGGCAATGTTGCCTAAAAACGACGAAGAGTAACAATGAATATAACCAATCTCTTTAAAATAGCATTAAGAGCCTTGGCAAACAACAAGATGCGTGCTTTCCTAACCATGTTGGGAATAATAATAGGAGTAGCATCGGTAATTGCCATGTTAGCCATAGGACAAGGTTCAAAAACAAGTATTCAGAACCAAATATCGAGCATGGGTTCAAACATGATAATGATACAACCCGGAGCCGATCGTATGGGAGGAGTACGACGAGACCCTGCCTCAATGCAAACCCTCAAATTAGAGAACTTTGAGGCAATACGAGCACAAGCAAAATTGGTAAATGCAGTAAGCCCCAATGTATCATCATCAGGACAACTTATCGCAGGAGCAAACAACTACCCCTCACAAGTAACCGGCGTAAACCAGGATTACCTTCACATACGTCAGTTAAAGGTAAAAGAGGGAAGCATGTTCACCGATAACGACATAAAAACATCTGCAAAGGTGTGTGTAATCGGAAAGACCATAGTAGATAACCTCTTTCCCGATGGAACATCGCCAATAGGCAAGGTAATCCGATTCAACCAAGTACCCTTCAAGGTAGTGGGAGTGTTGCAACCCAAAGGCTTCAATGCAATGGGAATGGACCAGGATGCCATAGTGCTTGCCCCCTATACAACAGTAATGAAACGTCTGTTGGCACAAACCTATTTAAGCATGATATTTGCATCGGCAGTGTCGGAGGAGTACTCACCAATGGCAGTAGATGAAATATCTCAAATACTTCGTCGCGAGCATAACCTAAAAAACGGACAAGAGAACGACTTTACAATTCGCACCCAAGAGGAGATAAGCTCAATGCTTAACACCACCTCAACCCTTATGACAACCCTTCTTGCATGTATAGCAGGAATATCGTTGGTAGTTGGAGGAATCGGAATCATGAACATCATGTATGTGTCGGTAACCGAGCGTACACGCGAGATAGGACTTAGAATGTCGGTAGGAGCAAGAGGAGTAGATATTCTTTCACAATTCCTTATCGAGGCAATACTGATAAGTATAACGGGCGGACTAATAGGCGTTTTGTTCGGATGCGGAATATCAATGCTCATTAAGTTTGTGGCAAACTGGCCAATCTTCATACAGCCCTGGAGCGTATTAGTATCCTTTGCAGTATGTACCGTAACAGGAGTATTCTTTGGGTGGTATCCAGCAAAAAAAGCAGCAAACCTCGACCCCATCGAAGCAATCCGATATGAGTAAATTTAGTTGTTAGAAACAATTAGAAATTAGAAATGAGGAATTAATTTCTTTTGACAAAAAAATTTAATTCATTTATATAGCAAAAGCGAGGTTTTTCCTCGCTTTTGTCGTGTTTATATGGCTTATTTTGCTTCGCAACAATTAGACTGATTGGACAAATTAGACTAATTGGTCAAATAAATACTTCTTTGTCCGGCGGACTTTTGGCAAACATTGTTTGCCATTCAATAGCCGTAGGTTTTCAAACATACGGAAAAAATATTACCATGTAATGCGTCTGAAAGACGCGAAACTATTATCTTTGTTGTCTGAACTTTACGAACACTATAAAAATATATAAACCCGATGAAGAGAATACATATAATCCTGCTATTCCTCACAACAATATTTTGCCTACAAGCACAAAACATGGTGGTGGAGAGTTTTGAACTATTGCCACACGACTTAACAGCCAATATAGAGGGAACACAACGTTTCGACCAAAACACCCGAAAAAATGCGGCACTGATAAAGATAGAGACAACAGCCAAGGGTCTGCACTTCGACGGAGGAATGATAGGCTTGGTAGGCGACCCACTTCCTAAAATAGGCGAGGTTTGGGTATATGTACCCGAAGGGGCAAAAAAGATAACCATTCAACATGCTGAATTGGGAACTCTACGCGACTATTACTACCCAACTCCAATACAATCGGGTAAAACCTACCTGATGAAACTGAAAACAGGAAAGGTGAGAACCCATATTGAGCAAGATTATGGCGGAGACTATTTAACGTTGATAGTGGAACCAAAAAATTCTGAGGTGCTGATCGACGGTAAAACCATGTCTGTAGATGCCGAAGGCGGAGTATCAACCTTCCTCACATATGGCGACCACCAATACGAAGTCTCAGCCAACATGTATAAAAGAGAGGTAGGCAACATAACAATATCGGGAGGCGCAGTAAAAAAGAACATA
>JAZLBW010000005.1:0-6791 GCA_045613905.1 Candidatus Caccoplasma sp.
AATGAATTATCTGATGAATATATTTTAAAAATTCAATATAAACTTAATAGAAGACCTAGACGGAAACTCAATTTTGATACACCTAAAAATAAGTTCTTTCAATTTTTATCTTAATTTTGCACTTAGTCTTTGAATCTACCATATTATCTTTATATGGTTATAATTCGTATTATATAATTATAATTAGTATATTTGTCCCTAGTTTAAAAAGAAAATTACTAACCAAAATTCTAAAAACGAGATTGCAATGGCAAGAGTATTAGTTATTGGAGCAGGCGGTGTCAGCACCGTGGCAGTGAAAAAAATGGCAATGAATGCCGATGTGTTTACCGATATTATGTTGGCAAGCCGCACCAAAAGCAAATGCGATAAGATAGCGGAAGACATCAAAAACATTAAAATACAAACAGCGCAAGTTGATGCAGACAATGTTTCTGAGTTGGTAGCACTATTTAACGAGTTCAAACCCGAATTGGTAGTAAACTTGGCACTTCCATACCAAGACCTAACAATTATGGATGCATGTTTGGAGTATGGCGTAAGCTATTTGGATACAGCAAACTACGAACCATTAGACGAAGCAAAATATCAATACAGCTGGCAATGGGCATATAAACAACGTTTCGAGGAGGCAGGACTAACTGCAATCCTTGGATGTGGATTCGACCCGGGAGTAACAGGAGTTTACACAGCATATGCAGCAAAACACCACTTTAGCGAAATACAATATCTCGATATCGTAGATTGCAATGCAGGAGATCACCACAAAGCATTTGCAACAAACTTCAACCCCGAGATTAATATTCGTGAGATAACTCAACGTGGAAAATATTACGAGAATGGCGAGTGGAAAGAGACCGATCCACTATCGGTACACCAACCATTGAACTATCCCGAAGTAGGGCCACGTGAGTCATATTTGATGTACCACGAGGAGTTGGAGAGCTTGGTTAAAAACTTCCCAACAATCAAACGCGCACGTTTCTGGATGACATTCGGACAAGAGTATCTGACACACCTTCGAGTAATCCAAAACATTGGAATGGACAGCATCAAACCAATAATGTACAATGGAGTAGAGATTGTACCTATACAATTCCTAAAAGCCGTATTGCCTAACCCGGGAGACCTTGGTGAGAACTACACAGGACAAACATCAATTGGTTGTCGTATAAAAGGACTCGACAAAGAGGGAAAAGAGATAACTTACTACGTATATAACAACTGTAGCCACGAGGAGGCATATCGCGAAACAGGAGCACAAGGAGTAAGCTACACAACAGGAGTACCTGCGATGATTGGAGCAAAAATGTTCTTGAAAGGTGAGTGGCGTAAACCGGGAGTATGGAACGTAGAGGAGTTCAACCCAGACCCATTCATGAAAGAACTAAACGAGCAAGGATTACCCTGGCACGAAATGTTTAATGTAGATTTAGAGCTATAATCAATGAAAGTAGGAGATAAAGCCCCCGACCTTTTAGGATTGGACCAAGATGGAAACGAAGTGCGTTTAAGCAACTATTCGGGTAAAAAAGTGGCACTCTACTTCTATCCCAAAGACAACACTTCGGGATGCACAGCAGAGGCATGCTCATTACGCGATGGGTACTCACAATTACTCTCGGCAGGCTATCAGGTAATAGGTGTGAGCAAAGACAGTGCAACGTCGCATCAAGGCTTCATCACAAAGTACTCATTGCCATTTCCTCTGATTGCCGATACCGATACCCAATTGCAACAACAATTCGGAGTATGGGCAGAGAAAAAGCTATACGGACGAACCTATATGGGAACTCTTCGACAAACATTTATTATAGATGCAGATACAGCAGTGGTTGAAAGAGTAATTGAAAAGGTAAAAACATCTGATTCTGCCAATCAAATACTTTCATAGATCATCACAATAAAGCATATACTTTAAGAGCGTACAATTCTGTATGCTCTTTTTTGTGTAATTATTGACCATTCTCTATAAATCACTCCTCATATATAGGAGAGGATAAGGTATAAAACAAGGGGTTGACTAAAAAGGCTCTTTTGTCGTTACGCTTGTCTCCAAAATCCTCATTTACGATTAGTAAACTGCGGTTTTGTAGCCTTCGCAAGCCTTAAAAGAGCTCTTATTATTCAATCCCCAACAAAAAGAGGATGACCCTTTAATACTTTTGGGTCATCCTCCTATTATCTCTAACAACTAATAACTACCCCGAAGGGGCGGCATTAGCCGAAAACTAAAAACTAAATTACAATCCTAACAATCTCTTATAAGTTTTTAGAGCCTCGTTTTTAACAGCAGTCTCGTATTTGTCGTTCTCTGATACCGCTTTGAAGTATTCGGCAATTTCAACACGACGGTACGACATATTAAACCAGCCCATAGTCTCTATCAATGCAATTTGAAGGTCGGGTTCTTCTATAGTCTCAAAAGCTGATAGAATTTCATCAACGGCAGGGTGTAGAGGTCGGTTGCGGAACGAACGTATTACTTTGAGTTTCTCTTTTGCGCTCAATTCGGGGTTTGAGATTTGTTCAACATCTCCATCAAACGATTTGTCAGAGAAGTTAACAAACGATTTCAACATTTTTTCAGTCTCTTGCTCTGCGTTGTAGAAATCTTTACAAGGGTCTTGTTTTTTGAACTCTTCAACCAACTCGTTATATGGGAATAGAGTCAAAGCCGATTTTAATTGAAAATCAACACGAGCGCCAATCGAAGTTTTCGAAGCCAACTTAATAAGAGCAGGAATCAATCTCAAATCGCCACATTTACCTGCTTGGGTTGAAGCAAATCGACGTATCAACTCATAGTTGTCGTTTAATGCCAACGAAAGAGCCTCAACATAGCAGTCGTCTCGGTAAGTAGCAAGAGTGTTTAAAGCCATAAGACGAACGGTTTGGTTTGGCGATGTTTTGAAAATATCCAAAATCTCAGCCGATGATATTGCTCCACGCAAAGCCAATTCGTTAATTGCAAACGATTGCATTGGAGCATACTCCGATTTTAACTGTTTTTTCCACCACTTGTTACTTTTAGTGATAGCCTTGTTTGCGTCAAAGTTAAGTTTCTTGTAAGGAGCAAATGTAAATGTGGGGTCTCCGAAAATATGCGACTCAAAATATGGGTTATATTTAACGAAGTTACCAACACGCATACCTAAACCAAACATACCGATATTGCGGTCACACCACTTATCTTGTAATGAGTTTACGCTGTTTGCTATAGTTACAACGCAGTCGCCACCCTCAAAAATGTACTCTTCGGCAATATACTCATCGTTGTTGAAAGCTCCATTGTAACAAGCATCAAGAATAATCACTTTGGCGTTGGGTTTGTACTTGCCAAGGTCTGTTAGGTGTAAATCCAATTGGTCGGCAAAAATAGAATCTTTTTCGGCAACCTCTTTGTTGAACAATGCCTCGTGGCTGAACCAACTCTCAGGAACATCGTAGTTCTCTTTGTAGTAGGCGATAGTTTCGGTAGTATCTTTACCGCGACTTACGGCAGTTCTTATTTTTGAACGAAAGAACGATTTAGCAGCTTCGATATATTCGCTTACATTCATCGGAATTTTTTCTCCATTAAGATACTCGGTGTCAGGGTATCCGTGGTGGTGTAAAACTGCCAACTGAAGGTCTTTACGTTGCATTTGACTCATCAACGGATATTTGCTGAACACGTGGTCAGAATGGTTTTGGAAAGTGATAGCCATCTCTTGTTCCTTCATATTTGGGAACATTTCATAGTATGAGTTTTTCTCATCGATACGAGCCAATAGACAATCAGAGTTATATCCGTGTCCTGCAAAGTAGAATAGTTGCGAAAGCACCTCTTGTTGCTCTTTTTGAGCCACAACTTTTTTAAGATATGCTTTTAGTCGTTCGTATTTAGTTAGGCCGCCTTTGTCGCAAGTTTTCATACGAGCCGAGTAGATGTCGGGTTGGCACACCTGTTTTGAGTTTGCAGTTAGCGAGTAGTAGAAGTGGTTCGATTTACCATCGTTAAGATCGAGGGCTTCAAATTCCAAATCAAAATCGTCGTAGAAGCGGTCCGAAGGCACCGAAGAAAATTCCAACTTTTTGAGGTCTTGTTTAGCCTTAAAAGCTGAAGTGAAGTGTTGAGCATCACGAATCATAGGTACAGGAATGTCGCCAATAAAAACAACACCCTCAATAGGAGCATCTTTTTTAGTAGCCAACTCAATAACCTTTGCTCTGATTGAGTCTGGATTATACCAAACGTCTTCTACAATATAGGTTTTCAAACCTTGTTTCTCAACCGCTTGAGCATATGCCTCAACCTCTGCTTTCGCCTCTTTGTAGCTTATGGGGTCAATAATAATAGCAAACCCCTTTTTTGCCGCAGATACTGTAAAAGAACTGCAAACAAATGCCACAGCAATAAATAGTTTAAAAATTTTGTTCATAATATTTAGTTAGTTTGTTGTTTGTTAAATTAGGAATTAGTTCGTTGCCTTGCAACAATTAGGAATTAGAAATGATGGATTAATATATAAATCCCAATTAGCTAATAGTCCCTCAAATATATCTATAAAATTAGCCTAATTTGACTAATTGGTCTAATTAGGCTAATATAGTTTTATCTTTATTGGTAAGGCTTAGAATGTATAATTCAAACCTCCACCAAATTGATTAAATGTTGTATTTGCATATTTGTCTAAGTCTCCTATGTAGCGTTGAGTAGAAGCCTCGGCAAAAGCACCTATATATGATGTAAAGCGTTTTCCTACGATAGGAATACGAGTCTCCAATTTAGCATATGCATCATAATAGTTTGCTGTTGTAAAGTCAAACATAGGGTAAGTATATTTATCTCTCAATCTTTCAGTAGCAGCCATATTGATTGAATTTGACAAATTCATTTTGTAATCGCCACCTACCGAAAGTGATAATATTGATTTCTTAATTTGGAATGTTTTCTTAACAAAGGCACCGGCCTTTACGTTCATATAATTTTGGTAATATTTGTTAGGGTTGTTTTCAATGTTAGAATTAACAAAGTCTGCATTTACCCCTGTAGTCCAAGAAGGTTGTCCGTTATTTGCAAGGACATCCATACGATATGACAAACTACCTGTCATTCTTTTCTCAATGTGTTTAGTATCATCTTGGTCCATTACTACCCATTGTGAAGAACCTGTTTTTGGATCCACAACATTTTTTTGATAGAACCAAGTACCTTTTATATTATCCATTGCGGCTTCAAGAGTAAAGTTGTGAACAAATTTACCTTTTGTGAAAGAGAAGCGGTCGCAAGCAGAAATTTTCATGTTGTTGTATTGTCCACCGAGGAATTGGTAAGAGCTACCACCATCGGTTGCTTTTTCTGACTCTTTTTCGAAACCAATGTTTAAAAGGTTTCCATATTCAGGGCGTTGCCAGAATATTTGTATGTCGGCAAAGTATCCCATACCTTTAACTTCGCGTTGGTACGAAGTACCTCCCATATCCATACAAGTACCCATACCGCTCATTACAAAGAATGATGCAGTTTTACCTGTTTCAACAGTGCTATATTTAGAGTTTTCGCTAAATATGCGAATACCTCCGGTAGCACCTATTTTTACAAATTTTGAAACTTTAAAATCAATACCGGGGTTGATAGTAAAACGCATACCTTTAGTCTCTAAACGAGGGTCTTGCTCGTCAGATCTTGTACCAACCAAGTAGTCGGCATTTACACCAAATCGAAGCAATTCTATTGGTTCCCATGAGAATCGTCCATCAAGAGTAAACTCCTCAGTAGAGTAGTCACTAGATAGAGAGTCGGCAAGTATGAAAGGGTTTCTATCCGATTGATATAGAGTAGCATTCCATTTGCGTTCAGCTTCTTTGCCATTACGGTATGTCATACCTCCTTCAAACGACACATCGCTTAGTTTTCTAACACCATAAACCGAAACCAATAGGTCGCTGATTTTGCCAGATTTATCTATTTGGTGGAAGTCTCCTTTACCTGCGCCATAACTAACCTCTAATGTTGCAAAAGCATCAATAGGGAGGTCTTTTATGAAAGATGGGTTTATATTGCCGTATGCCACATTGTTAAGGTACATACAATCTTTGTACTGCATAATTGCAGCCGTTGTATCTGCCTCAGTTGCATTCATTGCAAAAGGCACTGCTATTAACGATAATACGAATGCTATCTTTTTAAGTTTCAACATATATCTCTTTTTTCTTTTTTTCTGTTTGAGTAAAATACTCAGGGTGGGGTATCTTTTGTTGTTCCCCCCGATTTATTCCCTATTGGGAAAAGAGTGCCGACGCCAAGGTCGGCAACTCTTTTATTAATAGTATTTATATTAAATTAGATTCCGGGAGTTGGTTTAGCCTCTGGCTCGAAGTCCTCTGCTGAGTTGTTTGTATCTTGGTAAACAACACGACCGTTAACAGTCTCTTTAACTTTACGAGTGAATCCCATTCCGTTGTACATAGCAGATGTATAAATCATACCAGCATCAACTTGAGCAGGAAGAGCACAAGTTCTTTGAGTCTCAGTTACACAAACAACGTTGATAGCATCTTGGATGTCTTTGTATCTAATCATCAAGTATGGGTTAACGTCAGTACCCTCTGGTTTAGCCACCCAGTTAGCCTCGTTGTTAACGTCACAGTAAGTCTCGATGTTGTCAACTTTAGCCAATACAAGACCTGCACCGAATGCTGGAAGAACACCGAAGTTTACAGATTGAGTTCCTGGTTTAGCAACGATAGTTAGGTTAGGAACGTCTGGGTTAGCAACATAAGTTGATTTGTACTCAGTGATATCG
>JAZLBW010000006.1:0-216530 GCA_045613905.1 Candidatus Caccoplasma sp.
CTCCCGAACAAAAATTTGAATGACTGTTTTATATCAGGTGCGAGAGTTTTTGTAACTTTTTGCGGTCAAAAAGTTTATAAAAAATTATAAGTTTCTGACTAATGTGTCTATCATATTGATTTCTAATAATAGTACAAGCCCTTCTTAATAAGAACATTTTTAATGTATTAATTGCCAATCAAATATATTTGTTGTATTTTTTTACCGGACACCAATAATTTTTAAACTCTTTTTTTATTCAACATTCAGTAAAAAAGAGAGGGTGACCCATTTTTGCTTGGCTCACCCTCTCTCATCATTGAACTACTATTTTAACTTCTTATTTCGAGAATTTTATAGCCTTTTCTCCTGCTTTTACAATGTATATTCCGTTTGGTAATGTTGTGGTTGAAATTGCGGTTGTTCCTTCGTTAACCATTTGCGACAATACCTCTACCCCGTTTATTGAGTACACTTTTACTACTGTTGCACCTGTTGCTGTAACATATATGTTATTTGCTGCGTAGTATATCTCTGTTGTGTTGAGAGTGGCTTGGCTCTCCCCAATTCCGCTTGAAATGGGGTTGCTTGCCTGTATGCGGTCGATACAGAAGTATGCGGGAGTGTTCATTCCCCATTGTCCTGTGTCTGACGATTCCATTGTGAAATATACCTCTTTTATTGTTCCCAATGATGATAAATCCCACCATGTCCACTCTGTTGTTTGTTGTAGAGTGCCGTTTTTGAATTCGGCAAGCATAAATTCTGCTGTCTCTACCGAGTTGTCGGCTTTTACTCCGTATGCTATTACTTTGAAGAAGTCGCCCTCGTTTGTGAGTCCGTTTGCAAAATCATCTCCTGAAATGTTTGTGTAATATGGGTATGGAGAGTTTGTTACATACATTCCGTTTAGAGTGTAGTAGTTGCCATCGTTAAATGTGATGGACAAACTGTTTTGTGTCTCCCATGAGCTGTAGTTTGCCACAATGTATGGTCTTTCGCTGTCAACAATTGCTTTGCCATTGCTTATTGCCGTAATTCCTCCCTTAGCCATACATCCCCATTGTGAGTCGGGGAAGTAGTCGGTTGGTTGGTCGCTTGCATTTTTACTTACGGTAAATCCGTTCCAAGCCAATCCTCCGTATGATGTGCCTTCTCCTCCAATTAGGTGAGAGAAACTGAATATTTGTGAATCCCAATGTGTGTAGTCAACGTCGTTGTATGTCTCTGTCCATTCGCCTGTTGCGTTAAAAGTGAATATCTCAGGATTTGTTGGGCTTGTAAGATCTAATTCTACCATATCTTTTTGAGCATACATCGGCATTGAGATTAGTAATGCAACAAATATGCTCCATTTTACTTTAAAAAAATGTTTCATCTTAGTCTGTTTTTATTGTGTTAAATTTAAATCTTCTGCTCCTGCAAATTCGGTTGAGGCCTCTCCAATTTGTCCGCAATTTTGAAGCAGAGCTGTTGTTATTTTTATGAAATCGATTCCTTTTATATTTACTTTCTCGCCATTACGGTTTACTGCCCACGATATATCAAAAGAGTTATCTTCGATATATCTATTAGCGTGATTATCTGCATATCCCCATTCATATTTGTTGAGAAAATATTGTCCGTTGCTTTTTATAATATAGTTTTTAGGAAGCAGTGTTCCTGAAACTGTAATTGTGTTGCTATTACTCCATTTGGGCCAATATTCGGGTGTGTGGTTTGTGAAGTTGTTTTGTTCGATAAATCCTGAGTTCCCCATATTGTCTTCCCATTTTATATACTCTTTGTTTATAACCCCGTTTTCTCCCATAATAGGAAGTTTGTTCTCGTCGTGGCGATAGTATGTTACTTTATAGTTTTTTACTGTTTCAGGTTTGTTATATTCGCTTCCTGCAAGTTCGTACCACTCGTCGTCGGCGATTCCATTGTTATTTTTGTCAATTGATACAGATACAATTCCTGGTTCAGCACTTCCGGTGGCTGCATTGCCTTTAATTATTATATCTTTTCCCTCTTTATTAAGTATTGTGTGGTCGAATCCCACAATTATGTATCCGCCAAATGATCCAAGAGAAATTATGTTTCCGTTAAGCAGATACTCTTCGGTTTTTTGTCTGATAATCTCTTTGGTGTCGCCCTCTTCATATTCGGGTAGGTCGTTTATGAACTGTCCCGGTGCGGGATTGAATTCCAGAACCTTTGTCATTGATGCTTTGTATTCAACATCTTCGGGAAGAACGATTATTGTTGATGTTTGTGAAAATTCTTCTACTCCGTCTTTAATGGTTAGTTTTAGTGCGTAGCTTCCACTCTCTTCGGCTACGAATATGCACTCTCTATCTTCCGAAAGCAGTGTTGTGTTTCCGCTTTCTGATGTAACTTCCCATTTAAATTCGTTGCCTATGGCACCTGTCGCAATAATGAGTTTCTGAAGTCGGTAAACCGAGTAGTTGCTGTCAATGCCAATAGAGGTGTTTACTATTCCATTGTTACAGCTTGTAAACAGGGTTATTGCAAGTGCAATTAAGATGCTCGAATTTAAAGCTTTCATGGTTATTTATATGTGAATGTTATTGATGAGGGAATATCTCCTGTGAATACGCTCCAACGTTTTATGCCTTGAGGAGAGTAACATGTGATACTCCCTGATGATACATAATTTTTTGCATCGCAGATGAAAACCTCTTTTGTTGTGGGGTTCACCTTTATTGCGTATGGTATTTTTATTAAACTCTCTGTTTCGTCTTTTATGAAATTTGCTTCTATTATTTCTGCCGAGTGAACGTCTGCAACTGAGTATGTTATATTGGTCGATAGTGCATTGCCTTGGTATGGGGCATTGTACATGTAAATTTTATCGTCACATATCTCAAAATTGGAACATAACAATCCTGTTGATTCAACTTTTGTTATTGAACCATTGTTGTTTGTTTCGAGACGGTATAATTGTGGTGGCATGGTGTAGTTGTCTCCTCTTGAGAGTACCCATATTTTGCCGTTTTTATCGAGTCTCATCCTGTGCAGATTTATTGCTACCTCTTTTTTCTCTATTTGAGTGAAGCTTGAGAGTCGTATTACCGAAACGGTGTTGTCGTACATCTCGGAGTTGTACCCTCCCGAGTTGGCAACGTATAGGAAGCCGTTTTTTATGACCATCTCTTCGGGTTGTCTTCCAACTTTTACTTCGCCTGCTATTTTGTAGGTGTTTGTGTCTATTTTAAATACCGCTCCCTCCTGTGCGTTTATGTCACCGATTATTGTTGTGACATATGACGAAACGTACGCGTATTTGCCATCAAATACTATATATCGACAGTTTGGAATCTCTATCTCTTTTATTCGTTTGGCTGTTATTGCATCGATAACTTCCACTTTGTGCGATGCGTTGATTGTCATCCATAGCTTGTTGTCATATATTTGAGCATCGTTGCCCACATCGCCCAACTCTTTTACAACATCGGGGTTTCGCTCGGCATAAATGTTTCGACTATAGATTCCTGTCGTAAAATCCATGAAATCGAGCGAGGCTTTATTACTTCCCATGTTGCCTTCGTTCAACAGATAGAATCCGTAAGGATTGGCATTGACATCTTTTGCCCCTTCGATACTCTCGTCTTCGGAGAGTATTATCATCTCTTCTCCTCGACAAGACGTGAGGAGTAGGGTGGTGATTAGGGTTGAAAGTAGTATGAAGTATCTGCGTTTCATGTTAAATCTCGAACGATAGTGTAAAACGATAGTTTATTCCCGGCATGGGATAGTTTAGAATAACATCGTATGCCTGATTCAAAAAGTTGTTTACTTCAAATGTGCCTTTTAGCGCACTGCCACGTTTGAGTTTAAACTCTTTTGTGAGCGATATGTCGTGCGTGTACCAAGGTTGCATGTGATTGGCTGCTATGTTTTGCTGTTGAGAGTATCTCTCGCCTGCATATATGAATGTGTAGTTTAAACACCATCCTGCATACTCCCCTTGTACTATTGCTGAGCAACTGTGACGAGGAACGTATGGTATTTGGTCGCCATAATAGCTGTCGTTTACATCGGTGATGTCAACTGCATATTGGTATGTGTATTGTCCTTTTACGGTAAAGAATAGTTTGTTTGCGGGTGATACTGTAACCTCTGTGGCTACGTCGCATCCTTTAATCTCCACCTCTCCCAAATTCAACATTGTCCAGCGGAATTGTTGCCCTTTGGGGTATGCGACAATTTTATCTGTTACTCGGTTGTAGTAACCATCGGCTTGGATGCGGAATGTTTTTACAAACTTTTTTTCCCAAGTTCTCAAGTATGTAACTCCTCCGTCATATTGTGTTGCATATTCAGGTTTAAGCGCAGCATTGCCTAAATCGGTATAGTAGAGGTCGTTGAATGTTGGCATTGTGAAACTGCGTTTAATGAATGCTCTAAGTGTCAAGTCTCCGTTTCTGAGCGGTTTGAGGGAGAATAGCAACGAGGGAGAGAAGGCTTTTTTCTTGCCTTCGTTGTCGCCTGTTGTTGTTTTGTCTTTTATGAATGTTCCTAAACAGCTGCCTTGTATCTTCATTCTCCAAATCTGAAAAGATGTTGCAAGTGCCAACATGTTTGTATGACGTTTGGGAAAGGCAAAGTTTGCCATATCGCTATCGAGCGAGTTGAATTGGTAGTCGTATGCAAGGGCTATATCCCAAAAACGAAATGGTGTGAATGCGTGTGAAGTTGACAGATATACCTCCTTTTGCTTATATCTGTTGTCAACGGCAATCAGTTTTGAATCGTTGTTTACATAATGGGTATTGTAGTAGGCATATTTGACATTTGCCATTGTTCTGTAGTAGCGGTTAACGTCTTTGCTGAATGTACCTTGAACAAAGGTGTTGTTGTCCCAAAGACGTTCGCCACGTCGCCATACGTTGTTTACAATGGCTCCCGGTATTCCTCGCTCCGAGTTATATGTATATAGTTTTACTCTCCAATATCCGTCGTTGATTGTTCCATATACGCCACCCTCTACTCTCAGAGAACTGATGTCTCCGTTTTGACGTGTGGCTGTGGTGTCGTATGCAACTGCTCCATCAGGGGTGACTCTGCGATATCTGAAATCATACTCTCCGCTTGAATTCAGATACTCTGCCGAAACCGATACCGATATGTTATCGGTGATTTTAGACTCCAACAAAAATGATGGATTTATGGTTGCAAATGAACCTGCTTTTAATGAGGCTTTTAAGTGATAGTTTTTGCCTTCTTTGAAGTTGGGACGACGAGAGCGTATATATAACATTCCTGCCGAACCAAAATCTTTTGCAGGTTGAAATATCTCGCCTTTTTGTCCGTTGAAAACAGCCAATTCGTCTATATTGTCGAGTGAATACATCGATAGATCTATCTGCCCGTTTTGGGCATTGCCCAGTTGAATACCGTCGTAGAAGACTCCGACGTGGTTGGCTCCCATACTGCGAATATCTATGGTTTTGATTCCTCCAACACCTCCGTAATCTTTAAGTTGTATGCCTGTGAAGTGGCGTAAAGCATCGGCAACAGAGTAGCTGTTTAGTTTTTCCAACTCTTTGCCCGAGAGCCTTTGAACGGGTGTCATTTCGCGGAATCGGTTTGCAGTGATGTTTACCTCCTCCAAATTGAGGTGTAAAAGAATGGAATCTATAGCTCTGTCTCCTATCTCATTTGCGAGAACAGACGATGGAACAATACTTGCAAGTATTGCCACTATGGTGAATTTTATGTGTTGTTGTAACTTCATCCGCTTGGTTGTAAATGCTTTGAGTAGATAAGCTGATGCGGATGTTGCCTATAAGGGCATTGAGTAAGAAGGGCTATTCCTCTTTTTTTGACACCACACGCTCTTTCCTCGAAAGCTGTTAGTAATATGCATCGGCAGGTCTTCTGACTCGTTCCGGCTTTATTTAGGATTGCCTTCCCATTATGCTATGTCGCATAAAAGTGGCACTCCAAGCCTTGAAAATGGAACTCACAGCAGCGGGACTGTCAGGGATTTTCACCCTATTCCCTTTTAATCTTCTTATGAGAACCGATACTGGCACAAAGGTAGTGAAAAAAATAATACTGGATGTTGGAATTATAGAAAAATATTTTTTCGTCGGTCTTTAAAAGGTATCTAAAGGGTTATAATACAAAGAAATAAGTGCGTAAATATTTGAAAATATCTGCAATATTTTGTGTTTTATGGTATAAAACTTGCAGATTTTTATGATAAAAACGGTATAAAACAATTCAGGATTATTCTCAGATTTGGCAGATATGCTAAATCAAAACCACCCATTGTACAAGCTAACCAATAAAATAGATTGGCAAAAATTTGAGGGAACCTTTATTCCATTATATTGCAGTAATAACGGGCGTCCAGGCAAACCAATACGCTTATTTTTTATATATGTAACCCTTATTAAAGGTTGACTAATTAAAGAGACGAAATAATTTGTAGCATAGACGAAGTCTTCTTTGAATCTTTTTTGAAAGAATAAGGTTGTCTATTTTGTGTTTAGATATATTATCTAATGCCAAAACATAATCGTGTATTTTGTCTGCTTCAAATCGAGGACCAAATGTTTTTATTAAGAATTCTTTTGTCTCCTTATTAATTATATTTTTGTTCTTTTCTATGCTTGATATTCCTGTGAAATCGTAGTTTGAGATATTTACTGATATTTTATGGTACGAACGATTTTTAATGATTAGCTCCTCTATCCAAAAGGCCCAATCTGAAATGATTTTATACTCCTCGTGATATGGATTCTCAATCAAAAGTTCTCTTCTTATCAGTGTCGCAGGGTGTCCGAGGGAGTGGAGCATTAATTGAGGCATTGATACTTCTTGAGGGCTTTCCATTACGGAGGTTTTACCGTTATCTTTTACTACAATATAGTTTCCTGAAACAATATCTTGGTCAAATTCTGTTTTAAAAATATTCTTAATGGAATCGCTACACAACCAGTCTCCACTATTTAGGAATAGCAAATACTCTCCTTTTGCTTTTAAGATTCCCTTATTCATGGCATTGTATATACCGTTATCAGGTTCGCTAACCCAATACGCCAATTTGTCTGCATATTTTTTTATTACATCGACACTACCATCTGTAGAGCCTCCGTCAATTACAATATGTTCGAAATCGGTGTATGTTTGATCATTCCAAACAGATGAAAGAGTCTTCTCTAATCCTTTGGCGTCATTATAGTTTATTGTTATTATTGATAGTTTAGGAGATCTATTGCTCATTTATTATGAAAATTTTTATACTTTTGCAAAAGTAACATTTTTTAATGATACTATTATGATAGTATCTTTCTAAATTTGAGTATTATGTTTAAAGAACTTTTAAAACTTCTTTTAAGGTTTGTCCCTCCATATAAGTACAATTTTATATTAAATCTTCTATTTAATATACTTTCAACGGTACTTACTCTGTTCTCATTTGCAACAATCATCCCTATTCTTGAGATTTTATTTAAGATAAATGAGTCTTCATACGTGTGGATGGAGTGGGGAAGCGGTAGTGTAAAAGATGTATTAATAAACAATCTTTATTTTATTATTAATGAGCAGATTGGTGCGCACGGTCAATCGTGGGTTTTATTGCTTATGGGTGTTGTTTTGGTGGTAATGACCTTCCTTAAAACAATGACGGCATATTTAAGCTCATATTTTATTATCCCTTTGCGTACAGGTGTTGTTAGAGACTTGAGAAACTTTTTATATGATAAGGTAACATCATTGCCAATAGGGTTCTTTACTGCAGAACGTAAGGGTGATATTATGGCTCGTATGACAGGAGATGTGGGTGGTGTTGAAAACTCTATCATGGCATCGTTGGAGATGATTTCGAAGAACCCCATAATGATTATTGTATATTTGGTGACAATGTTTATGATCAGTTGGCAATTGACGATATTTGTATTGATTTTGTTGCCAATATCAGGATATATAATGGGAAAGGTGTCTAAAACGCTGAAAAGAGCATCTATGGATGCACAACAACAATCAGGAGTGCTTTTGTCAGAGATAGATGAGACTTTGGGCGGATTGAGAATTATCAAGGCATTCAATGCTGAGGAGAAAATTAAGAATCGTTTCCATAAGACAAATAACCTCTTATTTAAATTTAGTAATAGAATTGCTCGCCGTCAATCATTGGCTCATCCTATGAGTGAATTTTTAGGAACTTTTACAATTGCAATTGTTTTGTGGTTTGGAGGAACTTTGATTCTTGAAGGGTCGGGAGTGATTACGGCGCCTGAATTCATATACTATCTTATAATATTCTATAGTATAATAAATCCGGCAAAAGATTTAACAAAGGGAGTTTATGCAATACAACAAGGATTAGCTTCAATGGAGCGTGTAGATAAGATATTGACTGCTGATAATCCAATAAAAGCTCCTGAAAATCCCAAACCATTACCTGCTCTTACAAAGGATATAGAGTATCGTGATGTTTGGTTTAAATATAATGAAGATTATGTAATCAAAGGGGTTAATTTGACCATAAAAAGAGGTCAGACAGTTGCTCTCGTAGGACAATCGGGTTCTGGAAAAACTACAATGGCAGATTTGGTTCCTCGTTTCTACGATGTGGATAAAGGAAATATATTGATTGACGGCATTGATGTAAGAGATGTTACTCCTTTTAGCTTAAGAGCTTTGATGGGTAATGTAAATCAAGAGGCTATCTTGTTTAATGATACATTCTATAATAATATTACTTTCGGAGTTGAGAGTGCAACAATGGAACAGGTTATAGAGGCTGCCAAAATTGCAAATGCTCACGATTTTATTATGGCTACAGAGAATGGCTATGATACTTATATTGGAGACAGAGGTTGTCGCTTGTCGGGCGGTCAACGTCAACGTTTGAGTATTGCTCGTGCCATTATGAAGAATCCACCCATCCTTATCCTTGACGAGGCTACTTCGGCTCTTGATACAGAGAGTGAACGTTTGGTTCAAGAGGCATTGGAGAATTTGATGCGTAATCGTACAACTTTGGTTATTGCTCACCGCCTTTCAACTATTAAAAATGCAGACTTAATATGCGTTATGCACGAAGGAGAGATTGTTGAACGTGGTAAACACGATGAGTTGATTGCTCTTAACGGTTATTACAAGAAACTTGTTGATATGCAAAATGTAGCTTAACTATGATAGAAAAACTTGCTTGGGATTCTGAATTTTTCGGATTTAATGTGGGAAAGTTTACTGCATTGAAAGGAGAAAGCATAGATTTTTATGATTTATTATCAAAATCAAAGTCTGAGAACTATCGACTAATATATTTGTTTTCTGAGGATGCAATATCTGGAGATATAGCCCCTGTTGATGTAAAGATAGTATACTCAATGTCAATAGAAAATGAGGGTACTCATTATGAAACTCTATCAGAAGTACAAAAAGCTGCCAATTCAATATATTCTTTGGCATATCGGAGTGGAACTCATTCGCGATTTAGATTAGATAAAAACTTTGAAAAAGGCAAGTTTGAGGAGTTATATAATATATGGGTAGAAAATTCTTTGTCAGGTAAATTTGCCGATAAGGTATATAAATATGAGGTTAATGGCGAAATTGTTGCTTTTGTTACGGTTGCGATAAAGGATTTTGTTGCCACAATAGGTCTTATTGCTGTGTCAGAGAATTATGGGAGAAGAGGTATTGGCTCAAAGTTAATAAATGCTGTGAAGTCTTATGCTATTGAAAGGGGATGCAAAACTTTAAATGTTGCAACTCAGCAAGATAATATTGAGGCATGTATGTTCTATGAGAAAAATGGTTTTTCTTTATATAGCAAAACATATATATATCATCTATGGTTATAGACAGTAAAATAAAGATATTGAATCTCTCTACGTGCGATTATGGTGGAGCAGGTTCTGCTACCGTAGTGTTTAATAATTTTTTAAACGCATTAGGATACGATTCTACCCTAATGGTAAGGGATAGTCAAGGGGAAAAACCAAAGGTTGTAACTTATAATAGAAGAGGGACTTCATATCTTACATATAAAATAAAGAAGATAAAATTTCGTAAGGACTTGGCTAACTGGAATAGATTATGCCGTAAAAAGAAGTTTGTAAATAATATTGTATTTGACGATCAAAAAACATTCTCAACAGCACAAATTATTATAAAACAGTTGGGTTTTATTCCTGACTTGATATTATTACACTGGACACATAATTTTATTACTCCCGAGATAGTGGCAGATTTAAAAAAGATAACAAATGCCAAAATTGTGTCGGTAATGATGGATAATGCTATTATAACAGGAGGATGTCATTACCCGTTTGATTGTTTGGGATATACTAACGGTTGTAAGAAATGTCCTTTGTTCAAATTAGAAACATCATTCCCTGCAGAAATATTATCTAGAAAAATTGATAATTATCCTGGCGATATGGAGTTCTGGGGAACTACAACAGATTGCGAAAGAGCAAAAAAATCGTTATTAGGTAAGAGTAGAGGTGTGTATCCTATATTATTTCCTATAGATGAAACCATATTCCCACAAAAAAGCAAAGAGGTTTTAAGAAAGGAGTATGGAATAGGATCGGATAGACTTCTTCTCTTGGTTGGATGTACTACATTTGCAGCAGGTGATAATAGAAAGGGTTTTGAGTATCTGTTGTCAATATTGTTGCTGATAAAGGAACGTGCTCCTGAACTACAAAAAAACATATCAATAGTGGTAGTTGGAGATAATAAAGAGGGTATTCTTGATAAATTAGGTTATGATATGATAAAACTAGGATTTTTGCCAATGGCAAAACTTATGGAAGTTTATAAAATGTCAGACTTATTTATAAGTACTTCAGTGGAAGATTCAGGTCCATTAATGGTTAATCAGTCAATAGCTATTGGTACTCCTGTAGCTTCTTTCAATATAGGTGTTGCAGAGGATTTAGTAGAGGATGGCGAAACAGGATTAAAAGCAGATTTATATGATTTCAATACTTTAGCAAATAAGATTATAGAATATTTATCATTAAAGAGAGATTATAGTTCTGCTTGTGTTGAGATATATAAGAAAAAGAGGGAGATTATGTCCCCTAAGTTGCAAATAGAGCGAATTTTAAAAGTTAAGGAATAAGTTTTTTGATATAAAGGGGAAGTTATATACTAAAATTTAAAATAATGCCTAAATTATCATTAATCACAATAAATTTAAATGATGCCAAGGGGTTGGAGAAGACTCTTTCTTCCGTTTGGAATGATCAAGCATACACCGATTTCGAACATATCGTAATTGACGGAGGTTCTACTGATGGCAGTGTTGATGTAATAAAAAAGTATGCGGATAAATTGGCATATTGGATTAGTGAGCCTGATAAGGGCATATACAATGCCATGAATAAGGGTATTGTGAAAGCTACAGGAGATTATTTGTTGTTTATAAATGGAGGTGATTGGTTAGCTCCGGATATATTAACAGAAGTATTCAAAAATAAATTTGATGAGGATATTGTATATGGAAACTTTACATATGTAAAAAATAATGGAAGTTTACGCCCTGAAATATATAAACGACCTCTTACATATATTGATTTGCTCATATATTCAATAGGACATCCAGCCTCTTTTATAAAAAAGTCTCTTTTTGACAAAGGTTTGTATAATGAGAATTTTAGAATTGTCTCAGATTGGGCTTTCTATTGCGATCATATAATAAAGAATAGATGCTCTGTTCGTCATATAGATATGAATATATCTTTTTTTAATACATATGGTATAAGTATTAATCCAAAGTCGCAAGAGTTGACGAGAAGAGAACATGACATTTATTTGTCAAGTGCTTTTGATGAAATTACATTTTCTTTAATTAAAAATATCAAAGAGAGGGAATCTTATATTGACTATATAACTAAGGCAAGAACGAAAGATTTTTTAGATTCAGAGTGGATGTTGCATAAAACTCGAAAATGTATAAAAGTTTTATTTTTTATAAAGAAGATTTTTAGGATTAATAGATAAACTTATGGAGAATATTCCTTTTAACAAGCCATTCTTAACAGGTAAGGAAACAGAATATATAGAACAAGCTGTTAAGACAGGAAAACTTTCTGGTAATGGTTATTTTACTCAGAAGTGTCAGAACTGGTATAAAGAAGAGTATGGTTTTAAAAAGACCTTACTAACTACGTCATGTACTGATGCTCTTGAGATGTGTGCTATGTTGGCAGATATAAAGCCTGGAGATGAAGTTATAATTCCTTCATACACCTTTGTCTCTACTGCATTAGCATTTGTGAGGGAAGGAGCAAAAGTTATATTTGCAGATAGTTGCTTTGATAATCCTAATATAGATGCAGAAAAAATCGAAGAACTTATAACTTCAAGAACAAAAGCAATTGTCCCTGTGCATTATGCCGGTGTTGCTTGTGATATGGCAAAGTTAAGGGAGATAGCTGATGAACATAATATTCTGCTTATTGAGGATGCAGCACAGGCTGTTGATTCTCATTATATTCAAGCTGACGGTAAAAAGGTTCCATTAGGAACGATTGGAGAATTATCTGCTTTCTCTTTTCATGAAACAAAAAATATAATATCAGGAGAGGGAGGCTTGTTAGGAATAAATAATGATAAGTTTATTCGTCGTTCAGAAATTATATGGGAGAAAGGAACAAACAGAGCTGAGTTTTTCAGAGGAGAGGTGAATAAGTATGGATGGGTTGATAAAGGAAGTTCATTTTTGCCATCAGAGGTAATAGCTGCTTTCTTGTGGGCTCAATTTGAACATATTGATGAAATACAATCAAAACGTAAGGCTATATGGGAGCGTTATTTTAGGAATTTGAGTTTCTTGTCTGATAAAGGATACTTAAAGATGCCTACAATACCAAATTATGCTGAGAATAACGCACATATGTTTTATGTTTTATGTAATTCTCTTGAGGAGCGTAGCTCATTAATGCAATATTTGAAAAACAAAAATATCTTAGCTGTCTCTCACTATTTATCTCTACATAAGAGTGAGTTTTATAAAGATAGCCATTATGGCGCTGAATTGCCAAATTGTGATAGATTTGCTGATACTTTGTTGCGTTTACCGTTATACTATGAATTGACAGAGAATCAGATTGATTATATCAGCGAGGGTATAATATCTTTTTTTGAGAAGAAATAAGATATTTACATACAATGAATAAATAAAAAATGTAAGGAAAGTTTCCTTACATTTTTTTATGGCTAAACTTATGCCATAGAAGTTTGAATATAATCTTGTTCCGTAGCTTGCTTTCGGGGAAATGTTTCCTGAATTTCATTATCTCTTTTATGATTGATTTATATGATAAATTTTCGCTTGTAATTTTATCACGAAGATTTCTATATTCTTCTCTTCCCTCTTTGTCAATTTCAACTCCTATTGAGAAGCTATCTTTATTTTCAAAAAAGAGGGTAGATGTGTTATCTTTTTCTTCTCTATTTTTAATATAGCTGTTGTAAAGGTTCATATATTTACTGCACATGCTGGCAACGCTTTGCATGTCTGCTATATGTTTTTTTAAGTTCTCCCTTTTTAAAAGGTATTCCTCTCTCTTGCTGGTTCGAATGTCTTCGATAAAATCGAATAGTTGCTTTGCGTCTGTATTTATGGGCAAAACCCATCCTGCATCATATCTTCTGATACGCTCGGCAATAGCTCCGATGTTTAGCCCTATTACAGGAATATTGCACATAAAACTTTCAGAAAGGGTGTATGAGAAGGTCTCGGCACAAATTGAAGGCAAGCAAACAATATCAATGTTGTTGTCTATAAGGAGTTTCGGAAGATCTTCTCTGTTGTAGCGTCCGTGATTTATGTAGTTGATTCCGTCAGACGTGATTGATATTTTATGTGATGTTCCAAAAAGATGTACTCTTATTTTGCTTCCTTTTACAAGTGGTATGAGGTTTACAAACAGATTTAGTCCTTTTATTTTTGTAATGCTGCCAACAAATGCAATATTAATGACTTCGTTATTATTCTCTTTTTTATTAGGTTCTACATTAATTTTGTATCCATGTTCAATTACATCTATCTCTAATAATGGATATTCACTTTGCAATATTTTTTTTGTACTATCCGCAGGGGCAACTATTTTAGATGCAGATTTGAGAGCAGAGCCGAACTCTTTTTGCCATAATTCAATATAAGAGAAGTCTATGCCAAATTTCTTTTGAGAGCATATTTTACAATCCCTCTTCTCTTTTAGGTGGCACGAAGAGTTGTTCTCTCTCATTAAGTTTATGGACGGGCATATTGAATAAAAGTCGTGAACTGAATATATCAGCGGAATCTCTTTCGTTTTTGCTATGTCAAAAATGTCAAGAAACATATTTTTAATATGATGGACATGTATTACATCTATTTTTAGAGCATCTATAGCCTCTGCTACGCTATCTTTAAAGTCTTTGCAATATAGCTTCAACCAAGGTTCTTTTCTGTGCGAAGAGAAATCGCCCAGGATCTTTGTTGCTTCGCTTTGTTCAAAGAATGATGTAATATGATATTTACCTGTATTCGCACTCCAATATAGCACATGAAAGTTGTATTTCTCTCTAAGTCCATCAATAATATCCATAAGGTGTAAGGTTGTACCTCCAACACTACCACCCTTAACATATCTGAAATCGTGAATTACAGATAATATGTTTGGTCTTATATCAATTTCTTTATAGAGTGTTTCAATATTCATTTTTGTGACTCTTATATGGTGATATATTTTTTCCAAAAAGTAAACATTTTGGCTTTTGTCCATCCGTGGCAACAGAAAGGAAGAACTCCTTTGTTCATTTCAAGGCTTTCTTCAGGATTCTTATCGAACGAGAAGTTAAGAGCTTCATCCCATTTAGGTATTTTCATAACAATCTCTTTCTCATTTATTGTGATGCTCCAATAAACATCTTCGTTATAAAAGTCTTTTGCTTTTTTTGACATTAAAGAGTTAATTTCTTTCTCTCTTTTTGCCGCTTCCACTGCAAATTTTTGTGAGTTTCTTAGAGATACTCCTCCATTTCCAACCTTGTAGTATAGTCTGTTGTAATTTGGTTGAGAGAATAGCTTGCAGAAGATGGTTTTAAATGCTACATATATTTTATAGTATGCTTGCGAGTATTTCTTTTTTGGAATCCAAGGAGCCCCGATATAATCGTAATTTTTTTCGCACCACTCTTCGAGTTTATCGCAAAAAACCCACGCATCGGTTTGGTAAATAAATATATATTTCCACTTTTTAAAGCGGTTGTAGAATGTGGGTGATAACATAAGTCGATTATATCCGCTTATGCCAGCAAAAAAATGATTAGGGAAAGTTTCTATATAATCAGCATTATATTTCTCAGAGATAGGAGATATGTCTAAATCTTCAGGTTTTATATAGCAGATGGTATAATTATTTAATATTTTAAAACATTGTGCAATAGATGCCCACTCTTGCTTTGATAAATTCGTGGTGTAAATTGGAATAGTTATTATGACATTCCCTTTTTTCTCCATATTTGCTATATTTAATTTATTAAATCTCTTTATATATCTTCATTATCTCCTTGGCAATTGTGTCGGGTGAGAACCTTTTGATATGCTCTTTACCTTTTGTAATGAGACTTTGTTTGTACTCTTTGTCTGAGAGTAGTTTGTTGAGTGCAGCGGCACACTCCTCAACAGAATCAGGGTTTACGTAAACAATGCCTTCACCTCCCGCCTCTTCAAGACATGAGCCTGTTGCGGCAACTCCTGTCAGTCCTGCGCTTATTGCTTCAACTATTGGAATCCCAAAACCTTCGAAACGAGATGTGTATGTGAACAGCTCGGCTGCGTGATAAATTGATGGTAAAAACTTAAATGGGATACCCTCTATAATTCTTACCCTATCTGCCAATCCGTTTTGCGCGCAAAAATCCTCAACCTCCTTTGCGTATGGAGTTTTTCGCCCAACTGCGATTAAACATACATCTTCAGGTAGGTGTATCATTGCTTTTGCTACCAATAAAAGATTTTTTCTCTCCTCTATTGTTCCTACGCACGCAATATAGCGTTTGGGAAGATTGTATGTTTTGCGAACCTCTTCGATAAGAGTCTCGTTTGGTGCGGCTTTGAAGTTGGGATGGCATCCTTGGTAAATGGTAACTATTTTCTCTTCAGGAATGTTATAAAACGAGATAATGTCTCGTTTTGTACAGTCACTTACGGCAATTATCTTATCGGCTTCTTTACAAGCTCTGCGGAATTTGTAGTCGTATATGGTTCTGTCAATGGCTTTGTAGTATTGGGGATAGTGTCTGAAAATAAGGTCGTGAATGGTTACAACGCTTTTAATTCCTGTTTTTGATATACCAAAAGGTAGCTCGCCGCTAAGTCCGTGGTAAATATCAATCTTCTCCTCTTTTAAATCCTTTAGAATCCATTTAGAGCGCCATATCGATGGGAGAAGTTTTGTTATTTTGCTGTTGGGATATAAATCTGTGGTATTCTCATTCAGTAGATCTGAAAACTCTCGGTTGTTTCGGGGTTTGGGGGCAAAGACTTTATATGTTTCGTTTTGGAACTTTTTGTTTAAAGCCCCAATAATGAATCTGCTGTAGTTCCCCAATCCAGTAAAGTTGGATACAGCTCTTTTCCCATCAAATCCTATTATCATTTACTTCTACTTTCTTCCAAAATCAGCAGGAATTTCTCCCCAAAGTTTAGTCTCCCACTTAACAATTTTTGTTCTGAAAGAGTGGGTGTTAAGCCAACGTTCAGCTCGTTCTATCAAGTTGAAAACCTCGTCGTTTCTACCTGTTCTCTCCAATTTTGTCTTGCACTTTTTACTCGCAATCCACAACATGGCGTTGCGACTGTCGGAGTAGATAGTGTAATTTACCCCGTTCTTCTCCATCCATGCAAGGGCGTGAACAATGGCTAAAAACTCTCCAATGTTATTTGTTCCATCCTCAAACGGACCTACGCGGAATATCACTCCTCCGTCTGCAGCCCACACACCTTGATACTCCATTTTCCCCGGATTTCCCATGCACGAAGCATCGACGGCAATGGCACTTTTTATATCGGCAGGCAACGCCCTTGCGGGTTGTGGCGTTTGGGGCTTTGGTGTGTAAGCAGGTGCGCCTTCGGCAAAGGCGCTCTCTGCTTCAGCTTTTGTCTCAAAACTTTTATATTTGGCTCCTTGTACACCTTTTACTTGCAATAGACACTCATTCCAAGATGTGTATATCCCGGGATTCAAACCTTGCCACACAACGTAAAATTTGTTCTTTCCTGCCATTTGTAAAACTCTTATCTTCTATTTGCGCATCATCCCTTCAAGAATGCGTTGAGCAGTAGCTTCTCCAAGACTCTTTTCTATAATGGCGGCGGCAAACATGATTGCTTGAGCAGGGCCATTTCCTGTTACGATGTTTCCGTCGCGTTCAACTTGAGAAGCGGTATAGTTTGCTCCCTTCAAGTGATCCTCGAAGCCTGGGTAGCAAGTTGCGTTTTTACCCTCCAAAATGCCATTTTCTCCCAATACCATTGGCGCTGCGCATATAGCTGCAATTTTACCGCCGTCTTCGTTGTGGGCTTTCAATAGATTTACAAGAGGAGTGCATGCTGCAAGATTTGCACTTCCCGGCATTCCTCCCGGGAGAATCAACCACTCTGCATCAGAAAAATCTGCTTCGGTGATTATTTCGTCCGCCACTATTGTAACTCCATGGGCTCCTTGAACATCGAACTCGTCCGAAATAGAAACCATACTTACGGGCATAGCAGCACGTCTTAACATATCAACAACAGCAAGGGCTTCAATCTCTTCAAAACCATCTGCCATAAAAACAAAGCTCTTTTTCATAGTCAAAAATATTTCTCGTTATTTCTAAATTCAAAGATAGATAAATTTTTATTATCTTCGCACAATTATATAATGATAATTTATATGAATAAGTTCGGGACTATATTTACACTCACTTCGTTTGGAGAATCACATGGAGTGGCTATAGGCGGGGTTATCGATGGGATGCCTGCGGGCATTGCGGTTGATATGGAATTTATACAGAGTGAGCTGGATCGACGAAAGCCCGGTCAATCTTCTATCGTAACACAGCGCAAGGAGAGTGATAAGGTTGAAATTCTTTCAGGGGTTTTTGAGGGGGTTACAACAGGAACATCCATTGGTTTTGTTGTCTATAATACCAATATGAAGAGCAAGGATTATGATAACTTGCGCAACATATATCGTCCATCGCATGCCGATTATACATATTCTCAACACTATGGAGTGAGGGATCATTGTGGAGGAGGTCGCTCTTCTGCTCGTGAAACCATTGCAAGAGTAGTGGCTGGAGCCTTTGCAAAATTGGCTCTTCGTGAGTTGGGTGTAAAGGTTACTGCATACACATCACAAGTTGGAACGATAGAGTTGGATAGAGATTATAAAAAATATGATTTCTCTCTTATTGAGACAAATGCAGTGCGTTGTCCTGATGCTGAAGCGGCAGAGCGCATGAGCGACCTGATAACCGAAGTGAAGAGAGAAGGAGATACCATAGGCGGAGTAATCACTTGCGTTGCGAGTGGCGTGCCTGCCGGTTGGGGAGAGCCTGTATTTGATAAACTTCATGCAAAGTTAGCAAGCGCAATGTTGGGAATCAATGCGGTAAAAGGCTTTGAATATGGAATGGGGTTTGACGGTGTGACAAACCGAGGGTCACAAATGAACGATGTCTTTGTTTGTGACAATGGAAAGGTCTCGACGCTCACAAATAACTCAGGCGGTATTCAAGGAGGTATATCAAACGGCGAGGATATATATTTCAGAGTGGCGTTTAAGCCTGTGGCAACCCTTTTGCAACCAATCGACACAATAGATGTGGATGGAAATAAAACCTCTGTAACGGCTGAGGGACGTCACGACCCATGTGTTCTACCTCGTGCAGTTCCTGTGGTTGAAGCAATGGCGGCAATGGTTCTTTTGGATAGTTATCTTATCTCAAAGACAGTAAGATTGTAGAAATATTAAGAAATCCATATAATGGCAACAGATATCCCATTTTACGATTTTAGCGAATATTTAAAGGCGAAGTTCCCCGATTTTAAGGTTCAAAAGATCTCGGTTAACGCGGGCTTTACATGTCCTAACAGGGATGGAAGCAAGGGTCGCGGAGGTTGTATATATTGCAACAATGCTTCGTTTACCCCGGGATATTGCGACCAAAACAGCTCTATTGCCAAACAGCTTGAGGAGGGTAAAGACTTTTTTGCGAGAAAGTATCCTCAAATGAGATACTTGGCATATTTTCAATCATATACAAATAGTTATGCCGAAGCAGAGGTTGCCATGGCAAGGTATCGAGAGGCTTTGTCGCAACCATTGGTTGAGGGCTTGATTATTGCCACTCGCCCCGATTGCATGCCCGATGAGATATTGCAATACTTGCAACAGGTATCAAAGGAGAAGTTTATTTTCATTGAGTATGGCGCGGAGAGTTGTAATAATGCTGTATTGGAGAGGGTGAACCGTTGTCATACATGGCAAGATACGGTTGCAACCGTAGAGCGTACTCATAAGTATGGCATTGATTGCGGATTGCATCTTATATTGGGGTTGCCTACCGAAGAGAGAGAGTCGATGATGCAATCTGCAATAGAGGTTTCAAAACTTCCCATTAAATCGTTAAAACTTCATCAGCTACAAATAATAAGAGCCACACATTTGGCAAAGGAGTATGAGGCAAATCCCGAAATAGTTCATCTTTACGACATAGATGAATATATATCGTTGGTATCCGATTTTATCGAGCGTTTGCGCCCTGATATTGCATTGGATAGATTTGTATCTCAATGTCCTCCTGAGTTTCTGATTGCTCCTTGTTGGGGGTTGAAAAATTACGAATTCACCGCAAAATTGATAAAGAGCATGCAACATCGAGGAGTGCGCCAAGGCTCGTTATACAAAGGGTAGATGTTTAGACAGATTATATACATATTGTGTTTGGTGGTGCTTGTTGCTTGTTCAAAAAAAGAGAGCGACAGAACCATTCCTGTCTCAAACGACTATGCGCAAGGTTATGCAGTTGAAAAGTTCGATGAATACACCGTGGTTGAGGTGCGTAATCCTTGGGATACTCTTAAAATTTTGCAACGCTATATATTAGTACCCAAAAGTGTTGATTTATGCGATGAAATGCCCGAAGGTGTTGTTGTGAGAACACCTGTTGCGAGTGCCGCCGTTTATGCCTCTTTACATTGTGGAATGATAAAAGAGTTGGGTAAATCGGAGATTATAACGGGTATTTGTGACGTACACTATAATGCCGATTCAGAATTAAAGAGACGAGTTGAGGAGGGCGAGGTTGCAGATTTAGGAAGCTCATTCCTGCCTGATGTTGAAAAGATAATATCCATTGCACCTGAGGTGATAATAGTATCTCCTTACAAGGATAAAGGAGAGGATAAGGTTTCTCGCTTGGGAATTCCTATGATTGAGATGGCAGATTATATGGAGAGTGTGCCACTTGCTCGGACCGAATGGATAAAATTTTTAGCGATGCTTTTTGAATGCGAATCGGTTGCGGATTCTCTGTTTAACGAAACCGTAACACAATATAATGCTTTGATAGAGAGGGTAAGAGATGTAAAACACAGACCAACTCTGTTTTGCGAGCTTAAGACAGGAGGAGTATGGTATCAGCCGGGAGGTGAGAGCTATATGGCACAACTTTATCGTGATGCAGGTATAGATTACCTTTGGAGTGATAACAGTGATAAAGGTTCAATATCCTTGTCGTTTGAGGAGGTGTTTGCCCGTGGTGCAGATGCCGATTTATGGATTATGAAGTATGCCGATGAGCAAGATAAAACCTTGGAATCGTTAAAAACGGAGTATCCTCCATATGAAAACTTTAACTCATACAAAACAGAAAACGTATGGGGAGTGAATGCTCTTAAAGTGCCGTTTTATGAGGATATGCCCCTCTATCCGCAATATGTATTGCGCGATTTAATGCTTATTGCTCATCCCGAGATTTTCACCGCTTCAGATACAACCCGATATTTCAAAAAACTAAAAGATGAGTAAGAAACCAATATTACTATTGTCGGCATTGACACTGTTGCTCTTTTTTGCCAACCTCTTTTGGGGCTCGGTAAACATCCCGTTTGTCGATGCTTTGAATGTGCTATTGGGTTTTGAGGTTGATAATAAGATTGCTGAGAGTATAGTGTTGCAATCGCGATTGCCTCAAGCAGTAACGGCTCTTTTTGCAGGGGCGAGCTTGGCAGTGGCAGGATTGTTGTTGCAAACAGCCTTTTCGAATCCGTTGGCAGGGCCATCCATTTTGGGAATAACATCGGGTGCATCGTTGGGTGTGGCAGTGGTAATGTTGGCAACAGGAGGGGTTATGGGTAGTATCTCGGGTTCAATGACAAATGTTTTTGGAGCTTTCGTTGGTGCTATCTTGACACTTGGAGTAATAATACTCTTTTCAATCATGGTTCGTAGTAATGTAATGCTGCTTATCGTGGGAATAATGGTAGGCTATGTAACCAATTCGGCAATAACCCTTTTGAACTTTTTTGCATCGGAGAAGAATGTCTTTTCATACACGATATGGGGAATGGGAGATTTTTCGAGTGTCTCGCTTTCTGATATGCCACTATTCGTGGCAGTCTCTCTTGTCGGAATCCTCCTTTCTGTATTACTCATAAAACCGCTTAATGCATTGCTGTTAGGCGATAGATATGCTTCAAATTTAGGAGTTAATATACGACGAGCAAGAGTAATGTTGCTATTATGTACGGGATTGCTCACAGCAATAGTGACATCGTATTGCGGACCTATATCTTTCTTGGGATTGGCAGTTCCGCATGTGGCAAGGTTGATGACCAAATCATCGAATCATCACACCCTTTTGCCTGCGACACTTCTTGCAGGGTCGGCAACGGCGCTCTTGTGTACACTTGTCTGCTCAATGCCTTGGCAAAGCGGAGTGCTTCCGCTCAATGCCATAACCCCTATATTTGGAGCACCTGTTATAATATACGTTATAATAAACCGTTCAAAAATAGAGTATTTCAACTAATGGATAAGATGTCTGTATTAGAAGCGAGCAACCTTTCGGTGGGTTATGGCAAGGATGCCTCGGCAACAATAGTTGCAGAGAGGATAAACTTTGTCCTTAATCAGGGAGAGTTTGCCTTGATACTCGGATGCAACGGAGCAGGAAAATCAACTCTTTTGCGAACACTTTCGTCGGTGCAACATCCACTTTCGGGAGAGGTTAAGATTTGTGGAGAGAATATATCTGAAACATCACCGAGAGAGTTGGCTCAAAGGGTGGCGGCAGTCTTTACCGACAAAACGATGGCAGGCGGACTTTTGGTAGAGGAGGTTGTTGCTTTGGGACGTTATCCCTATACCGGATTTTTTGGTAAAATAGGCAAAGAGGACAGAGAGATGGTTCAATCATCGTTATCGCTTGTTGGAATGGCGGAAAAATCGAAAAAGTATCTTTCGCAACTATCTGACGGAGAGAGACAAAAGATTATGATAGCCAAGGCTCTTGCTCAACAAACGCCATTGATAATTTTAGACGAACCCACTGCATTTTTAGACCTCCCAAGCAGAATAGAGATACTCTATCTTTTAAAACGATTAACACAGGAGGAGAACAAGACAATACTTCTCTCTACTCACGACGTAGAACAGTCTCTTTCGGTGGCAGACAAATTGTTGCTCATAAAGAGCGGAGAGTTTAAATTCAAAACAGCAGAGGATGCCATAGGTAGTGGTGATATTGATAGCCTCTTTGAAGAGAGAGGAATAGTGTTTGATAAAGATACGGGAAGATTCATCCCAAAAATAAAATAGACGATATGAAGTATTATTTGGTTGCAGGAGAGGCATCGGGCGATTTGCATGCGTCGCATCTGATGAGCGAGATAAAAAAGAATGATTCCGAAGCAGAGTTTCGTTTCTTCGGAGGCGATTTAATGGCTGCTCAGGGCGGAACTCTTGTAAAACACTATCGCCAAATGGCATTCATGGGATTTATTGCCGTGATAAAGAACTTGCGCACCGTATTGCGTAACATGAGGGATTGCAAGAGAGATATAAAAGAGTATGCTCCCGATGCAGTTATATTGGTTGATTATCCAGGTTTTAATCTGAAGATTGCCAAGTATGTAAAAACAAAATTGGGAATACCCACGCACTACTATATTGCACCAAAAATATGGGCATGGAAAGAGTATCGAATAAAAGAGATAAAGCGATATGTTGACCATATGTATTCGATTCTTCCATTTGAGGTTGATTATTTCAATGGGCTTGGTTATAAGGTCGATTATGTAGGAAATCCAACAGTTGATGAGTTGGCAAAGAGGGAGGATGCTGACGAAACATTCTCTCAATTCACAACTGCAAACAACTTGAATTCAAAGCCAATAATTGCTCTGATTGCGGGAAGTCGAGTAGGGGAGATAAAGGGTTCTTTGCCCCGAATGATTGAGGCGGTTGAAGGAATGGATGAATATCAGTTTGTGGTTGCGGGAGCGCCTTCTATATCTCCCGAACTCTATGAGGAGATAATCGGTGACAAACCCGTAAAAGTTGTCTATGGAAAGACATATCGTCTCATGCAACAGGCAACGGCGGCATTGGTGACATCAGGAACGGCAACACTCGAAACAGCATTGATGGGAGTTCCTCAAGTTGTGTGTTACCATGTTGCAGGAGGTAAGTTCACATATAAACTTTTTGAGAAGATACTGAAAGTGAAATTTGTGTCGTTGGTGAATCTTATAGCAGGGAAAGAGGTTGTAAAAGAACTGTTGGCATGCTATTTTACACCCGAAATCACACGCATGGAGTTGTCTAAAATATTACAACCCTCAAACAGAGAGAAAATACTTGAGGGATATCAACTTATGCGAAACCGTTTGGGCGCAGTGGGAGCTCCTTGTCATGCCGCGAAGGTTATTGTAAAAAGAGTTGCCAATGGTTAGTTTCAGCTATTAGAAAAGAGACTCTTTACAATTTTATAGAGTTTATCACGTTATAAGTATAGTGAGAAAGAGATTACACATATTCTATGCGTTGCTTATGCTTGTGATGTCAAGCATAGTAACGGGATGTTTTGATGATGAATTTTCAACATCATCAGAGCATATATTGTCGTTTTCTACCGATAGTCTGAAATTCGACACTATATTTACCGAGCAAGGTACAGCAACCAAGACATTCAAGGTTTATAACAATCACGAAAAATCGTTGCTGATAACCTCCATAATATTGGCAGATGCCGAAAAATCAGGATTCTTCATAAATATTGACGGAACAAAAGGTCCCGATGTCTATAATATTGAGGTGCCTGCAAAAGACAGTATATTTGTTTTTGTGGAGATAACCCCAAAAAAGACAAATAGTAACTTGCCATTTTTGGTAAAAGATTCAATTGTCTTTTTGACAAACGGAGTGCGTCAGGATGTAAAATTGGAGGCATACGGACAAGATGCTTTGCGATTGAGAGGTGAGATTGTGACAGCCGACACCGAATATACATCGGAGAAGCCATATATAATATACGATTCGTTGGTTGTTGAGAGCGGAGCCACACTTACACTTTTACCGGGAACACAACTCTATATGCACGATAAGGCAAAGATTGTGTTGCGAGGCAGACTTTTAAGTGAGGGAACGCAAACCGAGCCTGTGGTATTGCGAGGAGATAGAATGGACAATATGTTTTCGTATTTGCCGTACGACCGTTTGCCGGGACAATGGGATGGAATGTATATCTCTAAAGACAGCTACGACAACCGATTTGTACACACTATAATGCGCGGAACAGTAAATGGCATGGTGTTAGATTCGTCTGATGTGTCGCAAGAGAAGATAAAGATACACAACTCAATACTCCATAACTCAAAAGGCAATTTGCTTACCATAAATCAGAGTAAGGTTACGATAACAAACAGCGAAATATCAAATGGAGCAGGAGCTTTGATAATGTGCGACGGAGGTGTGGTAAATGTTATTCAATGTACGTTGGCAAATTACTTCTCGTTGTTTGAGGTGATTAGAGAACCCATGTTGGTCTTCAATAGATTTGATGATGCGTCGTTGCCTACGCCACCAAATGCAATGTTTGACAATACCATAGTGGTTGGCTCGTCAAAGATAATGTCTCCATCCGATATTATTGATTATACCAATATTTTGTTCCGAAACTGCATGTTTACGGTATCGGGAAGCGATGATGCAAACTTCATAAACTCTATATGGGGGGCAGAGCCGATGTTTAACTGTGTTGGAGGAGATGTATATTACTACGATTACAGAATATCAACCACAGAATCAAGTGCATATCAAATGGGTAGTGAATCGTATCTTACCCCCGAACTTCGTGCTGATATGTATGGAGTTGAGCGTCCTATGGGAACAAACCCCGATGTAGGAGCGTATCAGATAGTTGAAACAGAAATTACGAATTAAATAATTCATTCCTAATTTCTAATTCCTCATTTCTAATTAATATAAATATGAAACCATTAATACTTATAACAAACGACGACGGAATTGATGCAAGAGGAATAGAGTTCTTGGCAAAACAAGTGGCTCCGTTGGGTAATGTGGTGGTGGTGGCACCCGATTCTCCACGTTCGGGGCAGTCGTGTGCCATAACCGTTACAAAACCGTTACAACTGTTTAAGGTAAAAGAGGAGGACAATATAACATATTACAAAACCACGGGAACCCCTGTCGATTGCATAAAACTTGCAATAAACGATGTATTGGAACGTCGTCCCGATATGATATTGTCGGGAATAAACCATGGTTCAAATAGTGGTGTAAGCACAATGTATTCAGGTACAATGGGTGCAGCTTATGAGGGGGCTATAATAGGAATACCCTCTGTTGGATTTTCAATTTGCGACCATTCTAAAGATGTTGATTTTACACCATGTACCGAAGTTATAGAGAAGGTGTGTAAGGCTGTATTGGAAAAAGGATTGCCTCCATCGGTATGTTTGAATGTTAATGTTCCTGTGGGCATTGAAATAAAAGGCATAAAGGTTTGTAAACAGGCAATGGGTTATTGGACCGAGGAGTATGATAAAATAGTAGATTCTAATAACCAGGTCTCATATTCTCTTACAGGACACTTCGTAAATACCTCACCCAAAGATGGTACAACCGACGAAGACCTTTTATCGCAAGGTTATATAACAATAGTGCCAACCTCATGTGACAGAACTGCAATATCGGCAATATCTTTTGTAGAGAAAAAATTAGCCTTATAAAGGTTGGTGTGAATTATGATTCGAAGAGCGGAGAGATAGTGTAAAATATCTTTCCGCTCTATTAAGGGTGTGATAATGGTAAAAGTAAATTCAGAAGTAATAAAAGTAGCAATTTAGTAATCTTAATCAATTGTTCAATTTATTTCAGGGGTAATGTCTTATGGCTTTGCCCCTATGTTTTACTATTCATTATATTTTGTTTAATAAATTTACAGAGATATGTAAGATTGTTATTTGTATAAAAATGCGTATAAATTTGTTTTATGCAATAAATTTTCAATATTTATAGAAAAATAATTCCGCTTTTCTTGCATATATATCCAATATAATATTTATCTTTGTCTCCGAATTTTACAATAAATGTGTGTCATAATCGCGTATTTTGTCCGTATAATACTGATTATGAAATATTTATAGGCTTGTAAAAATATACATTGTAAACGAGTAATGAAGAATAAAACAGAGAGAATACAAAAAATTAAAGAGATAATCTCCTCAATAAAGATAGAATCTCAAGGTCAACTCCTTGATATTTTATTGGAAGAGGGATACGATTTGACTCAGGCAACTCTGTCGCGCGACCTTAAACGTATGCGTATAGCAAAGGTTGGCGATGGATGTGGCGGGTATTCATACATATTACCCGGACAGAATGTTGCAAAAACTCTTAATACATCACATTCGTCATCTGTTCCTGCTTCAAATTGGTTTGTTTCAATCGATTTTTCGGGGCAGTTCTGTGTAATAAAAACGCGTCCGGGTTATGCAGGAGGAATAGCTCTTGACATTGATGCCAAAGAGGCTGACCAAATTATGGGTACAATAGCAGGAGACGATACAATACTTGTGATATTAAGAGGAGGCGTTCGCAAAAAAGAGTTGATAAATATTTTGAGAGATATAATACCCATTATAGATAAATAGTAAAGAAGATAAAAATGGAGGAGAAGAAAGATAACATTCAGATAATGGTTGCAGATGAGCGTCACATACCGCTTGTTGAGACAATCCTCGATACAATCGAAGCTGCCGCAAAAGTCAGAGGAACAGGAATTGCGCGTCGTTCAACTGAATATGTAAAGCAAAAGATGTTGGAAGGAAAGGTTATCATTGCTATGGATGGAGATGAGTTTGCAGGATTCTGTTACATCGAAAGCTGGAGTAACAAAAAGTTTGTGGCAAACTCGGGACTGATAGTTGTGGAAAAATATCGTGGTCATGGATTGGCAAAACGAATCAAGACAAAATCGTTCCAGGTATCGCGTGAGCGTTTCCCCGATGCTAAACTGTTTGGATTGACAACAGGATTGGCAGTGATGAAAATAAACTCGGAGTTGGGATATCGTCCTGTTCCATTCTCGGAACTAACCGATGACGAAGCATTTTGGAAAGGATGCAGCACATGCGTAAACTACGACATATTGCAACGTACAAACCGTCGTATGTGCTTGTGTACAGGAATGTTATATGACCCTGAGGAACATAAAAACGATGAAATGAAAAAATAAAAAACAAAAATATATCATGGAAAAAGAGAAAGTAGTTTTAGCATTCAGCGGAGGTTTGGATACTTCGTTTTGCGCAAAATATTTAACAGAGGAGTGTGGTTATGAGTTATATACAGCAATAGCCAATACAGGAGGATTCAGTGCAGAGGAGTTGGTGAAAATTGAAGAGAAAGCATATAAATTGGGTTCTGTTCAACACGCATCTCTTGACATTACAGAAGAGTACTACGAAAAGAGCATCAAATATATGATTTTCGGAAACGTATTGCGTAACGGAACATACCCCATCTCGGTAAGCTCTGAGCGTATCTTCCAGGCAATAGCAATCATCAACTATGCAAAAAGCGTAGGAGCATCATATGTGGCACACGGAAGTACAGGTGCAGGAAACGATCAAGTACGTTTCGACCTTACATTCCAAATTCTTGCTCCCGAAATCAAAATCCTTACTCCAACACGAGACATGACTCTTACTCGTGAGTATGAGATTGATTACCTTCGCAAACATGGAATAGAGGATGACTTCAAAAAAATGGAGTACTCAATCAACAAAGGACTTTGGGGAACAAGTATCGGTGGAAAAGAGACATTGAAAAGCGAATTGACTCTACCCGAGGAGGCATACCCATCTCAAATGGTGGCCGAGGGCGAGGAGCAATTGGTCCTTGACTTTGTTGACGGAGAGATTTCTGCAGTAAACGGAAAGGCATACACTAACAAAGTAGAGGCAATTCAAGCAGTAGAGGCAATAGCATCGCGTTATGCAATTGGTCGCGACATGCACATCGGAGACACAATCATCGGTATCAAAGGACGTGTAGGATTTGAGGCTGCAGCACCAATCATTTTGATTGCGGCGCACAAAATGTTGGAGAAACACACTCTAACAAAATGGCAACAATATTGGAAAGACCAAATCGGAACATGGTATGGAATGTTCCTACACGAGGCACAATATCTTGAGCCTGTAATGCGCGACATGGAGGCATTCCTACAAAGCTCACAACGCAATGTGACAGGACGCGTATTTGTTGACTTGAAACCTTACCACTACGTATTGGTAGGAGTAGAGAGCAACTTCGACCTAATGAAATCAGACTTTGGTGAATATGGCGAAGTAAACAAAGCATGGAATGCAGATGATGTAAAAGGATTTACAAAAATTCTTGGAAATCAAATGAAGATTTACCATGCAGTACAAACCAAAAACGGTAAAAACGAGTAAACACAATTTCTAAACAAAAGATATGATAAAAGCAGGAATTGTTGGAGGAGCAGGATATACAGCAGGCGAATTGCTTCGTCTGCTTATAAACCACCCCGACGTAGAGATAGTATTTGTCAATAGTAACAGTAATGCGGGCAATCCCATAACCGACGTACACACAGGATTGTATGGCGAAACCGATTTGAAATTTACAGACGAATTGCCATTTGAGACAATCGATGTATTGTTTTTCTGTACTGCGCATGGCGATACAAAAAAATTTATGGAGTCGCACACATTGCCCGAGGAGTTGAAGATAATCGACCTCTCAATGGACTATCGTTTGGCAGATCCATCGCACGATTTCGTATATGGTTTGCCCGAGGTAAATCGTAAAAAACTTATTCGTTGCAAACATGTTGCAAACCCCGGATGTTTTGCAACAGCAATACAGTTGGCTTTGTTGCCATTGGCAAAAAATCTATTGTTGAATAATCCTGTACACATCAACGCAATAACCGGAAGTACAGGAGCAGGACAAAAACCAACTGCAACATCGCATTTCAGCTATAGAAACGACAATATATCAATATACAAACCCTTTACTCACCAACACTTGGCTGAGATAGGCGAAACACTGCACTCATTGCAATCTACAGCAACAGACGAATTGTATTTCATCCCTGTTCGAGGATGCTTTGCTCGCGGAATATTCGTAACACTATATACCGACTGTACAGTATCAGAAGAGGAGTTGTACAAGATATATAACGAGTATTATGACGATCACTCATTTACTCACGTAACTACTAAGCCAATTGATTTAAAACAGGTTGTAAATACAAACAAATGTTTGATACACATTGAGAAGAAAGGAAACAAAGTCTTGATTACCTCGGCAATAGACAACCTATTGAAAGGAGCTTCGGGAACAGCGGTTCACAACATGAATCTTCTCTTTGGATTGAAAGAGACTGTAGGATTGATGCTTAAACCATCGGCGTTTTAAATTTTAATTAGGAATTAGAAATTAGGAATTAGGAATTGATTTTATAACTATTCATTCCTCATTCGTAATTAAATAAATAGAGATGAAACTATTTGATGTATATCCCCTATTCGACATTGAGATAAAAGAGGGAAAAGGATGTAAGGTTTACGACCAAAACGGAACAGAATATATCGACCTTTACGGAGGTCACGCAGTAATATCAGTAGGACACTCGCACCCACACTATGTTGATGCAATAAAGAGTCAAGCAGAGAAGTTGGTATTCTACTCAAACTCTATCCAAAACAAACTACAAGTTGAGTTGGCAGAGAAGTTGGGCGAAATATCGGGATGCGAGGAGTATTCGCTATTTTTGGTAAACTCGGGAGCAGAGGCAAACGAAAATGCTTTGAAATTAGCATCGTTCCACACAGGGAACAAACGCGTGATATCATTTAAAAAATCGTTCCACGGACGCACATCGGCAGCAGTAAAAGTAACAGACAATCCAAAAATAGTAGCACCAATAAACGATAATATCGATGTGGTTTATTGCGAACTTGGTGATATTGCAACCGTAGAGAAAGAGTTGCAAAAAGGCGATGTGTGTGCAGTAATAATTGAGGGAATACAAGGAATTGGAGGAATAAAAGTACCTGCCGATGACTTTATGGTTCAACTGCGCGAATTAACCGAGAAATATAACACAGTATTGATACTTGACGAGATACAATCGGGATACGGCCGCAGTGGAAAATTCTTTGCACACCAATACACAGGTATCAAACCCGATATAATCACCTCGGCAAAAGGAATAGCAAACGGATACCCATTCGGAGCCGTATTGATCAGCCCTAAATTCACAGCAACGTACGGAATGTTGGGAACAACATTCGGTGGTAATCACCTTGGATGTGCAGCCGCCATTGCAGTGTTGGATATCATAAAAAATGAGAAACTTGTTGAAAACTCTGCGGCAGTAGGAGCATATTTGATGGAGGAGTTGCAAAAACTTCCACAAATCAAAGAGGTTCGCGGACGTGGTTTGATGATAGGATTAGAGTTTGCTGAGCCTGTAAAAGAAATTCGTACAAAACTATTGTTTGAGGAACATGTATTTACAGGAGTGTCAGGAACAAACGTAATTCGCCTATTGCCTCCTTTGTGCTTAACAAAAGAGTTGGCAGACGAGTTCTTGGCGAGATTTAAGAAAGTTCTTAATTGAATTAGGAATTAGAAATGAAATACTAATGCAAACAAAAGGAAGCACTTAGTGCTTCCTTTTGTTGTATATAAATATAAAAACTAACAACTGCCCCAAGGGGGCAGCGAAGCCGACAACTAACAGCTTTTCTTAATGGCTTTAATAATAGCGGCGGGGAATCCTTCGCTTTCGAGAGTGTTTATGCCCTTAATTGTTATGCCACCGGGAGTGGTAACCTTATCAATTTCGGTAGCAGGGTGAGTGTCGCCTTTAAGAATAAGTTCTGCTGCACCTTTAACCGATTGAGCAACCATCATCATTGCATCGTGAGGATAAATTCCCATCTCAACACCTGCCTGCATGCCGGCTTGAATATATTTAAGTACGTATGCAATACCGCACGAAGAAAGAGCTGTGCCTGCAGCCATTTGACTTTCGGCAACCAACATTGAGAATCCTAATTGGTTGAAAATATCCATAATAAGAATCTCTTGCTCTTTTGTTGCATTGCATGAAGATATAATGTTCATGCTTTCTCTAAGGCTTATGGCAGTATTTGGAATAATGCGAAACATGGCAACCTCTGTGTTGCAGAACGATTTAAGTTGCTCAAAGGTTATTCCTGCTGCAACCGAAGCCAAAATTTGAGAAGGCTGAAGAGTGATAGAGCCCAAAACCTTTTCCACTAACCATGGCTTAACAGCCAATATAACAATGTCTGCACCCGAAACAGCCTTTTGGTTGTCTGCTTCTGCACATATATTTTGGTATTGCTCGGTAAGTTGAGTAGTCTTCGCGGTGTCGGGGTCAGAAATTACAACAGAGAAGTTTTTGCCTGTTTCAGATTGCATTAATCCCGATGCTATAGCACCACCAATATTGCCGGCACCTATAATTGCTATTTTCATAATTCCTTGTTTTTATTACTTGCCACAATGGCTATTATCTACTTCGCAAAGATATAAGTTATTATCAGAATTGCAAAAATATTTTTTGTTCTTGTATATTACAACTGATGTTCAAATAGTAAAAAAATGCTACTCTTTTAAGGTGCATTTTTACTCCAAAATAGGAAAACGCACCTTTTTTGTGGTAAAATTTATAGGAAAACGCACCTTGCTATCAAAAAAGTGTTATATTTGCATCGTAAAAGTAGTTGATATTATGCTATATAGGAAAATTACAAAGCGTATTGAAGAGTATTTCTTATCTGATTCAGATAGAATGTTATTGATAGATGGTGCCCGACAAATAGGGAAGTCTTATATAATTCGATGGGTTGGAAAAAAAATGTTCTCTAACTATATTGAGATAAATATGGAGGAGGATAAACTTGGTGATAGACTTTTTGCCAATGCAAAAACCACAAAAGATTTTTATATGGCCCTTAGCATTGTTGCTGGGGATAAAATGAAAGATAGCGATACAACTCTTGTGTTTATAGATGAGATACAAGCATATGACCATCTTTTGACTTTAGTGAAATTCTTGATGAAAGAGAAGAGGTTTAGGTATGTTGCTAGTGGTTCTTTGCTTGGTGTAACATTAAAAAATACCCAATCAGTTCCAATGGGAAGTCTTGATGTTCAACATATGTATCCAATGGATTTTGAAGAATTCTTGTATGCTAATGGAGTAGGGGAGATTACAATTGAATCGCTTCGTGATAGTTTTAATAAACAAGAGTCTTTGCCTGATGCAATACACAATAAGATGTTGGACCTCTTTAAGAAGTATCTATTAGTCGGAGGGCTCCCAAAAGTAGTAGAGGTGTTTGTTGAGAGTCGAAATGTCATAGAATTTAGGTCAATCCAGAGCGAAGCATACAAATTATATGGGATAGACGCCTCTAAATACGAAGAGGAGCATAATAAAAAACTCAAAATACGTCGTATTTTTGATTCAGTTCCATCTAATCTTGAAAACAAGAAAAAAAGAGTAGTTATTAAAGATATTGAGAATAAGGCTTGGAAAAGAACAAATGACTATTTAGATGAGTTTGATTATCTTATTTCTGCAGGAATATCATTGGAAGTAAAGGCTGTAAGCTCTCCTAAATATCCGTTAATTGAAAGTAGTGGTAAAAATTTACTGAAGCTTTATTTGAATGATGTTGGAATTTTGTCAGGAATATTCTACCGAAATAATATTAGTGCAGTTATGTCTGATATTAAGAGCATAAATCTGGGTTCAGTATATGAAACAGTAGTTGCTCAAGAGCTAAAAGCCCATGGTTATCATTTGTATTATTATGATAATAAGAAAAATGGAGAAGTTGACTATTTGATTGACGATGTGGATAATCTATCTAATATTCCAATTGAGGTTAAATCAGGAAAGGACTATACGGTTCATAGTGCATTAGATAAATTATTGTCTAATAAAGAGTATAATATAAAAAGAGCTTATGTGTTATCTAATGAACAGCAAGTTTATACGGAAAAAGGAATTACATATATGCCAATCTATTATGTAATGTTTTTTCAGAATGAATCAAATGTTGTTGAACAATTTTTAGATTAATCTTTTGATACGTCAGCAAAAAAAGACGACAGAATTTCTGTCGTCTTTTTTGTGAGAGGAAATTGTTTCGTGTAAAACATGCTATTATTACAACTGATGTTCAAAAAGTTAAATATTGGAATTACTAAAAAAATATTAAAATTAATTTGTTAATAAATAAAAAATAGTTTGTATATTTGCTCGGTTATTATGCGTTATTGTATGCATATATGTAAATTTTAAGCATATAATTTTGATACACAGATAAATACAAATAAAACAATTATTAACAAAAAACAGAAAAGTATGAAGAAAAATTACTTTTGGGGATTATTGTTAGCCGTAATGGCACTTATCCCCGCACAAAATGCTTTTGCTGATTATTGTACTTTTAGTGGAAACAGTACACACGGAGAGAGACGATTGCAATCGTTTACTCTAACAGATGGAGTTACTGACGCTGCAGTACAAAACGTTCAGCCTGCTTTGAGGTCTGCGGTTTATAAAGACATGACATCAGTAGTCTTTGAAACTTCACCCGGAGCAACAATCTCATTTAAAGCCCTTGATTGGATTGGAAGTTGGATGCATGGTTATGCATATATCGATTATGACAACAACCAAGAATTCAATCAAGAGAATGAGTTGGTAAGTTATAGCTTCTATTCTCCAACAGATGCCGGTACAGGTACAAACAGTAAAGGAGAATCAGTTGGTAATAATGTAGGAATTTCAGCTTCTTCAATGCCAAGTTGGGTTATTCCTACTGATTTGGGAGCAGGAGATTACCGTTTCCGTTTCAAAGGAGATTGGAATAGTAAAGATCCTTGCGGTATAACAGGTTCAACTAACAATACTGCAGCAAATGGTGGATTCATGGTTGATATTACAATCAGGGTGGTAGCAGCTATACCTGAACGTACAATCACAGTTGATGTAGTTCCAGCAGAGGGAGGTTCAGTAACAGGTGCAGGAACAGCAGCAGGAAACATAACTCTTACTGCAACACCAAACCCTGGATATGAATTTGTAAACTGGACACTTAACGGAGAAGAGGTTGGTACAGATGTTGCATTTACCGATGCAACAGCGGGAGACAAAACATATGTTGCAAACTTTGCCGCACTTACTGCATATCCCGAAATGTCAATTCTTTATAGTAACGGAACAAGCCAAGCAAACCGTTATTTGAAAGAGGTTACTGCAGTAGCAGGAGAGACTGTAACAACAGTATTCTCTGCTGCAAGTGAGAGTGAATTACCTAAAGTTGACCCCAATGTTATTGCCACTCCAACTACTACAGGAGCATGTGTTGATAAAACAGCAACTCCTATTGTGGTGCCTGAAGGAACAACAGAGTTCTCTGTAAACTTTAAAGCATGGACAACAGCAATGAGTGTCAGTGGAACAAATGCAAATTGTGAGTTGAATTGGACACAACAAGCAGTGTTTGTTGACTGGAACAATAACTTCTATTTCTATGATGAGGGCGAGAACTACGGAAAAAATAGTGATAACATGCCAAATCCTGAGTTCATTGTAGCCGATGGTTACACTCGTACATTCACAGTTCCTGCAGGAGTTCAACCAGGCGTATATCGCATGCGTGTATGTTACTTCGAGCCTAACGGAAACAATGCACAACAATGGCAAAACACAATATTCGAGAAAGGAAACTGCACAACTCGTAACGGAAAAACATACGACTTTGCAGTGGAGATTCGCTCAACATCTATTGCAGAAAGAGTTATTACTTTAGAGGCTTCTCCTGCAGAAGGTGGTGTTGTAAAAGCTAACGGAAACATTGGAGGTGTAACTGCAAATGATGTAATATCAATAGAGGCTGAGGCAAATGACGGTTACCGCTTTGTTGAGTGGAAAAATGGAGAGACTGTGGTTTCTACCTCATCTTCATTTAGCGATGCTACAGCAGGAGATAAAACATATACAGCAAACTTTGTAAAAGTTTACTCTGTAACAGCAACAGCTGAGAACGGAACAGTACAAATTTCAGGACAAAATTCTGAAGGAACATTTGATGAGGGAGCAACAGCAACCCTTGTTGCTACTCCTTCTGTCGGCTATTCATTTGTTAATTGGACTTTGAATGGAGAGAATGTTGGTGAGTCGGCAACATTAAATGTTGTAGTTTCTGCAAATGTGGAGTATGTAGCGAATTTTGAGAAAGACTATTTTACAAGTTTCGGAAATTCAACAAATGCCGATAAAGGAGCATTAACATCAATTACATTTAATATTGATGGTAATGTTCAAACTCTTCAAACAGGTAAAACTTCTTCATCTGGTGCAATATATGTTGATAAGCTATCTGAGGTTATTACAATAGAGGCAGGAACTCAAGTTAACTCATTGACTACTGAAGGTCATGTTGGTAATGATTGGATGCACGGATACCTATTTGTTGACTGGAATGGAGATAAATCGTTTACCCGTGATTTGAATGAATGGGTTCCAACTGACGAGAGTGAGTTGATAGCTTATGGATTCTGGGTAGGTCAAGACGGAGATGCCTCTCATGGCGGTGTTAATGATAATACAGGATACAACCACTTGGGTAATCAAGTAACTGATTCTACAACACCCGACCGTTCAACAAACGGAGCATTAGAGGCATTTACAATTCCTGCAAACATTCCTGCAGGAGACTATCGTGCACGTTATAAATTAGACTGGAACTGTATTAACCCTGATGCAACTTTGGATACTAATATGGGAGCAATGGTTCTTGACTTTACATTAAGAGTAACTCAACCGGTGCCTCCTACAGTATATACAGTATCAGTAGCAACAGCTGACGAGGCAATGGGTACAGCAGAGGTATCGGCAACTGAGGTAGAAGAGGGCGAAGAGGTAATATTCACAGCAACAGCAGCAGAGGGTTATCAATTCGTAAACTGGACATCAGGCGAAGAGGTAGTATCAACAGAGAACCCATACACTGTAGCAGTAACAGCTGAAATGGCATTAACTGCAAACTTCGAGCTAATCCCTGTAACAAAATATACAGTAACAGTAAACGCAGGAGTAGGTGGTACAGCAGAGGCATCGGCAACTGAGGTTGAAGAGGGACAAACAGTAACACTTACAGCAACAGCAGCAGAAGGATACGTATTTGCAAATTGGACATCATCAGCAGAGTCTGTATATTATATCCAAAACTATAATACAAGTAAATATTTAGGATATAACACAGTAAACTTGGCAGCAATTGATAATCAAACATCAGATGTAACCTTCACTCCTTCAACAATGAGCGATGGTGACTTTACAATCTTCCTAACTAACGCAACTTACAACCAAGAAACTCCTGCTAAACCAAACTCATATATGCACTGTGGTTCAAACGGTCGTTTCTCAGGAAACTCTGTAAATACAGATGCAGCTCAACAAATAGCAATCTACAAAGTTGAGGATCCAACAGCTGAAACAATCACAGCAACAAAAGTTTCTGAGATTACAAGCGGAGCAACATATATGTTTGTAGGATTGAAGAGCGGTGTTTACTACGCATTGACAGATGAGTTGTACGAAGCAAATCATACTACAGATCAACGCATGGTTGGTGCTGCAGTAACAATCACTGACGGAACACTTACATTCGTTCCCGGAACATCTTCTGCATTGTGGACAATTGTTAATAAAGCAGTTGCTTCAACAGAAAATCCATACACTGTAACAGTTACTTCAAATATTGATATGACAGCTAACTTCGTTGAAGTTCCTGTCGTTAAATATGCTGTAAGTGCAGAGGCTAACCCTGTTGAGGCAGGAAATGTTACAATCTCTGCAACTGAGGTAGTAGAGAATGAAACTGTTGATTTGACTGCAACAGCAAATGAGGGTTACGAGTTTGTAAACTGGACAGTAGAAGGAACAGAGGTTTCAACTGAAGCTTCATTTACAGCAACAGTTACTGCTGAAACTGCTTATGTTGCTAACTTCGTAGCTAAAGAGTTTACTATTACATATATGGTAGATGGCGAGGAGTATACAACTGAGACATACGCTTTCGGAGCTACAGTAACTCCGGTTGCTGTTCCTGCAGAGAAAGAGGGTTATACATTCAGCGGATGGAGCGAAATCCCTGCAACAATGCCTGCTGAGAATGTAACTGTAACAGGAACATTCGCAGTAAATAGCTATGATATTGTTTACTACGTAGACGGTGAGGAGTATACAACAGAGACATACGAATTTGGAGCTGCAGTAACTCCTGTTGCTGCTCCTGTGAAAGAGGGTTACACATTCAGCGGATGGAGTGCAATTCCTGCAACAATGCCTGCTAATGATGTTGAGGTAACAGGAACATTTACAATAGTTATTAAAGAGGATGTTGAAGTTACTGACGATAATAAAGAGGAGAATGCAGATGCTGCTTACGCAAATGTAACTGTAGCAAACGAGAGAGTTTGGGATATCAAAGCTAACACTATCTCGGCTGACAAAGTATCTGTATCAGTTTCTGCAACAGGTGCTGCTTCTCAAATCAAAATAGAAGATGGTGGTCAAGTAACTGCTGCTCTTGAGGTAAATCGTGTAGTTAAGAAAGGTGAGTGGGCAATGATGGCATTGCCATTTGCTGTTGACTTGGCAAACGTAACAGTTGACGGTGTAGCTGCTCAAAACAATGTAAACATCAAAGTAATGGTTTACGATGCAGCTAAACGTGCAAATGAAAGTATTGAGCTTTGGACAAAATCAGGATGGGTTGATTTGACAGGTACAACTATTGCTGCTAACCAAGGTTTTGCAGTTGCAGTTAATGCACAAAACGGTGATGAGCAAACAGTAACATTCGCATCTGCACCTCAAACATACGACGGAGCAGACAAAGAGGTTGCTCTTGATCGTCACGCAAGTACAGTAAATGAAGGTGCTGATGCTGACTGGAACTTCTTTGGTAACCCAACATTGGCTAACGCTGAAAAAGGAGCAAATTACGCCCTATATATCTACAATGCAGAGGATGATAGCTATGATGAGTATTCATCAAGCGACGTTGTAACATGTCAACCATACGCTGCAATGTTTACACAAAGTGCTGACGATTTCAAAACACTTAGCTTCTCTAATGGAACTGCAGGTGTATTGAATGACGCAAACGGTGTATTTGGAGAAATGCAATTCTCATTGAATGGTGAGGATGAGGCTCGCGTAGTATTGTCAGACGAGGCAAGCGAGGAGTATGTTCGCAACGAGGATGCTCTATACTTTGCAGCTCCTAATGCTAACCTTGCTCAATTATACATTGTAAAAGGTAAAGTTAAAATGGCAGTAAGTGAGCAACCTGTTCTTTCTGAGTCAATGGCTCTTGGTTACAAAGCGGCTAAAGCAGGAGAGCAAACTCTTACTCTAACTTCATTGCCTGACAATGCAAGCGTTGTATTGAAAGACAATGTAACAGGTGATGAGGTTGCTTTGACAGTTGGTGACAGCTACACATTTGAGAGTGCAGCAGGAACATTCAACAGCCGTTTCGTGGTAATACCTACCAATTTGACAGGTATTGCTCAAGTAGCTGCAAGTGGAGACGTTAAAGTTATTGTAAACGGTGACGATATCAAAGTTTACGGTGTTGAAGCCGGTGTTGAGGTTGTTGCTTACACAACTAACGGTATGGTTGTGGCAAGCGCAGTTGCAACAGAGGGTGTAACAACTCTTTCAACTTCAGCTAACGGTGTAATCGTTGTTAAAGTTGCTAATTCAGCAATTAAAGTTGTAAAGTAATATAGTTGTTAGTTTTTAGTTGTTGGAGAGGGATAAACTCTCTAACAACTAAAGCTATACTAAGCATACTATTTTAATTTTTAAGAATAATTTAAATAAATATTTGTATATTAGTATTTTATTTGTATCTTTGCACCCGCAAAAGAGAAAATAATAAAAACAATAATATAAAATGAAAAAAATTGCATTACTAACAGTTGCTGTTTTTGTAGCTGCTTCAGCTATGGCACAAGAGACATTTCCCGGCGCTCCTGCAGATCCAGGTGCAGTACCCATCGTAGAGAGCATCCTTGGTTTGCTTGGTTTGGGTGGTGTATATGCTTACAAACTATTTAAAAAAGGAAATAAAGAGGATTAATAAATGCTGTCGGCTATTAGTTCTTAGTTGTTAGTGGATTATAACAACAGATATATCTAAAAAAGTGAAGTAATTTTAAATTGCTTCACTTTTTGTTTTATAGGGGGTGGTTGCTCATTTATTGGGATGAATTGAGGCTAATAGGTCTAATCAGTCTGATAACTGACAACTAACAACTGCCGACTAACAACTAATAGTTCGCATTTGCAAGAAGTGTTTCGGTATGTTGCATTGAATTGCATTGTTTGATTATGCTCGTTGGGAGAGAATGGGGTAATCTCTATTTCGCTTTCGAATAGTAGCCCCTCGATATTTGCCAATTTGTATATGGCTTCCTTTGCCGACCATATTATAGCCGCGATAAGTTGTTTTTGGTATGGGTTAGAGTTCTCCTCTATCCATTTTTGTTCGCTTGGGGTTGTGAATCTTTTGTGAAGTTCGTACTGCTTGCGGTCTATCTCCTCAATATCTATGCCTATGGGTTTGTTGCTTATTGCAACGGCTATGCCTTTTCGGCTGTGCGATATGCTTATGAATTTATCTTCTCCCTCGATTTGTGGTGCACCGTTGGGTAGGTGCATAATCTCTTTTGCTTCGCCTAAAAGCTCTTTTACGAGCAGATGCGAAGTTAATTGCTCTCGTATGCGCTTATCGTTGCTGTATCTCCCTGCGATTTTTTTCACTATGCTCATGTCGAGCATGGTTCTCAACTCCTCTATATTCTCCTTAACTTGCCAGATGGCAATTGATGTGCCGTTGGTTTCGATTGTTTTTTCAAGAGGCATGGCTTACCGGGGTGAAAGTGTTTCGATAATTTGAAAAATGTCGTTTTTGAGATACTCCACTATTGGGGCAACCGAGTCGTTGCTTACCTGAGAGTTAAAGTATAGCGAGCCTCTGAAAATAAAAGAGGAGTTATCTGTTGCGATAAATTGCAGTGGGGTGGCAACGTTGCCATTTAATATGTAGAGTTCTGCCCACAGATTCTTTATGGTGTCGTTGTAGCACAGGCTCTCTATTCTTGATGTGTGTTTCGAGTGGATATATACCAATTCTCGGCTCTTGTCCATATCTTTTTGCAAGTTGTTGCTCTCGGTTGTTATGTATGAGCAGTATATGGTGGCGTTGTATTGGGGGTATTTTATGTTCAGCCATCCACTGTTTTTGTCGTTGCGCTCTATGGCTGCACTGTTGGATATTTCGAATTGCAGAGGATATGTCTCAATGTCGTGAGCCACATATTCGGTGGTGCTGTTGTCAACATGGGGGTATGCGATAGGTTTGGGTGCAGTTTTTTCTCTGCACCCAAACATTATAAACATTAATGATATTATTGCTACTATCCCGGTTTTCCTCATGGTTAGAAAGGAAGTGCATCTGAGTCCTCTTCTACAACAGGGGCAGCTTCGGCAGTTTGTTGTGCCTGTTGTGCGTTGCCCGAGTCGCGACGGCTCAGAATCTCCATGTTGTCGGCAAAAATCTCTGTTGTGTATCTTACAACATTGTTGTTGTCAGTCCACGAACGAGTGCGTAGTTTCCCTTCGATATATAGTTGGGTTCCTTTTTTTACATATTTTTCAGCCACCTCTGCCAAGCCACGCCATAGCACAATGTTGTGCCATTCGGTACGTTCGGGAATTTGAGCGCCCGAGCGAGAAGTATATCCTCTTTCGCTTGTCGCCAAAGGAAAGTTTGCCACTGCAACGTTACTCTCTACATATCTTACTTCGGGGTCTTTACCGACGTTGCCCACAAGAATTACTTTGTTTACAGACATAATTTATTGTTTTGAATTAATTTATTTACTGCTAAAGTATAAAAAAAAGAGAAAAGGTTAAAATAGATTGTGTAAAAAAATATATATATTTATAAATATTTTCTATCTTTGCATCATGGGGTAGTGTATAATGCGAAAAAATTACATAACAACAACATAACAAACATTTAATTTATTATTTATGAAAAAGAGTTACTTATTAACCGGAATCTTTGCAATGGTAGCTTCGTTTGCGTTTGCTCAAACGACTCCTTCGCATGAGAAGTACGTTGATTACGCTTCTAAAACAGAATGGAGTACAGCGTATCAAGGCCTTGCCGAAAGTCAAATCGGTCAAAAAGCCCTTTATCAAGGGTATGATGCAACTGCTGCTGAAAACGAGCAGTTCTTTATTTCTCGTGTAAAACCTCGTAAACGTTTTACTTTTACACAAACACAAGTAATAGAGAGCTTGAGCCCTGATAGAAAATTCTTGTGGTGGTGTCCTATCGGCAGTGAGGGATGGAATGCTTTGCCAACATATTGGTTTGGAGGCGAGGTTTGGACAATGTGGTCATATACCGATATCTTCGGTAACTGGACAGCTCCTATGGTTCGTATGCCTGCGGCCATGTTGGACGTATGCCACAAAAACGGAGTATTGACTTCAACTTTGGCATCAGTTCCTTGGGCTGCATATATATCTCCCGATCAAATTCCTCACGGAGCAAACTTTAAAGCAATGATTGACGGAGGTTCAACAAAATTCTTGAAATATTTGCGTTACTACGGAATTGACGGTATCGGTTTCAACTCAGAGTTTACTTTCTCAGGAACTCTTTCAGGAAAGAGCTTTGCTGTTGCTATGAAAGAGTTCTTGTCGAACTGTTTCAAGGATAAAAGTTTGTATGATATGGATGTATTCCATAACTGCTGGTATTCATTGATGACAAGTGATGGTAGTTGTGGTGGTAGCCTTGCTTTGAACTCAGGAAACAAAGATTGGTTCCATTATAACGGATATCCAACAAGTAATGCATACTTCATGAACTATGGATTCAATACAACCTATTTGAATACATCAAAAAATACAGCTGAGAGCTTTGGCCGTTCTTCATACGATGTGTATGCAGGAGTTGACTATCAAGGTTCAAGTTCGGCATATTGGCCCGACCTTGTAAATGCTCCTATCTCTGTAGGTATTTGGGGTGCTCACAATATGAACATGATTTATGAGTGTCGTGGTGAGTTGGGCGCAAACCCTGTACAAATGCAAAAAACATATCAATTAATTTCTGAAAATGTATTCTCAGGTTCAAACTACAACCCTGTAAATCGCCCGGCGGTGAACTATAAACATTACCACTCTGCAAAAACTCCTGACTCTTGGGGATTTGCAACATTCATTACGGCTCGTAGTACTTTGACTCCGCAAGATGGTGGCGATTTGTCAACAGATCCATTTGTGACATATTTCAACTTGGGTAATGGTGCTTTCTTCAATTTTGAAGGAGAAAGAACATTTAACCATGAGTGGTATAACATAGGAATACAAGACTTTATGCCTACTTGGCGTTGGTGGTGGACAAAAACATTCATGGGTAAAACAGCTTCATCGGCATCAACAGACATGACAGCTGAGTTTACTTGGGATGATGCTTGGTTCGGAGGTTCATGTTTGCAAATTTCAGGAGCAACAGAAAAAGCATATTTGCAATTGTTCAAAACAAAATATCCTGTAAAAAATAGCGATAAAATAACAATTCGTTACAAAGTGTTGTCTGGTTCAGGTTCAATCTCTTTGGCTGTGTCAACAGAGAATTCACCAACATCAGAAGTCTCTTCAGAGATAAAGAAAGGAGCATCATTGAGTGATGAATGGGTGTCAAAAGAAATTAAAATTGCATCTCGTGGAGGTCTTAAATTGGACGGACAAACTATCGCTTTGATGGCATTGAAATTTGAGAATACATCTGCAGATTTCAAGGTGTTGATAGGTGAGATTTCGTTGACTCGTGGAACAGCCACAACTCCGGGTATGCCTGCAATTACATATACAAAAACAATGGCTCGTAATTACCAAGGAGTGGATATGAAGATTGTTTTTGATATGTCTGCATACGATAAAAATGCCTCAGGACGTAAACAATACGAATCAATGTATAACTCTGATGTAGATACTTGGTATTACAAAATTTATACTCAACAAGAGGGTAGCGAGCCTGTATTGTGTACAGCAACAACATCTTGGGCCGCATACGTAGTGGGAGCACCATACGATCTCGAAAAAGAAGGTAAAATTCGTATTGGAGTATCTTCTGTGTCAATTGATGGTAAGAGCGAATCTACAATAAATTGGGGAGAATGGTTGACAGTTCCTGCAAACCAAACAGTTGAAGGATTCTCAATTGACAAACCAATCATCAAAGCAAATGAGCAATTTACTGTTTCGTTTGACGACCCAACTCACGCACCGGCAACATGGGTAATCAAATCTTCTGAAAACGATGCAGTAAAAGGAACATTCAATGCTAACTCATTTACAACATCGTTGAGCGAAGAGGGTATATATGACCTATACTTGACTATGAACGGAGCAACAGAGGTATATCGTGGTAAAATACAAATTTCACCTTCTGCAGTAGGAGCATTGCCAACTATCGAATCATTCAAGGCAAATGGACAAGAAGAGAATGCCGGTGTTGGTACCGGAGAAACAACTCAATTTACATATACAGGTCGTTCTGATGCCGATGGCTATGTATCACGCGGATTTGCTTTGCGCGAGAAAGCTTTTGGTATTCCTGCAAGTTTGTTAGGATTTAACGACCAAACTCCATTCTCTTTAACATTCTGGGTTTACTTCAATAGATTTAACCATGAGCAAAATGGAACACAATTATTGAATGTTCGTTCAGCGGCTGATAGCTATCCTGCTTCAGATTGGGGATATATTTGGAGCCAAATTCAAGTAGAAGGAGGAAGTGACGATAAAGGTAATATTTACAAAGAGGGTAACTTGATGTTTGCATACCGTTTGTCATCAAACGCAGGAGAGCCTTTGTTGGTATCTCAAGACTTCCAATTCAAACCTGAAACTTGGTATCATGTAGCATTGTGTATGGGATACTCAAGCAACAGAACATTGGATTTGTATATCAATGGTAAACTTGTGGGTTCAGGAACAGCAACTCAAAGCTTGTATGGCTGGAAGTCTTCAAACGTAATTATGATTGGAGGTCGTGCTCAATTCCGTGCCGGTGTAGATGGAACTCTTGATGAGGTTCGTTTGTATAACAAAAAACTAACAGCTAATGAGGTAAAATCTTCTATGCAACACCAATCATCTGCAATAACAGATCAAAACTTTATCGGATATTGGGATTTTGAGGGAGAGCCTGATTTAACAAACAATGTGATGTTCAGTACAGGATCAAACAAAAATATATATGCCGGATTATATGATCCCGCAACAAAAGCAGATGCAGAGTATCAACGCGACGAGATTACATTTGCGGCAGGAGCACCATTTATTTCAGGAACCAATTACAAAATTGAGACTCTTCCAAAATGGAATTTGAGAGGAGCAACAATCTTGTCTTCTAATGGAGATAAAGCATCAGGTTCTGCTCAAGCAATATATTCTAATGAGGGAGATTACACTGCTGAATTGACATTGTCAAACGGATGGGGTTCAGATACTAAATCAATTGAGATTGTGTCGGCAACAGGAATCGAGGACGTAACTCTTGAAGAGATGCGTGCATTCCCCAACCCATTTGAAAATGAGGTATATGTTGCATTCGCTGAGGCCGGTGAATATACTGCAGAGATTTACGACTACACAGGTCGTCTAATCAATACTCTTGCAGTTTCGGCTGTGGCAGGTGCTGCATACGAAATCCCTGTTGATGGAGATAACGGTGTTTACTTCATCAAAGTTAAGGGAGATGCAGGTTTGTTGAAAGTAATGAAAGTTATTAAAAAATAAGAGTTTTTAGTTGTTAGAGACTAAAGCTACAATTTAAACTAACTTTTAAGATATAAAAGTGGAGCAGAAATGCTCCACTTTTTTTGTGTCAATAAGGGTATTGCGATAATTAGGCAAATTGCTCTTATTAGTTTAATATTTTCAACGAGTAAATGTTCATTCCTCATTCCTCATTCCTCATTCCTCATTCCTCATTCCTAATTTCTCATTCCTAATTTCTCATTCCTAATTTCTCATTCCTCATTCCTCATTCCTCATTTAACTAACAACTAAAGTGTTAAAAAAATAATTTTTGTGGCTTAATATGGTGTAGATTAAAAATAAAATTATTACATTTGCGAACTAACTATGTTATCATGGGGAAGTGTGCAAAATCTGTTTGTCAACTAAAATTTGTATTTTGCTAAATATTTAAAATTAAACGAGTTAGTTTTCTTTAAAAGTGCAATCTAAAATTAACCTATTATTAATAATTTAAAAACTGTACAGAATGAAAAGATTAAATTTACTTGCATTATTTGTAGCAGTGTGTGCATTTGCTTCAGCGCAAAGCCGTCCTACTCATGAGCAATACGTAAGTATGGGAAGCTCTAAAGCATGGTATACTGCCTACAATAGTTGGAGCCCTGGAACCGCGCTTTATAGTGGTACAGATGCTGCTGAAAACGAGCAATTCTTTATTTCTCGTGTAAAACCACGTAAACGTTTCAACTTTACAGGAACACAAGTTAAAGAGAACTTGAACCCTGATCGTAAACTTATGTGGTGGTGTCCTCTTGGTGAGGGTAACAATGGAAACTGGAACGGTATCCCTTCTTACTGGTTCGGTGGTGAGGTTTATTCTATGTGGTCTTACACCGATATTTATGGAAACTGGACTGCTCCTATGATTCAAGCACCGGCGGCGTTCCTTGACGCTTGTCACAAAAATGGTGTTCGTTCAGGAGTTGTGGCTGCAGTTCCATTCGGAGCACAACCTACTCCAAATGATGGTGGTCACGGATCAACCATCAACACATTGGTAAGCGGAGGTGCAGACAAACTTTTAAAATACCTTCGTTACTATGGTGTTGACGGTATTGGTTTCAACTCAGAGTTCTCTTGGAGCAGTTTGAACGCTTCAGGGTTCAAAAACATGATGGGTGATTGCTACTCAAAAGCATCTTCTTATGGAGTGCCTTTCAATAATGCATGGTATTCATTTACAAGCAACTCGGGTGGTACAGGAGACTATAGCGTTCTTAACAGTAGCTGTGTTGAATGGTTCCACTACAACGGAAAAACAGTTTCTGATGCATACTTCTTGAACTACAACTGGGGTTCATCTCAACTTGCAACATCTCAATCAACTGCACAAGGAAAAGGTCGTTCAGGATTTGATGTTTATGGAGGTATGGACTATCAAGGACGTAGCCAAGCATCTTTCGTTGCTCTTAAGAGCTACGATATCTCATTCGGTTTGTGGGGTGCTCACAACATGAATATGTTCTATGAAGGACGTGGAGAGTTGGGAGCAACTGCAAAACAAATGCAAAAAACTTACCAATTGATTTCAGAGAACTCATTTACAGGATCTTCTTACAACCCTGTAAACACTCCTCAAATCACAGATATGTTGCGTCACTCAACTTCGGCAACTGCTTTCCACGGATTCTCAAGCTTCATCACTGCACGTAGTACAATGATGCCTCAATACGGAGACGGAACGTTGGCAGGTGACCCATTCGTAACATATTTCAACTTGGGTAACGGTATGTTCTTCAACGATAAAGGAGAAACTACATTCAACCACGAGTGGTATAACTTGGGAGTTCAAGATTATCTACCTTCTTGGCGTTGGTGGTGGACTAAAAACTTCATGGGCAAAAACGCAAGCAATGCTTCAACTGATATGGTTGCTGAGTTCACTTGGGACGATGCTTGGTTTGGAGGTTCATGTTTGCAAGTTACAGGAGCAACTACAACTGCTTACTTGCAATTGTTTAAAACTAAATACGCAGTTGAAAACAACGATGTTTTGACAGTACGTTACAAAGTTGTATCAGGAACAGGTAATATTAAATTGGCTATTTCTACAGAGTCTAATCCTACTTCAGAAATCTCATCAACTATCATTTCAAATGCAAAAGCTGACGAGGATACATGGGTAGAGAAACAAATTAAAGTAGCTAAACGTGGTGGTATTAACATCGGCGGACAAACTCTTGCTTTGATTGGTTTGAAATTCGAGAATACATCGGCTGACTTCAAAGTGTTGTTTGGTGAGATTTCATTGACTCGCGGAACTTCAGCTACTCCCGGTGCACCTTCAATTACAATGTCAAAAACAATGGCTCGTAACTACAAAGGTGTTGACATGAAAGTTGTATTCGATATGACTTCACGCTTCTCAGGAAGCCGCCAAAACTATGAGAGCATCTACAACTCAGATGTTAAAACTTCTCTTTACAAAGTTTATACTCAACAAGAGGGTTGCGACCCTGTATTGTGTACAGCAACAACTTCTTGGGCTGCTTACGTAGTAGGTGCTCCTTACGATGCAACTAAAGGTGGTAGAATCCGTATTGGTGTATCTGCACTATCAATGGACGGAAAGAGCGAGAGCTCAATAACTTGGGGTTCATATAACTCAGTTCCTGCATCTTCTATAATTGAAGGATTCTCAATTGACAAACCTATCATCAAGGCAGGTGAGCAATTTACAGTGTCATTCGATGACCCGGGTCACGCAGCTGCTACATGGGTAATCAAAGCTTCTGCTAACGATGCGGTAAAAGGAACTTTCAATGCTAAATCATTCACAACTTCATTGTCAGAAGAGGGAATCTATGACCTATACTTGACTATGAACGGAACAACAGAGGTGTATCGTGGTAAAATCCAAATCTCACCTTCTGCAGTAGGAGCATTGCCAAGAATTGACTCTTTCAAAGCTGACGGACAAGCTGAAGAGGCAGGTGTTCAACCAGGAGGAGAAGTTGAATTTACATATACAGGTCGTCAAGATGCTGACGGATATGTATCACGCGGTATCGCATTGCAAGAGAAAGCATTCGGTATTCCGGCTGATCAATTGAACTTCAATGCTCAATCTCCATTCTCAATGACATTCTGGATTTACTTCAACCAATTCAACCACGAGAGCGACGGTACTCAATTCTTGAACATCCGAACAGCAGCTGACGGTTGGCCTGCTTCTGACTGGGGTTATGTTTGGAGTATGATTGCTGTTGAAGGAGGAAAAGATGACGGAGGTAACGTTTACAAAGAGGGTAACTTGATTTTCAACTACCGTTTGTCATCAAATGCAGGAGAGCCTATCAAAACATCAACTGCATTCCAATTCAAACCTGAAACTTGGTATCATGTAGCATTGTGTATGGGATACTCAAGCAACAGAACTTTGAGCTTGTACATCAACGGACAACTTATCGGTTCAAGTACTGCAACACAAAGCTTGTATGGATGGAAATCATCTAACGTAATTATGATTGGTGGTCGTGCATTCTCACGTGCAGGTATCGACGGTACTCTTGATGAGGTTCGTTTGTACAACAAAGTCCTTACTGCAGACGAGGTTAAAGCTTCAATGCAACACACAAGCTCTCCTTCAAGCGTGGGTGGTCTAATCGGATATTGGGATTTTGAAACTGACGCAAACGCTAATAATAACGTAGTCAGTCCTGTTTATTTCAATGGCAAAAACTTGATCTCTGGTATCTACGAGATTACTACGGTCAGCGAGGGTAACAACCAATATATGCCTAAAGAGATTGCATACGCAGCCGGAGCTCCTTTCATCTCTGGTACTAACTACAAAATTGAGACATTGCCAACATGGAAATTCAAAGGAGGTTCAATCCTTTCTTCTACAGGAAACAAAGCTACAGGTTCAGCAAAAGTAATTTATGCAGAAGAGGGTAACTATCCAGCAACATTGACATTGACAAACGGATGGGGTTCTGATACCAAACAAATTCAAATGATTGTTGAAACCGGTATCGAGGACGTAACTCTTGAAGAGATGCGTGCATTCCCCAACCCATTCGAAAATGAGGTATATGTTGCATTCGCTGCTGCCGGTGACTATACTGCAGAGATTTACGACTACACAGGTCGTCTAATCAATACTCTTGCAGTTTCAGCTGTTGCAGGTGCTGCATACGAAATTCCTGTTGATGGAGAGAACGGCGTTTACTTCATCAAAGTTAAGGGAGAGGCTGGATTGCTTAAAGTAATGAAAGTTATTAAGAAATAAGAGTTGTTAGTTTTTAGAGACTAAAGCTACAATTTAAACTAACTTTTAAGATATAAAAGTGGAGCAGAAATGCTCCACTTTTTTTGTTTAAATTTGATTAGTCTTACAAGGCTTATAGCCTAATATGTTCTAATGGTTGTTCGTTTAAGATTTCTCATTCCTAATTATTGAGCATGAGCAGATTCCCTAATCCCTTCAAACACTTTTTTGTGAGAATGATGAATATTTGAAATAAAATGCGTACATTTGCACGCTGATTATTTTGCGGTATTGTAGCTTCTTGTTGGAGAAAGCCTCTAATGGATTGATATACAGGAAGTAGGATTAAATGGATGAAGATAATTTAAATTAACCTATTATTAATAATTAAAAGCTGTACTGAATGAAAAGATTAAATTTACTTGCATTATTTGTAGCAGTATGTGCTATCGCTTCAGCACAAAGCCGTGCATCTCACGAGCAATATGTGAAAATGGGAAGCGCACAAGCATGGTATGCTGCATATCAAGATTGGCAACCGGGAACAGCGCTATACAAAAGCGATTCTGAGGCTGCTGAGAACGAGCAATTCTTTATTTCTCGTGTAAAACCACGTAAACGTTTTGTTTTTACACAAACACAAGTAAACGAGGATTTGGATCCGGAACGTAAAATGTTATGGTGGTGTCCTCTTGGAGAGGGAGATAACGGAAACTGGAATGGTCTTCCATCATACTGGTTTGGAGGCGAGGTTTACTCTATGTGGTCATACATGGATACATGGGGAAACTGGACAGCACCATTGATTCAAGCACCAGCTGCATATCTTGATGCATGTCACAAAAATGGTGTTCGTTCAGGAGTAGTTGCGGCAGTTCCTTATGGAGCTTCTCCATCATCAAGCGACGGTGGTCATGGATCAAACATAACAGCATTGATAAACGGAGGATCAGACAAACTTTTAAAATATCTTCGTTACTATGGTGTTGACGGTATTGGTTTCAACTCAGAGTTCTCTTGGGGAGGTTTAAATGCTTCAGGATTTAGAAATTTAATGGGAGACTGCTACGCTCAAGGAGATAGTTACGGTGTGTCTTTCAACAACGCATGGTATTCATTTACAGATAACGGAGGAGGAATCGGCGACTTTAGTGTCCTTAACTCAAATTGTGTTGATTGGTTCCACTACAATGGTAAAAAAGTATCAGACGTATACTTCTTGAACTATAACTGGGGATCAAGTGCGTTGTCAACATCTCAAGCAACTGCACAAGGAAAAGGTCGTTCAGGATATGATGTTTACGCAGGAATGGACTACCAAGGACGTAGCATCGCTGATTGGACATCACTTCAAAACTATGAAATTTCATTCGGTTTGTGGGGTGCTCACAATATGAACATGTTCTATGAAGGACGTGGAGAGTTGGGTGCAACTGCAAAACAAATGCAAAAAACTTACCAATTGATTTGTGAGAACTCTGTTACAGGATCTTCTTACAACCCTGTAAACACTCCTGCAGTTACAAATATGTTGCGTCACTCAACATCAGCAACTGCTTTCCACGGATTCTCAAGTTTCATCACTGCACGTAGTACAATGATGTCTCAATATGGAAACGGAACATTGGCTGATGACCCATTCGTAACATACTTCAACTTGGGTAACGGTATGTTCTTCAAAGAGGAAGGTGAGACTACATTTGATAAAGAGTGGTATAACTTAGGAGTTCAAGACTATATGCCTACTTGGCGTTGGTGGTGGACTAAAAACTTCATGGGCAAAAACGCAAGCGATGCTTCAACTGATATGGTTGCTGAGTTCACTTGGGACGATGCTTGGTTTGGAGGTTCTTCATTGCAAATTTCAGGATCCACAACTAAATCATATTTGCAATTGTTCAAAACTAAATATCAAGTTAAAAACAACGACGTTTTGACAATACGTTATAAAGTATTGTCAGGAACAGGTAAAATATCTTGGGCTCTTGCATTGGAGGAAGATGTCACAAAAGAGCAATCAAGTGTTATCATCGCATCTGCAAAAGCTGATGAGTTTACATGGGTAGAGAAAAAAATTAAAATTGCTTCACGTGGAGGTATTAACATCGGTGGAAAAACTATCGCTTTGATGGCATTGAAGTTCGAAAATACTTCAGCCGATTTCAAAGTGTTGATTGGAGAGGTTTCATTGACAAGTGGAGCATCTGTCACTCCTGGAAAACCTGCTGTTGCAATGTCAAAAACAATGGCTCGTAACTACAAAGGTGTTGATATGAAAATCGTATATGATATGACTTCTAACTTCACAGGAAGCCGTGATACATACCAAAGCATCTACAACTCAGATGTAAAAACTTCATTGTACAAAATTTATACTCAACAAGAGGGTTGCGAACCTGTATTGTGTACAGCAACAACATCTTGGGCAGCTTACGTAGTTGGAGCTCCATATGATGAGACTAAAGGTGGCAAAATCCGTATTGGTGTAGCTGCTTTGTCAATGGATACTAAGAGCGAGAGTGAAATAGCTTGGGGTGACTATCAAACAGTTCCAGCAGGTGTTGTAGTTGAAGGATTCTCAATCGACAAACCTATCATCAAAGCTAATGAAGAGTTTACTGTCGCATTTGACGATCCTAACCACGCAGCAGCAACATGGGTAATCAAAGCTTCAGCTAACGATGCAGTTAAAGGAACTTTCAATGCTAAATCATTCACAACTTCATTGTCAGAGGAGGGAATCTATGACCTTTACATGACTATGAACGGAACAACAGAGGTATATCGTGGTAAAATCCAAATCTCTCCAGCAGAGGTAGGAGCTATGCCAGAGATTAAAACTCTTACAATGTCAACAGAAAAAGGTAAAGACTATCTTGAGGTTGGTGAGGAGATGACATTGACATATACAGGACGTCCTAACTCAGACGGACACGTATCACGTGGTTTCGCTATGGGTGAGAAAGCATTTGGTATTCCTGCCGAGCAATTGAACTTCAATAACCAAACTCCATTCTCAATGTCTTTCTGGATTTACTTCAACCGTTTCAATCACGAGTCAAGCGGTACTCAATTCTTGAATATCCGTACAGCGGCAGACGATTGGCCTGCTTCTGACTGGGGTTATATCTGGAGTACAATCAATCCTGCAGGTGGCGATACACCGGAGGGTAGTATGTCATTGTCATATCGTTTGACTACAAATGCCGGAGTTGTTGTTCCTGTTTCACAAGACTTCCAATTCAAACCTGAGACTTGGTACCATGTAGTATTGGTTATGGGTTATACTTCAAACAGAACATTGGCTCTTTACATCAACGGTAAATTGGTTGGAGAGGGAACAGTTGCTACAGGTACATCATTGTATAGCTGGAAATCTTCTAACGTTATCATGATTGGTGGACGTGCATTCTCACGTGCAGGTATCGACGGTACTCTTGATGAGGTTCGCTTGTACAAAAAAGCACTTACAGCATCTGAGGTTGCTGAAACAATGCAACACAACGATAACCCATCAAGCGTGGATGGTCTAATCGGATACTGGGACTTCGAGAGCGAAGCCGATGAAAACAACAATGTAATCAGCCCTGTTTTATACAGTGGTAATAAATTGATTGCAGGTTTGTATGAGATTACTACAATCAGCGAAGGTAACAACCAATACATGCCAAAAGATATTACTTACACTGCAGGTGCTCCTTTCATCTCAGGAACTAACTTCGAGGTTGTAACAACTCCAAAATGGGCTATGAAAGGTGCTACAGTTTCTGCATCAGAGGGTAACGAAACAGCTGGTTCTGCAACTGCTTCTTACGCTTCTGAAGGAACATTTGAGGCTACTTTGACACTTTCTAACAGCTGGGGTTCTGATACAAAAACTATCTCTGGAGTAAATGTTTATCCTACAGGAATTGAGGAAGTATCTGTAGAGGAGATGCAAGCTTATCCTAACCCATTCGAGAATGAGGTTAACGTTAAGTTTGTTGAGTCTGGTGACTACACAGTAGAACTTTACGACTACACAGGACGTCTAATCAACTCGGCGGCTCTTAACGCAGTTGAGGGAGAAATCGTTAACATTCCTGTTGAGGGACAAAGCGGTATCTACTTCATCAAAGTTAAAGGAGAGGCAGGATTGTTGAACGTAATGAAAGTTGTTAAAAAATAAGAGTTGTTAGTTTTTAGTTGTTAGAGACTAAGAATTTACAATCTAAATCAACTTTTAATAATAAGAAAGAGGAGCAGAAAACTGCTCCTCTTTTTTGCTAATAAGACTAATTGAACTAAATGTATTGGGCTCTCAACTAACACCCGCAAAACAACTCGGTTGACAGGTAGCGTTCTCCTGTGTCGGGGAGGAGTACAACTATGTTTTTGCCTCTGTTTTCGGGGCGTGATGCAAGAAGTGTGGCGGCGTGCAGTGCCGCTCCTGAAGATATTCCCACCAATACTCCTTCGGTGGCAGATATGAGACGAGATGCTTGGTAGGCATTCTCGCAACATACGGGTATTACCTCGTCAACAACCGAGCAGTCGTATAGTGAAGGTATGAAATTTGCTCCTATTCCCTGTATTTTATGTGGACCTGCGCATTTTCCGCTCAGTAGAGCGCTTTCAGCGGGTTCTACGGCTACTATCTTAATCTCAGGGTTAAGTTCCTTTAATCGTTTGCCATTTCCGCTTATAGTGCCTCCTGTGCCAACGCCTGCCACGAATATGTCTGCTTTGCCTTCAAGGTCATTCCATATCTCGTTTGCAGTGGTTTGGTAGTGTGCTTCGACATTTGCTTTGTTGTCAAATTGTTGAAGAATAACTGCGCCTTCAATCTGTGAGCATAGCTCCTCGGCTCTCTCTACTGCCCCCTTCATCCCCTCCGATGCGGGAGTGAGCTCAATCTTTGCTCCTCGTGCCAAAAGCAGTTTACGACGTTCAATGCTCATGCTTTCGGGCATGGTTAGTATAAGTTTATATCCTTTTACTATTGCAACAAGTGCCAAACCAACACCTGTGTTTCCGCTCGTTGGTTCTATGATTGTTGCTCCGGGCTTTAGAATTCCTCTTTTTTCGGCATCTTCAACCATATATAGTGCCGCGCGGTCTTTCACGCTGCCGGCAGGGTTTAAATATTCCAATTTAACGTATATGTTAGCCCCTGCATTAACGCTCTTTTCAAATACTTGCGCGTGTAGCATAGGTGTGTTGCCAATTAGTTGTGTAAGTTTGTCTACTATCATAACGGCTCTTTTTCTTATAATTTATGACAAAGGTAATCTCTTACCTTAAAAAATCAAGAGTAGTTTAATGAAAAATAAAACTTTTTATTAATTTTGAAGGGTTATATAATTATTTTTAAATAGAAATTAATTTTTACACTTATGGATAGAGAACTTGCTATGAACCCCAATGTGCTTGTGTCATATTTGGGTAAACCTGCAAAAGAGTTTACTAAAGAGGATATTATCCGTTACATCGATGAGAACGGAATACAGATGGTAAACTTTATGTACCCTGCAGGAGACGGACGTTTGAAAACTTTGAATTTCGTAATCAATAACTTGGCTTATCTTGATGCCATTCTTACTTGTGGTGAGAGGGTAGATGGTTCGAGTCTTTTCCCTTTTATCGAGGCTGGCAGTAGCGATTTGTATGTGGTTCCTCGTTTCAGAACTGCATTTTTGGATCCATTTGCCGAGTTGCCTACTCTTTCAATGTTGTGTTCGTATTTCAATAAAGATGGTGAACCTCTTGAGAGTTCGCCTGAAAACACTCTTGAAAAGGCTTGCAGAGCCTTCAACGAAGTGACAGGAATGGAGTTCCAGGCAATGGGAGAGTTGGAGTATTATGTTATTGCTCCTGACGAAGAGGCTTTCCCTGCGACAGACCAAAAGGGTTACCATGAATCGGCTCCATATGCAAAATTCAATGAGTTCCGCACTCGTTGTATGGCATATATTGCTCAAGCAGGTGGACAAATCAAATACGGACACTCAGAGGTTGGTAACTTCAGCATAGATGGTATGGTATATGAGCAAAACGAAATTGAGTTCCTTCCTGTTCGCGCACAAGATGCAGCCGACCAACTTATGATTGCAAAATGGATTATCCGTAACCTTGCATACCAAATGGGATACGATATTACCTTCGCTCCCAAAATCACAACAGGTAAAGCAGGTTCAGGATTACACGTTCATATGCGTATAGTTAAGGATGGTCAAAACCAAATGCTCGATAACGGAGTGCTTTCAGCAACAGCTCGTAAAGCAATTGCAGGAATGATGGTATTGGCTCCTTCGATTACGGCGTTTGGAAACACCAATCCAACATCTTATTTCCGTTTAGTTCCTCATCAAGAGGCTCCTACAAACATATGTTGGGGTGATAGAAACCGCTCTGTATTGGTGCGTGTTCCTCTTGGTTGGGCGGCTAAAACCGATATGTGTCAGCTTGCTAATCCATTAGAGGCATTAAGCAACTACGATACTTCTCAAAAACAGACAGTTGAGATGCGTTCGCCTGATGGTTCGGCTGACCTCTATCAACTTTTGGCAGGTCTTGCAGTAGCTTGCCGTTACGGATTTGAGATTGAAAACGGTTTGGAGATTGCAGAAAAAACATACGTTAACGTCAACATCCACAAAGAGGAGAATGCAGATAAGTTGAATTCATTGGAGCAACTTCCCGATAGCTGTGCCGCATCGGCAGAATGCTTGGCTAAACAACGTGAGATTTTCGAGAAATTCAACGTATTCAGCCCTGCAATGATTGATGGTATCATCAAAAAACTATCTTCTTACAACGACCGCACAATGCGTGCCGAGTTGGACGGTAACCAAGAGGCTATGTTGGCATTGGTTAAAAAATATTTCCATTGCGGGTAATGTAGTTTTAGTTGAATTAGGAATGAGGAATTAGGAATTAGTTAATAAATATTTGCTCGTTGAAAATATTAAACTAATAAGAGCAATTTGCCTAATTATCGCAATACCCTTATTGACACAAAGAAAGTGGAGCAGAAATGCTCCACTTTTATATCTTAAAAGTTAGTTTAAATTGTAGCTTTAGTCTCTAACAACTAACAACTAACAACCAAAAACTAACAACTAACAACTATAATTGCTTCGCAATTGCTTTTCCTCCGTCGCACAGAGCACTGTGCTCTCCATTTTAAAGCACGAATTGACATTTAGTCAATTCTAATTGCTTTGCAATTGCTTTAAAATGCCTCGGTCATGTTGAAGTAGAAGAGTACGTGGTGGTCGGCGAAACTGTAGCCTGCATCAACTCTGAAGTTCATTCGTTTCTGTACTTCAAACCTGAAGCCTAATCCTGCATTGGGGAGTACGGCATTGTATTTTACTATGTTTTCTCCCATAAATCCGCAAGCTACCCATGCGGTGTATCCTAATCGGTGAAGTAGTCGTTTTAGTCTTGTGTCGGGGTCGATATCCCACATTTGTCGCCACTCTACTTCGGCTGTAATTGCTGTATTGTCGCGGTAGTGTCCTATATAGTACCCTCGTAGATTAAAGGGTCCTCCAACATCGGCGTGTTGTGAGAATGGTGGATTTCCTATTTTTGTTTTTGCCAACACGTTCCATGCCAATGCTCTGCGACGGTTTTTTGATACTTGGTAGTACTGACGGTAATCTATTGTTATTGAACCAAAATTGTACTCTCCTCCAAAGTATTTGCTGTAGTACAGGGCTCGTGCTTCAAATAGCATTCCTTTGTATGCGTTGGCCGCTATGTCGCGTGTGTCGTATGAGTATGCCAATCCTAATCCTACATTAATGTCTCTCATCCCTTCGGCTGTTCCTCCCTGCTTGATATAGTAGGGGTCGGATATGACGTAGCTTCCGGGATTCTTTATATTCTCGAAATAGAAATCGGCAACAGCTCCTATATAGCTTACACTCTTACCTATTTTGAATAGGAGTAGGGGATTTATCTTTACAAGATCGGCATTGTAGCCTGTTACGCTTTTATTGCGTTCTATATTGTGGTTTAGTGTGTATCCTACTCCGTAGTAGTTTTCGTTTGTGTGTTTGTATTCGTAGTATCCTTGTAGTCTTATTTTGTCTTCTTTGAAGTAGATGTATGGTCTCGATAATACGGTAAATCCAAGCGGACAGCCAAATGACATTGAAAAGTGTATGGGTATTACGCTCCTCATCAGAGATGTATCGCTTTTTACTGTTTTAAATGTGGTAAGTGTTGATATTCCTATGGTAAAGCCATAGTCGGGTGAGTATCCGGGACCTCCCAATAGACTGAACTTTAAGTTTTTGTCCTTCTTCTTTTTCTTCTTGTATGTTATTGTGGAGTCAGACTTTGTTTGAATGGTTGTGTCAATAGTTAGGCTTGTGGCTTTTGTTGAGTCACTCTCTAAGGGTGTTGTTATGTCTGCTAAAATGGTTGTGTCTTGTGTTGCGAGGGGTAAAACAGTACTTTCTGGTAGCTCTTGTGCAGCTCCATTCGCAGAGATAAGCAACATGGCTGTTGCCAATATTTTAAATGTGAGTTTTAGCATCATTGCAAAGATACAATTTTTCCCTTACAAAAAAATAGTTACGAGAGCCTCGTAACTATTTTATATAAATTAGCTTGTTTTTTAACAAATATTGGCTTTGTTGTACCTCTTAATACAAGAGACCAAGCCCCTTATTTAACAACTCTATTTTGTGCTTCTTACTGAACGAACAGGAGCCGAAGATTTTGATGAGCTGCTTTTTGTTTTAGTGCTGCTCTTTGCACTGCTACTCTTTGTTTTGGCGGTTTTTGTTTTTGTACTCTCTGTGCCACGAGTCGAACGTGTAGGAGCGATATTCTCTTTCTTGGCTTTTGTGTCTGTTTTGTCTGAGACGTTGTTCTCGTCTTTTGATGTTTGTTCTTGAGCCGCTTTCTCTTTTGCTATCTCTTCAGGGTTTTTTACCCAAAGATTTTTTTCAAAGTTTTGAAGTTGTTTCTCTATTTCGTTTCTTGCGCTGTCTTGTGCCGCTTGCTCGGGATAGAGTTGCATCAACGACATGTTGCGAAGGTTCATGGTTTTGTAAATCTCTCCGTCGAACATACGCAATTTGAAGAAATCGTCGAACGTGTAGTTGCGTATATTGTTTTCGTTACTTGTCATTATATATTGTTGTGCCAAGTATGGTCGAATATCGGAGTATTTAACCCAGAACATAGGGTATTTTATTGCTTCTCCTCCAAAGTCGTCTGTACGATGCAATATGGGGCATAGTGCCTCTATCTCGCTCTTAACACCTGAGTTTTGTTGGTCGAATACCCATTTCTCTTTGATGTAATACGAAAGAACTTCGTTTGCAGGAACATCGCTTGGGTCTATTGTGAATTTGGCTTTGCGCCCTGTTTGAGAACTGTTCTCCTCGTACAATATATGGAAACGGTCAAGCGTCTCTTTTACGTTTGCTTGGTATGCTTCGGTAAATATCTCTCTTCCATCGAGATACTCATATACTGTAATTTTCCCTTCTGCCAAAAGTTTCATTATAAGGCGGAATAGATTCTCTTGCTCTTCGGTGCTCTCCTCGGGGAAGTATAGAGGAAGGTTCTTCTCTTTCTTAAGATCGAGCGAACGATATATTATACGATTCCAAGGTGTGTTGGCGGGTGATATTGCCTCCTTCTCGTATAGGTTTTGTGCTCTTACTGAGAGTGAGTTGTTTGACTCTTCTCTTTTTCTTGCACTTCCGCTTTTTATTGCAGCACGTGTTTGAGCCTCACTTTCGGGCATTGCAAAAATAGCAATTAGCAATAGTGCTGTTAAGATTTTAATGGTACGTTTCATATTTCGTATAAATTTATTTCTTTCCTTCTTATTAGTTTACAAATACCTCGATTGGCGATATGGTACGCTCAATTCCATCGGGACCTATTGCTTTAACCTTTGATATGTAGAAGCGTTTTCCGCGAGATAGTTTCTTTATTGCCGCTTTTTGACGGTCTGAGAATTGCGCTCCGTTAGATACTTCGGGCATTGCATTACCCATTGAGTCGAATATTACGGTTTCAAACGATAGTACTTTAAACGATATATTCAACAATCCGTCATCTATGGCCGCCTCTATACCGGGTGCTTTTACAAGAAGCGCTTTGCTTATTGGTTTGCCTCCACGATAGCGTTGAGGATTGCCTTTTTCATCGGTGTATGTGATGAATGGCATTGGGTCGGGTAATTGTCTTACTCTAAATACTGTTTGGCTGACGGTTTGTGTGCGTCCTTCCATATTTGCAGTTACAGAGATTATTACATCTGTTCCAACCGATTTTGGTTTTGCAATCCAACTGTCTCCCGAACGAGTTAGTGTTCCGTTTGTCATTGTTGCCGAGATTGCATTGTTGGGAATTCCCGGAACTGATATGCTTATGGGGTTTTCGATTCCTGCATAAAGCACATTCATCATTGTTGCCGATACGGTTGCAGATGGCTCTATTACTGTGTATGATGATGTGAAGGGGTGGCGAAGTATTGAACCATCTCCTGCCGATACCTCCAAGTATCCGCTGTAATCGAAAACTCCTGTTTGGTTACATATAAACTCGTATAATCCGTTTTTCTCTTTATCCAACTCTTTGTCTCCGATGTATATGGTTGGAATTTGAGTGGTGTCCACTGCTGCCAATACAATATTTGCAGAGTATGAGCTGCCTCGCATAACGGTTTTTGATGATGGAATTACATATGCATCCATGCGGTTTACCCTTACGTCGCCTTCGTCGATGTTGTTACGCAAGATGTGAAGAATTTCACTCTCTGCATAACGTATGTCGTTTTGAAGTTTTGTAAGCACTGTAATTGCGGCTGCAACAGGCATGCCTTCGAAGCTCTCCTCTTCCCAAGTTTTGTTCTTTATCAACCCCTCTTTGTTGCGTGCAACGGGATATAGATAGTCGCTAATTACCTTTCTTTTTATCGAATCGCCCACCATGGGTGTTACAAAGTCGGCATAATTGATAAGCGAATTGCGAAGTTTCTCTCCCTGCCCTTTTGCTGGTGAAAGCATAATGTGCGATGCCGCTTCAAGGTCGTCCATTCGTTTTATGTTGTTTACGTCGCCGTCTTTTCCATCAGCTTGTTTTACTATGGCCACTTTTAGTGAGTCAATGAAGCCGACAAGTCTTTCGGTGCGATTACGTACATCTGTGGCTTTGCTGTACCACTCTCCCGATTTTTCAGGGTTTGTTATATTGTAATCGGTTAACTCTCCATAAAGAGCTTTGTTTTGTTCAGAGGCATTGTCTGTTGAACGCGCAAGGCTGTCTTCCACTTGTCTGAAACCCTCTAACACATCGGTAGAGACGTTTAAGGCAAGCATGGCAGTAAGCACAATGTACATAAGATTTATCATCTTCTGCCTTGGCGTCATGTTTGAATAGTTATTCGATGCCATTTTCTTTTGCTTTTGTTTTTTTGTTAGCTGTTAATGCCTACTATTTGTCGTTTTTATTCTCTTCGTCTTTGAATGACGACATTTTTGAACCCATTGCTGCCATAGGATTGTTGTACATGTTAACGGTCATGGCAGCCAACATATTTTCATATACCGAGTTAAGTTGAGACATGTATGTTGTCATGCGCTCAGTCTCTTTGCAGTAGCGTGAGCTGTCATCAACAGAACTTTCGTACATGTCGCGAATTGTTCTCAATCCAATGTTTACGCGGTCGATGTTGTCCAATTGAGAACTGATGCTCTTCAACTGTATCTCATATATTGTATTCAAGCCTGCAAGGTTGCGGTTCAAATCCTCCATTTGTGTTACATAACCTTGTGAGTGTGTGGTTATGTTGTCAGAGTTGTCGGTTATGTTGCGGTAAGAGTCTAATAGAACATTAGATACTTGTGTAAGCGATTCGGTTGCTCTCTTGAATTGCTCCATTTGGTTAGAGATTGCCGATAATTGCTCTAAATAGGTTTGTGTCGCCGATGTCAACTCTGCCATTTTTGAAAGTTGGTCTGCTGCAGATGATAGTTTTTGGATGCTTTGAGATAGTGATTGAGTATCGTTTTCATCCAAATTGATGTCAGATGGTATTCCTGCAGTGCGTTTTGCATCTTCGGGCGATACGTATGGAGCGTTTCCTCCACCAATTATGATGGTTCCTCCGCCACCCATTACCGCTCCTCCAACAGGAGCTGTGCCTCCTTGTATGTTTACTGCCTCGGCATTGTTTACACCAACGGGCATGGAGCCTATGAAACCTCCGTTTCCTCCACCTCCTTTAAATTCGGGACGGTCGTTGGGATCTTGACTTTTAAGAACGGGGAATACCTCTTCCCATTTGTACTCTTTTGCGGGAGCATCAAAGGCGGTCATGATAAACATCAATACCTCTATACCCATACCCAATGATAGCATGAAGTTACCTCCGGCAAGGTGCAACAGCTTAAATAGCGCACCAAGAATAACGATTGCAGCACCTATGCTGTACGCAAAGTTAAAGAAACGTTTTCCCTTTTCGCTTGTTGCGAATTTGTAAAAACGATTTTTGTATGATTTTATCTTTTCTTTTGTCATGGTTGTAGATTTTTAGAGATTATTGATTATTTGCGACCTTTTGCAAAGCCTACTTGTGTACGAACGCAACGGAATCCTATGTATGAGCGTTGCTCGTTTTGGTACTCCCACATTCTTATGTCAGAACGTATAAAGTTTGATACATCTTTCCAAGAACCTCCGCGAATGATTTTACGTTTCATTTGATATGGATCCTCTTTTGCTGCATTGTAGCGGTAGTCGGGGTTCATGTCGCTTGTATATGCCATGCCTCCTTCACTGTATGCTGTTGATGTCCATTCAGATACGTTACCTGCCATGTCATACAATCCAAAGTCGTTTGGTGGGTATGTGGCTACGTTTGATGTTATCAGGTTGCCATCTTTTACATAATTTCCCTCTTGTGGTTTGAAGTTGGCATTAAAACATCCCTTCTCTGTCATAGGTATATCTCCTCCCCATGGGAATTTGTTCTCGTTCATACCTGCTCTCGCCGCATATTCCCACTCAGCCTCTGTTGGTAGGCGGTATGGCTCAATGAATGGAGTTTGCAACGAAGATATTAGGTATTGTGTGCGCCAAGCGCAGAATGCAGTTGCTTGATCCCACGAAACTCCTACGACAGGATAGTCGTTGTATCCGGGGTGTGAGAAGTAAAGACGCACATAGGGCTCGTTATACGCATTGTCAAAATCATTAATCCATGCTGTGGTATCGGGATATATGTTAACAATGTATGTGTTCAAGAAGTCGAATTCGCTACTTAAAGGACGTACAATTGTTTCTGTGATAATCTTACCATCGTCGTTGATGAATGCAGTGTCTTTTGATATGATAACTTCTGCTTCAAGGTCGGGTTTGATGTCGGTATTCAATACACGACGGGTGGGATCGAGACGATTGCGGCGTTTTGCTGCCTCGGTATGGTTGTATATCTCATAACGATAATTCATTTGAGCAGGATCCAACTCTTTTTGACCTGTAATTGGGTTTGTTCTGTAAACACTTTCGATAGCGCGTGCTTCATCCTCGGTTGGGTTTTTCCAGGGAATTGCTCTTGCCCAATTCAAATGAGGTTTTATGGGGTTTCCTTCGCGGTCTTCCTCTATTTTGAAAGCCTCGTTTCCTCCGTAAGCGGGGTCGGCAAGACGCTCGCGAATGATGGAGTCGCGTACCCAGAATAAAAATTGTTTGTATTTACCATTGGTTATTTCGGTCTCATCCATCCAAAACGATTCAACCGAAATGGGTTTCCCGTTTTTAGGAGTACCCCAGATTGAGTCTTCTTCAGAAGAGCCTACAGTAAATGAGCCTCGCTCAACGAGTACCATTCCGTAAGGAGTGGGTTCGCCCCAAGCCATTGCTCTTACTCCAACAAGTTCACCTCCGTTTCCGCCCGATGATGTTGGCGCACATGAGGTAATCAATGCTGCTAACGCTGCTATAAAAAATAGTTTTTTCATACTTTTAAAGTTTTTACCCTTTCGTCGTTATAGAACGTCGATTAGAGTATTCTGATACTTTTATGTTTATTTTTCGATTTCTTTCCTAATTCAAGCTTCATGCTGTAGCCAACAAACACTTCGTGGCTTCCGCTTGTGGCCTTTACAACGTCAGATAGGGCGTAGTCGTATGCGTATCCTAATCTGATTCCTTTCCATTCGCCTCCAATCATAATTATTATGGCATCGTTCAAACGGTATGAAAGACCTCCCCATATAAAGTTGTTGTATTTGACTGTTGCTCCAAATTCAATCTGAAAAGTTTGGAACGTTGTCTTAAACAACATTGAGGGTTGCAATATGATTAACGAGTTTTTGAATGGAATATTGCCTCCTGCTAAAAAATAATATGCAGATGGGATATAAGTTTCGTATTTTTCGTCAAAAGTGATGGTTGGAGAGGTTAGGTGTTGTGCCGATATTCCTGTCCAGAAGTATTTGTGTGTGTAGTGTACTCCAAAACCTAAGTCAAATCCCATGCCTTTTACCTCGCTTGTTGGTATTGCGTCGTCGGTTTGGTTGTGGTATCCGCTCTCGGGAATATATACTCCTGCTCCATCAAAGACCTGATTTACAAATCCTAATTGCAGACCTAATCCGAGTTGACCTCCTAAAAGTTTAACCTTGAATGAGTATTGTAATCCTAATGAGGTGTTTGAGAAAAGACCTATCTTCTCGGTCGATATTATTGCTCCCACTCCATGTTGTTGCTTGAACATGGTGAAAGGCATATCTCCCATTATGGTAAATGTTTTTGGCGCTCCCGGCATTCCTATCCATTGTTGACGAGTTGCCGCATGAATGTTTAGTTTGTCGTTGGTTCCCGCAGCTCCGGGATTGTAGTATGCGGGAAGTTCCCAATATTGGCTGAATTGCGCATCGTATTGTGCATAACTTTTTGAAGTAATGCATAATACAAATATTACAATTGCTACTATTTTAAATCTTCCCATTATGGATGTCTGTGTCGGAATGTGTGCGCTTTAGCTTCTTATATATAACTGAAAAATGTGTATAAAATTGTTTTTTGTCGCAATTAAATTTCAGAGCCCGGTCAAATTTTATTGCCGGGCTCTGGATTATTATTGTTATTTTTTGTTTGCCGATACAACGCTGTTTGCTTTTGCTACGGCATCTCTGATGTTGTCGAAGATGTTTTCTTCATTCATCAGTTTTGTAATTCCGCCTTTCTCCAAGGTTTTGTGAACAGGTTCGTGTACTCCTGAAAGAATTACCATGATTCCTTCTTTGTGGGCTGATTGTATGAATATTTCGAGGTTGTGCAATCCTGATGAATCGATGAAGGGAACTTTGCGCATGCGAATTATACGAACCTTGGGCTTATCTGCCAATACGCGCATTTGCTCATCAAATTTGTTCGCTACTCCGAAGAAGAAAGGTCCGTCAATCTCATAAACCTCAACCCCTTTCTCCAATGTTAGGTGCTCTTCTTCGAGGGTAGAGTTATTGTGGTCGTCGTCATCGAGATTCAAGTCTTTGCGAATAACAGAGACGCGAGTGTTTTCTGTTACGCGTTTTAGGAATAGGATAACGGCAAGCAACAAACCAATTTCAATTGCAATGTTAAGGTTGAATATTACTGTCAAAAGCAATGTAATCCAAAGTACTATAACGTCGGTGTTGCGAAGTTTGGATAGTGAACGAATAGTTCTCCAACCACTCATGTTATATGCCACAACAATCAAGATTCCTGCTAAACATGACATTGGAATGTGTATGGCAAGAGGAGCAAGGAACAATAAAATCAATAGTAGTACGGCTGCGTGAATGATTCCTGCTATGGGTGTGCGTCCTCCGTTGTTGATGTTTGTCATTGTTCGAGCAATGGCTCCTGTCACGGGGATACCTCCAAATAGCGGAGATACAATGTTTGCTGCACCTTGTGCTATTAGCTCTGTGTTAGAGTTGTGTCTCTCGCTAATTACACCGTCTGCAACGGTTGCTGATAGTAAAGACTCAATTGCTCCCAACATGGCAATGGTAAATGCCGGAGAGATAAGGTTGTTGATAACCTCCCAATTCAGACTGAAACCTTCAGGAGCTTTTATGTTTGCTTGTATGGTTCCAAATCTGTCGCCGATGGTCTCGATTGAATCAATCCCTGCAAAGTGTCTCAAGATATATACCACTAAAGTTACAAGAATAATGGCTATTAGAGAACCGGGTATGCGTTTGGTTATCTTGGGTGAGAATATTATTATTAATAATGTGGCAACTCCGACTAAAAGAGATGCAATGTTCGTGCTGCCTATGTTTGTGAAGTATGCTCCCCATTTAGAGAAGAAATCGGCAGGAAGATTTTCGATGTGCATGCCAAAGAAATCTTCGATTTGAGTAGAGAAGATTGTTATGGCAATACCGCCTGTGAATCCGATAACGATAGGGTAGGGAATGAATTTTATTATAGTTCCAAAACGGCAGAGTCCCATAACCAATAGCATGACTCCTGCCAAAAGAGTTGCTATTGCAAGTCCCTCAATTCCGTATTGAGCTATGATTCCTGCAACGATGATGATGAAAGCTCCTGTGGGACCTCCAATTTGAACGCTGCTACCACCCAAAAAAGATACTATAAAACCTCCAATGATGGCAGTGATTAAACCTGCTTCGGGAGTTACTCCCGATGCTATACCAAAAGCAATGGCAAGAGGCATTGCTACAACACCCACAATAATACCTGCCATTAAATCGGCAGTGAATTTTTTTCTGTCGTAATTTTTAATGCTTTTAAACAGTGCGGGTTTGAAATCGATACTATTAAGAATTGTACTAAATTTCATATCCTTAAAATCCTTTTTTATGTGATGAATTTATATGTTTTTAAAATGAGGGTGCAAAATTACTTATTTATAAGTAATAAATAAAGTTTTTTAGTCTTAAAATGATATAGAAACTTAATATTTGTAAAAAAATGGAGTTGATTAAATATTCAATCTTCAGAAAAAGAGAGGACAACCCTTCTCGCTTTTGGGTTGCCCTCCTAAATGAAGTTATAAAAGTTTTTTGTTGTATGCTCTGCGACGTTTGTGTAGAACAGGGCTGAACATAGCCCATTGATTATGTATTTTTGAGTTGTCGTCCAACTCAGGGTTTGTCTCAACCATTTTGTAGCCTTGCTCTTTAAAGTGTGGGAATATCTTCTCAAAGAACAGTGCATTTACTCCTTTGCTTTGGTAGTCGGGGCGTACAGCCACAAGTAAGAAATCTACTATGTCGTTGCCTTTTTTGAATGCTTTGAGTAGATGATACCAACCAAATGGGAATATTCTTCCTTTTGATTTTTGAAGAGCTCTTGATAGAGAGGGTATTGTTATTCCAACTCCAACAACCTCGTCTTTGTCGTTAAGAACAACCGCGATGCCGTTTTTGTGTACCATGGGTAGATACATATTAATGTAATGTTCTATTTGACGAGGAGTTAATGGAGAGTATCCGTATAGCTCATCATAAGCCACATTTATTAATTCAAACAGTTGTTGCCCATATTTTTTTGCAAGCTCTTTTATGTTTTTACATTCGGCAAGACGAATGTTGTATTTCTCTTTTACGATTTTGGCAATGCGGTAGTGCTTGTCGGGTAGTTCTTCAGGAATATCTATTTTAAATTCTATCCAATCCTGGCACTTCTCGTATCCCAGCTCTTCGAAGTGTTTGGAGTAGTAAGGATAATTGTATATGGTCTCCATTGTGCCAAGTTGGTCGAATCCCTCAATAAGACAGCCCTCAGGATCCATGTCGGTAAAACCGAAGGGACCTTCAATTTCATTCATGCCATTGTGAACTGCCCAATTCTCAATCCATTCGGTTATGGCAATGCTTACCTCTTTGTCATCAATAAAATCAATCCAACCGAAACGGGCGCGTTTTTTACCCGTTCTTTCGTTTACGGCATGATTTATAATTCCTGTGGCTCGTCCTACCGCTTTACCGTTACGATAAGCCATAATGCTTATGGCATCGCAAAAATCAAAAGCGGGGTTTTTCTTTCGGTTAAAGGTGTTCAACTCGTCCATAAGTAGAGGAGGAACAGCGAACGCCGAGTTCTTATAAAGTTTGTTTTTGAAGTTTGTGTACTTTATATAGTCCCAAGTAGAAGAGACGATTCTGATATCTACAGCCATGACAATTACAATTTGTTTTATCCTTTGGGTGTCGTAGTATAAAAATGTTTCTGCAAAAGTAATTTTTTTTATAAAAAAACAAACAAAAAAACGAGGATAAACTGTTGTAAAAGTAACGAACATGGAGTATTTATAGTTAAATAATATTTTTTTTGTATTGATTGATGAAAAATTTCTTTAATCAAAGGCTCTACTTTCAAAATTTGTATTATCTTTGTATGCGGTTAAGGATTGATTTGTTCGAAATCATCCTTGATAAATGGAGTAAAATCCTATATATAATTAGAGAGAATTGATAAATAATTAATAAAGAACTTTTAACTTAAAATTACAATGGCAACATTAGATTTGAGCAAGTACGGAATTAATGGAGCAACTGAGGTTCTTCACAATCCGTCTTATGATGTTCTCTTCGCAGAGGAGACAAAACCAGGTTTGGAAGGTTTTGAAAAAGGTCAAGTTACTGAGTTAGGCGCAGTAAACGTAATGACTGGTGTTTACACAGGTCGTTCACCTAAAGACAAATTCTTTGTGAAAGACGCTACAAGCGAAAACACAATTTGGTGGACTTCTGACGAGTACAAAAACGACAACAAACCCGTTACTGAAGAGGCTTGGAAAACTTTGAAAGAGATAGCTGTTAAGGAGCTTTCAAATAAAAAACTTTTCGTAGTAGATACATTCTGCGGAGCTAACGAGGCTACACGTCTTAAAGTACGTTTCATCGTTGAGGTAGCATGGCAAGCACACTTCGTGTCAAACATGTTCATCCTTCCTACTGCTGAGGAGTTGGCTAACTACGGAGAGCCTGATTTCGTTGTTTACAACGCATCAAAAGCTAAAGTTGAGAACTACAAAGAGCTTGGTTTGAACTCGGAGACTGCAGTAGTATTCAACCTAACTACAAAAGAGCAAGTAATCATCAACACTTGGTACGGTGGTGAGATGAAAAAAGGTATGTTCTCAATCATGAACTACTTGAATCCTCTTAAAGGAATCGCTTCAATGCACTGTTCAGCCAACACAGACAAAGAAGGAAAAAGCTCAGCTGTATTCTTCGGTTTGTCAGGAACAGGAAAAACAACTCTTTCAACAGATCCTAAACGTCTATTGATCGGTGACGACGAGCACGGATGGGATGACGAAGGTGTATTCAACTACGAGGGTGGATGCTACGCTAAAGTTATCAACCTTGATAAAGACAGCGAGCCCGATATCTTCAATGCTATCAAACGTGATGCTTTGTTAGAGAACGTAACTGTTGATGAGAATGGTAAAATCGATTTCACAGATAAGAGCGTAACTGAGAACACTCGTGTTTCTTATCCTATCAACCACATCGAGAACATCGTTAAACCAGTATCTAAAGGACCTCACGCACAACAAGTAATCTTCTTGTCAGCTGACGCGTTCGGAGTATTGCCTCCGGTTTCAATCTTGACTCCTGAGCAAACTCAATACTACTTCCTATCAGGATTTACTGCTAAATTGGCAGGAACTGAGCGTGGTATCACTGAGCCTACTCCAACATTCTCAGCATGTTTCGGTGCTGCATTCCTTTCATTGCACCCAACAAAATATGGTGAGGAGCTAGTTAAGAGAATGGAGCAAACCGGTGCTCGTGCATACTTGGTTAATACAGGATGGAACGGAACAGGAAAACGTATCTCTATCAAAGATACTCGTGGTATCATCGATGCTATTCTTGATGGATCAATCGACAAAGCAGAAACTAAGAAAATCCCTTACTTCGATTTCGAGGTTCCAACTGCATTGAACGGTGTAGATCCTAACATCCTTGATCCTCGCGACACTTACGCTGATGCAGCAGAGTGGGATGTTAAAGCAAAAGATCTTGCAGAGCGTTTCATCAAAAACTTCGCTAAATTTACAGGTAACGATTTAGGTAAATCTCTAGTTGAGGCTGGTCCAAAATTGTAATATCTGAAATTACATAAGCAATAAATCGGAGTGTTTCGGCGCTCCGATTTTTTTGTGGCAATTTGATAGGAGAATTATTCTTCTTATGAATTTTGTACGCGTACAGGTACAAAAAAAGAGCAACCGTCAAGGTTGCTCTTTTGTAAGTTAAAACCACTGTTATTATCCGTTGTACTCGTCAGATACAGTAAGTTTTGCTCTACCTTTGGCACGACGAGCAGCTAATACTCTGCGTCCGTTAGCAGTAGCCATGCGAGAACGGAAACCGTGTTTGTTTTTTCTCTTTCTGTTTGAAGGTTGAAATGTTCTTTTCATGATTCTTCTATTTTATATTGTTTACATTATATTCCAAAATCAGGGTGCAAAGATAGTTATGTTTTATCAAATTTCCAAGAGATAGAGCAGTTATAATTCATTTTTATACAAAACTTTTTGCTTTTTTGTTTAAATTCCATTAATTTTGTGCTCCGAAAATAATAACAAATAACCATATATTTATGATTAACGCTCAAGACATTAAAAACGGAACTTGTATCCGTATGGACGGAAAGCTTTATTTCTGTATCGAATTTTTACACGTAAAACCAGGTAAAGGAAACACATTTATGCGTACAAAACTTAAAGATGTTGTAAACGGCTACGTATTGGAGCGTCGTTTTAACATTGGTGAGAAACTTGAAGATGTACGTGTAGAGCGTCGTCCTTACCAATTCCTATATAAAGAGGGAGCTGAGTATATCTTTATGAACCAAGAGACATACGAGCAACTTCCTATCGCAAAAGACCTAATCACAGGTGTTGATTTCATGAAAGAGGAGATGATTGTTGAGGTTGTATCTGATGCATCAACTGAAACTATCCTTTACGCTGAGATGCCGGTTAAAGTTGAGTTGGAGGTAACTTATACTGAGCCAGGTATCAAAGGTGATACAGCAACAAACACTCTTAAACCTGCAACTGTTGAGACAGGAGCTGAGGTTCGCGTGCCTTTGTTCATCAACACAGGTGACAAAATTCGCGTAGATACTCGCACAGGTGAGTACGTAGAGCGCGTTCGCTAATAATATTCGTAAGAATATAAGATATGAGGTGGGTCAAAGAAATTTGGCCCACTTTTTATTTTTATATTTAAATTGTATATTTGCAATAAAATGGGATTATAATATGAAGATATTTTTTTACGACCTTGAAACAACAGGAACTCTATTTTGGAAAAACGGAATACATCAAATAAGTGGATCAATTGTAATTGATGGAGAGGTAAAGGAGAGTTTCGATTTGCGAGTAGCTCCCAATCCAAAGGCATTGATAGAGGATGCCGCATTGCAGGTGGCAGGTGTGACTCGTGCGCAAGTTATGGCATATCCGCCAATGGAGGAGGTTTATAAACGTGTTGTAGAGATGTTAGGGAAATATGTTGATAAGTATGATAGAACAGATAAGTTTTTCCTTGCAGGATACAACAATGCTTCGTTCGATGATAATTTCTTCAGAGCATGGTTTCGCCAAAACGGAGATGAGTATTTTGGCAGTTGGTTCTGGGGTAACAGCCTTGATGTAATGGTACTTGCTTCGCAATATTTTGCAGAGGAGCGTCATACAATGAAAGATTTTAAACTTTCAACCGTGGCGCGTCAATGTGGAATTGAGGTATGTGAAGAGTCATTACACGATGCTCTATACGATATTCGCCTTACGATGGAGGTGTATAAAAAAGTTGTTAGTCGTTAGTTGTTAGTTGTTGGCAGTGGAGAGATGAAATTTTCAATTATAGTACCCGTATATAACAGACGCTCCGAGGTTGAGGAGTTATTGGAGAGCCTTTCTTGTCAAACAGAGAAGGACTTTGAGACAATCATTGTGGAGGATGGTTCTGTAGAAGATAGTAGGGATATTGCTGAGCGATATGCCGATAGTGCTAACGTGCGTTACTTTATGAAACCTAATGAGGGACGCAGTGCTGCACGAAACTATGGAATGGCACGAGCAGAGGGTGAGTGGCTAGTATTCTTTGATTCTGATTGTGTAATTCCTGAGACATATTTTGAGATTGTTAAACGAGAGATAGAGAAAGGTGGCTTTGATTGCTTTGGTGGTCCAGATGCGGCGGCAGAGAACTTTACAACATTGCAAAAGGCAATCAACTACTCAATGACTTCGTTTTTGACAACAGGGGGTATTCGTGGTCGTAAAAAGGGAATGGAGAAGTTCTTGCCTCGTACCTTTAACATGGGATTTACTCAAGAGGTTTATAAAAAGGCGGGTGATTTTAGAGATGTATTTGGCGAAGATATAGATTTGAGCTTAAGAATACGCAAGGCAGGATTTACCACTGTGCTTTTACCCGATGCTTTTGTTTATCATAAACGTAGGAATACAATTCGCAGTTTCTCTCGCCAAATGTTGGTTTTTGGACGTTCGCGAGTAGAACTTCATCTCTTACACCCCGGATCAATGAAGTTGGTGCATCTTCTGCCAACAGCCTTTATGCTCGGTTCAATATTTTTGATGTTGTCAACCATCTTCTGTCCATGGGCAATAACTCCATTGTTATTATACTATGTGGCTCTGTTTGTTGAGGCATTGGCGAAGACTCGCTCATTAAAAGTGTCGGCATTGGCATTGGTGACAGCGACAATTCAACTGTGGGGTTACTCAATGGGATTTTTGCGTTCATATGTAAAAGAGGTGGTGTTTAAGATGCGACCTGATAAGGAACGAGAGATGAAACGTCTTAAGTTTAAGTAAATAAAATAATTGTATGGGTTTGGTGAACGAATAAGAGCAAAAAATTTGGTTTACAATTTTTTATTGCTTATCTTCGCAGAAGAAATAGAGAGAAGAATATAGGAGGGTTCCGGTATCGTCAAGATACGGGGATTCTTTTTTATATAATTTTTTAAAAGGAATATTAATAATAAAAGAAAGATAAAATTATGGCAGTAGTTTATTTGACCGATGAGGGTTACCATAAAATGATGGACGAAATCAACTATCTTGAGAGTGTTGAACGTCCAAGAATTTCTGCACAAATTGCCGAGGCTCGCGACAAAGGAGACCTTTCGGAGAATGCAGAGTATGATGCAGCAAAAGAGGCTCAAGGTTTGTTGGAGATGAAGATTGCTCAATTAAAGAGTCAAGTAGCAAGCGCACGTATCATTAGCGATGCAAACTTAAATACTCACACAGTACAAATGCTTAACAAGGTAAAAATCAAAAATTGCCAAAACGGAGCAGTAATGGAGTATATGTTGGTTGCTGATAGCGAAGCAAACTTGGCAGAGCGTAAAATCTCAGTATCAACTCCCATTGCGCAAGGGTTGTTGGGTCATCATGTAGGCGATGTAGTTGAGGTGAAAGTGCCTGCAGGCTTAATGAAATTCGAGATTGTTGAGATTTTAATCTAAAAAATACCATGGCAACAATATTCACACGCATAGTAGAGGGAGAGATTCCATGCTATAAAGTAGCGGAGAGCGAGAAGTTTTTTGCATTTCTCGATATCAATCCTTTGGCTAAAGGTCATACTTTGGTAATACCTAAAAAAGAGGGTGATTATATCTTTGATATAGAGAATGAAGATTACGCAGAGTATATGTTGTTCGTAAAACAAGTTGCACTTGCTCTTAAAAAAGCAGTACCTTGCAAAAGAGTAGGCGTTGCCGTATTGGGAATGGAGGTTCCTCATACGCACGTTCACCTTGTGCCAATGAATAGTGAGGGTGATATGTCTTTTACAAAAGAGAAGATGAAATTCACTCCCGAAGAAATGGCAGAGGTTGCGGCTGCAATTGCTACGAATATGTAGTTTTTAAGTTGTTAGAATACAAATAGAGATAAAAGAGACCACTGAATTTCAGCGGTCTCTTTGTTGTTTCTAATAACTACTCGTAGGGTGGCAGAGCCGACAACTAAAAACTATTTTGTATAAACTCTCTAACCTTTTTAGCGATATCGGTGTTGTCGATTATTGCTCCAAATTCATCTGCTCCTGTGCCGTAGAATAGGGCAGGAGTCATTGTTGCAGTGTGGCTTGTAGAGCCGAAGTTATATTCAACACCACTTTCGCCAAGAGTAAAATCGGTTTTGCAAGAGGGTATTGACATGCCTCCTGTATCGTGGTCGGCACAAACAATAACAAGGGTGCCTGGATGAGAGTCTGCATAATCGAATGCAATGCCCACTACTGCGTCAAAATCTTTCATTTCGGCATGTATGCCTTTGGCATTATTGGCGTGAGATTCAAAATCTATTTGAGAACCCTCTACCATCATAAAGAACCCGCAACCTTTTTTGTTGCAGTTATTGGTCAGTATCTCCAAGGCTTTTGCTGTAGCCGAGGGTAAAATATCTCCTCGCCCGTTTATCATGCTTGGCAGGTGTTTCTCTGCAAATAACCCTATAACTTTGCCGTCTTTAACAGAGTCTGTTTCATTTAGTGAAGATGCTATTAAGTAGCCTTCGTTTTTGAATTGCTCCATTAGGTTTACACTGTCGCTGCGTTGAGTGAATGCACTCAATCCACCACCAAATATAACGTCAATTCCCGATTTAGGCAACCATGATGCAATAGCTTCTCTCTCATCTCGGTGTGCTGCATGTGCATAAAATGAGGCAGGTGTTGCGTGTGTAATATCACAACTTACGACCAAAGCGCTCTCCATGCCTAAAGCCTCTGCGAGGTGTATATTTGAGTATATGGTATCACCTTCGGCATTCAGCCCAATTACGCTGTTGTTTGTCTTCTCTCCGCATGCAAGAGCTGTTCCTGCGGCAGCAGAATCGGTTACTCTGTTGTTGCTTGAATATGTTGTTACAAATGCTGCTCGATTGGCTCGTTGAAAGTTTGTTGGGGCATATTGCTCCTCAAGCATAAGAGCAGGGATGTGAGTTGGTCCCATTCCATCGCCAATAAGCATTATAATGTTCTTTACCTTTGTTTCGTCTCCTTCTGTTTTGCAACTGTTGAGTGTAAATGCAAAAAAGGCTATTGCCAATGACAATAGCGCATTAAATATGTTGTTAGCTTTCATAATCTATATTTTTTCAATAAGAACTACTGCGTGAGCGGCAATACCCTCTTCTTTGCCAACAAAGCCGAGTTTCTCGGTGGAGGTGGCTTTTATTGAAACTTCATCATCTTCAACCTCCATTATTGGGGCAAGAGTTTTTATCATAGAGGGAATGTGAGGGTTTATCTTCGGACGTTCGGCACATATCGTAATATCTGCGTTGCCAACTCTGTAACCCTTCTCCTTTAATATCTTTATTACCTCCGCCAAAAGAAGTTTGCTGTCTATTCCCTTGAATTTGTTATCGCTTGGGGGAAAGTGGTAACCTATGTCGCGTAGTGCTGCAGCACCCAATATGGCATCGCAAAGAGCATGTATTGCAACGTCTGCGTCAGAGTGACCGTCGAGCCCTAAAGTATGCTCAATCTTTACTCCGCCCAACCAAAGTTCTCTGCCCTCAACAAGACGATGAACATCATAGCCTAAACCAACTCTTATCTTCATATCCTATGAGTTTATCTTCTTCGTCTGGCTCCGCCAACAAGATCCTTAAGTCCTGCCATATCAAATCCAAGGGTAAAACGTAATGTTTGATCCAATGGGCTGCTTTGTGCAGTCGCAAGTACGTATGCAGCATCAAGTGTGAATACGCTTAATGAGAATCCTGCTCCGAATGTAAGGTATTGGCGGTTTCCTTTATATTTGTTCTCGTAGTAGTAACCTACGCGGGCAAAGAATTGTTGGTTGTATGAGTATTCCAAACCTGTAGATATTTGAATCTCTTGCAACTCCTCTTTGAATCCTCCGGGTGCGTCGCTGAACGATTTGAATATTCCTTTGAAGGATGACATGTTGTTGTAGTCTTCTATTGCCTCTTGGTATGCCTTTTGGTCGGGATTTCCCTCAGCGTCCAAATAGTCTTGTTGGCGAGGAGCTGTGGGTACCATAAGTTTATTCAAATCTAAGTTAAGAGCCAATGTATGGTAGTCGGCAACAGGGAATTTGAATGTTGTTCCCAAACGCAAGTTCGCAGGGAGATATGCATTGTTTGCTCCTCCGTCGTATGAAACTTTTGTTCCAATGTTCGAGATATTGAATCCCCATGACCATTGGCACTCGCTGCGACCTACGATAGGATAAAATGTTTGGTATCCTGCAATGTCGGCAGCAAAAGCCGCAGCACCTTTTACGTCGCTGCTACCATCTGTCGAGTATCCTAAGTCGGAGTATATGAAACGCAAAGCAACAGCCATAGAGAAATTGCCTGTAAGTTTGCGAGAGTATCCGAGGTCCAATGCCATTTCGTATGGATTTACCGAACTCAATACATTTCCTCCCTCATCGGTTGTTTGTATTGAACCCAAAGAGAAGTATCTCAGTGTGGCACTCAGTGCTTGAGGATCGTTTCCGTAGCGTCCGAACTTCCAATATCCGGCAACGTATGCAAGGTTAATATCGTTTACCAATTTTCTCAACCAAGGAGTATATGATACTGCCAATCCACCACGGCTCTCTGTGAAAGCATATTTTGCGGGGTTCCAGAATTGAGAGTTAACATCAGGGTCTGAAGCAACACCTAAATCTCCCAAACCTCCACCTCTGGCATCGGGAGCGATGTTAAGCGAGGTTACTCCTGTTGTAATTGGGTTGAATTGGCTCTTTTGTGCATATGTTGAACCACATAGTGCCGTTAAAATTATGGTAATTATAATAACTCTGTATTTCATACTTAAATATTTTGTTGCGTTAGTAAACTGTTTTTATGCAATATAATAAACTCTAAAACATCTGTTTTATTGCCCTAAAACAGCAATTTTTTTAGCATCGGTTGCAGATTTGCTGTTCTCGGTTGATATATATGCTTTGTAGATATATATACCCGGAGGAACTCGTTTTCCAGAAGCATCGGTTAAATCCCATATCATAGGTTCGGTTTTCCACATGTCCGATTTCCCTTCGCTTTCGCTTCTCCAAAGCTCTTTGCCCCATAAGTCATATACTGCAATGGTGACTTGCGTAATCATGTTGGGTCGGTCGTGATTGAGATAGAATTTAGCCTCTTCTCTAACCGGATTTTGAGTTGTGTAAAGTTGGTATATGTTTGGTTCGAGACCTTTCTTTACAACAAAAGATGTTCTCTTTTCCGAAGAGTTACCCTCTGTATCCCATACTTTAAACGTAAGAGAGTGTTCTCCTTCTGGAATTTCAGGAATTTGATACACAACATCGCCTCTTCCAAAATCTCCCGATACGGGAGTAAAGTAGTCGTTTATTGCATATTCCATATTGGGATTATCGTCAATCTTTATTGTCATGTCATGTCCCAATCCTATTCCTGACACGCTGATTCCCGATTTGTCATATACTTGGGCAATAAACACCGGAGTTTCGTTGATGGTGGCTCCGTATGAGAAGTCGGAGCTGTTTAGATAGAAATATTCTATGGTAGGACCATCTTCGTCTGTCTCAGCTTCGTTGTCGTAGCCATTTACCACAAACTCTTGAGATGAACCTTGTGCCTCAATTTTTTGAGTGGCATCATATGCGTATAGGTTCATAAGCGCAGGTTCGTTCGAATAGTTTAACTCTTTAGGTAGTTTAAAGGTGAATTCGAACTCTCCGTTTTTGACCTCGTCTTTACCTTCGTAAAGTTTGCTGTCTCTAACTTTGAATACATAAGGCTCGCCTCCTTCATCATTTCCGTGAGTCGTAATCTCTCGTTCTGAATCGTATAGACGTTGTTGTATGTATCCGTTAAATGTTTCGTCTTTCTCTCCCGATGGAGTTAAGATAATGCCCTTGAATGTTGCTTGTGAACGTGCTTGCAAAACAATATCGTCAGGGTCGCCGGTTACAGGAGTTCCGTTAATCTCGGTAATTTTTATGCGATACTCAGGAAATGCAAGTTTTAAAGCAGGGTCGGCAAGAAGAATAAAGTTTAATTTATTGAGGTCTTGTCCGTAGTGTTCGGTTACTGCTGTTTTTGACATTCTGACAACATCTCCCATGCGATAGCGTTTGCCTTCGTCATCGCGCGAGAATATATGCGAAATAAGTTCTTTGTTAAAGGCTTCGTTCTTATCCATATATACAACTCGAGTGGTGGAAATAAGTCCTACACCTCCTCCTTTACTGTTTAGGAACATCTCTTCTCCTGCCGATGTTGTTGGTGCATCAAAGCGACTGAAGTCACATGTTGCAGTGATGAAGAATGGTAGTTTATCAAGATATAGCTTTTTGATGTCCTGTATGGTGAGAAGTTTCTCTTTTGTCCAACTTGTTGTGCTTCCGTGTCCTGCATAGTTTACAATCAACTGCCCGTTTTCAAAGAATCTCATCATGTCTTTCTTTGCATCGGGATATGTTCCTCCGCTTGAACTTCCCTCTTTGTTGTATGCGTCAATATACACCTTGTTCTCAAAGAACTCAGGGTTGTTCTTGCGCACAATCTTTATTAACTCCTCAGCCAACTTCATGTGTCCCGAGTGGTTACCGTCATCAGCCACAAAACATAGGTTGTTTTTCCAAATTCCGTAATCGGTGTTGTTTGTGTAAGATATCACTTTATCTACAGCTATTGTGGCCTCTGAAAGTGTTCGAACGGGAAAACGTCCTACTCCTATCATAGGTTTGTCGGCAAGCAGATTCGCTCCATCACCATCTTTTAAGAAAGCGAAGTAGTCGTCTGTAACATAAGAGTTTCTTTCGTCAATACTGCTTTCAGATTGGAAAGTTAATAGGAACGGGTATTTATATCCTTGCCACTCCGATGTGATGTGGCGGTTGTCGCACGAACCGTCTCCGAAAAGAAGCAGGTAACGAGGATATAGCTCCTTATCTCCCGCACATTCTGCTCGGTCGTAGAACATCTTCATAAATCTGCGATATGCAGTTGCATCGGGCTTCCCTGAAGAAAATTCGTTGTATATTAACTCCGGTCTTACTATAATTGATGAGAGTTGGTCGTGGTCGCGGTGGAACTCAGCCAATCTTTTTGCCTGTTGATAGAATTGTTGCGGGCAGATAATAACCAAGTCAGCATGCTCCAAACCATGAAGATTCTGATTTGCAATCTCCTCAACAATTGATGGTTCGTTAAAAGAACAGTTTGTGTCAAATGCAATGTACTCTCTAATTCCCAATGTTTGAGGCGTAAAAGTGAGTGAATTCTCTGATGTTGTAGCCAATACCTTTTTGGGATTGTGTATCTCTGTTACATCCCAAATCTGTACCGACGAATAACCGCTTGTGTTTAGATTGTATTTTATGAAATTTTTAGCTGCCGCCAACACTCTGAACTTAACAGTTCCGTTGTAGAGCATAAGTTTTCGAACCATTTGCAGACGGATATAATCCAAACGGGCAACCTTTACCTCGTCTCCCGAAAATTGCAGAGTAATGGTTTCTGCTCCGCTTGATGAAAATGTTTTATTTATTGTGGTGAGTTTTGCTGCTGTGTAGTACCAATCGTCGGCATTTGTAAATGCATTGATGTTTTTCTCTCCGTTTGTCAGATTAATACCGTTATGTTTTATAAGGAGAGTTCCCTTTGTTTGCATTTTGGCGACAAAATCAATTTGCATGTTTATGTCGCCAATGACTCCTGTGGTGTTGAAGTTAAAGGTTTGTATGGTGTTGAACATAAAGTCTTCGCCATATAGGTTGCGTCCCATATTGCCAATATTGCACAATTCCTGTTCGTGCAGGGCATATTCGTCAAAAGATGTAGTCTCAGAGGCATAGGCATCTGTATTGTCTGCTATCTCCTCCATAACCATATCAGGGTTATCGTTTTGTGATATGAAATAGTATGACGATGTGGCGTAGGGGTTTTGCTTGTGAGAAAAATTTATTCCGTTATTTGTCCATTTTACAGTACCCTCTCCGTAAAAAAGAATCCTGTTTTTATCTCTCAAAATGGGAATTTCAGGGAGGTCGTCAATGTATGGCTCTGAAAATTTTTCGGAAAGCATATTTCCTCCGTAACCATATATCTTAACCTTCGTTGGGTCAAATCCCATGCTTTGTAGGGTTGAATATGGTATTTGATAGATGCCGCTTGCTCCAACTTCAATTTTTACCCATCTTCCTGATGCGAGTTTTGAAGTTGACGCATATCTGTTGCACAACGATGTCGTTGCCCACATGGGTAGCGAGGTTATCAACGCTACAACGATTACAATATGTTTAAGAAGTCTTATTCTCATTTTATAAAGGTGTATGGTTTATTACTCCGATTATCTGACGTAGAAATCGAGTAACTTCTCATCACCTATGAAACCTTCCAATCTGTCGTCTATCTTAACGCCACCTACACCGGCAGGAGTTCCTGTGTATATTAAATCTCCTTTTTTTAGAGTGTAGAACTTACTCACGTATGCAACAATGTCATCGATAGAGAAAATCATGTCTTTGCTATTGCCTCGTTGCACCTCATAGCCGTTTATGTTCAGGTAAAACTCTTTTTCTCCCAATTTCTCTCCGTTTGTGGGGATGAATTCTCCTACAACTGCCGAGCCGTCAAAGCCTTTGCTTATATCCCAAGGATTGCCGTTTGCGCGAGCCTTCGCTTGGAAGTCTCTGGCTGTGAAGTCAATGCCTATGGTGTATGAATTATAGTAACGATATGCAAACTTGGATTGTATGTTTTTCCCAAGTCTGTCGATGCGTACCACAATCTCTGCCTCATACTCAATTTGCGATGACCAATCGGGGTAGAAAAATGGTTTTCCGTCCTTTAAAATAGACGATTCAGGTTTGAGAAAGATCACAGGTTCGTTTAATACTAACGTATTATCCGTCTCTTTATTGTGAGAGTTATAGTTCCAACCAACAGCAAATATCTTCATCTCGGTAATTATTCTTTATAAATTATTCTATTTCTCGTTCAATCGGTTAAACATCACAGCCAAATGGGCATATAGCGAAGTTTCTTGAACAACAACGTTTTCGTCAACTTTTATTTTGTACGGAGTAAAATTCCAAAGAGCCCCAATTCCGCCGTTTACCATCTCTTCGGCACTCTCTTGAGCCTTCTCTACGGGAACTGTAATAATGCCAATAACCATCTTCTCTCGCTCTTGAACTTTTTTGAAATCGTTTGTATGGTATATGGGTATGCCGTTTATCTCTTTGCCAATAATATCTTCTCTAATATCGAATCCTGCAACAAGTTTGAGACCATATTGTTCCAAACCGCTGTCTGTCATTAATGCACCTCCCAAGCTACCAACTCCAAATATACAGGCTTTGTGACATTTTGTAAAACCTAAAAAGTCTTCCAAAACCTCAACAAGCGATTTTACTTCATATCCCACGCGAGTTTTCCCTGAAATATCCAAAAGAGACAAATCTTTTGCCACCTGTGACGAGTCAACATTTGTTGCCGATGCTATTTGTGTTGATGACACAAACTCCACGCCACTATTCATTAGCAGCTTAACGTGAGCTAAATACCATGGCAATCGGCGAAGTGAAGGTTCGGGCAGTATCATTGTTTTGTCTTATATGCTATATTGTTAAATACAGCCTCAAAATTACAAAAAAATAGAGAAACAGATTTATACAAATAGTCAAAAAACATTAAAGCTCGGGGAATAATTCGATTTTATTTCAAATAAAAAACATCTGATTTAACGTATATTGTATAGAATTGCTATTTTTGTAAAAAGATTAAACGAAAAATTTATGAGTACTCCTAACGATTGGAAAGAGTTGCTTGGTAAAGCATACTCAATTTCAACAGAAGATATAGAACGAGAGGTTCAGCAAGAGAAGGCTGTTGCCGAAAAGGCAAAGATGAAGTTGCGTGTGGCGATTGACAAGAAGAATCGCTCGGGAAAGACTGTAACAGTTGTTACGGGTTTTTATGACGAGGAGAGTGCTTCGTCTCTTGCAAAAACCATCAAGACTAAACTTGGAACAGGCGGTTCGGTAAAAGATTGCGAAATTGTATTGCAAGGTGATTTGCGAGATAAAGTGTTATCTATTCTACTGAAAGAGGGATACGATTCGGCTAAAAAGATTTAAGATTATAACTCTATCGGATATAAATGGCTTCTTCAAACTCAAAAAAGAAATTGGTGACAGATACGCCTTTGGTTATATACAAGGCTTCGGCAGGTTCGGGTAAAACATTTACTCTGACTTTGTACTATTTGTGGTTGCTTTTCTCAAAAGAAAATACTTCAGATTTATTGTATTCAGAGAGGAATAAAACTTACAGACATATTCTTGCAGTAACCTTTACAAATAAGGCTACAGGTGAGATGAAAGCTCGAATCATTAAGTCTCTTTACAATCTTGCCATGGGTGTTGATGATAGCAATACCAAGATATATGCCGAAGAACTTATTGCATCGAAGTGCGTAAAAGATTACCAAGAGTTGCAGGAGCGTTCAAAAGAGATACTCTATACTCTTTTGCATGATTATACAGGTTTTAATGTTTCAACTATTGATACATTTTTTCAAAGAACCATGCGTGCCTTTATAAGAGATATTGGAGCGCAGGGAGGTTACAATGTGGAACTCGATTCGGATTCGTTGGCCAAAGAGGCTATTGATAGAATGTATCTTTCTCTTTCTGATGCTGATAAGGATGATGCTCTTTGGAAATGGTTGTTGGTGTATGACCTGTATCAAATTGAGAAGGGCAGCAAATGGAATTCGGCAGAAACTGAAATAAGAAGTTTGGCGAAGGAGCTTTTTAAAGAGGATTACAAAGAGTGGCATGGAAACTCAAAAGGTGCGCATTTGCCAACCAAGAGCGAGATTGAGGCATTCAACCAAGCCATGACTCAAGAGATGAAAGAGATTGAAGAGGAGTGGAGTGTTATCATTGGTGAGGGTTGTGCTATTTTGCAAGGAGTTAAAGATGAAGAGATGACAGGCATGTCGACATCATATTTGAAATATTTTACAAGAAAATATGATAAATATACTTCGCCCTCTCCTTCGCTTCTTGACAGCGATAGGGGAAAATGGCCACATAAAACAAACAAAGTGTCGGCTTATGCGCATGAGTGTTTTGATAAATTGGTCCCTTGTTTTGAGAGACTGAAAGATTTTATAAATGCAAAAGAGAAGAGATATTACACATATCAAACGTTGAAAAAAAATATCTTTTCTTTGGGTATTCTAAGCGATGTTGATTCTCATTTGAGGGATATAATAAAGGAGCGAAATCTTATGCTTCTTTCCGATACTACCAATTTGTTGTCCGGGATTATAAATGACACAGAAACTCCTTTTATATATGAGAAAACGGGAGTAAATATTCATCACTATATGATTGACGAGTTTCAGGATACTTCTAACTCGCAATGGCAGAATTTCAAGCCACTTCTAAAGGAGAGCATCTCAAAGGGTGGACATAATCTTATAGTGGGAGATGTTAAACAGAGTATATATCGTTGGAGAAATTCCGATTGGAGTATGCTTAATGGTTTGCCCAATAGCGAGGAGTCTTTCGTGAGAAATGGAGCTATTTCGTTATCTATGGATGTGAATTGGAGAAGTGCTCCGAATGTTGTTTCGTTCAATAACAAATTTTTTACATATGCAATTGAAAATTTGAGAGATCGTGGTGAGGAGAATCCAACCTTATTGGAAAAACTTACCGCAGCTTATAAAGATAACGAGCAGAAGTTCAATAGTAAAAAGACAGAAAACTCAGGATATGTAAGAGTGAACTTTGAACCTAATGGAGACGAATATGATGAACGCATTTTAGAAAAACTGTATGCTGATATACAGGGGATGCTGAAAAAAAATTATAGTGCAGGCAAAATCGCTATTTTGGTTCGTTGGAACAGAGAGGCTTCGTTGATTGCGCAATATCTTATGTCGGAGCAAAAGGAGGATGACAGGAAATTTTATGTCATATCAAATGAGGCTTTGAAAATTAAAAATTCAAAAGCTGTAAAATCCATCATTGCCATTATGCGCTATATTAATTCTCCCGAGAATGATGTTTATAGGTTGACGATGAATTATGAGCTTGTGTCTTCTTCATCTGCTCAGTCAGGCACGGTTTTGGAGGAGACTATCTCTCGCATGAGAGAAGAATCGATTAGTGATATTCAAGAGAGACTCGATGTGCTTTCGACCAAATCGTTATATGAGATGTGCGAGGGTATTGCAGAGATGATAAATGCTCGTAATGATGTTGATCAGATTCCATATTTGCAGGCTTTCCAAGACCAGATTTTGTCATATATGGCTCAGAATGGAAGTGCGTTGTCTGAATTTCTCGAATGGTGGGATACCCATTCTAAAGAATTATACATTTCAACTCCGGAGACAAACAATGCTATTAGAATACTCACTATACATAAGTCGAAGGGATTGGAGTTCCCGACTGTATTTATACCATTCTGTGATTGGTCGCTTGGAAACGGTCTTGATATTATGTGGGGCGCTCCTGATGATGAAGGAAAAGAGACGTGGAGATTCCCTCTGCCAATAACAAAGGAGCTGTCGAAATCGGTATATGCAGAAGATTATGCCGAAGAGAAAGCTATGGCTCTTATAGATAATTTGAATATTGCATATGTGGCTTTTACTCGGGCAGAAGACAATTTGATTATATATGCCCAAAAAGGGGGGAAGACTGCATTGAAGAATCAAACATCCATTAATTCATTTATGTATAAAACATTATCAATGATGCATAAAGATAAAGAGAATAGAGCCTCTTTTGATGATGATGTATATGAGTTTGGTGCTATTGATTTCCCTGAGAATGAAGAAAACGAGACTGTTGGTGTTGCAGAAATTTCGGAATATGATATTGCTCCCATTGAGTCAAAATTGCGACTAAAACTTAAAGGAGAGTCATATTTTGATGAACACTCAAACCTCTCTATCGGAAAGATAAAACATGAGATGATGAGCGAAGTTGTAATTGCCGATGATGTTGAACGTGTTGCGAAAAAATATGAGAAATTGGGAATTGTGACAACTGAGGAGGCTGAAGATTTTGTAACGGAGGTTTCTTCTCAGATTAATGCCAATCCTCAAATCGCAGAGTGGTTTGCTGTCGGAAACAAAGTGCTTAATGAAAGTAGCGTTTTGAATCATGCTGGCGATGGTAAAATAAGTTATCGCCCTGATCGTGTGGTTATTGACGGAGATAAAGTTACGGTGGTGGATTATAAGTTTGGAGCCGAGTCGTCGGCTTACATTAAGCAAGTGGAGTCATATATCTCGCTTCTGAAAAAAATGGGATATTTTAATGTGAGCGGATATGTTTGGTATGTATCTTTGGCTAAAGTGGTTTAGAGGGTATCGACTTGACCAACAAACCGAATCCTCTAACAACTATAAAATATTTTTGTCAAGGAAGCTGTAATACTCTTCGCCTGCAACTATTATGTGGTCGAGTAGCTGAATGTCCAATATATTGGCAGCCTCTTTTATTCTTTTTGTGAGTTTTATGTCTGCCTCGCTGGGATAGGCTGTCCCTGAAGGATGGTTGTGACATGCTATTATTCCTCGCGCGAGACGAGTAATGGCACTCTTCATTATGAGCTTTATGTCAACAAGAGTGGACTTGGTTGAGCCTTGGCTTATTCTTACGCAGTCTAAAATGTGATTGCCGTTATTGAGCAGTATTATCCAGAACTCCTCTTGGTGTAGGTCGGTAAGTCGTGGGTAGATATAGTTGAATGCGTCTTTGCTTGATGTTATTGCTCCCGGACGTTCAACCTCTTCGCTTTTGCGTCGTCTGCCCAATTCAATTGCAGCGAGAATTGTAATGGCTTTTGCCTCTCCTATGCCGTCAAACTCCGATATTAATTCGTTTACGCTCTTTTTGCCGAGGTTCGAAAATTTTCCTTCGACACTGTTCAAAATTCTTTGCGATAGTTCAACGGCACTCTCGTTGCGGTTTCCCGAACCAATGAGAATGGCTATTAGTTCGGCATCCGTAAGTGTACGGATGCCGTGTATCATCATCTTTTCGCGGGGACGATCTTCTAACGCCCAATCGGTTATTGCAAGTTTGTTTTTCATTGTTTGCTTACTCCTCGCTATACCATTTTGAGTACATCAGGTAGTTTTTTGCAATTTTTTGGTTTATCTCTTTCGATTGCTCTATGTCAACCATCTTTATGAATTTTGCAGGTGCGCCACCCCAGAGTTCACCGGGTTTTATTATGGTTTTGCTCAAAACTACCGAGCCTGCGGCTACAATAGCTCCTTCTCCCACAACTGCATGGTCTAAAACCACGGCTCCCATTCCTATCAATGCGCCATCGCAAATATCTGCTCCATGGATGGTTACGTTATGTCCTATCGATACGTCGTTGCCTATATTTATTGTTGATTTCTCGTATAGGGTGTGCAGGACAGATCCATCTTGAATGTTTACGCGATTGCCAACTCGTATTGAGTTTACATCTCCTCGCAATACGGTGTTGAACCAAATGCTACATTCGTCGCCAATTATAACGTCGCCAACGATTGTTGCATTCTCTGACAGATAGCAATCTTTTCCTATTTGAGGAGTAAAACCTCTTACCTCCTTTATAAGTGTCATAATCAGTTTTTTATTTGTTTATAGGTGTGCATCTTACTTTTAACCACTCGTTTTGAGGAGAATCAAGCATTGGAGATAGTTTCTCGTAAACTTGTTCGTGATATTGGTTCAACCACTCAATCTCTTCGTTGGTCATTATTGCTGTGTCAACTGCACGAGTGTCTATTGGACATAGAGTAAGAGTCTCAAATTCGTAGAACTTGCCGAAATCGGTTTCACGTTTTTCAACAGTCAGGATTATATTCTCGGTTCTGATTCCGAATTGGTTGCTTAGATATACTCCGGGTTCGTTGGATGTCATCATTCCGGGCATAAGCGGAGTTGGATTCTCTTCGAGTCGGATGTTTTGAGGTCCCTCATGTACGTTAAGGAAATGTCCTATGCCGTGCCCTGTTCCGTGCATATATGTATATCCCTCTTTCCAAAGTGCAATTCTTGCAAATGCATCTATCTGCGCTCCGCGTGTTCCTTGAGGGAATTGAGCTTGAGCCACAGCAATGTGCCCTTTTAGTACAAGGGTGAAACATTTTTTCTCCTCGGCTGTAAGTTCTCCCAATGGTATTGTGCGTGTAATGTCGGTTGTCCCGTCGAGATATTGTCCTCCGCTATCAACCAAAACAAAGCCTTTGGGTTGTAGTTTTGCATCGCTCTCCTCTGTTGCGCGGTAGTGAACAATGGCTCCATGTCCTTCGTAGCCTGCAATTGTGCCAAAGCTCTCTCCGACAAACAGAGGTTGCTCGGCGCGGAACGAACGAAGTTTTTCAGCAATAGATATTTCGCTCATCTCTATTTTGCCAATATTTGTGTCTAACCAATATAGGAAGTTGGTCATGGCTACACCGTCGCGAACAAGTGCATTTTTAGTACCTTCAATCTCCACGCTGTTTTTTATGCTTTTCATTATTGCTATGGGAGATGTTGCTGCTACCAACAACCCCTTTTCGCAAAGTGCATTGCAAAGACGATAATTGACTCTTGCGGGGTCTGCCAATACTTTTGCATCGTTTCCAAGTGCTTGTATGAAGTTCTCGATTTCGCCATATGGCATTATCTCTACTCCGTTTTCGTTGAAGTACTCCACTGCGCCATTGGGTAGTTTGCATTTTTCGATAAAAATAACTTTTTTATCTTCAGAGAGGAAGGCATATGCGACAACTACAGGGTTGAACTTGACGTCACAACCTCTGATATTGAAAATCCAAGCAATATCGTCCAATGCGCTCAAGAGTATTGAGTTTGCTTCGTTCTTTTTGATTGCCTCCAAAACTCTTTCGCATTTGTCCGAAAAAGACTCTCCTGCATATTCCATTTCATGTACGAATATCTCGTTTTCGGGAATGGATGGTCTCTCTTCCCATAATTTTGCAATGGGGTCGAAGTTGAAATTCAGGTTCACGTTGTTTTTTGCAAAGAGAGCTTTCATTCTCAGTCCTTCGTTGTATGAGAACGAGGTATCATCTGCTGCAATCACTCCGTTTTTCCCGGCTTGTGTGCAAACCCACTCGTTAAGAGATATGGTTTCGGGTAGCCCATCTTTGTAAAATGAGTATCCTGTCCCTTTAATTTCTGCCTCGGCTTGTAGGAAATATCTTGAGTCGCTCCATAGAGCCGCCTCGTTCAGAGATATTGCAGCACTACCTGCCGAACCCGTAAACCCTGTTGCCCATTTTCTTGTATTCCATCTTTCCGGTGGATATTCACTTAGGTGAGGGTCGAAGTTGGGAACTATATATACATCAATGCCGTTTTCTCTCATTAGAGAACGTATGGCATCCAAACGTGAATTTATAACTGAATTACTCATGACGTTGATTTAAAAAATTATCACATATATATATTATGTATATCTTTGGCGAAGATACAAAAATATTATTGAAGTTCTCTTTTTATTTGATATTTTAAATTTATTCTACTGAAAAAAGAATACTTTCCGCAATATTAAGTATTTGTAAATCATCTGTTTGTGTTTTATTGTCTGATTGAATTTATATAAAATTGTAAAAAAAAGAGCGAAAAGGTTTTGTATGTCGTAAAAGTTGTGTAACTTTGCACCGCAAATTTTCGAAAATTCTAAAAACTAAATATTATGATAATAGTACCCGTAAAAGAAGGCGACAATATTGAAAGAGCGCTAAAAAAATTCAAAAGAAAATACGAGAAAACAGGTATCGTAAAAGAACTTCGTGCTCGTCAAGCTTTTGAAAAACCATCTGTAGCTAACCGCAAAAAAATGATGCGTGCGGTATATGTACAAAAATTGCAACAAGTAGAAGAGTAATTTTTACTTTTTTTCTTGCAGAATTACATTTTTGTATTAAATTTGTAGCCAAGACCATCAGGAGGAGGCTACGATGTTGCAGAAGTTTATAAAATATATACGGTATGAGAAGAGTTATTCTTCTCATACCGTATTGTCTTATAATAATGATATATCTCAGTTTGAGGAGTATCTTTTGCAACAAACCGGGGCGGTGAATCATGCGTTGGTTGATTCGGACGTTGTTCGTAATTATATTGTATGGTTGATGGAGCAAAAAATAACTCCGCGCTCTGTGGGTCGTAAACTTTCGGCATTGCGAACCTTTTATAAATATCTGCAAAAAACAGGTATGATTACATCTTCTCCTGTGGCCATGGTGGCAAAACCAAAAGAATCAAAACCGCTACCTTCGTTTGTTCGACAATCCGATATGGCTGTCTTGCTTGATGAGATAGAGAATGTTCAAGATGACTTTGTGTCGGTTCGAGACAAACTTATCCTTGATATGTTGTATCAGACCGGGATGCGTAGAGCAGAACTATTGCAATTGAAAGATAGGGATGTGGATATGTCGGCGAGGACAATAAAGGTGACAGGAAAAAGAAACAAACAACGAATAATACCGTACGGGGCAAAGTTGCACACCTCTATCGTGAAATACATTGATATTCGCAACAGAGAGGTTGGAACAGAGGTTGAAGCTTTGTTTGTGAGAGAGAATGGAGAACCTTTATATCCGATGATGGTTTATAGAATAGTAAAGAGTAATCTTGCCAAGGTATCCACATTGTCGAAATTGAGTCCTCATGTACTGAGGCATACCTTTGCTTCGGCAATGTTGAATAACGGAGCGGAAATGGATAGTGTGAAGGATTTGTTGGGACATGCATCTTTGACATCGACTCAGGTTTATACTCATATAACATTTGAGGAACTAAAACATAATTATAACCACGCCCATCCAAGGGCATTAAAAAAAGGAGGTTTATATGGAGATTAAAATTCAATCAGTACATTTCGATGCAACATCGCAATTACAGTCGTTCATTGAGAAAAAGGTAAGCAAATTGGAAAAATATTGCGACGAAATTATCTCTGCCGAGGTGGTTTTGCGAGTGGTAAAACCCGAAACAGCATTAAATAAAGAAGCCTCAATAAAAATTTTAGTGCCAAAAGCAGATGATATTTATTCTCAAAAAATAGCTGATTCTTTCGAGGAAGCCATTGATAATGTGGTAGATGCATTGGTTAAGCAATTGCAGAAGAAAAAAGAAAAATCAAATTGTAAGTAAAAAAAGTTGCAAAAAATTTTTGTAATTAAAAAACTATACATATCTTTGCATCCGATTTCGAAACCCTGGTGCGCCAGCGAAGCCAACCTTCCGGTCAGGGTGCGAAATTGAAACTAGTATATTAAGGCGGTTAATTTAATATATTAAAAAGAGAGGCCGCCTCAATTTTAGGGCGAATACCAGAGTGGCCAAATGGGGCAGACTGTAAATCTGCTGTCTTACGACTTCGGTGGTTCGAATCCATCTTCGCCCACACATTTGCGGGAATAGCTCAGTTGATAGAGCATCAGCCTTCCAAGCTGAGGGTCGCGGGTTTGAGCCCCGTTTCCCGCTCAAAACCGCCTATGTAGCTCAGGGGTAGAGCACTTCCTTGGTAAGGAAGAGGTCACGGGTTCAAATCCCGTCATCGGCTCTCACGCTGAGAAATACAGCTGGCGCACGAAATAGATAAGCTAATCATTTAAAAAAATAAACTATTATGGCTAAAGAAGAATTTAAACGTACGAAGCCGCACGTAAATATTGGTACTATCGGTCACGTTGACCACGGTAAAACCACTTTGACCGCTGCTATTACAACTGTATTGGCTAAAGCTGGTCTTTCAGAGTTGAAATCATTCGACCAAATCGACAACGCTCCAGAGGAAAAAGAGCGTGGTATTACAATTAATACTTCACACGTAGAGTACGAAACAGAGAACCGTCACTATGCACACGTTGACTGTCCTGGACACGCTGACTACGTTAAAAACATGGTAACAGGTGCTGCTCAAATGGACGGAGCTATCATCGTATGTGCTGCAACAGACGGACCTATGCCTCAAACTCGTGAGCACATCCTTTTGGCTCGCCAAGTAAACGTTCCCCGTATCGTTGTTTTCTTGAACAAATGTGATATGGTTGACGATGAGGAGATTTTGGAACTTGTTGAGATGGAGATGAGAGATCTTCTTTCTTCTTACGAGTACGACGGAGACAACACTCCTATCATCCGCGGTTCTGCACTTGGTGCATTGAACGGAGAGCCAGAGTGGGAAGCTAAAGTTATGGAGCTTATGGCTGCAGCTGACGAGTGGATTCCACTTCCTCCACGTGACATCGACAAACCTTTCTTGATGCCTGTTGAGGACGTATTCTCAATCACTGGTCGTGGTACAGTTGCTACAGGTCGTGTTGAGACTGGTATCATCAAAGTTGGTGACGAGGTTCAAATCATCGGTCTTGGAGCAGAGGGTAAAAAATCAGTTGTAACTGGTGTTGAGATGTTCCGTAAACTTCTTGGACAAGGTGAAGCTGGTGGTAACGTAGGTCTATTGCTTCGTGGTATCGACAAAAACGAAATCAAACGTGGTATGGTTATCTGTCACCCAGGACAAGTTAAACCTCACTCTAAATTCAAAGCACAAATCTACGTTCTTACAGAGAAAGAGGGTGGACGTCACACTCCATTCCACAACAACTATCGTCCTCAATTCTACATCCGTACATTGGACGTAACAGGACAAATCACTCTTCCTGAAGGAACTGAGATGGTAATGCCAGGTGACCACGTTACAATCAACGTTGAACTTATTGCTCCTGTAGCTTGCAGCGAAGGTCTTCGTTTCGCAATCCGTCAGGAAGGTCGTACAGTAGGTTCAGGTCAAATCACTGAGATTATCGACTAATCTAAAACATTCAAATAAACCTCAGCCGACTTAGAAATAGGTCGGCTGAATTTACGGGTGTAGCTCAGTTGGTAGAGCACTGGTCTCCAAAACCAGGTGTCGGGAGTTCGAGCCTCTCCACCCGTGCTAAATTCTACGAATATGAAAAAATTATTTGCTAATATAAAGAACTCTTATGATGAATTAATTCATAAGGTATCTTGGCCAACTAAGTCTGAGTTGAGCAATAGTGCTGTTGTAGTTATGACTGCTTCCCTCATAATTGCACTAGTTGTATTTGCAATGGATCAGTGCTTTGAGCACGTTCTTAAATTTGTTTACCAACACATTTAATTTGCGTAACTATTATGTCTGAGACAGTGAAGAAAGCGCCCAAAAGAGGGTGGTTTGTTTTGCGTGCCATCAGCGGTAAGGAGCTTAAGGTTAAGGAGTATCTTGATGCGGAGATTGCTAAAAGCGACCTCGGCAAACATGTGTTCCAAGTTTTGATTCCTACCGAAAAGATATATTCAGTGCGCAATGGAAAAAGGGTGACAACTGAGAGAAATCTTTATCCCGGTTATGTTTTTGTTGAAGCATGTTTAGTAGGTGAAGTACCACATATACTTCGTAATACCACTAACGTGATAGGATTTTTGGGTGGAGGAACAAATCCAGACCCATTGCGTCCTTCAGAAGTAAACAGAATGTTGGGATCGGTTGATGAACACCAAGAGGCTGAAGAGCTAATGATTCCTTACACAGTAGGAGAGAGTGTGAAAGTTACATTCGGACCTTTCAGTGGAATGACAGGAATTATTGAAGAGGTGAACGATGCTAAGAGATCGCTTAAGGTAATGGTTAAGATATTCGGACGTAAAACACCGTTGGAACTTAACTTTATGCAAGTAGAAAAGGAGTAATAAGCGTGGTTACGAACGTAAAACTCCGATGATTTAACAATCTAAACAAAAAAGAGAAAAATGGCTAAAGAAATTGCTGGACAAATTAAATTGCAAATTAAAGGTGGTGCAGCGAACCCCTCTCCCCCAGTAGGACCCGCACTTGGTTCTAAGGGTATCAACATTATGGAGTTTTGCAAGCAATTCAATGCCCGCACTCAAGACAGAGCAGGAAAAGTACTTCCCGTAGTTATCACATACTATGCGGACAAAACTTTTGATTTTATTGTTAAGACTCCCCCTGTAGCAATCCAATTGCTTGAGGCTGCTAAAGCTAAATCAGGATCGGCAGAGCCTAACCGTAAAAAAATTGCTTCAATCACTTGGGAACAAGTTAAAGGTATCGCTCAAGACAAAATGGTTGACTTGAACTGTTTTTCACTTGAAGCTGCCATGACTATGGTTGCAGGCACAGCTAGAAGTATGGGTATCACCGTAACAGGAGAATTCCCGGTTAATAACTAATAAACTTCAATTGAAATGAGTAAATTGACAAAAAATCAAAAAATTGCCTCTGAGAAAATTGAAGCAGGGAAGATGTACTCACTCAAAGAAGCTGCTGAGTTGTTGAAAGAGATTACTTTCACAAAATTCGATGCATCAGTTGATATTGACGTACGTTTGGGCGTTGACCCTCGTAAAGCTAACCAAATGGTAAGAGGTGTAGTATCTCTACCTAACGGAACTGGTAAACAAGTACGCGTGTTGGCACTATGTACCCCTGATCAAGAAGCAGACGCTAAAGCTGCAGGAGCAGATTATGTAGGATTAGACGAGTATATCGAGAAAATCAAAGGTGGTTGGACCGATATCGACGTAATTATAACAATGCCCGCTATTATGGGTAAACTTGGAGCTCTTGGACGTGTATTAGGACCTCGCGGTCTTATGCCCAACCCAAAGAGTGGAACAGTAACCAACGAGATTGGTAAAGCAGTAAAAGAGGTAAAACAAGGAAAAATCGACTTTAAAGTTGATAAAGGTGGTATCGTACACACTTCAGTAGGTAAAATCTCGTTCGATGCTCAAAAAATCGCTGAGAACGTTAAAGAGTTTATGGCTACAATCATCAAACTTAAACCAACTGCAGCTAAAGGAACATACGTTAAGAGCGTATATCTTTCAACTACTATGAGCCCCGGTATCAAAGTTGATCCTAAAACTGTTGAAGAGATTTAAAAACTAAAGCACTATGAAAAAAGAAGATAAAGGCATTATTATTGAAAAGATTGGTGCTACTCTAAAAGAGTACAGCCACTTCTACCTTGCCGATACAACATCTCTCGATGCAGAGGCTACAAGCGATTTGCGTCGTGCGTGCTTTGGTAAGGAAATCAAATTAATGGTAGTTAAGAACACATTGTTGAAAAAAGCATTGGAGACTTTAGATACAGATTACTCTCCACTTTATGCAGCATTGAAAGGTTCTACCACATTGATGCTTTCAAACACTGGTAACGCACCTGCGAAATTGATTAAAGAATTCGCAAAGAAAAACGATAAAGTACGTTACAAAGCAGCTTACGTAGAGGAGTCATTCTACGATGAGACACAACTTGACGCACTTGTTGCAGTTAAGAGCAAAAACGAACTTATCGCAGACGTTATCGCTATGTTGGAAAGCCCTGTACAAGGAGTTATTTCAGCTCTTGAGTCAGGAGCAAACACAATCCACGGAGTTTTGGAAACTCTTGAGAAAAAATAATCAAAAATTAAATTGTAAAACATTATTAAATTATAACTAAAATGGCAGACATTAAAGCTTTTGCAGAACAATTAGTAAACTTGACCGTTAAAGAGGTAAGTGAGCTTAAACAAATTTTGAAAGACGAGTACGGAATCGAGCCTGCTGCAGCAGCAGTAGCAGTAGCAGCCGGACCTGCAGCAGCAGCTGAGGCAGCTGAGGAGAAATCTTCATTCGACGTAGTACTTAAATCAGCTGGAGCAAACAAACTTGCAGTTGTTAAAGCAGTTAAAGAACTTACAGGTCTTGGCTTGAAAGAGGCTAAAGAGATGGTAGATGGCGCACCTAGCGTAATCAAAGAAGGTCTTGCTAAAGCAGACGCAGAAGGTTTGAAAAAACAACTTGAAGAGGCAGGAGCAGAAGTTGAACTTAAATAATACTTCCTGTTTTCAGGCTTATGGTAAAGAGACCTCAAAAGTAGAGGGCTCTTTACCTTTTTGTGCATTAAATTAAAATAGGTCTTCTAAATCTCTCATTTTCAGCACATAGAGAGTAAGGCTTGTGTAGAGAAATATAGCATTGGCTTAAAATAAATTTAGAGACTTTATAAATTCAAATAATTAATTGCGTACAATGGCTTCGAACGTAAAACAGCGAATAAATTTTGCTTCCATCAAAAATCCGCTATCATATCCTGATTTTTTGGAAGTACAATTAAAATCTTTCCAAGATTTTCTCCAATTGGATACCCCTCCTGAAAAACGCAAAAACGAGGGATTGTATAAAGTATTTGCAGAGAACTTTCCTATTACAGACACTCGCAATAACTTTGTATTGGAGTTTTTAGATTATTACATTGATCCCCCCCGATATACAATAGACGAATGTCTCGAAAGAGGACTAACTTATAGTGTGCCACTAAAGGCTAAACTAAAACTATATTGTACCGACCCTGAGCACGAGGAGTTCGAAACAAAAATACAAGACGTATATTTAGGGCCCATCCCTTATATGACAGAGAAGGGTACCTTCATCATAAATGGAGCAGAGCGTGTAGTAGTATCACAATTACACCGTTCTCCCGGTGTATTCTTTGGACAAAGTTTACACACAAATGGTAAAAAGTTATACTCTGCGAGAATTATTCCTTTCAAAGGATCTTGGATTGAATTCGCAACAGATATAAATAATGTTATGTACGCTTACATCGATCGTAAGAAGAAGTTACCCGTAACTACACTTCTTCGTGCAATCGGATTTGAGAGCGACAAAGACATACTTGATATATTCGGATTGGCTGACGAGGTAAAAGTCAACAAAACAAACTTGAAAAAATGTTTGGGACGTCGTTTGGCTGCACGTATATCACGTACCAGCTTTGAAGATTATGTGGATGAGGATACCGGCGAGGTAGTATCAATTGAGCGTTACGACCTTGTAGTTGAGCGTGAGACTATCCTTGAAGAGGAACACATCGACATGATTTTGGAGGTTGGAACACCCTCAATTCTATTGCATAAAGACGATCAAGTAACATCTGATTATGCGATTATATACAACACTCTTAAAAAAGACTCAAGTAACTCTGAGAAAGAGGCTGTAACACATATTTACCGTCTATTGCGCAGTGCAGACCCAGTTGATGATGCAAGTGCAAGAGAGGTAATAAACAACCTATTCTTCTCTGATAAACGTTACGACTTGGGCGAGGTAGGACGTTATCGTTTGAACAAAAAGTTGAATCTTTCAACATCGCCTGACATTAAAGTCTTGACAAAAGAGGATATTGTAGAGATTATCAAATATCTAATTGAGTTGATTAACTCTCATGCTGACGTTGACGATATTGACCACTTGAGCAACCGCCGTGTACGTACAGTAGGAGAGCAACTATATAACCAATTCGGAATCGGATTGGCACGTATGGCACGAACAATACGCGACCGCATGAATGTTCGCGACAATGAGGTGTTTACTCCCGTTGAGTTGATTAATGCAAAAACAATTTCATCGGTAATCAACACATTCTTCGGAACAAATGCGTTGTCTCAATTCATGGACCAAACTAACCCATTGGCTGAGATAACACACAAACGTCGTATGTCGGCGTTAGGACCCGGAGGACTTTCACGCGAGAGAGCCGGTTTCGAGGTACGTGACGTACACTATACCCACTACGGACGTCTATGTCCTATCGAGACTCCTGAGGGACCCAACATCGGTTTGATTTCATCTCTTTGTGTATATGCAAAGATTAACGATTTAGGATTTATTGAGACTCCATATCGTAAAGTTGAGAACGGAAAAGTTGACCTTTCAGAGAATGGTATCACATATTTGACAGCCGAGGTAGAGGAGAACCAAATCATTGCGCAAGGAAATGCTCCGCTTAACGAGGATGGAACATTCATTCGCACACGTGTTAAATCACGTTTGAATGCCGACTTCCCCGTTGTGCCTCCAACAGAGGTTGCATTGATGGACGTATCGCCTACACAAATCGCATCAATTGCGGCATCATTGATTCCTTTCCTTGAGCATGACGATGCTAACCGTGCGTTGATGGGATCTAACATGATGCGCCAGGCAGTACCTCTATTGCGTAGCGAGGCTCCTATCGTAGGAACAGGTTTGGAAGGACAATTGATTCGTGACTCACGTACACAAATCACAGCCGAAGGAAGCGGTGTAATTGAGTATGTAGATGCAACAACAATCCGCATCAACTACGACCGCACAGAGGACGAGGAATTTGTAAGCTTCGAGTCATCGGTAAAAGAGTACAACATACCTAAGTTCCGCAAAACCAACCAAAGCACAACAATCGACCTTCGTCCTATCTGCAAAAAAGGACAAAGAGTTGTTGAGGGCGATATCCTAACAGAGGGATATTCAACTGAAAACGGAGAGTTGGCATTGGGACGTAACCTTAAAGTTGCCTTCATGCCATGGAAGGGATACAACTATGAGGATGCTATCGTACTTAACGAGCGTATAGTACGCGAAGATATATTGACATCGGTTCACGTTGACGAATATACTCTTGAGGTTCGCGAAACAAAACGCGGAATGGAGGAGTTGACAGCCGATATTCCTAACGTAAGTGAAGATGCAACAAAAGATCTTGACGAGCGCGGAATCATTCGCATAGGAGCGCACGTAGCTCCCGGCGATATTATGATTGGTAAGATTACACCTAAAGGAGAGTCAGATCCTTCTCCTGAGGAAAAACTATTGCGTGCAATCTTTGGAGACAAAGCAGGTGACGTAAAAGATGCTTCATTGAAGGCATCACCCTCATTGAAAGGTGTAGTAATCGGAACCAACCTATTCTCAAAAGCAGAGAAGAAAAAAGGCAAAAAACTCGAAACAGAGTTGCAACCATTGGAGGAAGAGTATGCAGCACGTCAAGAGGCATTGAAAACAATCCTTATCGACAAACTAAATACTTTGACCAAAGGAAAAACATCTCAAGGCGTAAAAGACTTCTTGGGTATAGAGATTATTCCCAAAGGAGCTAAGTTCTCACAAAAAGCGTTGATGGAGTTGGATTACACATTGGTACAAGTTAGCAAGTGGACAACTGACAACGAGAAGAACGATTTGATACGTCAAACAATTATCAACTACCTTAAAAAATCTAAGGAGATTGATGCAGAGTTGCGCCGTAAAAAAGCAGACTTGTCAATCGGAGACGAATTACCTTCGGGCATCATGAAGATGGCAAAAGTATATATCGCCAAGAAACGTAAAATCGGTGTTGGTGATAAGATGGCGGGACGTCACGGAAACAAAGGTATCGTTTCTCGTGTAGTACGTCAAGAGGATATGCCATTCTTGGAAGACGGAACACCTGTAGATATAGTGTTGAACCCACTTGGTGTGCCTTCTCGTATGAACTTGGGACAAATTTTCGAGACAGTATTAGGATGGGCAGGTCGCGAGTTAGGCGAGAAGTTTGCAACTCCTATCTTTGACGGAGCAAGCCTTGACGATCTTAACGAGTGGACAGATAAAGCCGGAGTTCCACGTTACGGTAAAACATACCTATACGACGGACACACAGGCGAGCGTTTTGACCAACCTGCAACTGTGGGAGTAATCTATATGTTGAAACTTGGTCACATGGTTGAAGACAAAATGCACGCACGTTCAATCGGTCCTTACTCTCTAATTACACAACAACCTCTTGGAGGTAAAGCTCAGTTCGGAGGTCAACGTTTCGGAGAGATGGAGGTTTGGGCACTTGAAGCATTTGGAGCGTCACACATACTACAAGAGATCTTGACAATTAAGAGTGACGACGTAGTAGGACGTTCAAAAGCATACGAGGCCATTGTTAAGGGCGAGAAGATGCCAACACCGGGTATCCCTGAGTCACTTAACGTATTGCTTCACGAGTTAAGAGGATTAGGATTAAGCATTAAGTTAGATTAATAAGAATCCAAAAAAAATAGACGGTCAGAGCGTAAGGCTCGCCTTGCGCTCCTGACCAATTAATTACCAAATCTGTTTATATATAAAAATATGGCATATAAAAAAGATAGTAAGGTAAAAAGTAATTTCTCGAAAATTACAATCGGATTGGCATCGCCCGAGGAGATTAGAATCAGCTCACGCGGAGAGGTGTTAAAACCCGAGACTATAAATTACCGCACCTATAAACCTGAGCGCGACGGATTGTTCTGCGAAAGAATCTTCGGGCCCGTAAAGGATTATGAGTGTTTTTGTGGAAAATACAAAAGAATTCGCTATCGCGGTATCGTCTGCGACCATTGTGGAGTAGAGGTAACCGAGAAAAAAGTGCGTCGTGAGCGTACAGGACACATTCAATTGGTAGTTCCTGTTGCACACATTTGGTATTTCCGTTCGTTGCCCAACAAAATCGGATATTTGTTAGGTTTGCCCACTAAAAAGTTGGATGCTATTATCTACTACGAAAAATATGTGGTAATCCAACCGGGTGTTAAATCTGACTCATTGTCAACATACGATTTATTGTCAGAAGAGGAGTATCTTGACATCTTGGATACACTTCCCGCAGAGAACCAATATCTTGATGATTCAGATCCCGACAAATTCATTGCAAAAATGGGTGCTGAGGCGGTACAAGACCTATTGATGCGCATCGATTTGGATGCTTTGTCATACGAATTGCGTCACCGTGCAAGCACAGATGGCTCGCAACAACGCAAAAACGAGGCATTGAAACGTTTGCAAGTAGTAGAGTCGTTCCGTTCATCTCGCGAGATTAACCGTCCTGAGTGGATGGTATTGAATGTAATTCCTGTGATACCACCTGAATTGCGTCCATTGGTCCCATTGGATGGAGGTCGCTTTGCAACTTCTGACCTTAATGACCTATACCGTCGCGTAATTATACGTAACAACCGTTTGAAACGACTAATCGAGATTAAAGCTCCCGATGTAATCTTGCGTAACGAAAAACGTATGTTGCAAGAGGCAGTCGATTCATTGCTCGATAACTCACGTAAAGCAAGTGCTTTCAAAACAGAGGCAAATCGTCCATTGAAATCACTTTCAGACAGCTTGAAAGGAAAACAAGGACGTTTCCGTCAAAATCTACTTGGTAAACGTGTTGACTATTCAGCTCGTTCGGTAATCGTCGTAGGACCCGAGTTGAAGATGCACGAGTGCGGTCTGCCAAAAGATATGGCAGCAGAGTTGTACAAACCATTCGTAATTCGCAAATTGATTGAGCGTGGAATTGTTAAAACAGTAAAATCTGCTAAAAAAATCATCGACCGCAAAGAGTCCGTTGTATGGGACATCCTTGAGCACGTGATGAAAGGACATCCGGTGCTCCTTAACCGTGCCCCAACTCTACACCGTTTGGGTATCCAAGCATTCCAACCTCGCATGATTGAGGGTAAAGCCATTCAACTTCACCCATTGGCATGTACAGCGTTCAACGCCGACTTCGACGGTGACCAAATGGCGGTTCACCTACCATTGGGTAACGAAGCAATTTTGGAGGCACAAATCTTGATGTTGGGATCACACAACATTCTTAACCCTGCCAACGGAGCGCCTATCACCGTTCCTTCGCAAGACATGGTTTTGGGATTGTATTACATCACCAAAATGCGTAAAGGCGACAAGGGAGAAGGTTTGACATTCTACGGACCCGAAGAGGCAGAGATTGCATATAACGAAGGAAAAGTAACACTTCACGCACACATTAAAGTGATTGTAAAAGACCTTGACGAGAACGGAAACATCGTAGAGGTAATGCGTGAGACTTCAGTAGGACGAGTATTGGTTAACCAATTGGTTCCTGATGAAGTAGGTTACATCAACGCAATATTTACTAAAAAATCGCTACGCGATATCATCAGCCGCGTAATTAAAGTTTGTGGTATGGTACGTGCGGCTCAATTCCTTGACGATATCAAGAACTTGGGATACAAAATGGCGTTCAAAGGAGGTTTGTCATTTAACCTTTCAGACGTGATTATTCCTGAGGAGAAAGAGAAATTGATTCAAGAGGGATACGAGAAAGTAGAGCAAATCGTAGCAGATTACAACATGGGATTCACAACATACAATGAGCGTTACAACCGTATCATTGATGCGTGGACAAGAGTAAATACCGAGCTGTCAAAAATCTTGATGAATCAGTTGACAAACGACAAGCAAGGATTCAACTCAGTATTTATGATGCTTGACTCAGGAGCCCGTGGATCACGTGAGCAGATTTGTCAGTTGTCAGGTATGCGTGGTTTGATGGCTAAACCCCAAAAATCAGGAGCAGAGGGCGGACAAATTATTGAGAACCCCATCTTGGCTAACTTTAAAGAGGGATTGTCGGTGTTGGAGTACTTTATCTCTACCCACGGTGCTCGTAAAGGTTTGGCGGATACAGCGTTGAAAACAGCCGATGCAGGATACCTAACACGTCGTTTGGTTGACGTTGCACACGATGTGATTATTCACGAAGAGGATTGTGGAACACTTCGCGGATTGGTATGCACCGAGTTGAAAAACAATAAAGAGACAGTAGCAACACTATACGAGCGCATTTTGGGACGTGTATCGGTACACGATGTACAACATCCAATTACAGGCGAAATTATAGTAGAAGCTGGTCAAGAGATAACAGAGAAAATTGCTCAACAAATCGAAGATTCTCCAATTGAGCGCGTTGAGATACGTTCAGTATTGACTTGCGAAAGCAAAAAAGGAGTATGTGCAAAGTGTTACGGACGCAACCTTGCAACCGGTAAAATGGTACAAAAAGGAGAGGCTGTCGGTATCATCGCGGCACAATCAATTGGTGAGCCTGGTACTCAGTTGACACTACGTACATTCCACGTCGGAGGTATCGCGTCAAACATAGAGACAGTATCAAACGTAATGTCACGTTACGATGGTATTCTTGAAATAGACGAGTTGCGTACTGTTGATGCAAAAGATGAGTCAGGAAAAGACATAATGGTTGTAGTAGGACGTTTGGCAGAGATGCGTATCGTAGATCCTCACACTAAGATTGTCTTGACAACAACAAACATACCTTACGGTTCTAAACTTTACTTCAACGATGGAGCAACAGTTAAGAAAGGAGATGTAATCTGTGAATGGGACCCATTCAACGCAGTAATCATCAGTGAGGCAACAGGTAAATTGCAGTTTGAGAACGTAATCGAGGGAGTTAACTACAAACTTGAGAGCGACGAGCAAACAGGATTTAGCGAGAAAATCATCATTGAGTCTAAAGACCACACACGTATTCCTTCAGCTCTAATCATGGGAGCAGACGGAAACGTTGAGCGTAGCTACTCATTGCCATTGGGAGCTCACTTGATGGTTGAAGAGGGACAAGAGATAAAAGCAGGAGACATATTGGTTAAGATACCACGCGCCGTAGGAAAAGCGGGTGACATCACCGGAGGTCTTCCACGTGTAACCGAGTTGTTTGAGGCTCGTAACCCATCTAACCCTGCAGTAGTTGCAGAGATTGACGGTGAGGTTAAATTGGGTAAAATCAAGCGTGGTAACCGTGAGATTGTCGTAATCTCAAAAACTGGCGAGGAGAAAAAATATTTGGTTTCTTTGTCAAAACAAATATTGGTTCAAGAGAACGACTATGTTCGTGCCGGTACACCTCTATCCGATGGTTCAATCACACCTGCCGACATCTTGGCTATTAAAGGACCCACAGCGGTACAAGAGTACATCGTAAACGAGGTACAAGACGTATATCGTTTGCAAGGTGTGAAAATCAACGACAAACACTTTGAGGTAATCGTTCGTCAAATGATGCGCAAAGTAACAATCGTTGATCCGGGTGATACTCGTTTCCTTGAGCAACAAATCGTTGACAAGTTAGAGTTTATGGAAGAGAACGATCGTATCTGGGGCAAAAAAGTAGTTGTGGATGCAGGAGATTCACAAAATCTACACCCGGGACAAATCGTTACAGCACGTAAACTTCGCGAGGAGAACTCATTGTTGATACGTCGAGACCAAAAACCGGTTGAAGTTCGTGATGCAGTTCCTGCAACGTCAGAACAAAACTTGCAAGGAATCACACGTGCAGCACTTCAAACAACAAGCTTTATGTCAGCAGCATCGTTCCAAGAGACAACAAAAGTATTGAACGAGGCGGCAATCAACGGTAAAGTTGACCGTTTGGAGGGTATGAAAGAGAACGTAATTTGCGGACACTTGATACCAGCCGGAACAGGACAACGTCAATTCAATAAATTGATCGTTGGCTCACGTGAAGAGTTCGAGAAATTGGTTGAGACTGCAACTGAGGAGTAATTAGAGTTGTTAGTTTTTAGTTGTTAGAGGCTGGCAACACACTAAATAGAGTAGGAGAGTTATCCATATGGGTGACTCTCCTTTTTTGTCGATTTTATGACCGAAAATTAGTTGCCAAAATTAGGCAAATTGCACCAATTAGTATATTCTCCAGAAAGTTAAATTCTGTTTTCAATGTAATTTAATCCCTAAAAAATGAGATAAATAGTAAAAAAAATAGTATGTTTGTAGTTGGTAAATTGCCTTTAAATGTGTATGTATAACACTTTTGTGGGGCTATTTTATTGATAAACAGCATATTAATCAACAAATAAATTAACATTTTTATTAACTAAACACAAAAAAGTATGAAGAAAAGTTACTTTTGGGGATTATTGTTAGCCGTAATGGCACTTATCCCCGCACAAAATGCTTTTGCTGATTATTGTACTTTTAGTGGAAACAGTACACACACGGAGAGACGATTGCAATCGTTTACTCTAACAGATGGAGTTACTGACGCTGCAGTACAAAACGTTCAGCCTGCTTTGAGGTCTGCGGTTTACAAAGACATGACATCAACAGTCTTTGAAACTTCACCCGGAGCAACAATCTCATTTAAAGCCCTTGATTGGAAGGGAAGTTGGATGCATGGTTATGCATATATCGATTATGACAACGACCAAGTATTCAATCAAGATAATGAGTTGGTAAGTTATAGCTTCTATTCTCCAACAGATGCCGGTACAGGTACAAATAGTAAAGGAGAGACGGTTGGTAATGGAGGTGGTATTACAACTTCATCAATGCCAAATTGGGTAATACCAACTGATTTGGCTGCAGGAGATTACCGTTTCCGTTTCAAAGGAGATTGGAATAGTAAAGATCCTTGCGGTATAACAGGTTCAACTAACAATACTGCAGCAAATGGTGGATTTATGGTTGATATTACAATCAGGGTGGTAGCAGCTATACCTGAACGTACAATCACAGTTGATGTAGTACCAGCAGAAGGAGGTTCAGTAACAGGTGCAGGAACAGCAGCAGGAAACATAACTCTTACTGCAACACCAAACCCTGGATATGAATTTGTAAATTGGACACTTAACGGAGAAGAGGTGGGTACAGATGTTGCATTTACCGATGCAGCAGAAGGCGACAAAACATATGTTGCAAACTTTGCAGCACTTACTGCATATCCTGAGATGTCATACATCTACACAAACGGAATGGATCAAGCAAACCGTTATTTGAAAGAGGTAGTTGCAACTGCAGGAGAGACAGTGACAACAGTATTCTCAGCAGCAACAACATCAGAATTGCCAAAAATAGATCCTGATGTAGTTGGTACGGCAACAACGGTAGGAGCATATGTTGATAAAACTTCAACTCCAATTATTGTACCACAAGGAACAACAGAGTTTACTGTAAACTTCAAAGCATGGACAGAATCAATGACAGTAGGTTCTTCATCTGCTTCTTGTCAATTGAACTGGACACAACAAGCAGTGTTTGTTGACTGGAACAATAACTTCTATTTCTATGATGAGGGCGAGAACTACGGAAAAAATAGTGATAACATGCCAAATCCTGAGCTCATTGTAGCCGATGGTTACACTCGTACATTCTCAGTTCCTGAGGGAGTTCAACCAGGCGTATATCGCATGCGTGTATGTTACTTCGAGCCTAACGGAAACAATGCACAACAATGGCAAAATACATTGTTCGAGAAAGGAAACTGCACAACTCGTAACGGAAAAACATATGACTTTGCAATCGAGGTTATAGAGGTTACTCCTGAAACACCAGTATATGTAGTATCAGTAGCAACAGCTGACGAGGCAATGGGTACAGCAGAGGTATCAGCAACTGAGGTAGAAGAGGGAACAGAGGTAACATTCACTGCAACAGCAGCAGAGGGTTATCAATTCGTAAACTGGACATCAGGCGAAGAGGTAGTATCAACAGAGAACCCATACACAGTAGCAGTAACAGCTGAAATGGCATTAACTGCAAACTTCGAGCTAATCCCTGTACCAAAATATGCAGTATCAGTAGCAACAGCTGACGAGGCAATGGGTACAGCAGAGGTATCAGCAACTGAGGTTAAAGAGGGCGAAGAGGTAACATTCACTGCAACTGCAAACTTAGGATACAAATTCATCGGTTGGTCAGCAAACGGAGAGACTGTTTCAACAGAAAACCCATATACAACTGCAGTAACTGCAGAGATGTCATTGGTAGCAAACTTCGAGGCATTGACTCCAGCAATCATCGTAACAAACGATACAACAGGAGTTGAGCGTCAATTCACATTCGACGCATTCGTAGAAGGAGCAAAAGTTCAAATTGACTGGGGTAATGGAGAGTTAGAAGAGTATGACATTGCATTCTATGATAGCTGGACAACATGGACAACTACAATCACCGGAACATTGAAAGGTGAGGGTGTTGTTAAAATCTATGGAGATCAAATCCGTTCATTCGATTGTAGCTATTCAGCATCATATCCAGTTAAAGTAACTTCACTTGATTTGACAGGATGTCCAAACTTGTATGAGTTGGTATGTAACTCTAACCAATTGACAGCACTTGATTTGAGTGCTAACACAGCGTTGGTTAAACTAACAGCAAACAACAGCGCATTTGCAAGTGGTGTTAATTTGAGTGCAAACACAGCGTTGACAACAATCGACTTCAACGATGCAGGCTTGCCATCAATTGATTTGAGTGCAAACACAGCACTTACATCAGTAAAATTGAACAACAACGCATTGGGCAGCCTTGATGTATCAGCAAACACCGCATTGACAACATTGTATGCAAACAACACAGGTTTGACAACAATTGATTTGAGTGCAAACGTAGTACTTAAAAACTTGTATGTAAACGAGAACCAATTGACAACATTGGATATCTCTAATATGGTAGCAGGTTCATACACATTTGCTAACGACAACCAATTGACAGAGCTAATCACAGCCCCTGAAATGTTGACAAGCAAAACACGTATCAACATTAAGAACAATAACTTCACATTGGCAACATTGCCAGCAATCACTGGAATCAACGCATATAACTATGCACCACAAAATGCAATGACAATTGCAACAGAGATTACAGAGGGTGAAGAGCTTGATCTATCATCACAAGCAATGGTTGGAGAGAATGCAACAGTTTACGCATGGTACACAGCAGAGGGCGAAGAGTTCACAGGCTACACAGTAGAGGGTGGTAAATTCGTATTTGATGTTGAGGCAGACACAGAGTTGTACTGTACAATGACAAACGCATCATTTGCAAACTTCTCTGGAGCTAACGTATTCAAAACAACTAACATTGTTGTTAAAGCACTTATCCCTGCAATCGTAGTAACAGTAACACCAGATGTAGAGCGTCAATTCTCATTTGAGGTAGCAACAGCATCTAAATTGTTTATCGACTGGGGTAATGGAGAGTTGGTAGAGACAGAAACTATCGTAGCATCAGATCCAGATCCATCATGGATTCCATACCTACCTACAATAATCAACGGAACACCTGTTGGAGAGGGTATCGTAAAAATCTATGGAGACGGTATTACATACTTCGATTGTAGCTATTCATCATCATATCCTTCAAAAGTAACATCATTGGATGTAACAAATGCAACATCACTTATAGCATTGGAGGCATGTACAAACGAGATTGCAACACTTGATTTGAGCAAACAATCATCATTGCTAAAATTGACAGCATATAGCAACCCAACGTTGAGTACAATCGTATGGCCAACAACAAATGTATTGACATCAGTAACATTGAATGATTGTGCATTGTCGGAGATTGATTTCTCATCATGTACAGCATTGACATCATTGAATGTAAACAACAATACAGGAATGGGCGGCATTGATGTATCAGCACTTACAGCACTTACAACATTGCGTGCAGATAACATTGGAATGACAACAATTGATTTGAGCGCAAACACAGTGCTTAAAAACTTGTATGTAAACAACAACCAATTGACTACAGTTGATGTATCTAACATGGTTGCAGGATTGTATCTATATGCAAACAATAACCAATTGACAAGCATCGTAGCAGGAGAAAGTAATGTAACATCAAAATCACGTGTTCAAATTACAAATAACAACTTTACATTGGCTACTCTACCTGCGTTCACTGCAATTTCAAAAGTAGGAACAACAGGTTACAACTATGCACCTCAAGCAGCAATGACAATCGCTACTGAGATTACAGAGGGAGAGGAACTTGACCTATCAGCACAAAACAACATTGTTGGTCGTGCATCAGAGGCCCAAGTAACAGACTACACTTGGTACACAACAGATGGCGAAGAGTTTACAAGCTACACAGAGACAGATGGTAAATTTGTATTTGATGTAACTGAGGACACTGAGTTGTATTGTACAATGACAACTGAGGCATTTTCAAGCTTCTCAGGCGCTAACGTATTCAAAACAACTAATATCGTTGTTAAATATGTTGCTCCTACAACTTATACAGTAACAGTAACAACTTTCGATGGTGGTACAGTAGCAATCCAAGGTTATGAAGGAGAAACTGCTCAAATAGAAGAGGGTACTCAAGTAACTGTAGTTGCAACTCCTGCTGAAGGCTTTGAGTTTGTAAGTTGGACAGATGCTGATGATGCGTGGGATACAGACCTTACATTTGATGCTGAATATACATTCACAGTAACAAGAGATATTAATCTTAAAGCTTGGTTCTCTCAATTGCCAGTTGTAACAACTTGTGAAGTATTAGTTAATATAGCTCCAACAGAAGATTACGGAACAGTTGTAATTGAAGGTGTTGAAGGACTTCACGCAGTAGTAGAGGTAGGAACAGAGGTAACAGCTGTTGCAACTCCTGCTGAGGGCAAAATATTTGAAGGATGGTTCACATTCGTTGGTGATGAGTTAAGCACAGAAGCTACTTATACATTCACAGCAACTGAGGATGTGATTGTTGTAGCATGGTTTACTGATGCTCCAGAAGCTGAGTATTGTACTTATGAAGGAAAATCAACTCACTCTGAGCGTCGTTTGAATGCAGTAACTATAACTGACGGAACAAATTCAACAGCAGTATCTTCAATTCAACCTTACTTCAGAGGTGATGTTTATGTTGATAAAACAGATGTTGTATTCCCATCATACGCAGGAGCAACAGTTAACTTCTCTGAGTTTGACTTCAAAGGTGAGTGGATGCACGCATATGTATATATCGACTACAACAACGATAAAGTATTTGATACTACAGTTAATGCTGATGGAACAACAGGTGGTGAGTTAGTAGCATTCACATTCTACTCAGAAACAGATTCTGGAACAGGTGTAAACAGCTTGGGTGAAACAGTTTCTAACTATACAATACCTATGGTTAACTATTTGCCAGCATTTACATTGCCAGCAGACTTAGAGAAAGGTGAGTATCGTGTACGCGTTAAGACTGACTGGTGCCACCTAGATCCTTGTGGTCACCCAACAGAATCAGCTAACAAGTTGACTGCAAACGGTGCTTGTATCGCAGACTTTACAATGAGCATTGATGAAGAAAACGGTGTTGAGTTTGCTGAAGCAGACGGAGCACAAGTTTACGCAGCTGACGGTGTAATATACATCAACGGTTATGAGGGTGATGTTAAAGTTGTAAATACTTCAGGTCAAGTTGTTAAAGACGTTAATGTTAACGGAAACGACAAGCTTGAAATGGCTGCAGGTCTTTACATGGTAGTAACAGGCGACCAAGTAACTAAGGTTGTTGTTAAGTAATAAGAGTTTTTAGTTGTTAGCAATTAAAAACGAAACTAAATAACAATCATAATTTGAGAGGAGCAGGAGACTGCTCCTCTTTTTTGCTTTTTATCATACTAATTAGTCCTATTAGACCAATTAGTCTGGTTAGACTAATAACTAACATCTAAAAACTAACAACTGATAATAAAAAATAGCAAATTGATTTAAAAAAATAGTAAAAACAAACTGATTGTAACGAAAAAATATATTATATTCGCATTTCGTCTATTAAAAAGTAGTTTTTATTATGAAAATAACACTATTGCAAACAGATATTAAGTGGTGCAGCCCTGCAGAGAATATTGCAAGAGCTGAAAAACTAATTCTTGATGCAGAGAAAAGTGATATATATATTCTTCCCGAGATGTTCTCAACAGGCTTTTGCATGGAGCCTGAAAAGATTGCAGAACCTGTTGGTGGTGATGCATTCTCTTTTATGATGCTTATGGCAAAACGCATGGATGCTGCCATTGTTGGTAGCGTGGCTGTTGAGGATAACGGCTCATATTATAACAGAATGTATTTTTGCAAGCCCGATGGTACGTTCGAAACTTATGACAAGCACCATTTGTTTACATTTAGTGGAGAGGATAAGATTTATTCTCCGGGTAGTGAGCGAGTGGTGGTTGAGTTCCGTGGTGTGCGTATTATGTTGTTGGTGTGCTACGATTTGCGTTTTCCTGTTTTTGCTCGTAACCGTAATGATTACGATATGATTGTGTGTGTTGCCAACTGGCCTCGAGTACGCCGTTATCCTTGGTGTACGTTGGCTAAGGCTCGTGCCATTGAGAATTTGTGCTATGTTGCTGCCGTTAATCGTGGTGGCGTTGACGAGTGGGGCGACTATTCCGGTGATACTATGCTGATAGATCCATACGGACAACCCATTGCAGAGTGCCAAGAGGGTGTAGAGGATGTTGTAACAGCCTCAATCGATTTAGATGTGATTAATAATTTTAGAAATAAATTTCCGGCTCTTAATGATGCCGATGACTTTATATTAAGATGAGTAACGATAAGAAAAAAATGATGTTGCTCGGCGACCAAGCTATTGCTCTTGGTGCAATTAATGCCGGGCTTTCGGGAGTATATGCCTATCCCGGTACTCCCTCTACAGAGATAACCGAGTTTATTCAAACATATCCTCTTGCTAAAGAACGTGGAATTCATTCACGTTGGTGTACTAACGAAAAAACTGCAATGGAGGCTGCTTTAGGTATGTCGTATGCAGGTAAACGTGCCCTTGTGTGTATGAAACATGTGGGTATGAACGTTGCTGCCGACCCCTTTGTAAACTCTGCCATTACAGGTGTTAACGGAGGTATTGTGGTGTTGGTTGCCGACGACCCATCGATGCACTCTTCGCAAAATGAGCAAGATACTCGCTTCTATGGTAAGTTTGCGTTGGTTCCTATTTTTGAACCTTCGTCACAACAAGAGGCTTACGATATGATGTCGTATGCGTTTGAGTACTCAGAGAAGATGGCAACTCCTGTTTTGATGCGTGTTGTTACGCGTATGGCTCACTCTCGCGCAGTTGTAACAGTAGGAGAGGAGCGAGAGCAAAACTCTCTTGCAATGCCTAAAAATGCAGCGGATTGGGTGTTGTTGCCGGTTATTGCACGACGTCGTTACGCTCAAGTGGTGGCTCAACAAGCCAACTATCTGGCTGCTTCTGACGAGACCGATTTTAACAGATTGGTGATTAACAAAAAAGGTGGCAAAGGTATTGTTGCTTGTGGTATTGCATATAACTATGTTATGGAGAATGCCGATGAGACTCCCGATGTTAACATACTTAAGATTTCGCAATATCCTGTGCCAACAGAGTTGTTGAAACAGTTGGTTGAGAACTCTTCGGAAATTTTGATTGCTGAGGACGGACAACCTTTTGTTGAGGAGCAGGTTCGTGGTATTATTCCAAACGAGAAATTGATTATTCGCGGACGTTTGACAGGTGAGTTGCCTCGCACAGGAGAGCTTACTCCCGACAATGTTCGTGTGGCAATGGGATTGGATGTATATAAAACTTTCGATAAATCGGAGGTGGTTGTCGCTCGTCCTCCTGCATTGTGTCAAGGTTGTGGTCACCGCGATGTATATACCACTCTTAAGCACGTTATTGCAGAGTATCCTCAAGGAAAAGTGTTCAGCGACATAGGTTGCTATACTTTGGGTGCATTACCTCCTTTCAAAGCTATTGACAGTTGTGTTGATATGGGAGCATCTATTACCATGGCAAAAGGAGCATCGGATGCAGGATTGTTCCCCGCTGTGGCAGTTATTGGAGACTCAACATTCACTCACTCCGGTATGACAGGATTGTTGGATGCTGTTAATGCTAAAGCTCCAATCACTGTTATTATTTCAGATAATCTTACCACTGCAATGACAGGAGGTCAGGATTCGGCAGGTACTAACCGTTTACAGGCTATTTGTCAAGGTCTTGGAGTTGAGCCTGAGCATATTCGTTGTGTAGTGCCTATTCCAAAAAATCATGAAGAGATTGTAAAAATAATTCGCGAAGAGATTGAATATAAAGGTGTGTCGGTAATCATCCCATGCCGCGAGTGTATTCAAACATTGAGTCGTAGATTGAAAAAACAAAAGGCAGAGAAAAAATGAAAACAGATATAATTCTTTCGGGTGTTGGCGGACAAGGTATTTTGTCTATAGCCACAGTTATTGGAGATGCGGCTCTTAACGAAGGGTTGCACTTGAAACAAGCCGAGGTTCATGGTATGAGCCAACGTGGAGGCGATGTTCAATCAAACTTGAGAATCTCAACAAAACCTATACATTCAGACCTTATACCATTGGGTTCGGCCGATGTAATTATCTCTTTGGAGCCTATGGAGGCTTTGCGCTATTTGCCATACCTCGCTCCTGATGGTTGGGTAATTACATCGTCAAAACCATTTATTAATATACCTAACTATCCCGAGCAAGAGACTTTGGATAGGGCTTTGGCCAACCTTAAAAATGCTGTGGTATTCGACGTGGCTAAAATTGCCGAAGAGAATGGTATCTCTCGTGCAGAGAATATGATTTTGTTGGGTGCTGCTGTTGAATCGGTAGGTTTGTCGCTTGATAAAATATTGGATAGCGTTAAACGTATCTTCTCTTCAAAAGGAGAGGCTGTTGTTGAGCAAAACATTAAAGCTGTAATGTTGGGCTACGAACAAAAGAGAGGAGGTAAGTAATGAATAACAGAATATTCTCGGAAGAGCTTGTTGCGAAAGTTGCTGAGGAGTTGTTGATTGCAGATCTTCAACGTGCAACAATCGGAGAGGTGCTATTGCTTTCGAGTGAATTGGAACGACGTACAGGAATTCCCTTTATTCGTATGGATCAAGGTTCTCCCGGATTGCCCTCTTGCACAATAGGTAGAGAGGCTGAAAAGGAGGCTTTGGATAGAGATGTGGCATCGCAATACCCTGCTGCCGCAGGAGTGCCTGAACTTAAAAAAGAGGCTTCGCGTTTTGTAAAGGCGTTTATGGATATTGATATGCCTGCCGAGTGTTGTATCCCAACAGTTGGCTCGGTTGCGGCTTCGTATGGCGCTTTTATTGCAGTTACTCAGGCAACACCTCAAAAAAACAAAGTGTTGTTTATTGACCCCGGTTTTCCAATTCAACGTTCGCAACTTAAAATAATTGGAGCAGAATATCTTCAATTCGACATATATTCATATCGAGGCGAGGCTCTTCGCGACAAGGTGGAGGAGTTCTTTAAACGTGGCGATGTGGCTGCAATCATATACTCAAATCCTAACAATCCCGCTTGGATTTGTTTAGAGGAGAGTGAGTTGCAAATCATTGGTGAACTTGCCGATAAATACGGAGTTATTGTTCTTGAAGATTTGGCATATTTCTGTATGGATTTCCGTCAATATCTTGGAAAACCTTGGGAGCCACCTTATGTTCCCACGGTAGGTAGATATTGTAAGAATTACATTGTAATGCTCTCGTCTTCAAAAATATTCTCATATGCAGGGCAACGTATGGCGGTGGCATGTTTGTCGCCCAACCTATACGACACTTGCTTTGAGGGATTGGCTGCCCGTTATGGAGGTAAAGGACATTTTGGTTCTACCTTTACAGCCTCAATCATGTATATGATTACCTCAGGAGTTACACACTCCACTCAATATGGTTATGCGGCAATGTTAAAGGCTGCAACCGATGGAGAGTTGGACTTTGTGGCTGAGACCGAGGAGTATGCTCGTCGTGCAGCAAGAATGAAGAAGATTTTTACAGACAACGGCTTTACTATTGTTTATGACCGCGACGTTACTCGCGAAGTGGGTGACGGATTTTTCTTCACAATTGGCTATCCTGGTATTAAGAGTGGAGAACTTTTAAAAGAGCTCTTGTATTATGGAGTAAGTTCAATATCTCTATCTACAACAGGTAGTGAGGAGGAGGGCGTAAGAGCTTGCACTTCGCGCATGAGAGAGGAACTTTATCCTGTTTTGGAAGAGCGTATGCGTAATTTTAAAAAGGATCACCCTTTTTAGTGAATTAGGAATGAGGAATTAGGAATGAGGAATTAGGAATTAGAAATTAGGAATGAGGAATTAGGAATGAGGAATGTTTTTGAATATAAATTAATTTATAATTTCTAATTGTTGCGAAGCAACGAACTAATTCCTAATTAAATAAAAGAAAAATGATTTGGAATAAGAATAAGGAGTGTATGTCGCGTGAGGAGATGCGACAACTTCAAGGTGCGAGATTAAGGAAATTGGTGGATAATGTATATCATAATGTTCCATTTTATAGAGCAAAAATGCAGGCTATGAACATAATGCCTGACGATATAAGAACAATTGATGATATTAAGAAGTTACCTTTCACTACGAAACAAGACCTTCGTGATAACTATCCATACGGGTTGAGTGCTGTACCTAAATCAGAGATTGTGAGGGTACACGCATCGTCGGGAACCACAGGAAACCCAACAGTTGTTGGATACACTCGTCGCGACCTTGCTATTTGGTCGGAGTCTATCGCCCGCTGTTTGGCTGCTTATGGTGCCTCGCGAGAGGATACTATCTCGGTGGCTTACGGATATGGATTGTTTACAGGAGGTTTGGGATTGCACTATGGTGTTGAACATTTGGGAGCAACCGTTGTTCCTACATCAAGCGGTAACACAGATAAACATATTCTTCTTATCAAAGACTTGGGTATTACAGGTGTTGCTTGTACTCCATCGTATGCTTTGCACATGGCGGAGGTGATGCACAAAAAAGGAATCACTCCTGCCGACTTGAAATTGAAAATCGGAATATTCGGTGGTGAGCCTTGGACTGAGAACATGCGTAAGAGCTTGGAAGAGAAATTAAAAATTAATGCATTCAACATATATGGTTTGAGTGAGATTATGGGTCCTGGTGTATCGCATGAGTGTGAGTGCAAGAGTGGTTCGCACATCATCGAAGACCACTTCTTCCCCGAAATCATCAACCCCGAGACTTGCGAGGTGTTGCCCGAGGGTGAGCAAGGAGAGTTGGTATTTACCACTCTTACAAAAGAGGGAATGCCTTTGTTGCGCTATCGCACAAAAGACCTTTGTTCGCTTATCTATGAGCCTTGCGAGTGTGGAAGAACAAGTGTTAGGATGACCCGTATTATGGGCCGTAGCGATGATATGCTTATCATTCGCGGAATCAATGTATTCCCATCACAAATTGAGAGTGTTATTCTTCAATTGCCCGAATTCGAGCCTCAATATATGCTTGTTGTCACTCGCGAAAACAACCGCGATAACTTTGAGGTGCAAGTTGAGCTTAAAGAGGAGTACTACTCAGATGAGATTAACAAAACAATTGAGATGCGCGATAAACTTGCACGTCGTTTGCAAAGTGTGTTGAGTATATCGGCAGATGTTAAGATTGTATCGCCCAATACTCTTGAGCGTAGCGTAGGTAAATCGAAAAGAGTAATTGATAAACGTGTTCTTGAATAGAGTTATAGCCCACATCTAAATATATTTCAATAAAATTTAAACAGTTTCTAATTATGATAGTAAAACAGTTATCGGTATTTCTTGAAAACCGAGCAGGTAGAGTTAATGAAGTGGCTAAGGTTTTAGCTGCAAATGGTGTGGATATGTTGGCATTCAGCCTTGCAGAGAGTAGCGATTTTGGTATTTTGCGTATTCTTGTATCGGATAACGAGGTTGCCAAAAAGGCTTTGAAAGAGGCTTCGTTTGCAGTAAAAGAGAGCAACGTCGTTTGTGTTGAGGTATCGAACAAACCCGGTGCTTTGTTGGAGATTGTGGAGGGCATTTCTTCTAAAAATATCTCAATAGAGTATATGTATGCTTTTGCTCAAGGCGACAAAGCAAATATCGTTATCAAAACAGCCGATATAGATGCATGCATAAATGCATTGAAATAGAACCATAGACTTTAATGATAAGAAGAAAGCGATAGCGTACCATTATGGTACGCTATCGCTTTTGTTTTCACCTTTCTTCAGAGAGATTATTTCGTTTTAAAAGTTTGTTCGTTAACAATGACTTTTTCTCCGTTTATGATATAGATTCCGTTTGTTGGATTTGTTATCAAACGACCGTTCAAATCATAAATTTTTCCGTCCCATTTACGCTCTGTTTTTGTCTCTTCAACTCCTGTTATTGTTCCAAGAACATCAATTAGGTAAAGGTTGCTGTAGTTCGAAGCCCATGCCACAGAGTTGTCCCAAGAGTCGAAATTGCCTGTTGCTGACATAATAACAAGAGTTCCATCGTTAGTGCCTCCGTCGCGTTTGCTTGCCATATAATATGTGTTGGCTTTTGTTCCGCTTGCGTCAACAATACTCCAATCGCAATATGTCCCATAGTAGGTTGGCAATGTGCCTTTATTGCTATTATATCCGTAGTTGTTGCCTGCACGCCATATCATATAAACTTCAGCCTCTTTGTTGTAGAATGTATATTTGCCACTATCAAGTTTTCGACACTCAAACATTGCACTGTTGCCAAGAGTTGTTGCGCTCATGTTACTTACTTCAAGAGTTTTGTTTGAACTTATGTAGAGAGTGTACTCATTCCCGTTTTGTTGAACGTTGGTGAATGTTATGACTTTTCCGTCAAAAGGGTCGCCGGGAAGTTCTCCTTGAAGCATTGAATATATGTTGTCGATTTCGGCAGTAGTTGGTTCTGCTCCCAATGCCTTGATTGCATTGTTTACTTCGGCTTTCAAATCGTTTGAAATATTGGTTTGTGCCACCAATGATGTCAGGTAAGATTTTACTATATTTCCTCGGTTTACATCATTCTTAATAGAGTATGCTCCGTTTGTGATATACTCCAAGTGGTAACCCACATATTTGTTGTCGAAACCGTCATAGTTATGAGTTCCTGCTCCTGAGGGGAAACTTGTTGATACAGGGTTTTGTGCAGTACCATGTTTTGTGAGAGTCTCTTCGTAGATAAAAGCAATCTTGTTGTCGGCTTGCAAATCCATTGAACTGTATGCCGATTCTGTTGTACTAACCTCAAAATAACCATCCCAACCTGTGGCAAATGTTGCAACAGTACTGTAATCTGAGAATTCCGAAATCTCTTTATAGAAAATGCCTACATTTGTTCTTGTGCTACCTGTTGGTAGTGATTGAAGTGCAAGGTACATCTCTTTGTCGTCGCTGTTGCGTTTTACGGGGACAATCAAAATCTCTCCGTTGGTTGAGTTGTTGCCCGGAGTTTTGCCCGAGCCTGCGAATGTACTCTTTACATCACTACTCCAGCTTCCTGTTGCCTCCATTGTGTTGCTGTATGTAAATATGTTGTAGTAACGACCTCCTGCAACTCGACTCGATAGAATTACCCTTCCGTCGGGAGTCTCCTCACATTTTGGCTCGTCTCCGCTTGGCGCTGGTAGGGCATTGGCTCCGCCAAGAGCGTTCCATGTTCTTCCGAAGTCATCAGAGTATATTACGCGGTTTCCGTTTGGACGAGCGCACATTGCGGCATATAATCGGTAGTATTGTCCTTTCTTTACAATGCGGCTTTGGAATACTTTACCTCCTGCCACAAATGCCGCGTCAATAGGATTGCCACTGTCATAAAGAGAGTATATTTGCTCTGTGATATCTACAGGAGTTCCCCATGAGTTTCCGTTATCTGTACTGTGTATTATACCAATCTTATTGGGGTTGTTGCGGTTTGTATTGGTGTTGCCATATACGGTACAGCCTGCAACAACAATAATTGCCACTTCGTTGCTTGTGCGGTCGGCAACAATGGCTGGGTCGCCAAATGCAGTGTCAAAGTAGTTGTATGTAGCCGAAGTTTGTCCTGTACCCACAGCAACATCTTTTATACTGCTCCAATTCTTACCGTTGTCGTCGCTTGTGCGGCATACAACATCAACACGACCATATCCCGGGTCTGTACCGCAAACCAAACGTCCGGCAACTGCTATCAAACGTCCTGATTTGGTCTTTGCAATACCGGGAATACGGTATGGAGGAATACTCATGTTTCCGTTACTTGTATTGAAGAGGTCTTGTTTTACAGGCTCTTCCATCAATACGATGTTAGAAATATTTATTGTATTTCCGTTTAATTGAATGTCGGCACTTACTACAATTTCATTTGGAACAACTACGTTGAATGCTGCCTCGCTTACATCTGTTGGTGCAATAAAGAAACCTCCGTTAAATGCCTTCTCTACAACTGAACCGTGAGTGTAAGTAACGTATGCATTTGATGTCCCGTTTATAGCTACATTGAATGCGCATTTCCCATTCATGTCAACAGGTTCAAATCTCCATTGTTGGTCTTCTGCTGTTGCAGGACCTTCGAGCCAAGTTGTTACATAGTCAACATCACTGATTTTAAAATGACTTCCGCCATTACTGCAGTTTATGGCTTCGGTAAAGAAGTAGTAGCGATATTCTCCTACATCGTAAGTTGAGCCTATTGTAAGCTCGCTGAAGTTGCCGAGGACGTTTCCGTAGTAACTTGCTCCTGCAACCAAATTGTTTCCATCTCCGTTTTTAATGCCAAGTTTGTCGCCATTAACGGTAATGCGCCAAATACCATTGTTGGTTGTTACTTTGCTGTTTGATTGTAGTGTAAACTTTTTGGTGTTGCCGCTTAAAAAAACATCGTTATAGATGTTTTCAGTGCGGGCAGTGGCGCGACTTACAATATGATAATATCCTGTTGTAACATCTTTTGGAGTTGGTATCTCCACCTCAATGCCATTAAGGAAGTCTTCCAAATCGTTTACATATTTGGCACAATCTTCGCCGGATACCGAACTGCTTACAAATCGGTCTAATAGGAGGTTGAGTTTAGCCATTTTTTCAGCATTGTTTTTGTACTCCTCTTTTAGGATTTGAATTTTCTCGTATTGGTGAATTCCTTCAACCAAGCGTTCGAAACGTACGCTCGAACGATTTCCGGGATAGTAGCAGTATGTATCTCCTGCTCCAAACAAACGGAAACGGGTATCTTTAAGTGGGTCTTCAGCCCAGTTCATCCACGACCAATGTAGGTATCCGCTCAAATCGTTTGCTGCTGCATATATTGGAAGGAATGTTGCTTCGGCAGGTAGTGAGTTTGAGTAGATGTTTGGCTCAACATCGGCACAACTTGTATATATTGTGGTAATGCGGTTTTTAGCCTTTCTGTCTGCTCGTTGAGTTGCTGTGAAACTTTTATCTTGCCCCAAAGCAACGCAGAAATCTTGTAATTTGTCGCTCAACGAAGAGTGGTAGTTTCCTGCCAATGCCATATTGAAACCTAATCCGCTTGCAATGTTGTATGCATTCAGCATATCGCTTTCCGAACGTTCATCCATTGCAATGTTGGTCTTCTCAAACCACCCTTTTGATTGTAGGTGCGATTTAAATGCTGTAAGGAAATTTGTCCAAAGATTTTGATATGTGGTTGTTCCTGTGGTGGTAGAGATTGTTTGGTATGACGATGAAGCCTCATCCCAATAGCGGAAACTCATATCCCAGGGAACCATGCTGAAACAGTTAATCTGTTTGTCGATACCATATTCAGCACAGAGTTCTACATATTTATCAAAGATTGTGTAGTCGTAGCTCCAAGTTCCGTTGCTTTTCTTTGTTGTTTGAATCATAGGGTCAAACTTATCGTGCGATTGGTCGCCCCAAGGTTCGTAGAACATAATTGCAGTAACAGTTCTTTGTCCAGCCTTACCCAATGCCTCAAGATAGGGACGCAGAGCCTCAATGTGAGCATCGCTCCAACGTTCCACTTGATAGTAGCGGCTTACTGCGTATGGTTGTTGCCAAAAGTCCAAATGGAATTTTTGGTCTTTAACTTCGGGTATTGCTCGGCTGTTTACATTGATACAAAGGTCAAGAGTCGCAACAACATTTTCCTCCTCATCAACTACCTCCAATTTAGTGGTATATAGAGCGGCGTCAATGTTGCGAGGAACCTCTATCTTACACCAAACAGGGCGAGTTTCCATTGCAGGAACTGAGTGTGGTTTATCTTGGTCTATAACGTCGGCAACCAACCATGGAGTAAGGTTTATGGGGTGAGTTCCACATTGTTTGTAGTCGTCGGTGATAACGTAGTTTACAAAACGAGCCTCTCCCGCGTTTATGCTTGTAGTGGTTCTTCCCTTTTTCCATTTTGTCATTCTTACACTCAAGTTGCCCTGGTCGGTTTTGCTGTAGAGCAATGCCTGTATGTTTGCTCTCTCTCCTTGCCATGCGTAGATTGTATCTTTGCTTCTCTTAACTATGTCAGGAACTTCGTGTAGCTTGTAATGGACATCGCGTGAAGCCCATGTTGCATTTAATCCATCTCCTATAGTTGCCCAAGCGGATGTGTTGGGAGTTGTTCCAACTCGAGGCTCTGTGTAGTTCTCGATAGGATATTTGGGGTCAGTATTGGAGTTTCCTCCGTTGCTTGCAACAATCTTTAATGTTACATCAATAATAGAACCTCCGTCTGTGATGAATTTATTTCCTGCTGTACCTGCGGGATCGATGCTGTTCCACTCAACTTTGTAACGCATACGGAATGTAGAACCTTCGGTTAATCCTGCGGGTACTACAAAAGAACCCGGAGATAATACATTTCCGTTTGACAGGTATTGACCATCGCTATTATAACCTGTATCGCCATCTGAGTTATGAGAGTAGAGCGACCAACACATCAATTCGTTGTTTGCTCCTTTTGTGTAGGGACCTGTGCCTGTTATGTCAACATCAAATTGACCATTGTTATTCCAATCAACATATACATAGCCGTGCATCCACTCTCCGTTTATGGAGATGTTTGGGGTAACGGTTTCGCCTGCTCTTACTTCAAATACGGTAGAAGTTTTGTCAAAATATGCCGCGCAGTAGGGTGCAGAGGCAATATTGTCGAGTAACTGAACAGGACTTTCGGTTCCGTATATGTTTATTGCTTTTGGATAGTGTGCCGAGTGGGAGATGGTAACATTTGCCCCGTGAGACACATAATAGTTTGTTTGTGCGTTTATCTTTGTTGTAAATATTACAGTGAGTAACGCAATGATTGTGATTAGTTTTGCCCTCATAATCAAAATGTTAGCTATTTATTTATTTATTTATTTATTTATTTATTTATTTATTTATTTATTGCGCTTTCTACAAAATAAGGTAAAATATTTTAATAATACAATACCTGTTTTTTACCTAAAATCCAGAAATTTAACCTTCTTGTTTCATTAATAAAAAAAAGAGACAGTACCAATTTTTTGATACTGTCTCAATTATCTATTATTATCTTATTTTTAGATAACGATATTTACAAGTTTGTTGGGAACTACAATAATCTTTTTAGGAGTTTTGCCTTCCATCCATTTAGCCGATTGCTCTGCTGCCAAAACAGCCTTTTCAATCTCTTCGCGTTGTGCTTCAGCCGAGAACTCCATATTGAAACGCATCTTACCGTTAAACGATATTGCGTAGTTTATTGTACTCTCTTTAGTGAACTCCGCATTGTACACAGGCCATGGTGCATCGCAAACCGAAGGTTCAAATCCTAATAGTCTCCACAACTCCTCGCTTAAGTGAGGTGTGAATGGAGCAAGTAGAATTACAAGCTCTTTAAGGACTGCTTTTTTGCGACATTTCAACGATGTGAGTTCATTTACGCATATCATAAATGCACTTACCGATGTATTGAATGAGAAGTTCTCAATATCAGAACCTACTTTGTTGATTAGTTTGTGCAATGCTTTCAACTCTTCAGCTTTGGGCTCTTCGTCTGTCACAGCCAAAGTATCTTTGTCATAGAACAAGTTCCAAAGTTTTTTAAGGAAGCGATGTACTCCGTCAATACCGTTTGTATCCCAAGGTTTGCTTTGCTCCAAAGGTCCAAGGAACATTTCATACAAACGTAGTGTGTCAGCTCCGTAACGTTCAACAATATCGTCGGGGTTGACTACGTTGAACATCGATTTCGACATCTTCTCAACTGCCCAACCACATACATACTCTCCGTTCTCCAAAATGAACTCGGCGTTTTTGTATTCGGGATTCCAGTTGCGGAATGCCTCAATATCCAAACGGTCGTTGCTTACGATGTTTACGTCAACGTGAATAGGCGTTGTTTCGTAATCACCTTTTAGGTTTAGAGATACAAATGTATTTGTGTCTTTGATGCGATATACAAAGTTTGAACGTCCTTGAATCATACCTTGGTTAACAAGTTTCTTGAATGGCTCGTCTTCGCAAATAACTCCAAGGTCAAATAAGAATTTGTTCCAGAAACGGCTGTAAATCAAGTGTCCTGTCGCATGCTCGGTTCCTCCTATGTAAAGGTCAACATTTCTCCAGTATTCGTTTGACTCTTTTGATACAAGTGCCTCGGGGTTGTGTGGATCCATGTAACGCAAGTAGTATGCCGATGAACCTGCAAATCCGGGCATTGTGCATAGTTCCAATGGGTAATGCTCTGCTGTCTCCCAATTTTTGGCTCTTCCCAATGGTGGCTCTCCGCTTTCAGTGGGTAGGTATTTGTCAATTTCGGGAAGTTGCAATGGCAATTTCTCGTCAGGCAAAAGGTGAGGCATGCCATCTTTATAATATACAGGGAATGGCTCTCCCCAATATCTTTGACGGCTGAAAATAGCATCGCGCAAGCGGTAGTTTACTTTTACCTTTCCGAGGTTGTTTTCTTTAATAAACTCTTTAGTTTTGGCGATAGCCTCTTTAACGTCAAGTCCGTTAAGGTTTAGTCCGTTGCCTTCAGAGTTCATCATTTTACCCTCTTTCGCATCAAAACTCTCTTCCGATACGTCGCAACCCTCAATAAGTGGGATGATGGGAAGATTGAATGTTTTTGCAAAAGCGTAGTCGCGGCTGTCGTGAGCAGGAACAGCCATGATAGCTCCAGTTCCGTATCCTGCCAATACGTAGTCGCTTATATATATGGGTATCTCTTTATTGTTGAGAGGATTGATGGCGTAAGCACCTGTGAACACTCCTGTTACTTTGCGGTCTGCAATACGCTCGCGCTCTGTACGGTGTTTGATGCTGTCCAGGTATTGTTTTACCTCTTCTGCTTGTTCCGCTGTTACAACTTGGTTTACGTATTCGCTCTCGGGAGCCAATACCATGAATGTAACACCGAATATTGTGTCGGCACGAGTGGTAAAGATTGTGAACACTACATCAGAGTTAGCCACTTTGAATTGCATTTCGGCACCTTCGCTACGGCCAATCCAGTTGCGTTGAGTCTCTTTCAGAGAGTCGCTCCAGTCGATTTTGTCAAGACCATCCAACAAACGTTGTGCGTATGCCGATACTCTCAAACACCATTGACGCATAACTTTTTGCTCAACAGGGTAACCTCCGCGGATTGAAACACCTTCGCTTACCTCGTCGTTTGCAAGCACTGTTCCCAATTTAGGACACCAGTTAACCATAGTGTCGCCAAGGTATGCAATGCGGTAGTTAAGTAAGATTTTCTCTTGCTCAATTTTATCCATTGCATTCCACTCTTGTGCAGTGAAAGTCATCTCCTCGCCACAAGCTGCATTTAGGTTTTGAGTTCCCTCTTTGCTGAATTTCTCAACCAATGAGCTGATAGGCATGGCTTTTTGAGCATCGTTGTCGTAGTAGCTCATGAACATTTGCTCAAAAGCCCATTGAGTCCAACGGTAGTATCCGGGATCGCAAGTGCGAACCTCTCTGTTCCAATCGAAGCAGAAACCTATTTTATCCAACTGATTGCGATAGCGCTCGATATTTTTTTGTGTTGTGATAGCAGGGTGTTGTCCTGTTTGAATAGCATATTGCTCTGCGGGTAGTCCGTATGCGTCGTAACCCATTGGGTGAAGAACGTTAAATCCTTTTAGACGTTTGTAACGAGCATATATGTCGGATGCAATGTATCCGAGAGGGTGCCCGACATGTAGTCCTGCTCCCGAAGGGTAGGGGAACATGTCAAGAACGTAGAACTTTGGTTTTGAAGCATCTTCTTTTACGCGATATGTGTCGTTGTCGCGCCAAAACTCTTGCCAACGTTGCTCAATTTCCCTAAAATTGTATTCCATTTCGTTTATTTATATTATTGATTTATATACTGTTTTTCTAAAACTCCGCAAAGTTAGTCATTTTTGCGGGTTCTTTATAATTTATTATTCATTATTTGCTTTTTTTGTTCCTCAACTAAAACTTAGCTGAAGGTCTGTTCGAATATATAGGTTCGTCATCCACCTCCTCCTTTTTGGGAGCATTAGGATCGTTTTTTGGTTTGTTCTTAATTAGTTCGTAAGGTTTTTGTTTTGTTACAGGTGTTGCAAAAACATCCCAACTTTGTTCAACATCCCAATTTGGTTTCAACTCAATGAGTTTCGGATAGTAATATGTCTGCTCGGGTTGTCGTCTCTCATCGTATTTACCGGGAGTGAATTTTTTATTATTATCAGAGTCTATTACCAATCGAACGTAATATTTCCCTGGTTTTACGAATGGGAATTCAGCTCCTCCGTTTTTAATTGACGCATATCGAACAGGGGTGTCTTTGCTGTCTAATAATTCAGCGAAAGCACCCGATTGAACTCCTATTGTCTCCACATACAGATTTGAATATTCCGAACTCTTTTTTACTTTGAATTCAAAACTTACGCTGTCGTTTGATAGTCCGTAAATCGAGGTTGCTGCGGCAGAGTCGAATGTGAGGATGTATTTTCTGTCGAAATCCCATTTGTGCTTGACTATGTATCTGCGGGGAGTGAGAGAATCGTTCTCTAATTTCCAATCTTTTACATCAACCCATGTTGAGTCTTCCTTGGTCTTCAGTGATATGAGCTCCTCGTTCAGATTGCTCAATGGAGCCTCGAGTCTTATGGCGGGAGATGAATATATGTCTATAGTTCCCGATATTGATTGGTCAAAGGCAAGACTCTCTGTCTTTAATGTATCTATTTTTGCTCTGCGTCCTCGACGTTGAGAGGTTGAGGATTCACTGTTGTTCGATTTGCTTGTCATGGGATTTTCTCTGAATATGAAATTCAAAGTGTCATTTGCTGATATAATATTCAATAGAGAGTCGGTTTTTAGGTAATCGGCAACAACTCTCAGAGTGTCAAGGTTGTAAACAAGCGAATCGTTTATCCAGAACAATAGAGTGTCGTTGGTTATGTTGCGCTCTGTGATTAACCAATTGTCACTCGCTTCAAAATTCACGGGAGTAAGAGTCATGGTTTTGTTGATTGCTCCCGAAATGTTTACGGTCAGTTTTTCTCTGTCGCGTCTCTCATGTTTTGAGAGATATATGGGTTTGTACCCCTCGTTGAACGAAAACAGTGTCAACGAATCGGGGAAGAATCGAGTTATGTTATGCACCATAATGGTGTCTATCTCGGTACGGGTGGTGTCGCTATATATCGTATCGGTATGCGATGTTACCTCTGCCGAAGGGATTATCACTTCGTCGAAGAATGCTATATCTTCTGTTGGTGCATTGAATTTGTAGTTTCTGTCGGCATCTTTTACCGCATATAGTTTGTATCTCCCTGCTGCCACGTTTTTTATGGAGAAATTCCCATAAATGTCGCTACGCGTAACACGAATAAAAGGAAGCGTGGTGAATGCTGTATCGTTGTCTGCATCATGCAGACCTATGGTCATACCCTTTATAGGTTCTAAATTCTCGGCATTCAAAATAGACCCTGATATTTGAAGGGTGTCAAGCTCTTTGCCTGTGGAGAATGCCATGCTGAAACCGTTTAGAATGTTGCCCTCATTGTTGTCTTTAATGGCACTGCCAAAGTCAAGAGTGTATGATGTGTTGGGTTTAAGGGAGTCAATTAACTCAATATCAATCTTTTTTAGATTTGCCTTAATCTTGGGCATCTCTCTTTGAGGAGGAGATATGATGACATTCTCACCAGGGTTATCCAATAGAATAACTTCGTCAAACTCCAATGTGATTTTGTTGCTTTTAACCTCGGTTTGGTTTGGAGTGGGGTTGCTCTTCTTGAATACGGGAGGATCGTAGTCGCGAGGACCTCCTGTTGGTGAGCTCATGCTTGCACATGACACTATTATTATGGTAGTCGCAATTACGACAAATGCTCTTGTTATGCTACTGATTCTGCTCTTTTTCATTGTTCGAATTCAAATTTGGGTGTAAAGTTAATCATAAACCCTCATTTTTTCTCTATTTTATTCCCTAAATGCAGATTGTTGAGTGTAAAATTTGATTTATGTTAACTATTTTATTGCTAAAAGAAAAAAAAATCATATCTTTGCGCGATATTGAATTAATGCCCTCTTGTGAGGGAGTAAAGGAATATAACTGAAATAATTAAATATTATGCTAAACAAAGGATTCATTAAAGTATTTGCGGTACTATTGACTTTGGTATGTCTTTTCTACATATCATTCTCATTCGTAACAAACCGCGAAATTAAGAAAGCCGAAGAGTTTGCCGCAGGAGATGACAAGGTATATGCAGATTACCTTGATTCTATCTCAACTGAGAAGGTTTATCTTTGGTACACATTTAAAGAGTGTCAAGAGATGGGTGTAGGTCTTGGTTTGGACCTTAAAGGAGGTATGACAGTAACTCTTCAAGTTTCTGTTGATGAGGTACTTCGCAAACTTTCAAGAAACAACCCTGACGAAAACTTCAACCTTGCTGTTGATAGAGCAGTATCTCAACGTTTGGATGGAGGAAACTTCCTTGAAATATTCATGGAAGAGTATGAGAAAATCGATAGCGACATTCAATTGGCTTCAATTTTCGCTAATTCTTCAAACCGCGGACAAATCGGCCCCGGTGATTCAAACGAGAAAGTGTTGAAAGTTTTGGCAGAGGAGTTGGACGACGTAGTTACAAGTACTGTAGAGGTGCTTCGTAAACGTATAGACCAATACGGAGTTGTTTCTCCCAATATCCAAAAAATCGAAGGTTCAGGTCGTATCTTGATTGAGCTTCCGGGTATTAAAGAGCCGGAGCGTGTTGAAAAACTTCTTCAAGGAAGTGCTAACTTGGAGTTCTGGGAAACTTACAACTTTGATCAAGTAAGTTCATCGTTGATGGCTGCAGATGCTAAACTTCAAGAGATGACAAATGTAGAGAACGATTCAGTTAAACCTGTTACATTGTTATCTCTATTGTCTCCTTCAAATGCTCCGGGAAGTCCTGTGTTCGGATATGCTCACGCAAATGACAGAGCAGCTATCGACAGCATGTTGGCTATTCCTCAAGTATTAGATGTTCTTCCTGCAGACCTTGTTCTTCGTTGGAGCGTTAAACCTGTGGCAGAGGGTGCTAAAATATACCAATTGGTAGCTCTTAAAGCTACTCCTTCAGGAAAACCTTCTCTTGGAGAAGAGGACATTATCAAAGATGCTTCTGATGATTTCGATCGTATTACTAACCAATCGGTTGTAAGCATGAGCATGAATCAAGCTGCTGCTGAGAAATGGGCGCAAATCACAAGAGACAACATCGGACGTTGCATCGCAATAGTTCTTGATAACCAAGTATATTCATTCCCTGTTGTAAATACTGAGATTGCCGGAGGTAACTCTCAAATTTCAGGTAACTTCACAATCGATGAGGCTAAAGACCTTGCAACTGTGCTTAAATCAGGTAAAATGTCAGCTTCTGTTGAGGTTAAACAAAAAGCAGTTATCGGTCCCTCTCTTGGACAAGAGGCTATTGACAGTGGTATAATATCATTTATATTGGCTATCGCATTGTTGATGGTATATATGATTGTAGTTTATGGCATGGTACCGGGATTGGTTGCTAACATAGCTCTTATCGTTAACTTGTTCTTTACAATTGGTATCTTGGCATCGTTCCAAGCTGTGTTGACTCTATCAGGTATTGCCGGTCTTGTATTGTCATTGGCAATTGCTGTGGATGCTAACGTGCTTATCTATGAGCGTATCAAAGAGGAGTTGCGTGGTGGTAAATCATTGGCTGCTTCAATTGCTGATGGTTACAAAAATGCATTCTCTGCAATCTTCGATGCTAACATCACTTCAATCATTACTGGTATTATCCTATTCTCATTCGGAACAGGACCTATCAAAGGATTTGCAACAACTCTTATTATAGGTATCATAGTATCGTTCTTTACAGCGGTATTCTTGACTCGTATATTCTACGAATTTGCAATGTCTAAAAACTGGTTCAAAAACTTGACATTCACAACTTCGTTGACAAAAGATTTGCTAACAAATACTGCGTTCAACTTCTTGAAAAATCGTAAAGCTTCATTCATAACTTTTGCAGTAATTGCTGTTATTGGTGTTGCTTCTCTATCTACATTAGGTTTGGATAAAGGTATCGATTTCACAGGTGGTCGTAACTATGTAATTGCTCTTAACGAGAAAGTAAATACTCAAGAGGTTGCTGATATGGTTCGTGCTGAGTTCTCTGACGAGGAGGGTGCTGCAGTATCTGTTATCACTATCGGTGGTGACAACCAAGTTCGTGTATCAACTAACTACAAAATCACTGATACAGATCCGGAAGTTGAGACTTTGATTATGGACAAACTATACAAAGCTTTGCAACCAAAACTTGGTGATGTAACTTTGGATGAGTTCAAATCTCAAGAGTCAGGAATCGTTGCAAGTATCGAGAAAGTTGACAACTCAATAGCTAAAGAGATTGCTTACGGTGCAATTTGGGCTGTGATATTGTCTCTAATCGCAATTGCATTGTATGTATTGATTCGTTTCCGTGACGTAGCATTCAGTATCGGTACTTTGGTCGCTTTGACATTTGATGCATTGTTCATCTTGGCATTCTACTCTCTATTCAGTGGATTGTTGCCATTCTCAATGGAGATTGACCAAGCATTCATCGCTGCAATCTTGACAGTTATCGGTTACTCTGTAAACGACAAAGTGGTCGTATTTGACCGTATCCGTGAAGAGACAGGTTTGTATCCAAAACGTGAGAAATTGTTATTGTTCAACAATGCACTTAACTCTACATTGACTCGTACATTGAGTACCTCATTGAGTACTATCTTGGTATTGGTTTGTATGTTCGTTTTGGGTGGTGATACAATCAGAAGCTTCATCTTTGCGATGACAATAGGTGTTATTGCAGGTACAATGTCAACATTGTTCTTGGCTGTTCCAACAGCATACGCCGTATTGAACAAAAAAGCTAAAAAAGAATAATCAAGATAATTTAAACTGATTATATATGAAAAGAGGAGCCAGTGGCTCCTCTTTTTTTGTCTCATATTTCAATGTATGTCGGCTTGACGTGGTTATGAATAATAGGGGTATGATAATGGGCGATTTCTCTTTTAATGCCTATTCTAATAGAGAATATATAGCTGCAAGCGATTGGAAAGAGAGAAGATCTGTTCTACTTAATATGGTGTTGCGATTGTGGTATACATAACTTTTGTTGAGCGATGAATTATATTGACCCCAATAAAGCAAAGGCTGCGTTTTTGACACAGCCTTTGCTTTTAATCTATTGAGTGATACTCTTTTACTTGCTCTCAGGATAACTGATTCGAGGGTGATATATTGCCTCTAAACGCTTAATAAGAACTTTTCTTATCTCTGTTACGTCGCGGAAAGTAAGAGGAGTGTCAGAAAGTTCTCCCTCGGCAATAATATCATCAATGGTGCCGTTTACAATTTTGCTTAAAGTCTCGTGAGAGAAATCTTTAAGAGAACGAGATTTTGCCTCTATAATATCTGCCATCATCAAAATTCCCTCCTCTTTTGTGCGAGGTTTAGGCCCTTCGTAGCTAAATAATGCGTCATCAATCATCTCCTCAGGATGTTCGTTCTTGTACATGGTGTAGAAGTATTTTGCCTTGCTTACTCCATGATGTGTGGAAATGAAGCCTTTTATAGACTCCGGAATATGGTAGCTCTTTGCTAAATTCAATCCCTCTTTTACGTGAGAAATTATTATTCTTGCACTCTCCTTATATGAAAGGTTGTTATGAGGGTTTATTCCATGTTGATTCTCTGTAAAGAACATTGGGTTTGTACTTTTGCCTATATCGTGATATAGTGCTCCAGTTCTTACCAATAAAGCATTTGCTCCAATTGCGTTGGCTGCCTCGGCTGCAAGATTTGCCACCTGTGTGGCGTGTTGGAATGTTCCCGGACATTTTTCCGACAACGACTTTAAAAGGGGAGAGTTAAGGTCTCCCAACTCAACCAGCATAACATTAGAGGTGAATCCCCATACTTTCTCTATTATATATATGAATAGGTATGAGAAGAGTAGCATAAAGCAGTTTATGCCTAAAAATATGAACATTTCGGAGTTGAGTTTTGTGAGGTCTCCTTCTGTCATAAGCATATATCCCACATATGTTATGCAGTATGCTATAAACACCAAAACAACGCTACGGAACATTTGTGAGCGTTTTGTCAGCTCTTTAAGAGAGTTTATGGTTGTCATACTCACTATTAATTGTAGCAGCACATACTCCATTGGATAAGGCGATGCCCAACACGACAACATTATGGCAACCAGGCTGGCGTATAAGGCGGTTCTGGTATCCATAAAGGTTACTATTATTATTGGAAGAACAGCAAACGGAGCCATATATATTCCTAATAACCACCTTTGAGATAAAAGATATGACGATACCGTTATTATCAATATCATCAGCATAAGTAGCGATAGCTGTCTGATGTTATTGAATATTCTTTTGCGGAAGAATATTAAGTACATATATAGGAAAGAGTAAACAATGATGATGATTAATATCTTTCCAGCATAATTGTATAGACTTTTATCGAATTCACTTTCGGTTTTTAGGCTCTTCTTCTCGAAAGATTTTAAGATTCTGTATATATCGTGTGTGACAATAACTCCTCTGTCTATTATTCTCTCTCCCTTTTGCACCATTCCTGCCGTAGGTTGAATGTTTTGAATAATTTGGTCGAGAGCCTTTTTATTTGTGATTGTGTCGTAGAGTAGGTTGGGCTCGATATATAGGTTTAGGTTACTCTTGCTTATTATCTCTTTTAGCTCAGGGGTATGGCTGTTGCGAACAATCAACTCGTATGCCATGCGAGGAGTTAATAGGTTGTTTATGCTGTATTCCGAAGCAATAGAGCCGTTTTTGATTCGTATGATTTGTTTATCTTCTTTTTTAAGCTCTTCGTAAATTTGCAAATCGACAATGCCTTGCTTATACGCCATCTTCAATAACCTTTCAGCCTCTTTATAAAGGAGTAAAGAGTCGGAATTTTCGGTTATGCATTTATTCCTGAAATTGAATACTTTGTCAGTCTCTATTTTATTGTCTGTGACAAAAAAAGGAATAAAGTTTTTGGTCGCGGTACTATATTCCGCCGATAACTCTTGATTGCTTTTATAAATAGGAAAGTCAAACGGAGCTGTCAAAAGTCCATAACGCCAAGGTTTACCCTCTTCAAAATGGTATCTGAACTCTTTCTCGCGAGGAATAAATGTTATTGTCAGCGATACTGCTATTATAAAAAATAGTGATTGCCAGATTATTTTGCTAAATTTCCCGTTCCTCATAATTGTCTGTTTTCAAAGGTGTAATTACTCAATACGCGTAGCTGATTTAACTTCTGCTATCTTCTTCAGGCTCGAACAAAGTGTTGTTATCTTTTTTACATCGCTTACCATAATAGAGAGTCTTCCTGTGAAGAGTCCATCTTTTGTCTCTATTGTTATTGAGCGAATGTTTATTGCCATATCTCTTGATATGATTTGTGTTATATGATTTAAAACACCTACGGTGTCGATACCGTTTATCTCAATTGTTGCTGAGAACGATTTTTTCCCGTTTACATCAATCCATCGTGCAGCAACCAATCTCTCTCCAAAACTGCTCTTCAGACGAGTGGCTACAGGACAATCTACTTTGTGAATTGTTACGGTTTCATTGTCGTTTACATAACCAACCACCTCTTCTCCCGGTATGGGATTACAGCATGGAGCAAACGTATATCGTTTTGTCTCCTCTTCGGGGCGTATGTAAAATATCGATGTGCGGTCAATAAATTCGTTGTCGTCCTCTTCCTTCTCCTTCTCTTTTTCGTTGCTTTTGTTTGGCGTGGTAAGAGAGGTGAAATTCTTCTTGAGATATCTTATTATTATGTTGTCGTCTTTTCCCTCAATGGCTTTTAATGTATTAGAATCAAGAGTTATGTCTCCGTTCCCTATTAGGAAAAAGAGTTCATCACGACGAATTGTCTCATAGTGTGCAATAAGCCTTTCTATTGTTGCTTCGGTATCGATATTTCCGTTTTGTGCTTCAATAAAGGTATTGAATATCTCTTCACCCTTTGTGGTAATGATTTTTCTATCTTTTCTTAAAGCTGCAATAAGTCGGGTTTTTGACTTTGCGGTTGTTATGAAGTTTATCCACTCTTGTTTAGGTCGTTGCGATTTGGATGTAAGAATCTCAACTTGGTCGCCACTTTGTAGTTGGTGACTCAGTGGGACAAGTTTGTGGTTAACCTTTGCCGCAATGCAGTGGTAGCCTATGTCGGAGTGTAGCGTAAATGCAAAGTCAAGAGCTGTTGCGTCTTTGGGGAATGTCTTAATCTCTCCTTTGGGGGTAAAGACAAATATCTCCGATGCATATAGGTTTAGTTTTATGGTATCCAAGAAATCGAGAGCATTAGGCTCCGGGTTCTCCAAAATCTCTTTTATTGTTTTAAGCCAAGTGTCAAGTTCGTTTTCGCTCTCGCTGTTGTCGGTGCTTTCGCCTGTTTTATATTTCCAGTGTGCGGCAAAACCTCGCTCGGCAATCTCGTCCATCTTTTTAGAACGAATCTGAACCTCGACCCAGTTTCCATCGCTACCCATTACGGTTAGGTGCAATGCCTGATATCCGTTTGCTTTAGGACGGCTTATCCAATCTCTGATGCGGTCGGGATGTGGACGGTATATGTCTGTGATTATTGAGTATATCTCCCAACACTCTCTCTTTTCGTCCTCCTCTCGCTTGGGGTCAAAGATGATTCTTACTGCATATAAATCATACACCTCCTCAAAAGGGATATGTTTGTTTTCCATCTTTTTCCAGATGGAATATACGCTCTTTATTCTTGCCTTTATTTCATAGCTTATGCCAAGTTCGTTGAGTTTTTCGACAATAGGAACAGAGAAGTTATTGAACTCTGTCTCTCTTACCGATTCGCTTGCCGCAATTTTTTGTTTTATTTCGTCATAGATTTCAGGGTTTTCGTATTTGAAACTTAAATCTTCCAACTCTGTTTTTATGGCAAATAAACCTAATCTGTGGGCAAGTGGGGCATATATATAGAGAGTCTCCCCTGCAATTTTGTGTTGTTTCCCTTTGTATAGCGAAGAGAGAGTTCTCATGTTATGAAGACGGTCTGCCATTTTTATCAAAACAACACGAATATCCTCAGACATTGTTATAAGCAGTTTTCTGAAGTTTTCTGCTTGTTCCGAAGCTTTATCTCCAAAAATACCGCCTGCTATTTTTGTCAGTCCGTCAACAAGTTGAGCAATCTTTTTACCAAAGAGGTTCTCTATGTCCTCGATAGTGTATTCGGTATCCTCAACAACATCATGAAGCAGAGCTGCGCATATCGAAGTAGAGCCTAATCCAATCTCTTTGCATGCAATACGAGCTACGGCAATCGGGTGTAATATGTATGGTTCTCCCGATTGTCGTAAAACGCCTTGATGAGCCTCCTTTGCAAAACGGTAAGCTCTTTCAATTATTTCGGTTCTTTTTCGGTGGTTCGAAGCTAAGTATTCCGATAGAAGTTTCTGAAACTCGCCTTCGATTAATTCCTCTTCCGATATTTTGCAGTTGGGCATCTCTGAATCTGTATAAAAAACTTGTCTCTGCTTTCAAACTAAAAGTACTCTCTTAGATTGAGAGTGTTTTTAGAGTATTAAGCAAGTCTCTGTTTATAGGCTTGTCAAATTTTATGGCTTTAGAGAATGGAACATAAACAATTTCGTTGTTTCTGATTCCAATCATAACGTTTCTTTGGTCATCCAATAGAGCAGAGATTGCAGCTTCACCCATTCTACTTGCAAGAATACGGTCTTCTGCTGTTGGCGAACCACCTCTTTGGAGGTGTCCCAATATAGATACTCTAACGTCGTATTTGGGGTATTCTGCTTTTACGCGCTCTGCCAAGTGCATGGCTCCTCCTGTGTGAGGGCTCTCTGCAACCAATACGATACTACTGTTTTTTGATTTTCTGAAACCGTTGTTGATTAGCTCCTCAAGTTGGTCAACCTCTGTTGAGATTTCGGGTATTATGGCAGCCTCTGCTCCTGCGGCAATGGCTCCGTTAAGAGCAAGGAATCCTGCGTCGCGACCCATTACCTCTATAAAGAACAGACGTTCGTGCGATGTTGCTGTGTCTCTGATTTTATCGACGCACTCCATAATCGTGTTTAGAGCTGTGTCGTAACCGATAGTGCGGTCAGTTCCGTAAAGGTCGTTGTCGATTGTTCCGGGAATACCAATAACAGGGAAATTGAATTCTGTTGCAAATACTCTTGCTCCTGTCAATGTTCCGTCACCACCAATGGCAACAAGAGCATCTATTCCATGTTTTTGCATTTGCTCGTAAGCCTGTTTGCGTCCTTCAGGTGTCGCAAACTCTTTACAGCGGGCAGTTTTTAGAATTGTACCACCCATTTGTATGATGTTACTAACGTTTTGTGTCTTGAAATCAACAATTTCGTTATCGATAAGGCCTCTATAGCCTCTGTATATACCTTTTACGTTGAAGCCGTTGTAAATAGCTGTGCGTGTTACGGCGCGAATAGCTGCATTCATTCCCGGTGCATCACCTCCTGAGGTGAGAATACCTATACATCTTTTTTTGTCGCTCATAGTTCAAAATGTTTATGTAGTGCGAATATAATAAAATTTTTATAGTTATTGTTTATTGTTATCTACAAACTGAGTTACAAATTCCGCAACCTCTTCCATTAGCCATTTGGGAGTTGAGGTTGCACCACAAATACCAATGTTTGCGTCTGTGGTAAGTTTTGATGTGTCAATCATCGAAGCATTGGAAATCATCTGAGTGTTCGGATTAACCTTCAGACACTCCTCAAACAGAACCTTCCCGTTAGAACTCTTTTTGCCACAAACAAATAGAATAATGTCATGTGAACGAGCAAATTCCCTAATATTGGGAATTCGGTTGGCAACCTGACGGCATATTGTGTCGTGGCACTCCAAACGGTTGTCGCTCTCTTGTAAAGAGCTTAAGCCTGTAGCCATTTTGTTAAGCCCCTCAACCGATTTGGTGGTTTGAGAGTAGAGATGGATTTTTTTTGAAGTATCAACCAAATGCCAATCCTCTTCTCCTTCAATTACAACGGCTTTACCTTCTGTTTGCCCTACCAGACCGTTAACCTCGGCATGTCCGCGCTTGCCGTATATTACAATCACCTCATCGCTGTTTGCCTTTGTGTATGTCTCTTTTATCTGTTGCTGAAGTCGCAATACAACGGGGCAGGTGGCATCAATGATTTCAATATTGTTACGTTTTGCCAATGCGTAAGTTTCGGGTGGTTCTCCGTGTGCGCGCAACAAAACTTTGGCATCTTTTAGTTGCTCAAACTCGCTATGGTTGATTGTTATAAGACCTTTCTCCTTAAGGCGTTCCACCTCTTCGTTGTTGTGTACAATATCTCCGAGGCAATATAAAATACCGCCCTTTTCAAGCTCCTCTTCTGCTTTGCGAATAGCTGTTACAACTCCAAAGCAGAATCCCGATTTGCTGTCTATCTCAACTTTAGCCATGCCTTTGGTGGAGTTTGAGAGTTACTCTTCTATGATATTAACAAAATCTTGCCACTCTTGTATTCTGAGATATCCTCTTTTGACCCCAGGAGCAACAATCAGTGTTTTGTTTATGGGTCTTATATCTCCGAAAGCAAACTTCTCGCAATATGGGATATATGCTGTGCCATCGCAACGGACAACCTTCAAACTGTGACAGTTGCCAAAAGCATAAAGACCTATTAGTTTTGTTTTGTGTGAGATGGTTACTTCGTCTCCCATTTTTACACAGTTGAAGAATGCGCTTCTGCCCAAACGTTCCATGCCTACGGGTAGATTGACTTTTTCAAGATTTCTGCAATCCATAAAAGCAAAGTCTCCAATAACTTTTATGCTGTCGTGCATGACAACGGTTTTTAAATCTTTGCACCCTTTAAATGCCATGCCTTCAATCTCTTTGACAGCAGGAAGCTTTATCTCTTTTAATCCTGTGTGTCCGAAAGAATAGTAGCCTATTTTTGTTACATATTCAGGAATTGTGATTTCTGTAAGAACTGTGCAGTTTCTGAAAGCATCGTCTCCAATATATTCGATTCCGATGGGTAGAGATACATTTGTGAGAGCATAGCAGTTTTTAAATGCCGAATTGCCAATTCCTCCAACAATGTATTTTTTGCCATCCACCACAATTTCTTGTGGAATTGTGATATCCCCTGCGTATGAACACTCTTTTGTTTCGTCAAATGTCACATATACTATTTTGGGATTTTGTGTTTTGTTGTAATAAATTGTGTCAGTTCCGCTTACTTCTTTAAAATCGTATGCACCAACGTTTGTAAATGCAAACAGTAGGGTTAGTGATGAGATGATTATCTTTAGTGAATGTTTCATAAGTAATGGTTTTTAACTGTTAATTATATCGCAAATTTAGTTATTTATATGATATTTTTGTCTATTGATATAATCAAAACGATATTTTTACGTTATTATTTTGTAGTTTTGCGACTCGTGAGGTCTGCAAAAGTGTTTCTTTCGTTGTGTAATTGTAAGATAATCAGCTTTATCTGAGATAAATGAAGAGATTTGTTGTTATATGCTTGATGGCGTGTCTTGTTGTGTCGGTTAGGGCGCAAGAGGGAAAATCTGCATTTGATTTTCTCGATTTGCCCGTCTCGTCGCATGCCAACTCTTTGGGAGGTAACAATATTTCTATAATCGAAGAGGATGTTTCGATGGTTCGCTACAATCCCGCATTGTTGGGCCCTGAAATGGATATGATAATAGACCTCAATTACATGCGTTACATGGCAGCGACAAACTCTGCCGGAGCTATGTTTGCCAAAGCTGCCGGAGCGCGAGGAGCGTGGTCGGCAGGTATGCAGTATGTTGGATATGGCAATTTAACAGAGGCAGATGCGGTGGGCAATATATTAGGAACATTCTCCGCAAAGGATATGGTGATAAGTGGAGGTTATGCTCATGATTTTGGAGCAAGGTGGCGAGGAGGATTTCAAACCAAATTAATATACTCTGCTTATGCCGAATACTCTTCTGTGGCTCTTGCCGTAGATGTTGGACTTAACTATTACAACCCCAATAATCAGTTCTCTATGTCGTTGGTGGCTAAAAACTTGGGAGGACAATTGAAACGTTTTACCGAGGCGCACGAACGCCTGCCATGGGATATACAATTTGGTTTTTCAAAGACCATGCGAAGTGTACCTATAAGATGGTCTGTGACTGTCGATCATTTGAGTAGATGGAGCTTGCCCTATACCAAACCGCGAACAGATGAATTCTCGAATGGAGTGCTTCTTGAAACAAAAGATAGCTTTTTCTCAAACCTGTTCCGTCATATGATTTTTGGAGTGGAGTATGTCCCAAGTCGAAATTTTTATGTAGCTTTGGGTTATAATTACAAAACATACACCGATATGCTTCGTTATGGACGAAATTTCTTTTCAGGATTTACGTTCGGAGCAGGAGTGCAGGTTAAAATGGTTGGATTAGGCGTTTCGGTTGCTAATCGTCATGTCAGTGGAACAATGTTTATGTTTAACCTGAATATGCGCTTGAATGAATTTAAACGATAGACTTCAATGAAAAAGATAACTATTGCTGTTGATGGATTTTCCTCTTGCGGAAAGAGTACCATGTCAAAAGAGTTGGCAAAAAGAGTGGGATATGTCTATGTCGATACAGGTGCCATGTATCGCGGAGTAACTCTATACTGTTTGCGAAATGGTCTTATTTTGGATGATAAGGTGGATGAGCAACGTCTTGGAGAGCAAATAGATAAAATTTCCATCACATTTGGCATTGATGAAAATGGTGCCCAATATCTTATGCTTAACGGAGAGAATGTTGAGAAAGAGATAAGAGGAATGGAGGTTTCGGGTAAAGTAAGTATTGTTGCCGCCGTACCTTTGGTTCGTGAGGCAATGGTGGAACTTCAACGTAAGATGGGAGACGATAAAGGGATTGTTATGGATGGAAGAGATATAGGGACAACCGTATTCCCTGATGCCGAACTTAAAATATTCGTAACCGCTTCTCCTCAAATAAGAGCGCAACGCCGATTGGATGAGATGCGTTCGAAGGGTAATTTTGATGTTACGTTCGAAGATATTCTTTTCAATGTTGAAGAACGTGACCGTATAGATCAGACGCGTGCGGTAAGCCCATTGAGAAAAGCTGATGATGCGCTTGTTCTGGATAATTCGGAGATGACCATTGACGAGCAAAATGAGTGGTTGATGACTGAATTTAAAAAGCGTACTGAACTGTAAGAGATAGATAATAATATTTTTGGAATTTAATATTCACAAACCGTGCTGACCGTTGATAAATATCTTGAGCTTATAAATAATGCGATAACTTCAATTGAGTGTCCAAAAACTCCGTTCGGGCTATACGAACCTGTGAAGTATCAGCTGGATATGGGAGGGAAACGAGTTCGTCCGCTTTTGGCTGTTATGGCATGTGATATGTTTGGAGGTGATATAAATGAGGCAATATCTCCTGCTTTGGGTTTGGAGATATTCCATAATTTTACACTCTTACATGACGATGTGATGGATAAAGCCGATATTCGTCGTGGCCGTCCCACGGTGCATAAAGCTTGGAATGAAAATACCGCAATACTCTCGGGAGATGCTATGCAGATTGTTGCTACACAAAAGGTTTGTGAAGCTCCGTTGAGAGTCCATAAAGAGGTGCTTGATCTATATAATAAGACTGCGTTGGAGATATGCGAAGGGCAACAGTATGATATGGACTTTGAGACTCGTGAGGATGTAACTCGCGAGGAGTATATAGAGATGATACGTCTCAAAACGGCTGTGCTTCTTGGTTGTGCTTTGAAAATGGGGGCGATAATAGCAGGAGCAGCTCCTCAACAAGCCGATTACATATATAAATTTGGGGAGAATATAGGACTTGCCTTCCAGCTTCAGGATGACTATCTCGATGTTTATGGTGATGCTGAAACATTTGGAAAAAAGATAGGTGGAGATATTCTTAATAACAAAAAAACCTATATGCTGATTTCTGCTCTCTCTATGGCAACAGGCGAAACCAAGGAGCGATTGCAAGCTCTTTTGGCAGGGAAAGCAGATGATGAGAAGATTACTCAAGTAACTCAAATATATAGTGAGTTGGGCATTGATAAGATAGTTCGCGAAAAGATTGCCGAATATAGTCAAAAAGCTTTGGGCTATCTCGATGAAATTCCAAATAATGGAGAGTTGAAAAGGTTTGCGAACTCTCTAACCGAGCGTAAATTATGATATTCGATACCCATACACATATCTATTTGCCCGAATTTGATGCTGATTGTGACATGGTGGTTAAAAGGGCAAAAGAGGCCGGGGTGACAATGATGATGTTGCCTAATGTCGATGCAGAAACAATATCTCCCCTTAAAAAAGTTTTGGAAAACAATGCGGACTGTTGCGTGGCGGCAATGGGTTTACATCCTACATCTGTAGCCGAAGATTACAAAGCAAGACTTGATGAAATTTTCAGAGAGCTGGAAAGTGAATCCTACAAAGCTGTGGGCGAAGTAGGTGTGGATTTATATTGGGATAAGACCTTTCGTGTTGAACAATTGGAAGTTTTTGCTGAGCAGTTGCGTTGGGCCGCAGCAAAAACATTACCTGTGATAATTCACAATAGAGAGGCTCTTGATGATACGCTTGCCGTGTTGATGCAAAATCCGATAGAGAAGTTTGTTATGCATAGTTTTGGTGGCTCGCCCGATGATGTAAAACGAGTGCGTGAGACGGGTGATGCATATTTTGGGATTAACGGAGTTGCAACATTTAAAAATGCGAGGTTAGAAGATACCATAAGAGAGATAGGACTTGATAAATTGGTTGTTGAAACAGATGCTCCATATTTGTCGCCTGTTCCTTACAGGGGGAAACGTAACGAACCCGCTTATATAGTAAATACAATTAAAAAGATAGCAGAGGTGTTGTCTGTATCAATAGAGGAGGTTGAAAAAGCGACCTTTGATAATGCTTGCCGTCTCTTTTCTCTTTGATGTAAATATCACTATATATATTTTGTAAATTTACAATAAAAGTGTATTTTTGCACCACAAATCGGGGTATAGCGCAGTTGGTAGCGCGCCACGTTCGGGACGTGGAGGTCGGAAGTTCGAATCTTCTTGCCCCGACATTTTAACAATAGGAGCGATTGCAATTTTTGTAGTCGCTCTTTCTTTTTTTTGACTCAAATAAAAATTAAGAAGTGGTTGATGCCTATTTTGCCTAAACTCAACTTGTTGTGTCTGTAAAAATATATAAAATGGTATAATTACCACAAATATTGTTGTAATATTACAATATTGGTTTTAACTTTGCAGGACAAATTTACAAATAAGGTATAGGTTTAAATAAATTTTTAGGAAGTTATGAAGAAGAATTGTTTTAAGGTAGAGAAGGAGAGAGATTTTGTGAGAGCCTTCGAAGAGGAGTTGAAAGAGTTGGGCGATATGGCTCCGTTTGTTACGCGAGAAAAGGTCATTATGAAAACTCTTTACAGTGGTAAGGGTAGGTATTACATAACGTTTGAGGAGGCTGCCCGTAATGTGCGTAAGGTTTTGGAACACGAACCAATCAAGTGTAAAAACGAATGTAAAATTGCAATGTACGAGGAGATGGCTCGAAAGGTTGCGGATTATATCTCCAGACATCCATCCACTGATTACAGGGTTGCTTTGTATCGGGTGTTAGCTGAGAGTCATGCATCTCGCTTTTTCTTTGGCGTACAGACTGCAAAACTGATTTTGTATCAACATTATCGCAGGCAAAGAGCTGCTGCACGTCTTCAAAACAGAAGATTGGTGACGAGAGAAGGTTAATAAAATGTTATAGGTAAAGATTTAAAAGAAAAAATGGTTGTTATGAAAAAGATTTCAATTGTGATAAAAATTAATAAAGGAGAGATTTTAAATGAGTTGACAAGACGTTCTTCTTATACTGCCCTTGCTGCAGCTTCTCCTCAAGCTCAACAAGAGTTGGATAATGGGATGGTCGATAAAATAGTATTGAGTAGTGATGACTATCCATGGTGTGGAGATAAATTGCGTATGCTCTTTTATAAACTGCGAGATATTCTAAAGCCTTTTTCGTCTTGCGGAGAGGATTTTGCAGATGATAATGATATGGAATTTACCTTTAAACTGACATTGTGCGCTAATACTCAAGACGTGGTTGCACATTACATAAAAGAGATAATGGTAAACTATTTGCTTGCACAGTGGTTTTTAGATAGAATGTATGATAAGTCGGAGTATTTGTCGATGCAGTGCGATAATATGATTACGCTTTTGCGCATGACACTAAATAGAACCTTAATGGATGGGCGTCGTCCTACAAACTATATTTAGAGAATCAAAAACTGTTTATACACTTTTGTTAACAAACAACTTTTTGTCAGTTTCGGGTAAAATTGTAATTTTGCAGACGATACTAATCAAATTTTATATTAAAAATGGAAAATAACTATTATTCAATACCTTCTCAATCGGCAACGATGGTGGGTTCTTTAATGAAAAGTGTATATATGTGGATGACACTTGCGTTGGGTATAACAGGAGTGGTTGCCCTATATGTGGCACAATCTTCAGACTTACTTTACGCAATCTTTTCAAACTCAATTCTTTTTTGGGGATTGGTTATTGCTGAGTTTGCTTTGGTTATGGTTATAAGCGCAAGACTTTTAAAAATGTCGTTCTCTACTGCGTTGATGCTCTTTATGCTCTACTCGGTGATTAACGGATTGACCCTGTCTGTGATATTTGCGCTTTATACAAAAGCTTCTGTCGCATCTACGTTCTTTGTTACGGCAGGAACTTTTGGAGTTATGAGTCTTATAGGTTACTTCACCAAAAAGGATTTATCTAAATTAGGAAGTATATTATTTATGTTGCTTATTGGCTTGGTAATAGCAACATTGGTAAATATCTTCTGGGCAAATGATACTTTGTATTGGATTACCACTTACGCAGGAGTGCTTATCTTTGTAGGACTGACTGTTTATGATACCAATAAAATTAAAAGAATGTTGGAATGTTCGTATGGGGAGGATGAGGTGACTCAAAAACTTGCGTTGATGGGAGCATTAACTCTTTACTTGGATTTCATAAACCTTTTCTTGTATCTGTTGAGAATATTGGGAGATAGAAAATAGGATAAATATTACATTATATACATTAAGCGGAAACTGTATCAAAACAATTTCCGCTTTTTTGTTGTGCGTCATGCGTGTAAAAAAAGTGTTCATAAAATCTTAAAAAAAAGACAAAAGACCATTGATTGAGGGAAAACGAGTTTAAAAATGCCGTTAAAATTTTTGTATTTCAAAATAATAGAGTAATTTTGAACGCTGTATTGTGCATTATTGTGTACATTTTGCTAAGATGCAAACACAATTTGACAATATCGGAAACTAAAAATAGAAGTTTGTATCTGTCTGGTTTATTGCGAGTATTGGTGCTGCTTGGAGATGGTTTGGCAATAAAAGAGGCTCTGCTTACGTTAGTTTTCAAGAAGAGATTATTATCATAGAATTATTAATATTTTATTTATTAACCAACAATTTAATTTATTTCTATTATGGCAACTAAAGCTAAAAAATTTAAAGGTATCGAATCTGCCTTTACTGTAATTTTATTGTGTGCTGCTGTAGCAGTATCAGTGTTTATCTTCATCCTTGGAGATCCTGCAAACTTCGCTAACGAGGATCCAGTAAACGGACACCCTGAAAACATGTTGGGTACTATCTACAAAGGTGGATTTATCGTGCCTGTTCTTCAAACATTGTTCTTGACAGTTATCGTATTGAGCGTTGAGCGTGCTATCGTTCTTATGAAAGCTATGGGTAAAGGTAAAACTGCTAAATTCGTTGCAGCTATCAAAGCTAAATTGGCAGCTAACGATATCAAAGGAGCTCAAGAGCTTTGCGACAAACAACAAGGTTGTGTAGCAAACGTTGTAACTTCAGTTCTTGTTAAATACGAGCAAATGGAGAACGATACTCGTTTGACTAAAGAGCAAAAACTTGCTGTTATCCAACAAGAGGTTGAAGAGGCTACTGCATTGGAGTTGCCCGCACTTAACCAAAACTTGCCTATCATCGCAACTTTGACAACTCTTGGTACATTGGTCGGACTACTTGGAACCGTTATGGGTATGATCAAATCATTCTCGGCTTTGGCTTCTGACGGTGCTGCTGACTCTGTTGCTCTTTCTGCCGGTATTTCTGAGGCGCTTATCAACACAGCGTTCGGTATCGCAACTGGTGCATTGGCTGTAATTTCTTACAACTTCTTTACTAGCAAAATCGACAACTTGACATTCGCTATCGATGAGATTGGATTCTCTATCGTTGGTTCATACGCAGCTACTCACGAGAAATAATAACTATTTAACATATTAAGAATATGCCAAGAGTAAAAGTAAAAAGAAAAAGTACGCTCATCGACATGACCGCGATGAGTGACGTTACTGTGCTTTTGCTTACATTCTTTATGTTAACCTCAACCTTCGTGCAAAAAGAGCCGGTACAAGTTAATACTCCTGATTCAGTGTCAGAGATTAAAATACCCGAAACCGATATTTTGCAAATTTTGATCGACCAAGACGGAAAAATTTATATGAGTCTTGATAGACCTGCAGATAAGGCGGCGGTTCTTGAAGATGTAGCAGCACAATATGGTATGGAATTGACAGCTGAGGAGATTTCTAAGTTCAGAACATTACCAACTTTTGGAACTCCCATTGCTAAAATGAAATCTTTTTTGGCGCTAACATCAGACCAACAAGATAAAGCTCTTAAAGGAGAGGTTAATGGCATTACTGCAGGTATTCCTTGTGACACAACAAAGAATGCTGAAGGTTTTGACGATAAGAATGAAGTTAAGGTATGGGTTAAAAGTGCAAGAGCTGCAAATAGCAACTTAAGAATTGCTATAAAAGCTGCGGCAGGAACACCATATCCTACTATCAGAAATTTAATGACTTCGTTACAAGATATTCGCGAGAACCGTTATAACCTTATAACTAACCTCAAAAATATCAAAGAAGAAGAGAGAGTTGTTATTAAATAATAGAGAATTGTAATATGGCAGAAGTACAACAAAAAGAATCTGGCGACGGCAAAAAAGGTAAGCCCAAAAAGATGCATATCCACGTGGACTTTACTCCCATGGTTGATATGAACATGCTTTTGATTACCTTCTTCATGCTTTGTACAACTTTGAAAAAGCCACAAACCATGGAGATTAGTATGCCATCGAACGATAAGAATATAACAGAAGAGGACCAAACTAAGGTCGCTGCTTCTCGTGCTATAACAATCTTACTTGGAGGACAAGATAAAGTTTACTATTATTCAGGACAACCCGACTATACAGACTATCAAACTTTGAGCGAAACAACTTTTGGTGCTGATGGTTTACGTGCGGTGTTGCAAGACAGAAACCGTGAGATAGTAACTCAACTTGAGGACTTGAAGAAAGAGAAATTAGAGACTGGAATGACCGATGAGGATTTCAATAAAAAAGCTTCTGAAATCAAAAACGTAAAAACCGCTCCGGTTGTTATGATTAAAGGTTCAGATGCTTCAAACTACAAAAACCTTATCGATGCACTTGACGAGATGCACCTTTGCGGTATTAGCAAATATGCAATCGTAGATATTACTGAGGGAGACCAATTTTTGATTGATAATTATGAATCTAAAGGTGAATTATCAAGCCAAATTGATACGTCTAAATTATAATTAATACCTAAAAAATAAGAATAATGGCAAATATTAGTTCACAAGAATGGTGTGACCTTATTTTTGAAGGTAGAAATAAGGCATATGGCGCATACGATTTGCGTAAGGATTCACCCAAACGTCATAATATCGCAACATTAGTTGTAGTATTAGTTGCAATGGCAGCGTTCTTCTTACCCGGGCTAATCGGTGATTTGATTGACAAAATCAAACCTGAAGAAGAGGAGATAATCATGACTGAGGTTACTGAGTTGTCTGACTTGAAAGAGGCAGAGGTTAAGAAAAACGAGGAGTACAAACCTTTGATGGAGACTCCTCCTCCACCTCCACTAAAAAGTTCTATCAAGTTTACAGCTCCTGTAATCAAGAAGGACGAAGAGGTAAGTGAGGAAGAGGAGATTAAATCTCAAGAGGAACTTACTGAGTCAAAAGTGACTATCTCTATTGCTGACGTTGAAGGTAATGACGAAGAGAATGGTCAAGATATAGCAGACTTTAAGGAAGCTATTAAACCTGTAGTAGAGGAAGAGGATAACCAAGTACTTGAGGTGGTTGAGCAAATGCCAACCTTCCCCGGAGGACAAAAAGCACTTCTTCAATACATCAGCGAAAACATCAAATACCCATCAATCGCTCAAGAGAACGGTATTCAAGGAAGGGTAGTTGTTCGTTTCGTTGTTAAGAAAGATGGTACTGTAGGAGATGTTCAAGTATTACGTGGTGTTGATGCAACTCTTGATAAAGAGGCAGTGCGCGTAGTAAAATCAATACCTAACTTCATTCCCGGTAAACAAAACGGACATGCAGTTAACGTATGGTTTACACTTCCCGTATCATTTAAACTAATGTAGTCAATAGTTAAAATATCGACTACTTGAAATATCGCTCGTTTGTACCTTAAAAGGTACGAACGGGCGGATTTTCAAAAAGACGAGAGGCAATAAATCAATCAATAATTGCCAATTTTGAAAATCTTAAAAAAGGGAATTAACGCAAAAGAGACGAAAAATCTTTAATCCCTTTTAGTTGAATTAAACTAAATTGCGTTATATTTGTCTTAAAGGTAGAAAATACCAAACAAATTTAGCATCTTGAGCATTATATAATAGATGCACACTAAAGAAGAATACTATATAAAAACAATATATGGAGAATAAAACTGAAGAAGGTGAAGACAAAAAAGTTATAACAATAAATTTGGGTTATATCTTTGGTTTGATAATGATTGTCGCATATTTCGGGTTTGCCTACCTTTTGGTATTTACCGATGTGTTTAATAATTTTGCACCTTTGACACGTTATATATTCGCAGCTATTTTTGTAGCGTATGCAATATTCAGAGCATATCGTTTTATAAAATACAGAGGCTATAGAAAATCGTAAATAAGAATGAAAGGAGCGGGTTTTATATTATTGGTTGCGGTTCTGACTCTGTTTTCATGTGGAAGCAGAGGCCCAAAGAAGGTAATTGACACACCTACATCGGGAGTGATAATAATTACCTCGGATGAATCGTTTGCTCCAATCATGGAGGAGGAGATAGATTTGTTTGAATATCGATATCCGAATGCAAGCATCATTCCTATATACAAATCGGAGGTGGAGGCAATGGATTTATTACTCTCTGACAGCGTAAAATTTGCAGTTACAACTCGCGATTTCACTCAAGCAGAGAAAGAACTGATAAGAGGCAAGAAAAAGAGACCAATATCTTTCCGTATAGCAAAAGATGCAATAGCATTGATTATAAATAAGAGTAATCCCGATTCGATGTTGACAGTGCAACAGGTAAAGGATATTCTAACAGGAAAAATATCGTCGTGGCAGGATATAAATCCAAAATCGAGATTGAAGGAGTTGTCTTTGACGTTTGATAATAAGAATTCAAGTACTGTTCGTTATGCATTGGATTCTATCTGTAAAGGAGAACCTTTGGCAGGAAAGAACATATATGCACAAGGAACCAACGAGAAAGTTATAGATTATGTTGCCGCAACACCTGGAGCAATAGGTGTGATAGGAGCAAGTTGGATAGGAAATGAGAATGACTCAACCAACATGAGTTTCTCAAACAGAGTGAAAGTTGTAGCAATGAGTAGAGATGGAGTGGCCACTGCGGCAAATTCATATCAACCCTATCAAGCATATATAGCTTTGGATTATTACCCCTTTACACGTTATGTATATGCTTTGGATATATCATCATATACGGGGTTGGCAAGAGGATTCTCAAACTTCCTTGCATCAGACAAGGGGCAATTGATAATCTTGAAAGCAGGAATGATGCCTACAACACAGCAAGTTGTAATTAAGCCGGTAAAAATTACCGAATAGCAAAAGAAATAATAAGTAATAACACAAATAAGAAAGAAGATTATGTTAAAGAAATCAATTTTATTCGTAGCACTACTATTTGGTGCAGGTTTAGTAAGCACAGCAGTTGCGCAAAACTATACCGATGGAGTTGAGTATTTTAAAGCAGGACAAGCAGATCGTGCTAAAATAATTCTTGACAACACATTGCCGGGATTGTCTGCAACAGACAAAGCAGCAGCCCTATACTACTTAGGTGAGGCTGAGTATGCATTGGGGAACAAAGAAGTGGCATCAAAATGTTACAACGAGGGAGTTAACCAAGATGTAAATTACCCCTATAACTATATAGGATTAGGAAAAATGCTTTTTGGTGTTAACAACAAAGAGGCTGAAGCAAATTTCAAAAAAGCTGTAAAATTAGCTAAAACAGAAAAAGCTGCAGTTAACACAAACATTGCAAGAGCATATTTCGAGGCAGGAATGCCACAATATCAAAAATATATTGATGCTGCGGCTCGTGCTAACAGTGAGTATGCCCCATTGTATGTATTGCAAGGAGATATAGATTTGAAAAATGGAGATACAGGTGCAGCTGCAGGCTCGTACGAAAATGCAATCTATTACGATGCAAACTGTGTTGAGGCATACGTAAAATATGCAAAAATGCACTATCCTATCAACCCAAAATTTGCTATCTCAAAATTGGAGGCGCTTTTGGCTTTGAACCAAGCATCTGCCATTGCTCAACGCGAGTATGCTGAGGCACTGTTCAATGCAGGACGTTTTACTCAAGCCGTTAAAGCGTATGCAACATATATGTCAAACCCCAACCACTTTGCATCTGACCGCGCACGTCACGCAGCATTGTTGTTCTTCGATAAAAAATATGAGGAGTCATTGACTCTTATTGAGGAGGCTTTGATTAGCAATCCTGATGATATGTTGTTGAACCGTTTTGCAATGTACAACAACAATGCTCTTGAGAACTATGAGCAAGCAGCAAACTACGGAGCTAAATATATGAACGAAGAGGGAAATGTTGATTTGTTGACAGCTCAAGACTATGCGATATACGGAAATGCACTTAAAAAAGTTAATCGTCCTGATGAGTATGTTGCATTGTTAGAGAGAGCAGTTGCTAAAAACCCAGAGGATGCAACTTTGATTAAAGACTTGAGCGATGCATACAAAGCCGCTGACCAAATGGTTAAGAGTGCAGATGCAATGGCTAAATACATGGAGTTGGCAGGAGACGAGGTTAAAACAATGGACTTCTTCAACTTGGGAAGAGCATATTACTCAGCAGCGCAAGCAGACACAGTAATGGATTCTAAAGTTGAGTTGTTCAAAAAAGCAGATGCGGCATTTGCAGTAGTAGCAGAACGCGCACCGGAAGATTTCCGCGGAAATTTGTGGAGAGCTCGTGCTCACTCAGGAATGGACCCCGAGACAGAGTTAGGTTTGGCAAAACCATACTATGAATTGGTAGTTGAAATGTTGGAGGCTCGTGGAGACAAGAGCAACAACATTATCGAGGCATACCAATATCTTGGATACTACAACTATCTAAAAGAGTATGCTGAGAATCCACAAGGAGCAAAATATCTTGAGACTCGTAAATGGTGGGGCAAAATATTGGAGATTAATCCAAACCACAGCATAAAAGAGGCTATGTCTCAACTATAATAGATTAAAATAAGCTTTATAAAGGGAGATTGTTGGATGCAATCTCCCTTTTTTTTGTATGGAATTTTAAATATGTAAAATCAAAGTATTATCTTCGCAGATAAGAGAAGAGGTGAAGTTGAGATTATAATTTTGTAATGAACAATACAATAATTAAAACTATAAATATCAAGGGCGAATTGGTTTCGTTGGAACGCCCCCTTGTAATGGGAATTTTAAATATCACTCCCGATTCGTTTTATGAATCGAGCCGCTGCATCGATGTTCAAAAGGCTTTTGAACGAGCAGAGCAAATCATCAGTGAAGGAACTGATATAATTGATGTGGGAGCATATTCGTCTCGTCCCGGAGCAGAAGATGTGTCGGAGGAGGAGGAGATTGTCCGACTACGTTCGGTTTTGCCTTTAATCCGAGAACGATACCCAAATGCTATAATATCAGTGGATACATTCCGAAGCCGAGTGGCGCGTTTTGTGGTAGAGGAGTGCGGCGCTGATATGATAAACGATATAATGGGAGGAGAGGGAGATGAAGATATGTTTGAGACAGTTGCCCAATTAAAAGTCCCATATATTCTTATGCATATGCGAGGAACTCCACAAACAATGCAGGGTAAAACCGATTATGACGATATATTGGTGGAGATGATAACCTATTTTTCGGAGAAGATAGATAAACTTCGTTTGTTGGGTGTAAATGATGTGATATTGGACCCGGGGTTCGGATTTGCGAAAAGTTTGGAGCAGAACTATAATATCCTGAAAAATCTTGCTGATATTGCACAATTTAAGTTACCTTTGTTGGTGGGAATCTCTCGAAAGTCAATGATATACCGACCATTGAATATCTCACCCGAGGAGTCTCTTATAGGAACAGTGGCTTTGAATACACTTGCTCTTACAAAAGGTGCAGATATATTGCGAGTGCACGATGTAAAGGAGTGTGTTGAAACAATTAAAATATTTGAGTTATCTAAATAAAGTATGTTTACATCAATAGGACTGAAAGATATAATTGATATATTTCTTGTGGCTGTCATGCTCTATTACATTTATAGGGTGATGAAGGTCTCGGGAACGATAAAGATATTTGGAGGAATAATTGCCTTCATCGTGATTTGGATATTTGTATCCCGCATATTGGAGATGCGTTTGCTTGGTTCAATAATGGACAAACTCGTAAATGTGGGAGTTATAATATTGATTATCCTCTTTCAGGACGATGTGCGAATATTTTTGAGCGAGTTGGGTTCGCATAGGAGCTGGAAACGATTCACCAACTTCTTTAAAACAAAAAAGGCCGAAGCCGAAGAGGTTCCCGAATATGTGATGCATATAGTCTATGCCTGCAAAAACATGTCTCAATCAAAGACGGGTGCATTGATAGTGGTTAAACAAGATATGTCATTGGCAAAATATGAATCAACAGGCGAGAAGATAAATGCCGACATCGAATCTCGTTTGATTGAGACTATATTTTATAAAGGAACCCCACTACATGATGGCGCAATTATAATAGGAGACGGAAAGATAGTGGCAGCAGGATGTATATTACCTGTATCTCATGCACCCAACATTCCGAGAGAATTGGGCTTGCGTCACCGCTCGGCGCTTGGAATAACACAGAAAACCGATGCCCTTGCAGTGATAGTTTCTGAGGAGAGGGGAGAGATATCTTTTGCCAAGAACGGAAAAATCTCTCGAAGCATATCGGCTCAGGGCTTGGAAAGATTGTTATCTATAAGCAAAAACAAATAATTAGGTGTATATTTTATACTCTATATAGAATTTAATTCACAAAAAAATACTAACTTTGCAAAGTATTCGAAAAGAATACAAAAACAAGCACAATTTTTTACTAACATTATAAATTAATAAGAAAATGATTAGCTACAAAGACCTTGGCTTGGTAAACACTAAAGAGATGTTTGCGAAAGCTATCAAAGGCGGATATGCAATCCCCGCATTCAACTTCAATAACATGGAGCAACTTCAAGCAATTATTCAAGCTGCAGTTGAAACAAAATCTCCAGTTATCCTACAAGTATCAAAAGGTGCACGTCAATACGCAAACCAAACACTTTTGCGTTATATGGCAGAGGGTGCAGTTGAGTATGCAAAAGAGTTAGGTTGTGAGAAACCTGAAATCGTACTTCACCTTGACCACGGTGATTCATTTGAGACTTGCAAATCATGTATTGACATGGGCTTCTCATCTGTAATGATCGACGGTTCACACCTTCCATACGATGAGAACGTAGCTCTTACTAAAAAAGTAGTAGAGTATGCACACCAATTCGGCGTAACAGTTGAGGGTGAGCTTGGAGTATTGGCAGGAGTTGAAGATGAGGTTTGCGCAGAGCACCACACATATACTCGTCCCGAAGAGGTTGTTGACTTCGTAACAAAAACAGGTTGCGACAGCTTGGCAATTTCAATCGGTACTTCACACGGAGCAAACAAATTCAAACCCGAGCAATGTACAAAAGATGAGAACGGTCGCTTAGTTCCTCCTCCACTACGTTTCGACGTATTAGAGGGTGTTGAGAAAGAGCTTCCCGGATTCCCTATCGTACTTCACGGATCATCTTCAGTTCCACAAGAAGAGGTTGCTACAATCAACAAATTTGGTGGAGCATTGAAAGATGCAATCGGTATCCCCGAAGAGTGGTTGCGTAAAGCAGCTGAGTCAGCAGTTTGCAAAATCAACATCGACTCTGACAGCCGTCTTGCAATGACAGCAGCTATTCGCGAGGTATTCGCTACAAAACCAGCTGAGTTTGACCCAAGAAAATATCTTGGTCCCGCTCGCGAGAACATGAAAAAACAATACATGCACAAAATCGAGAACGTACTTGGTAGTGCAGGTAAATGTGAGTGCTAATAAAAAACTCATAATAGATAATAGGGGTTGCTCTGACAGAGCAACCCCTATTGTTTTAGAAGGAGTTTTAATTTTACAGATTCTTATCGTATATCCAAGAAGTGTCAAATGAGCGACAGATTATCTTTAATTTATTATGTATAATAGCTTAAAATAATTAACTTTGCGACGCAAAAAATAAACAGAATATGAGTAATAGAGCGCAATTTGCCACAAAATTGGGAGTGATAGCCGCTACGGTGGGTTCTGCTGTGGGATTGGGAAATATTTGGCGTTTCCCATATATGGCAGGAGAGAACGGAGGCGGAGCATTTCTTATAATATATATATGCTGTGTATTGGTATTGGGTATTCCTTTGATGTGTGCAGAGTTTGCTATCGGACGCAAAGCACAAACCAATGCGGGTCGTGCCTTAAAGGTATTGGCACCAAAGTCAGCATGGCACATAATAGGTTATATAGGCATATTGGCATCAACACTCATATTGGGTTACTATATGGTAATTTCGGGCTGGGTGGTTGAGTATGTATATCAGGCAATAAAAGGCGAATTGTTTGCCGAGTCGGCAGCGGAGATAACCAACAACTTTAATTCATTTAAAACAGATATTTGGCGCCCGCTTGTATGGGTTGGAGCGTTGTTGGTGATAAACTATCTGATAATATCGCGAGGTGTGACAAAAGGAATAGAAAAGGCTTCGAATATAATGATGCCTCTGTTGTTTCTTATACTTTTGGTATTTTGTGGATACTCACTTACTCTTCCTGGAGCATCGGAGGGGTTGAACTATCTCCTTAATCCCGATTTCTCAAAAATAGATGGCAGTGTGATATTGGCTGCAATGGGGCAGGCATTCTTCTCGTTGAGTATAGGATTGGGAATTCTCATAACATACGGTTCGTATTTTAAACGCAGTGTAAATCTACCCAAGACAGGGTTGACAGTATCGCTGTTGGATGTGTTGGTGGCAATACTTGCCGGAATTATGATTTTCCCCATAACTGCATCGTTTGGAATAAGTCCCACACAAGGCCCCGACCTAATATTCGTGACATTACCAAATGTCTTTAAACAGATGTTCATGGCAGATATGTGGGCGATCCTTTTCTTTGTTTTTGCAGAAGTTGCCGCATTAACATCCACAATATCGTTGTTTGAGGTAGCAATAGCATATATTTCGGAGGAGTTCAAATTGAGTCGAAAAAAAGCATCGTTTACAATAATGCTCATTGTGGCGGTGTTGAGTATTTTATCTTCGCTATCGTTTAGTGTGTTGTCAGAGATTAAACTCTTTGATATGAATTTCTTCGACCTCTTCGATTATTTCTCGGCAAACATATTACTTCCCGTAGGAGGATTCTTATTGTCCATATATGTTGGTTGGGTAATGAAGAAGAAAGATTTTAAAGCAGAGTTGGGAGAGACATCATCACTATTGTATCGAATTATTCTTTTCTGCATCAGATTTATTGCACCTGTGGCAATAGTGTTCATATTTTTGTCGATAACAGGGATATTTAAATTTTAGATATGTCCGATAAATTCTGGAACTTTTCAAAAGCTGAGCGCATAGCTGCCATTGCACTAACCATAATTATAGTCGCGGTGTTGGCAATATCTTTTTTTGTCAACACAAAAAGCAGTGTCGAGACAAAAGACTATAGCTCAGAGATTGAGGAGTTTAAAAGCAGAATCGTATCAACAGACGACACAGTGAAGGTCGCAAAGAAAAAGACACGCAAACGTCCTCAAAAAACATATACTCCCAATACACAAAAACTCTCTCCGTTGCAGAAGGAGGGTAGATAACCGTATCTCCCCACATAAAATACATCACACACTCTATTGTTGGTAAAATATAAATCGTTATATTTGAGACTGAAAACAATTGAGAGGATAATTAATCACTAAAAACATGAGAACAAAGCTTATTACGCTTATTGTAGTAATGGTGGCTTTTGTAACAGCCATTATTGCGCAACAATATGAGAGAGTGGTAAAAATCTATAAAGACGGAACGGTGTTGAATAGTTATGTGGTATCTGAGATAGATAGCATTAAATTCGATAAAGTTGCTCTTTATGAGGTAGGAGTGGAGTCATCACCGGCTACTGGTGGTATGGCAACCATTAATGGCGTTCATGAAGCACAACTTTTGAAAGAGGGGGATATGGTAACCCTGACTGCAGTTGCCGAAGCAGGATACACCTTTACTGGGTGGTCAACAGATAACTTTATCATATCAGCGGAGAATCCCTATGTTACGATCGTTGAAGGAGCCGCAACCTATGTGGCAAACTTCGAGCAAAGACTCAACTACTGTTACCCAACAGGCAACATGCAACACTCTGTGAGATATCTCTCAAATTTCACTCTTACAGACGGAGTCTCGGAGGTTCTGGTAGATGAGATACAATTATCTTCTAAAGATGAAGTATATAAAGATAGAACATCTTCGGTTCTTGTTTCCGAAGCAGGTTCGACACTCTATTTCTCTAAATTGAATTGGAACGGAGAGTGGATGCATGGATATGTATATATCGACTACAATTCCGACGGAGTGTTTAATACAACCTCAAATGCTTTAGCTCTCAACAATGGAGAGTTGGTAAGCTATAACTTCTTGGCAGAAAAGGGAGCAAGTGCCGGAACAAACAGCAAAGGCGAGGTGGTCTCGAATGGTTGTGATGTGTTGGCAAGCAATATGCCATCGTGGGTGTTGCCTTCGACATTGATGCCTGGTGATTATCGTTTACGTTTTAAAATTGACTGGAACGATTCCGATCCTTGTGGTTCGGTTCTAGAAAATAACGAAATCCAAAAAAATGGAGGTTGTATATGTGATATAACATTGCGTATTGTTACGGCAGGAGCAGGACCTGTTGCAACCTCAAAAGTAACTCCCGAAGGTGGGGGAACAGTGCAAATCACTGACGAAAACAAACGCGACGGAAAGGTGGTTTTATTTGCAACGGCAAATCAAGGATATGTGTTTGAGTCGTGGAAAGTTTTGGGAGAGGAGATTTCAAATGCAAACCCATACGAAGCGGAAATTACAACCGATACTGAGTATGAAGCTCTGTTCCGCACGGCACAAATGGTTAGTGTAATAGCAACATCCACCGAAGGAGGAACAGCCGAGGTGTCAGAGAGCAACGCTATGGAGGGAACAACAGTTCTTCTTACAGCCATACCTGCCGATGGATATAAATTCTTAAATTGGACACTTAACGGAGAGATTGTATCAACCGAAAACCCATATACAGCAGTAGTGAATGGGAATTCGGAGTATGTTGCAAATTTCGCAGATAAGTATGCTCAAATAACAAACGTACCAACAATCTACATCAATACCGAAAACGGAGTTGGAGTAACAAGCAAAGAGGATTATGTTACCGCATACGTGACAGTTCGTGGAGCTGAGAACGAAGCGGATAACATCACCGAGGTGTTGACTGAGATAAAAGGACGCGGAAACTCAACATGGGGAATGGCAAAAAAACCATACCGCTTGAAATTCGATAAAAAGATAAATTTCCTTGGCAACGAAGCAAAAGAGAAAAACTGGGTGTTGTTGGCAAACTATGCCGATAAAACTCTTATGCGTAACGCTCTTGCATTTGAGACAGCACGAAACATGTTTGAGTTCGGATTCACTCCATCGGTAACATTCGTTGACGTTGTATTGAATGGCGAGAACATGGGTAGCTATATGCTAACCGACCAAGTAGAGGTGAAATCAAAACGTGTACCCGTAACTGAGCAAGACGAAACCACAACAATCGATGACCCTGAAATCACAGGAGGATACCTAATAGAGGTTGACGGATTTGCCGATAGCGAAATCTCTTGGTTCCAAACAACCAAGGGAATGAAGGTTACAATCAAATACCCCAAAGATGACGAGATAAACTCTGACCAGACTTCATACATCAGCAACTACACGCAACAAATGGAGAATGCACTGTTCGGTGCAAACTATACAGATGCAGAGACAGGCTGGAGAAAATACATCGACGAGGCATCAATGGTGGATTGGTACATCGCATGTGAGTTGTTCGGAAACTCTGATGCTTGGTGGAGTACATATATGTACAAAGAGCGTGACGATGTATTCAAATTTGGTCCTCTATGGGATTTCGATATAGCATTCAATAACGACAGCCGTTTGGGAGATGCAACTCAAAAACTAATGCGCACATATGCACACGACCCAAAAACATGGGTGGCTCGTTGGTGTACCGATACCGAATTTATGAATGCAGTTCAAGCTCGTTGGGCAGAACTGAGAGCCGAAGGTTTGGCTCTGTTTATGAACAACTATATCGATAATACGGCAACATATCTTCAAGAGTCTCAACAAAACAACTTCCAACGTTGGAACATATTGAATAAAGTTGTACACTACGAACTTGCAGCCCGAGGTTCTTATGCGGCAGAGGTTGAGTTCTTGAAGAACTATGTAAACAACCGCATATCATATCTCGACGGACAATTTAAACTTGCTCAACCCATATATTCAGTGATGGTTTCATCATCTAATACATCAATGGGAACGGTATCTGCATCGGCTACAACAGTAAATGCAAACGAGGTTGTGACATTGACAGCTACCCCAAATGAAGGATACGTTTTTGAGAGTTGGATTGTTGGAGGTAAATCGGTATCAACCGAGAATCCGTACCAACTAACCGTAACATCAAACCTTGAGGTTAAGGCAAACTTTATACGTTTTGTAAAACCGTTGCCAAAGGTTTATGTAAACACACCCAATGGAGTTGCAATTACAAGTAAGGAGATTTGGACTGAGGATTGCGAAATTGTTATAGTGGATGAAAATGGAGCAGAAACAATAAATTCAACAACAAGTTTCCGAGGAAGAGGAAATACGACATGGAGTTATCCAAAGAAACCCTATGCGATAAAATTGGATAGCAAATCAGAGGTGTTGGGAATGCCTAAACACAAGCGTTGGGTGTTGTTGGCAAATTGGATGGATCGCACATTGTTGCGTAACGCCGTAACATTTGAAATGGCTCGTCAAATAATGGATTGGGCACCTCGTGGAGAATTTGTTGAGTTCTATCTTAATGGAGAGCATCAAGGAAACTACTACCTATGCGAGCAGATAAAAATAGATAAAAACAGAATAAATATCTCGGAGTTTGAAGATGATGCAACCTCGGGTGAGGAGGGTGGATATCTATTGGAGTTTGACACCAACTATCAGGCAGAGATAAATTACTTTATGAGTAAATATTACAATTATCCTGTAACAATCAAAGACCCGGATGAGGAGATAATCACAACTTGGCAACATCCACTATATACATATATCTACAACTATATTGGAGATACAGAGAGTGCCTTGAAGAACAAAAATTTTGAAACAGCATTTTCAAAAATCGATTATTCAACATTCATCGATTATTTCTTAATTCAAGAGATATCGGGTAATGGCGAGTGCCGACATCCCAAAAGCTCATATATGTATAAAGATGGAGGTGGAAAAATATGTGCAGGTCCTGTATGGGATTTCGATTGGGGAACATACTCAACAGGAAATAAAGGATTTATAAACCATGAAGCCTTGTGGTATAAAGAATTATTCAATTCGCCCGAATTCAAGAACGCACTAAAAACTCGTTGGGCAGAGGTAAAACATGTATTTGAAAACATAGATACCTTTATTGGTGAACAAGCCGAATTGATTCGTGCCTCAGAGGCGGTTAATCATGAGATGTGGCCAATTGATAGTAGGCATAACTATCCCAATGGCGATGAAATGATGACATTCGACCAAGCAGTAGAGCGTATGAAACAGGCAATCGAGGAGCGCATCATCGAAGTTGAAGAAGCGATTAGTAGCTTATAGAATACAAAAGCCCCTCCTTAGTGAAGGGCTTTTGTATTAATTCAGATAAAACTATCTCCCCGTATGTGAGAACAAGTGCCATTTGCGGTGGTGGCAACATTTCTTGTCCACGGCAATACGCGATTCGGTTGGGTATTCCAACTTCTCGAGTTCGGTGACATAACCTTTGATGTCGTTAATTAGCATATCTGCCATATCGCGAGAGAAACCTTGACGAACAACAACACGCATAACAGTCATGTTCTCAATATCCTTAGGCATAGTGTATGCAGGCACCATCCAACCACTTTGTTTCAAGCGGTCTTGCAAATCAAACAGAGTCCATTTGGCGTTTTTGGCGTAGTCGCAATTCATCGACCAAATAAACAACGGGTTTACAAGTTCCTTGCTGTAAACATTGAATTGAGGCATCTTTGCAATCTCTCCATGAACGTACTCTGCAACCTTCATACAGCTATGTTGAATAGCTTTGTAACCTTCAAATCCCAAACGAATAAATTGGTAGTATTGACCTAAAATTTGAGCTCCTGGGCGAGAGAAGTTCAATCCCACCTGAGTAATGTTTGCACCAAGATAGTTTACGCTGAACGACATATCGTCGGGCAAGTATGCCTTATCTTTCCAAACAACCCAACCCAAACCTGGATAAACAAGACCATATTTGTGTCCCGAGGTACTGATTGAAAGAACCCATTTCAAACGGAAATCCCAACGTTTTTCGGGGTATAAGAATGGCATGATAAAACCGCCTGAAGCTGCGTCAACGTGAATAGGAATATTATGCCCTGTTTTAGCATTGTGTGCTTCAAGAGCAGCATCCAAAGCCTCAACGTCATCGTTCATACCTGTCCATGTAACACCCATGATAGGAACAACACAAATGGTATTCTCGTCGCACATCGAAATAGTCTTTTCAATATCAAGAGTGATATGTTCGTGCGATAGAGGAACAGTACGCATCTCAATTTGCCAAAGTTGAGCAAACTTCTCCCAAACAACCTGATAACCCGAAGATATAATAAAGTTAGGTTTATCGCAAGGTTTGCCTGCCGCTTTGCGACGAGCTTTCCAACGCAACCAAGCGGCAACACCGCCCAACATGCAAGCCTCCGAAGAGCCTATCGCAATGGCTCCCGTTTTCCACTCCTCCTTTTCGGGAGTATTCCAAAGATTAGCCATAATGTTAATACATTTGGCATTCATAACAGCAACTCTTGGGTACTCGGTCTCATCGATATAGTTGATGTCAATTGCCTCGTTCATTAGCTTTGTTGCATACTTATCCATATAGGTAGTAACAAAAGTGGCGAGGTTAAGACGAGGTTGAGTTTGAGCAAAAGTTTCGTCTTTAACAATTTGGTAAGCAATTTCGGGAGAAGTAGGGTGGCATGGAATTGTTTGACAAGGAGCCGACTCTAACATTCTCTCTGAACCGAATACGGGAGTTGCACACTCGCACTCCTCACTGTGGCAATTTTTATTGTCTTTCATTGTATAAATAAATTATTGGTTACTACCTATAAACGCACTAAGGAATAAAAGAGTTTAGTTATAAATAGAAATTTTCTATTTGACAACAGCTTCAGTAAAATGGCTCCTTAACCGACATTTATCTGTCAAACAATTTTAGGAACATGCACTATAAATTGATAAAAAATAAAATTAACAAAAATTAACATGGGGGGGGGTAGATTTACTTTTTAAAATTATATATTTGCAAATGCGAATAAGTGTTAATTATCTATAGCAATATAAAAATATTAAAAAAAACACATATGAAACTACATTACATTAAACATTTCTTGTTGGTGATGTTGACATTCATTTCTCTAATGGGCATACAAGCGCAAGAGTATATGAATGTATATCTCACATCACAAGGCTCGTTTCAGTCAATATCAATTGACGAAATAGACAAAATCACCTTCCCCTCGGAAGATGAAGTGATCGTAACCATATCGGGCATTGCAACCCCTATGGCGATTGAAAATATAGAGGTAATCACCTTTGGCGATACCGATATAACAGCCATAGAGGAGAGTGAAGCGGAAACCTCAGAGATAGAGATAACCTATTACGCAGGAGAAGTACGCATAAGCTCACCCGAAGCAATCAAACAAGTGCAACTCTACAATATGCAAGGAGTGTTGATGCAAACCCAAACTCCCAATACCCAAATAGCTACTCTTGATGTAAGCAATTATGCAAATGGAATATACATAGTAGCAATACAATCAAGCGGAAAAACAGAAACAAAGAAGTTTATAATTAATTAGGAATGAGGAATTAGAAATTAGGAATTATCTTTTTGAACTTGAATAAAGCCATTTCTAATTCCTAATTGTGGCAAAGCCATGTACTAATTCCTAATTAAAAAATTTATTTTTTGAAATGAAAACAAGAATAATTACATTGCTAATAGCAATAACAGCAATTATAGGTAGTGCCGAAGCACAAACAAAAATAAATATCCATCAAGGAGGAGAGGTGGTATATACACTTCCCATTGCCGAATTGGATAGTGTAGGATTCCAAAAAGAGGCACTAACAAACCAGCATAACGGATATGAGTTTGTAGATTTAGGCCTATCGGTAAAATGGGCAACTTGCAACGTTGGAGCCACTACTCCCGAAGAGTATGGAAATAATTATGCTTGGGGCGAAACCACTCCACAGAGTTGGTTAGCAACAGAATACACATATAATGATAATCCCGCAGTATTACCCTTATCGGCAGATGCCGCTAATGTAAATTGGGGAGGAAAGTGGCGTATGCCAACATACGAAGAGATGAATGAGTTAATGGATACAAACAACTCTACTTGGACTTGGACAACCCAAAACGGAGTAAGCGGATATAAAGTAACAAGTAAAAAGAATGGTAACTCAATCTTTCTTCCTGCTGCGGCCAATAGCGGTTACTATTGGTCGAGTTCAGTCTATCCGGGCTCTACCTTCTACGCCTACTGCTTGATGTTCACTTCGGTCAGCGTGAACTGTGACTACAGCCAACGCAATTACGGGCAATCAGTCCGAGCAGTATGCGATATTGAAACCGTAACCCCCAAAACCAAAGTGGCAATATATAAAGATGATGAGGTAATATATAGTCAACCAATCGCTGAAATAGATAGTATAAAATTTGATAAAGGAGGAATTTCAATATCAAAATATTATCGTGTTAAAAATGTTGAAACAGGGCTTTATTTAAATGCCGAAAACTACGATTTCCATTATACAGGAACACGAGGTGGTGTAACTTGTGTTGCGTATGCCCAAGATGCAGACCAAATATTTAAATTTGAGGAATCGGGTGAAAACTACAAATTAAAAACAAACAGCGGCTACTACATCTATTGTCAACAATGGATTGTTGATGCTCAAACAAATGGAGTTGAGTTGACCTTTGATGATAATGGCAACGGAACATACAATATAAAATTTGGTTCAAGCTACTTTGGTGTATCACAAGATAAGGGTATATACTACCCCTACTGTAGTGCACAATACAATAATAGAGCAACATGGGTATTAGAAGATGCAACGCAAATGCCAATCTATACCATATCTGTATCTGCTACTAACGGAGGAACAGCAACTGCATCGGCAAGTAGTATGGCAAAAGGCGGAAGCGTAACACTGATAGCAACCCCCGCATCAGGTTATAGATTTGTGAACTGGACAGTAAATGGAACAGAGGTATCAACAGAAAATATATTTATTGCTACAATTACTGCAAATGCGCTGTATGTTGCCAACTTTGAGGAGAGAACCTCTGACTCCGGAATATCTCTTACAAAAGAGTATCGCATTAAAGATGTTGCAAGTGGAATGTATTTGAATGCCGAGAACAACATTACTCACGTAGGAGGTCCAAATGGTGGTGTTAATTGTGTGGCATACGCTGAAGATGACCGACAAATATTCACCTTTGAGGTATCGGGTAATAACTATTACTTAAAGAGCAAGAGCGGATATTACATCTACTGTCAACAATGGAATGTAGATGCCTTGACATACGGAACTGTATTGACATTTATTGATAATCCTGACGGAACATATTATATTAAAAATGGTGCAAACTATTTTAAAGTTGAGTTGGTTGAGGGTGTATATTACCCATTCGGTGATGCTGGAGCCGATTTAAGAGCAACGTGGGTATTAGAACCTGTCGGAGGAGAAGAACCTGAACCAATACCAACCTACACCGTAACAGTATCAGCAACAGAAGGTGGAGAGGCAACAATTTCTGCCGAGAGCGTTGAGGAGGGAGGTAGTGTTATCTTAACTGCTACTCCTGAAACCGGTTACAGATTTGTAAATTGGACATTAAATAACAACGTGGTTAGTGTTTCTAACCCATATATAGCAACCATAACAGAAAATAGCGAGTATGTTGCTAATTTTGAGAAGATAATTTATACAATATCGGTATCAGCGACTGAGGGTGGAGAAGCAACAGCATCTGCCGAGAGTGTTGAGCAAGGAGGTAGTGTTACTTTAACTGCAACGGCAAATAGCGGTTATGAGTTTGTAAACTGGACACTAAACGGAGAGGTTGTTTCAACTGAAAACCCATACACTGTAACAGTAACAGCAAATAGTGAGTTTGTTGCAAACTTTAAACAAAAAGTAGTATCTGGAGCAAAAATATCTTTAACTCAATATTTTAGAATTAAAGATATTACATCGGGAAAATATCTTAATGCAGCCAATTATGATGCTCATACAGGCGGACAGAATGGTGGTGTAAATTGTATTGATTATGATGATAGCGATGATCAGAAATTTATGTTTGAACCATCAGATACCAACTTTAAACTAAAAACAAAGAGTGGTTACTATATCTATTGCCAATCATATAATGTTGATGCTCTAACTACTGCTACGGTATTAACATTTGAGGTTAATGAAAATGGCGAATACTATATAAAGAATAGCAATGGATACTTTAAGGTTGAACAAGTAAATGGAACATACTATCCATTCTGCGATGCTTCTTCAAGTAAAAAAGCAACATTTATATTGGAGGAGACAGGAGAGGCTACAAATCAAGTAATACCAACCTATACGGTAGAAGCGAAAGCAAATACAGGAGGTACTGCATCTGCATCATCTACCACAGTAGCTTATGGAGAGAGTGTAACTTTAACTGCAACTCCCAAAACTGGATATCTATTTAATTATTGGTCAAAAACAGGAAAAGGAAAAGTAAGTACCGAGAACCCATACTCTCCAATTATAACTGCTAACAGTCAATTTTATGCAAACTTTGTAAAGGCTGTATATAATGTAACGGTTTCAGCGACAGAGGGTGGAGCCGCAACGGTGTCAGCCGAGAGTGTTGAACATGGAACAAGTGTAACCTTAACAGCAACCCCTGATGAAGGATATGTATTTAGGGATTGGACATTAAATGGAGAGGTTGTTTCTATTAAAAGTTCATACACTCGTAGCATAACTACTAATAGCGAGTTTGTTGCTAATTTTATAAAATATTCAGATGAAGTAACAGGAAGTGAAAATGGGCATGACTATGTTGACCTCGGTTTGCCAAGTGGTACAAGATGGGCTACTTGTAATATTGGAGCAAGTACTCCCGAAGGGAAAGGAAACTACTATGCGTGGGGAGAGACTGAGACAAAAGAGAGTTACACCAATATTACATATAAATATAGTGGAGTACATATTCCTACGAAATATGTATTAGATCCTGTAGGTAGTGATTTTGCTGATGAAGAATTTATTGATAATAAAATAGCCCTTGAATCATCTGATGACGCAGCAACTGTAAATTGGGGTGGCAAGTGGCGTATGCCTACAAAAACAGAAGCGGAAGAACTTGTTGAATATTGCACATGGACATCATGGACTCAGAACGGGGTAGCAGGATATAAAATAACAAGTAATATAAATGGTAACTCTATCTTCTTACCTAAGGCAGGAGGTTATGTGGGTACGGATGGAGCCTTTTATAGTAATGGATGGTATTATTGGACAAGTTCTCTTGATATAGATGATAATGATTTGGCTTACTACTTGAAAGGTTATAATAGCGGTTTTTATGATCGCTACAGGGGGCAGGCCATACGTGCTGTATGTCCACAAAAAGGAGAGGGTGCCCCAATAATTATTGTAGGAGTATCATCAAGTTCCGGAGGTAAAGCTGCAACATCATCAAATAGCGTTGCTCATAATGGAACAGTAATCTTAACTGCTACACCAAACAATGGATTTGCCTTTAAAAATTGGACTCTTAATGGAGAGGTTGTGAGCACTGAAAGTACTTATACAGCAACCGTAACATCAGTAGATGCAAATATTTCTACTTATAGACATTATGTTGCAAACTTTGAGGATGTAAGTGGTAAAGAATATGAATATGTTGACCTTGGTCTATCTGTTAAATGGGCGACTTACAATGTCGGTGCTACTGATATTTATGATAAAGGTGATAAATTTGCATGGGGAGAGACAGAGGTAAAGAATTACTATAAATGGGGTACATATAAATATGCTGCTACAGGTTCATGGAGTTATTTGAAAAGAATAACAAAATATTCTACTTCTCGAGTTGGTACATACGGCCCTGCTGATGGTAAAGATACTCTTGAACCTGAAGATGATGCTGCAACTGTAAATTGGGGTGGCAATTGGCGTATGCCTACAAAAACAGAGTTAAAGGAACTTTTTGATAATTGCACATGGGGAACAAGCCTTAAAAATGGAGTATATGTATTGGAAGGAACAAGCAAAATAAATGGTAATACTATTTGTTTCATACTCCCAGGTTCAACAGAGACGATATCAATATGGTCTAGTTCTCTTATTGCAAATGAAACGGCTAATGGAATTGACCATGAGAATGCCCCATATGCAGTAAGTCTACGTATTGGAAATAGTAGTTTTTCTTATTTGCAGAATCAAATGGTCTATGATAGTTATCGTTATGGAGCCCGTTATGTTCGTGCAGTGTGTGAGTAGTCGCTTTGCTCCAATTAGATAATTAGGAATTTAGAAACAACATAAATAGTGAAAATCTCTGCCGATATTTTTTCGGTAGAGATTTTTTTGTGCAATACCCCTTTCGTACACACGATCGTGTGTCCCTACTGTTGAGTCAACATTTTTAGGGAAAGACAGATAATACAAATTCTCAATTCGGGACAAAATTGATCAAATACGGGACATTTTTTCGTTAGTTTGTCCCGTAAATTAAAGAAATAACATTATTTTTGTCCCGTTTTTTGCGTAATAAACGGGACATTTTACTATCTTTGTAGCGTGATTATAAAACAGTTATGAATATAATGAAAGAGATAAAAAGAAGAATCGCTGAATTTTCAGAAGATTACGTTTTTACAGCATCTGATTTTAAGACTGAATCACAGAATCAATCGGCTGTTGTAAAAGCGTTAAATCGTATGGTTCAGTCTGGAGAAATCTCTAAATTGTCAAAAGGAAGGTTCTATAAACCTCGTAAGACTCAATTTGGAGAGTTAAAACCTTCCGCTTATCAGATTGCTAAAGACTATATTGAACGTGATGGTAAACTCATAGGCTATATAACGGGGTATTCTGCATATAATGCATTAGGGCTTACCACACAAATATCTTCTTATATTCAAATTGGCACAAACAAAAGTCGCCGTTCAGTCAAACGTGAGAAATATACAATATCTTTTATCTTACAACAGAATCAGATAACTAAAAAGAATATTGAAATCTTACGAATATTGGATGCCATAAGATTTATTCGTGAAATCCCGGCGACCACTCCTAATGATGCTTGTTTCAGACTTAAAGAGATTGTTAGAGGTCTAAATGACGAGCAAAGGGAAATGCTTGTTAAATGCGTTACAAAATATACAAATTATGTTCGTGCATTATGTGGTGCAATATTGGAGGATGTAGGTTGCAATGATAGTCTTTTAGAGTCTATACGCAAAACTTTAAACGGGGTGACTGAATACAAATTACCTATATCAGAATCTGTTTTGCCAACTAAACTAAATTGGAAAATATATGAACCTTCACGAAAATAAGAAACTGTTTACGGATGCCGTTCTTGCAGCATCTGAATATTTGGATATACGCCCTGTCTATATTGAGAAAGATTATTGGATAACTCGCTCTCTTAAACTTATGGTGCAGAATACTAATGCAGAGAAGGCTATATTTAAGGGTGGAACATCATTATCCAAGGCTCATAAAATAGGGAATCGCTTTTCGGAAGACATTGATATAGCCATATCTGATGCAGATACTTTAACGGGTAACCAATTGAAGATGTTGATTAAAAAGATAGCCAAGGAAATGACATCGGGATTGGAGGAGGTGGTAGTGCCTGGAGTTACAAGCAAAGGCTCTCGTTACTATAAAGCGATGTATTCGTATCCGAATGTTCTTGGCAAAGCGATTAAAGAGGCAGTCAATATCGGGCAGTTATTGGTGGAGATAAATTCATTTGCCAATCCTTATCCATATGTCTCAAAAAATATAGATTGCTTTATAGTACAGTTTTTCCGTCGGACAGGTAATGATGCATTGATAGAAGAATATGGACTACAGCCCTTCACATTGAATGTATTGGATAAAAGACAGACATTGACAGAAAAGTTGGTGTCTCTTATCCGTTTTTCATTGTCGAATAATTATATATACGATGTGGCAGCCAAGATACGACACTTCTATGACTTGCATTATTTGTTGCAAGACTCAGAGTGTGCAGAGTATCTACAATCGGAACAATTCAAGACGGATTTCATTACCTTGTTAGCTCATGACAGGGAAACATTTGATAAACCTGAAGGTTGGAATACAATGAAAATAGAACAATCTCCATTGCTATCAGACTTCTCTAATTTGTGGTCTAATCTGAAAGATACTTATTTGAAAGAGTTGCCGGCAATTGCTTTTTCGGAAATACCTAAAGAAGATGTTGTTGCAAAAAGCTTTGAGGAAATAATGAATCACATATTGTAAAAAAAACACAGCTCTCTGCAAAGACGGGGGTGCAGATATATAGGTTCCGCGTCTTTCAGACGCATAAAAGGACTATCCCTTTTTCCGTAGGTTTAAAAACCTACGGCTATTAAATGTCAAACAATGTTTGCCAAAAGTCTTATCAGACAATGAAGTATTTCGTACACACGATCGTGTGTCCCTACTGTCGAGTCAACATTTTTAGAGATAATATAATACGATATAGCAACCAAGCAAGTAGGGACACAGCACGCTGTGTCAGAAAGAAAGAACAGATTGAACAAATAAAAAAGTTCAAGGTTAAGCCCTGTACTTTCTTTGATATTATATAATCTTAATCTAACAACTAACAAAGCTGCGAATAAGCGAGAGCAGAGTTATGCTTGCATAAACTATGTCGAGCGAGAGCAGGTTCAACGAGCGAATGCTCGTTAACTAATAGCTAACAACTAACAGTTAAAACTCCTTATACTCTCCTAAAATTCTGAACGATTTTGTTAGGGGAGTGATAGCTGTAAGCGATTGGCGGTAACGAACATAGTTGTCGAAAGTTACATCAACGTAGAAACGATACTCCCATTCGCAACCGATTATGGGCATCGACTCAATCTTGGTCAGGTTGATGTCGTAGAACGAGAATATTGTCAATATCTTTGACAAGCTACCATGTGCGTGGGGCAAACTGAATACAAGCGATGCCTTGTTAATGCCTGGGATAGTGGCTGTGTTCTCTGTTTTGTTTGCATTTGCCAATATAAGGAAGCGGGTAAAGTTGCGTTTGTTTGTTTCTATACCCTTTTCAAGAATATTCAGGTTGTAATACTCTGCTGCAATTTCGGCACAAATGGCTGCGTGACCTGTAAGGTTGTTCTCTGCAATCTCTTTTGCCGAGCCTGCAGTATCGTCTTTCTCTACTACTTTAAGGTAAGGATGTGCATTCAAAAAGTTATCGCATTGTGCAAGTGCAATGGGGTGCGAGTTTACCTCTTTTATATCCTCCATGCTTTGCCCTTTTAGTGCCGCCAATACGTGCGATATACGGAGTTTGTACTCTCCTATGATTTGCAACTCGCTTGCGCGTAATAGTTCGTAGTTTTGTAGTAGCGAACCTGCAATGGTGTTCTCTATTGCAACAATACCATAGTAGTCGCTTTCGCGAGCCATGGTGTTGAACAACTCCTTAAATGTTTGGCAAGGAACGCACTCTATATCCTCTCCTGCAAAATAGTTTCGTGCCGCTGCTTCGTGGAAGCAACCTGTAACACCTTGTATAGTAACTTTTTTCACTTTTCTTTCTACTAAAATTTACACATGTAATATATTCCATACCTACTCAACTAATAACGCTACGATTAAGCGAGAGCAGAGTTATGCTTGCATAAACTATGCCGAGCGTGAGCAGGTTCAACGAGCGAATGCTCGTTAACTAAAAACTTCATCTGGGTATCCCACTTCAACTAAGAATAGGGCATTGCCGGGCATTGATGTTCCTGCTTTGCATCGGTCTTTAGCTTCAATAATTTTGCAAAACTCTTCGATTGTGAGTTTGCCTCTGCCAACTTCAATCAGCGTGCCTACTACCGAGCGCACCATATTGCGAAGAAAGCGGTCGGCAGTAATAACAAATCGGTGTCCGCCTTCGCACTCTTCCCAACGTGCCTCCATAACCTTACAGTTGTTTGTGAGCGTGTCGGTATGCAATTTGCTGAAGCTTGTAAAGTCGGTAAATGTTTTCAGCATCTCCGCCGCTTTGTTCATGGACTCAAAGTCGAGTGTACCAAAATACCTATGAAAATAGTGTCGTGTAAATGGGCTTTTTACATTTGTTATGTAGTAGTTGTAGGTGCGGTAGGTGGCATCGAATCGTGCGTGAGCATCGTCCTTTACTCTAAGAACTGCATATACCGAAATATCTTGTGGCAGAATAGAGTTAAGGCGGCGAACAAAGTCATCGTTATTCAACTCTCGCTCGGTGTCGAAATGCAGAAACATCTTTCGTGCGTGTACTCCTGCATCTGTTCTTCCTGCACCAACAACAGGGGTTGGCGTTCCGAGAAGTTTATGCAATATCTCCTCAATAACTTGTTGTACGCTTATGGCATTTGGTTGCACCTGCCATCCGTGATAGGCTGTTCCGTCATAAGCAATTTCGAGGAAATATCGCATACTACTCTTCTTTATGTGTTAATCTCTTTCGAGATATGTATAACCGTATAGTCCAGAACGGTAGTTCGACAAGAACTCACGTCCTTCCTCAGGTGTGATGATTCCTGCTTTCATTGATGATGTAACCCATGTCTCCAACGAGCGAACCATCTTTTTAGGATTGTATTGAACATAATCCAACACCTCAGCAACTGTTTCACCATCTATAATTTGGTCAATCTCATAGTGGTCGTCATAAACGCTTACGTGAACAGCATTAGTGTCGCCAAACAGGTTGTGAAGGTCTCCTAATATCTCTTGGTAAGCTCCTACAAGGAATACTCCTATATAGTACGACTCTTTTTTGTTTTTTATTGAGTGTACAGGCAGACTGTTGCTCAAACTTTGGTAAGAGATAAAGTTTGTAATCTTACCGTCAGAGTCGCAAGTAATATCTTGTAGAGTTGCGTTGCAATCGGGTTTCTCGTCCAATCGTGCAATTGGCATGATTGGGAATACTTGGTCGATAGCCCAAAGGTCGGGCAACGATTGGAACAACGAGAAGTTGCAGAAATATTTGTCTGGCAACATCTTTGAAATTTTCTTCAATTCATCGGGGATGTGCTTAAGAGATGATGATTCGGCATAGACATCTCTTGCAATGCTCCAGAACAGACGCTCCATTGTTGCACGGTTTGGCAAGTCCAAAAGTCCCATACTGAACAAGTCGAGAGCCTCCTCGCGTATTTGAAGTGCATCGTGCCAAGTCTCAATGAGTTGAGAGCCTGATACTTTGTTGCGAAGGTGGAAAAGTTCTTTTACCAATTCGTGAGCATCCTCGGGCAGCTCATCGTCTCGCTCCCATTTTGGAAGACATGCAGTCTCCAACACCTCAAATACAAGTACCGAGTGGTGAGCTGTTAGTGAACGTCCCGATTCGGTAATTATGTTGGGGTGGGGGATGTTGTTTTTGTTCGAAGCATCAACCAAAGCCCAAATAGAGTCGTTTACATACTCTTGTATTGAGTAGTTCATGCTGCTTTCGCTTGCAGATGAACGTGTTCCGTCATAGTCAACGCCCAAACCTCCGCCAATATCAACAAACTCAACGTTGAATCCCAATTTACGCATTTGCACGTAAAACTGAGCCGCCTCCTTAAGTGCGTTTTTAATACGACGAATTTTTGTAACTTGGCTTCCGATGTGGAAGTGTATCAATCGTACGCAGTCGCGCAACTGTTTTTTATCAATAAAATCAAGAGCATCCAAAAGTTCGCTTGAATTCAATCCGAACTTACTTACGTCGCCTCCCGACTCTTCCCATTTACCGCTACCGCTACTTGCAAGTTTAATACGGATTCCGATATTGGGACGAATATTCAAGCGTTTAGCAATGTCGGCAATAAGAACAAGCTCGTTCATCTTCTCAACAACAAGGAAGATTTTACGACCCATCTTTTGTGCAAGCAGAGCCAATTCAATGTAGTTTTCGTCTTTGTATCCATTACAGATAATCAAAGAGTCTTTACCTGCATTTGTTGCCAACACAGCATGTAGTTCAGGTTTAGAGCCTGCCTCCAAACCTATGTTAAACTTTTTACCGTGGCTTACAATCTCTTCAACCACTTGTCGCATTTGATTTACCTTGATTGGATAAATCACAAAGTTTTGAGCAGTATAACCATACTCATCAGCTGCTCTTCTAAAGCAGTTCGATATTTTTTCGATACGATTATCGAGAATATCTGGGAAACGAACCAATACGGGCGCAGTAACGTCGCGTACTTGAAGTTCGTCCATAAGTTCTTTTAAATCTACGCTTGCGCCACCCTCTTTTGGTGTTACCGAAACGTGACCTTTGTCATTAATAGTGAAATATTTAAGACCCCAACCGTTGATGTTGTACAACTCCATTGAGTCTTCAATACGCCATTTTCTCATTTATATTCTCGTAATAAAAAGTTAAACAAATTCTTTTCTTTAAATTAGGAATTAGTTCGTCGCTTCGTCACAATTAGGAATTACTAATTAATTTCTCATTCCTCATTTCTAATTCCTAATTCTAAATTAACAACTAACTTTCTCAATAATAAGCTCGACTGCGTTAGCGATGCCCTCTTTGTTTTTACCTCCTGCTTGTGCGAAGTGAGGTTGGCCACCACCACCACCTTGGATAAGTTTAGCACCCTCGCGAACAAGAGCCGATGCGTTCAACCCTTTTTGAACCAAATCGTTGCTTAACATTACAGTTAGCAATGGCTTGTCTTCGCCCGATATTGTTCCTGCAACAAAGGCAAAGTTCTCTGTAAACTCTCCACGAAGTTGGAATGCAATATCTTTAATTGTTTCTGGTGCTACAACATTAATTATTGAAGCCACTTTAATTCCTGAACGCTCATCGATGTTTTTGATGATATGCTCTTTAAGACGTTTTGCACGCTCCTTAGCAAACTCTTGTGCTTGTTGACGAAGAGCAGCGTTGTCTTCCATCATCTTCTTGATTGAAGTTTTGATGTCGGGAGCGTTGTTAAGCATCTCTCTCATTGCTGCCATCAAATCCTCAAGGTCATAAAGCGATTTCTCGCACATTTCGGCAGTGATAGCTTCGATACGGCGGATACCTGCAGCGACTGAACTCTCAGAGATAATTCTAATTTGTCCAATCATTCCTGTATTTGCAACGTGTGTTCCTCCACAAAGCTCAACTGAAGAGCCATAGCGGATAACACGAACTGCATCGCCATATTTCTCGCCAAACAGTGCCATAGCTCCCATTGCTTTTGCATCTGCTATAGGCATATTTCTGTGCTCGTCAAGAGCTATACAAGCACGAACTTTTTTATTTGCAAGCTTCTCAACTTTACGCAACTCCTCGTGTGTTACTTTTTGAAAGTGAGAGAAGTCGAAACGCAATGTTTGAGGATTTACATACGATCCTTTTTGCTCTACGTGTGAACCCAACACTTCGCGCAATGCTTCGTGAAGAAGGTGAGTCGCAGTGTGGTTGCAAGCAGTAGCCAAACGTTTCTCAGTGTCAATTTTTGCCACATAGCCACAAGTAAGGTCTTCGGGAAGTTTCTCGGTGATTTGCATACCCAAGTTGTTCTCCGAAACAGTGTTGATGATTTTAACAACCTCTCCGTTGTCAGCCGTAAGAGTACCTGTGTCTCCCACTTGACCTCCCATCTCTGCGTAGAAAGGAGTTTTGTCCAATATCAATTGATAGAATACTTTGTCTTTTTGTTTCATTTTGCGGTAGCGCAAAATCTCAACATCGCATTCTGTAAAGTCATAACCAACAAACTCTTGGTCGCCCTCTTTAACAATAACCCAGTCGCCTGTTTCAGTGGCGGCGGCATTACGAGCGCGCTCTTTTTGAGCTTGCATGTTTTTGTTGAACTCCTCGATGTCAACACCCAAATTGTTCTCTTTAAGGATAAGTTCTGTTAGGTCAAGAGGGAATCCGTAAGTGTCGTAAAGAGTAAATGCCTCTTTGCCACCAATTTTATCTTTTCCTGCCTCTTTAGTCTCAGCCATAACTTTATCCAAAAGTTTGATACCTGTTGCAAGAGTTCTCAAGAAAGCCTCTTCCTCCTCTTTGACAACCTTCATGATAAGCTCTTTTTGAGCAATCAATTCGGGATAAGCCTCGCCCATAAGGTCGGCAAGAGTAGGAATTAGAGAGTATATAAATGCCGATTGACGGCCTAAGAATGTGTATCCGTAACGAACGGCACGACGCAAAATACGACGTATTACATATCCGGCTTTTGCATTTGAAGGCAATTGTCCGTCAGTGATTGCAAAAGAGATTGTACGAACGTGGTCGGCAATAACGCGCATTGCAATGTCAGCTTGAGCATCTTCGCCATATTTCTTACCGCAAAGTTGTCCTAATGCAAGGATGATTGGTTGGAAAACGTCAGTGTCGTAGTTCGAAGTTTTGCCTTGAATAGCCATACACAAACGCTCAAATCCCATACCTGTGTCAATAACTTTTGCAGGAAGTCCCTCCAAAGAACCATCTGCTTTGCGGTTGTATTGCATAAATACAAGGTTCCAGATCTCGATAACTTGAGGGTGGCTCTCGTTTACAAGTTCGCGACCATCTTTCTCTGCACGTTCAGCATCGGTACGAAGGTCGATGTGAATCTCCGAGCAAGGACCGCAAGGACCTGTATCGCCCATCTCCCAGAAGTTGTCTTTACGGTTACCGTTGATGATGTGCGAAGTAGGAAGGTGTTTTTCCCAATACGAAGCAGCCTCATCGTCACGCTCCAAACCTTCGGGAGCATATCCCTCAAATACTGTAGCGTAAAGACGGTTTTTATCGATTTTCAAGACCTCTGTCAAATATTCCCAAGCCCAGTCGATAGCCTCTTTTTTGAAGTAGTCACCAAACGACCAGTTGCCCAACATCTCAAACATTGTGTGGTGGTAAGTATCCAAACCAACCTCCTCAAGGTCGTTGTGTTTACCACTTACACGCAAACACTTTTGAGAGTCTGCCACTCTTGGGTATTTAATTGGTGCATTACCAAGAATAATATCTTTAAATTGGTTCATACCTGCATTGGTGAACATTAGCGTAGGGTCGCCTTTGATAACCATAGGTGCAGAAGGTACAATTTCGTGAGCTTTCGATTTGAAAAACTCTTTAAACGATTCGCGAATTTCTTTAGATGTAAGCATATATGTTTTAAATTATTTTATTCAAATAAACAAAGTTTCAGGGCTATGATACTTGTATCATACAAAAATGCCCTAAACAATTTGCAAAAATAATTCAAAATATTAATTTTGCGTTAATTATAAACCAATAAGTTGACCGCTGATACTAAAAAATAGCGGTTTTTTATAAAAATATCCCGAAAATATGGAAGTCGAGCGCTCAGAATACCCTAAAAAGCAGTTTTACTCAATAAGTGAGGTGGCAGAAATTGTAGGCACAAACGAATCTACACTCCGTTTTTGGGAGCGAGAATTTAAAGAGATTAAACCTCGTCGTGCATCGCGAGGAATCCGCCTTTACAGCAATGCCGATTTGCAGATTGTAAAGCTTATCTATCATCTTGTGAAAGAGAAGGGGTTGACTCTCGATGGAGCAAAAAAACGGCTTAAAGAGAACTCGGCTAAAGAGAACTCCATAATGGAGGTTATGAACCGTCTGAAAGATGTAAGAGCAGAACTTTTGGCTATACGTAACTATATCGATTTTCTTGAGACGGAGGAGCGTGAACGAGTATTGCAAAAAGAGTCAAAAAAAGTTGTGTCGGATCCAAAACAAACCTACGTTGAGGTAAGCGAGGAGGAGATGTTGGCAGAGGAGAGAGTCGCTGATATGACTATTGAAGAGGAGGAGCCAAAAACGACAACGCCTTTATCTCTGTTCTAATAATTTAAATCATAATCAAAAATGGAAAACAAAATAGAATACACCTCTCAAAGAATCGTGAGAGAGTGCGATACTGCACAAGCTGTAGGTAGCGGAACGTTACCTGTGTTTGCGTCCCCAATGCTGGTTGCTTTAATGGAAAATGCTGCGATGAAAGCCTCGGAGCAATTCCTACAAGCGGGAGAATCAACCGTTGGAAGTGAGATAAATATCAAGCATCTTCGCCCAACCGCAATGGGAGAGGAGGTTAGTGCAACTGCCGTTCTAACAGCGCAAGAGGGACGCAAGCTAACATTCTCGGTTGTTGCAACAGATAAAAACGGAACAATTGGGGAGGGGACACACGTTCGCTATATTGTTAATATCGAAAAGTTTATGGGTAAAATCGGTTAAAATTTTTATATTATGAAAGCACTTAAGTTTTTAAGAATTTTATTTTTGGCAATTTTTTCTTTGTCAATTATTTCGTGTACTAATAATGGAGAAGACGATGATTTAGGCTCTCAATCCCCAATGCCAGACAAAGGCTACAAGAAGTTGGTGCAGATGAATATAAAATATGATGAAGACGAGGAAAAATGTTATTTCAATTACGATAAAGATGGAATACTTACTTCTGTTGATATGGCAGATTATAAGGATGGTCTTTTTAAAGGGACAGAGAGATTTTATCTTAAATGGGATAAAAATATTCTTTACTTCTCTGAAAATGGAGTTGAGTACGAAGAATATTATAAAATTTCAGATAACAAAGTTGTAGAAGGCTTGTGGTCAACAAATGCACCAAAATTCAAATATGATAATAATAACCGCTTGTTTACTGATTATGATAATACCGATAGGACTGTATTTACATGGGAAGAGGGAAAACTTATAAGAACCAATCATACTTATGTTTATGCATCAGAGTCTTATTCAATAACTCGTACGGAGACAACAGAATATGAATATTCGTCTTCCGCTCAAGAAAGATGCAATGGTTTCTTCCCCAATATGGCATTGCATTATGGAGAATATTATGAGTTTTGTGCAATGCCCTGGATGCTTGGAATGGAACAACAAAATTTACCTCAAAAGATTCAAAAAGAGAGTATAGGAATATATAAAGAAGATGGATATGAAGGTGTGTCAGAATCTCGAAGCAAGAGTTTGTTTACTTACTCATATTCCGATGATGGTTATTTAAAAAGTTGTACAGAAAGAGTTTCATCTTCAAATGGGGACGAATACACTCATGTTTTCGAATACTTTTGGGAATAGGGAGTCTCTGTTTCTAAGCTGCAAAGAGGAACTAAATATATTACATAGAAGAGAAAAGATTGGGTGTAAAACTCAATCTTTTTTTTAATTACACCCTATATCAATTAAATGAATTTAAATATTGTGCAATATGCGTAAAAATTATATATTTGCGACAATATCTTTTAATCTGAGATACAAGATTAAGGGATATTTTTACTTTGTTATTTAAAAAAGCGTTTATTGACGCTTTGTTCTTGACATTTCGGAATCTGGTAAATTTCAATTACTGTCAAAGACAAAGCAACGATAGATGCCTGTGTCTGTATATCCATATCACAAGTGATAATTGTATTGGATGTGTACAATAGACGTGGGGTCTGCGTTGCTCGTTCTGGCAGTAATGGGCATACCAGAGCCTCGAAATGTGGGACGAGCAACAATACAGGTCCTGCGTTTTTTATTTTATATAACTATGTCGATATGAGGGCCTATTGACAAACTAAAATTTTACATTATGAAAACATTTAAATTTTTAAGAATTTTATTTTTGGCAATTTTTTCTTTGTCAATTATTTCGTGCAATAACGATGATGAAGATAATGCTTTGTTAGGCTCGCAAGCGTCATCTTCAATTCCTGGTGATGGTAACAAGAAATTGGTACAAATGAATCAGATTAACGATGGTCTCGACGGATCAAAATATTATTTTAAATACAATGAAAATGGCGCCCTTGCAGAGGTGACAATTTTCGATTGCGATGAATATGACCAAATTATTGAGACTATATCTAATAATTATTATAAGTGGACAGCTACAGAACTCTTCTTATCGTATGACAAGTATAGCTATGAAAGCTTGTGTGAAATTTCGAACGGGAGAATTGTAAGAGATTCGTATCTTAATAAATATATGTATGATCCAAATGGTTATTTGATTAGTAGGAATAGAAAAGGGTATGATGAATCCTATACATGGGAAGAGGGACGCCTTATGAGTTATGAGCTTAAATATGATGGTGATGGTTGGGGTTGGACAGAAACTCTAAAATATACATACTCGCCAAATTCTAATAAGATGTCTAATGGATTCTTTCCGAATATAATTATGTGTAATGATAATTATCATGAAGATTTTTTTTCTGTTCCTTGGGTAATTGGGATGGAACAACAAGATTTACCGCAAGAGATTGAACGTGAATATAAAAATTGGAGTAGCGCCGGAGGGAGTTCAACAATATTTTCAAAATATGTTTATGACTACACTTTTTATGATGATGGTTATTTAAAAAGTTGTACAGAAAGAGTTTCATCTTCATCTGAGACCGAATACACTCAATACACTCAAGTTTTCGAATATTTTTGGGAATAGAAGGTGTTTATTGAAAACAATTAAAATCGTAAGATTATGAAAGCGTTTAATTATTTAAGAATTTTATTTCTGGCAATTTTTTCTTTGTCAATTATCTCTTGCGATAACAATGATGAAGATAATGGTTTGTTAGGCTCGCAAACATCATCGTCAATACCCGATGAAAGACCTAAAAAATTGGTAAAGATTGATGCTGATGCTGGTGAAAATAGGGGGAATATAATTTATTATAAATATGATAAGAATGGTCTTCTTTCATTGGTAAATATAACTGAATATGATTGTGGAGATGTCTATAAATGGGATTCTCATTTAAAGTGGACTGACAATGCAATCCTTTACTCTGCTGATGGTACGGTATATGATGAGGCTTATACAATTTCAAATGGCAAGGTTGTGAAAGATTTGCATTTTACTGAGTATGGGTACGATGCTAATGGATGTTTGTCAATTTTGCTAAGTTTATATCCGGAATCTATTGGGAAAAAGGTTTTTACATGGGATGCGGGAAAACTTGTGAATACTAAAGAAAATTACAATTATGGTGAGAGTTCATACTCAATAACAGAAAGATATACATATTCTTCACATGCTCCGCAGAGATGCAAAGGATTCTTTCCACATATGGCTATGCATTATTGGAATGGAGGTGATAAGGTTTATGTATTCGAAGGAGATGATTTTGTGTTTAGTGCCATTCCTTGTGTGCTTGGAATCGAACAGCAAGATTTGCCGCAAGAGATTGAAAGTGAATATAAAACTTGGAGTAACGCCGGAGAGAGTTTAATATCGTTTTCAAAATATGTTTATGACTACACTTTTTATGATGATGGATATTTAAAGAGTTGTACAAGAAGATTCTTTAATAGAGATGAAAAATCGGGGGAGTATAAAGAGGATAAAGAGTGGGTCACAGTTTACGAATACTTTTGGGAATAGGGAGTATAAGTTTAAAAGTAGTAGAAATACATCTTTGTCAGCAAAACGAAATATTGAAACAAGAAAAGTGCGACGATGCCGTCGCACTTTTTCTATATTATCCCGAGGATGTAGCAGGCTGATTTCCTGCCTGATTTCGCTTATATACAACAATAATCAAATAAGTTTGAATAGTGTTCAGATATTCGCAAAATTCCTAATTTCTAATTCCTCATTCCTAATTGTGGCAAAGCCACGAAAACTACATACCTGTATAGTTCATAGGTGTAATTTTACGAAGCTCAGCTTTAACCTCGTCACTTACGTTTAGAGTGTCAATAAACTCGCTGATTGAGTTTGCGTCAACAACTGAGTTTTTGCGGGTAAGTGCTTTCAATGCTTCGTATGGTTTTGGATAACCCTCACGACGAAGAATTGTTTGAATAGCCTCTGCACAAACATTCCACATATTGTTAAGGTCTGCTGCAATAGCCTCTTCGTTAAGAAGAAGTTTGCCCAATCCTTTCATTGTAGATGCAATAGCAATCATCATATGACCCATAGGCACACCTACGTTACGAAGAACTGTTGAGTCTGTCAAGTCGCGTTGTAGGCGAGAGATAGGTAATTTCATTGCAAGGTGGTCGAGAATTGCATTTGCAATACCTAAGTTACCCTCTGAGTTTTCAAAGTCAATTGGGTTTACTTTGTGAGGCATGGCAGATGAACCAACCTCTCCTGCTTTGATTTTTTGTTTAAAGTACTCCATTGAGATATATTGCCAGAAGTCTTTATCCAAGTCCATCAAAATTGTATTGATACGACGCATGCCATCAAAAAGAGCGGCAAGGTTGTCGTAGTTAGATATTTGAGTTGTCCACTCCTCACGCTCAATTCCTAAGTTATTAGCCAAGAAGTTGTTTGCAAACTCTCTCCAGTTATATTGAGGATATGCAACGTAGTGTGCGTTGAAGTTTCCTGTTGCGCCACCAAATTTACCACTTATTGGAGTTGCTTTAAGAATGTTCAATTGTTTCTCCAAACGATATACGAATACCATCATCTCTTTACCCAAACGAGTTGGTGATGCCGGTTGTCCGTGAGTTTTAGCAAGCATAGGAATATCTTTCCACTCCTCTGCGAATGTGCGGCATTTCTCAATCAACTCCTCGATTGCTGGGTAATAGACATTAGTCAAAGCCTCTTTAATTGAAACAGGAATTGAAGTGTTGTTGATATCTTGCGATGTCAAACCAAAGTGGATAAACTCTTTGTAAGCCTCCAATCCACCAATAGCATCGAATTTCTCTTTAATAAAGTACTCAACAGCTTTAACGTCGTGGTTTGTAACACTCTCAATCTCTTTAACGTGTTTAGCATCTTCTTCGGTAAAGCATTTATAGATACTTCTCAATGCAGGATAAATATCTGAAGTGATACCCTCCATTTGAGGAAGTTTCATATCTGCCAATGCAATGAAATACTCTATTTCAACATAAACACGATAACGAATAAGCGCATACTCCGAAAAATAGTCTGCCAACATCGATGTTTTTGAGTTGTAACGTCCGTCAATAGGCGATACAGCTGTAAGTGGTGAAAGTTCCATATCTGTAAATTAAATAGTTTCTAAAATTATTCTGCGAAGATAATACTTTTTTTGCGTACTACCTCTTTTGGGAGTGTATTTGTGGAATGTTTTTGGTATAAAACAAAAAAAAACACTTGCCGAATGACAAGTGTTTCTGTTGTGGGCGTTGACGGATTCGAACCGCCGACCCTCTGCTTGTAAGGCAGATGCTCTAAACCAGCTGAGCTAAACGCCCGATTATTGAGGTGGTTTGTTTCTCAATTGCGATGCAAAGGTAGTGCGTTTTTTTATATCCACCAAATTTTTTGGCAACTTTTTTTCGAAAAAAATGCACTTTTTTTGAATATATTTCCTTTTTATTTAAAAATCAGGCAGTTAAAATTTTGTATTTTTTGAAGAAAAAATGACTTTTTTTACAATGTTATTGTTTTAATATATTTTGTACCTTTACAGAAAAACTATTAATCTCTTACTTTTTAGATAAAAAAGGATATGAAACACTTAATTTTTATACTCTCTCTACTTTTTTCTGTTACAATTTTGGCTCAAGAGCAGAAAGTGGTGGTAAAAACACGCGGTAAAATTGATGCAGAGGGAAATTACCTTCCCGGAGAATATATAAAGGGGGCTTATGTCAAGATTAAAAACGGACATAAGTATGTAACCAATAAGAATGGAGAGTTCACTTTCTCTCCCGAAAAAGGTAAATATACGGTGGCAAAAGTATCATATACCAATAAAAAAGGAGAGAAGTTTCAGATAATGAACTTTGATGAATTGGGCGAGGAGTATAGCTGTTCTGAAAAGCCGAAGTATGTTGTTATATCTACTCCAAAAGAACAGATAAGGGATATGTTACAAGCAAGATACTATTTTGCCCGAGTATTGGATGATATGTTGAAAATGGGTGCAAACGAGGTGGATAGTCTTGCATTGGAGAGACAATTAAGCGATGTAAATACTGATATAAAGCATTATAGAATAGCTGAATTTAAAGAGGTGGCGAGTAAATTGATTGATGATTTATCGCTTCGCTTCTCTTCGGTTGATTACGATCAACTCAACTATTTTGACAGGGAATTTATGTATTACCTTAGTACATACCAATATTCAAAAGCCGACTCAATGTTTAGAACTATTGAGATTCCTGATGAATATCGATATTCAAATCAACCCATGCCACGAAAGGCTGTGTTGCGACTTGCAAATTATTACGATAAAGCCCATATTCTATATGCATCCCAATTTGATTTGTCAACGGCTGCACACTATTTGGGCGTAAAGGCCGATTTGGATGTTACCAACACCATGTGGCAGGCTGAGGCGGCAGCCTTCTACAGGAATTACACATTTACGCCTAATATGTCTGATCGTTATTACGAAAGAATTTTAAAATACAATAAAGGAAAAGAGTCGATAGAAGACAAAGAGGCTGCACTCCTTCTTAACAACATTGGTAAAGATGCGATGAATGGAGGGGATTATCAGGTTGCATTTTTAGCATATAAAAAATATATTGCGCAACAAGAAGAACTTCATGGCGAAAATCATGTTAAGTGTGCCGAAGCCAACGAAAGGATAGGAGACCTGCTGTTTGAAACCGAGATATATGACAAATCTTTGGAGTACTACTTAAAAGCATTGCGTATATACGAAAAGGAGCTGACAAAGGTGCATTATAAAACAATGGCAGTTTATCCGAAGTTGGCAGATGTGTATTTAAAGCTTGAGGATGAAGCTAATTCAAAAGCAGTAGAGGTAACACATCTTTTATTGATGTCAGATGTTTTAGGAGGAGATTACAGCTTCTCGGTCAATATCTATTATGCATTGGCAGAAGAGTGTTTCAATAATAAAAACTATGTAACGGCGTACGACTATTATTGCAAAGCAATAGATGTGTACGAAAGATTGGGAGGTAATCACTATTGCATTATAAACTCATGCAACAGGCTTGGTGACATCTATCATTGGAACAACGATAATGCTCAAGCAATGGAACTTTACAATCGTACATTGGCATTAATCGAGGATAAATTGGGAACAGATTGTTTAGAAAAAGCGGAATCGCTCATTAAAAAGGCAGAGATATATTATAGCATAGGAGATTACGAAAACACATTGAAATATTCACATTCTGCTCTTGATATAGCTGTGGCGGAATTGGGAAAAAATAGTCCTGAACTTGCCGAATATTATATGAAAATAGGCGATTTGTATCTGAAGGTTGGGGAGAATACAAAAGCATTGGAATATTTTAAGGCTGCATTGCTTCTGAAAGAGGAGGAGGTTACTGATGATGATATGCTTGAGTCGTTGTATGACTACATGGCTTGCATACACTACAACATAAAGGAGTATTCTCAATCGCTATACTATTTCGAAAAACTTTTGGAGAAGACCGAAAAGAGATTGCCAAAAGATGATGTCGAGTTTGTCGATTTATATGTTCGAGTATCAATAACAAGTGCATGTTTGGGAGAGTATGAAGATGCTTTGGATTATTGCTCAAAGTCATTGGAGATTTTGAAAAAGAAGAAAATGGATGTAGCCCCGGACATTTTAGAACATTATGGCGATGTTTTGTATGCTCTTGGCAGACAAACCGAGGCAATGGATTATTGGAACAAGGCTATGAAGACAGGAGGTAACAAGGAGAGAATAAAAGGGAAAATCGAGAATGGATTGTAAACCTCTATACAAGTTGGCAAAACAAAAAGAGAGCATCTGTATGTGAAGGATGCTCTCTTTTGCTATACAATAATCTATGTTTAATTCCTATTTGCAGTTGCCAAGGCAAAGAGGTTTGATTTGTTTGAAGAAATCGTTTCCTTTGTCATCAACAAGGATGAATGCAGGGAAATCTTCAACCTCAATTTTCCAGATAGCCTCCATGCCCAATTCAGGATACTCAATGCACTCAACACTCTTAATGTTGTTTTGAGCAAGAATTGCAGCAGGTCCACCAATACTTCCAAGGTAGAAACCTCCATGTTTGTGGCAAGCATCAGTAACTTGTTGGCTACGATTACCTTTAGCAATCATAATCATTGAACCACCGTTTGCTTGGAATAGGTCAACGTAAGAGTCCATACGACCGGCAGTTGTTGGTCCAAACGAACCTGAAGGCATTCCTTTAGGAGTTTTTGCAGGTCCTGCATAGTAGATTGGGTGGTCTTTGATATATTGTGGCAATCCCTCACCATTGTCGATGCGCTCTTTAAGTTTTGCGTGAGCAATATCTCTACCAACAATGATAGTTCCGTTCAATGATAAACGAGTTGAAACAGGATATTTGCTTAACTCCTCAAGAATTTCGTTCATAGGGCGGTTAAGGTCGATTTTTACTGCATCGCCTTCGCCTGCTTGACGCAATTCTTCGGGGATAAGATTTCCTGGTTGGTCGTCCATCTTCTCAATCCAAAGACCTTCGGCATTGATTTTTGCTTTGATGTTACGGTCTGCCGAGCAAGAAACACCCAAACCTACGGGACAGCTTGCTCCGTGACGTGACATGCGGATAATTCTAATATCGTGTGCAAAATATTTACCACCAAATTGAGCTCCGATTCCTGCCTCTTGAGCAGCGCGTAAAACCTCTTTCTCCAACTCAACATCGCGGAACGAACGTCCTAACTCGTTACCTGTGGTTGGTAGGTTGTCAAGATATTTAGCCGATGCAAGTTTAACAGTTTTAAGGTTAGTCTCAGCTGATGTTCCACCAATAACAAAAGCAATGTGGTATGGAGGACAAGCCGCAGTACCCAAAGTTTTCATCTTCTCAACAAGGAATTTTACCAAAGAGTCGGGGTTAAGCAAAGCTTTAGTCTCTTGGTAAAGATATGTTTTGTTGGCAGAACCACCACCTTTTGCCATAAACAAGAATTTGTACTCATCTCCGTCAATAGCATAAAGGTCAATTTGAGCAGGAAGGTTGCAACCTGTGTTAACCTCTTTGTACATATCTAAAGGAGCATTTTGAGAGTAACGCAAGTTCTCCTCTGTGTAAGTTTGGTAAATACCTTTTGAAAGAGCCTCAGCATCTCCACCACCTGTGTAGATGTTCTCTCCTTTTTTACCCATTACAATAGCAGTACCTGTATCTTGACATACGGGTAGTTGACCTTTTGCAGCAACCTCTGCGTTACGTAACATGGTTAGTGCAACATATTTGTCGTTCTCACTTGCTTCGGGGTCCGAAAGTATTTTAGCAACCATTTCGTTGTGTTCTCTGCGCAATAAGAAAGAAACATCGCGCATGGCGGCTTTTGCCAAAGCAGTTAATCCTTCAGGCTCAACACAAACAATTTTGCGGTCGCCAAACTCTTTAACGCTCACATAATCTTTTGTAAGCAAATAGTACTCTGTGTTATCCTTACCCATTTCAAAAGGGTCTTGATACTTAAATGGTTCTGTTGCCATATTATGAAAGTTTAATTGGTTTTTTAATTCCTATTCTGCAAAGATAGTGCAAACCGCGAGCAGAGCCAAACTTGATTGAACTATGTCATTAAGTCACCTATTTTGCAAAAATTCTTCTTTTGCAAAAGTAATAAATTAGCCTTTGCCAAACAAAGAATTTTAACAACTTTATAACATTTAATTTGTAATAATGTATGACATGGCCATTACGTTTGCCAAATAGCTGCAAAGTGTGGGATAATATTAATTATCCTCTATTGAGTATCTCTAATGCTCGGTTCAGTGCAACGATGAATTTATCGCACTCCTCTTTAGTGTTGTATAGTGCAAACGAGACTCTCACCACTCCGGGTATTCCTAATTTATCCATTAGGGGTTGAGCGCATAGGTGACCTGTGCGCACAGCAACGCCTTGTTTGTCGAGCAACATGCCAATATCGTATGGGTGGATTCCCTCTACATTAAACGAAATCACTCCACTCTTATGTGGTGCATTGCCATATATTGTTACACCCTCTATCTCTTTTAGTTTTTGAGTCGTATAGCTCAACAATTCGGTTTCGTATGTTGCAATGTTTTCTATTCCCAAGTTCTCAACGTAGTTTAAGGCTTCGGTCATAGCCATTACTCCTACATAGTCGGGCGTACCTGCCTCAAATTTAAAGGGTAGTTCGTTGAATGTGGTCTTTTCAAAGGTTACTTTGCCAATCATCTCTCCTCCGCCTTGATATGGAGGCATCTTATCTAACCACTCCTCTTTGCCGTATAGCACACCTACTCCTGTGGGAGCATATATTTTGTGTCCCGAGAATACATAAAAATCTACATCCAATGCCTGAACATCTATCTTTATGTGGGGCGCTCCTTGCGCTCCGTCAATAAGAACGGGTATGTTTTTAGTGTGGGCTATGCTGATTATCTTCTCAATTGGATTTACTGTTCCCAATACGTTTGATACATGTGCCACCGACACCAATTTTGTTCGTTCGTTTATCAGAGAACGGAATGTTTCCATATCCAACTCTCCCTGTGGAGTTATGGGTATTACTCTAAGTTTTATCCCTTTTTTGCCCTCCAATAACTGCCAAGGCACTATGTTTGAGTGATGCTCCATCTCTGAAACTATCACCTCGTCTCCCTCCGATAGGAATGCTTCTGAGAATGACGATGCCACAAGGTTTATGCTCTCGGTCGTTCCGCGAGTAAAGATTATCTCTTTTGTGGATTTTGCGTTTAGAAATTGTCGCACCTTTTCTCGTCCGCCCTCATGCCCTTCGGTCGAAAGCTGACTTAAATGGTGTACTCCACGATGCACATTTGCATTTATGGTGCAGTATGCGTTGGATATAGCATCTATCACAACACGTGGTTTTTGTGTTGTGGCTGCATTATCAAAATAGACAAGCGGTTTTTTATATACCTCTTGCTCCAATATCGGAAAATCTTCTCTTATTTTGTCAATATCCATTTTTATAAATGAGAAATGAGAAATTAGGAATGAGGAATTGTATGATTAAGTGAGTGCAGAACAAAACTTGTTTGAGTTATGCCGAACGTAAGCAAAATCATAAAACGGAGGTTTTATAATGAGAAACTAATTAATTTCTAATTAATAAATACTATTTACACATGGTGCATCCTGCACATTTTATATCTTCTTTGCGCAAGCGGTTCTCAATTAATGTACGCAAACGGTCGCGCAAGGGTTCTAATTTTATGCGTTGCAATATATCATCGGCAAATGCCAACATCAACATCATGCGAGCTTCGGCTTCGGGTATTCCGCGTTGACGAAGATAGAACAGTGCCGATTCGTCTAACTGTCCAACTGTTGCTCCATGTCCGCATTTTACATCATCGGCATATATCTCCAATTGTGGTTCAGTGTATATGCGAGCTGTTTGTGACATGGATATGTTTTTGTTCGATTGTTGCGAAATTGTCTTTACTGCACCCTCATCTACCAATACTTTACCTGTCATTGAGACTATTGCCTCGTCCGACACAATGTTCTTGAATAGCTGGTTGCTCTCGCAGTGCGACGATGAGTGATGCACGTTTGTATAAACATCTGCTACCTGTTTGTTGTCGCATATAGCTAATCCAGTAAGGTTGAGGTTTGCCCCTTTACCAACCATTGTAACGTTGTAGTTGGTTCGAGTCTCGCCATTGTGCAGGGTTATTGGAGCAATAATCATATTTGCATTTGCCTCTTGTTGCGCAAATAGCGATGCAACGCGATATGATGTTGTGCTTGTTTCCTCAATTTCGTAATACTCAATTTGAGAGTTTTCGCCTGCATATATCTCTGTCACCTGTGTTGCCAATGTTGCACTCTCCGATAGGTTATGCTCGCACACCAATATTGTTGCCGAGCTATTTTTGCCTGCCACCACCAACAATCGGCGATTCACCATGACGGGTGTTGAAGTGTTAAGTATGTTGACAATTTGCAATGGAGTTTTCATTGTTACTCCATCGGGAATATATACAACAGTTGCATCTTGAGCCAAGGCTGTGTTTAATGCAACAGTTCCATCGGTGGATGTCTCTGCAAGACGGTTGTAATATTTTTGAGCAAGTTGAGGATAACGATTTGCAAATTGAGACATATTCATTATCTCCACTCCCTCTTGTCCTTCGCCTATTTGCGGAGTGTCTCCCACTACATATAGGGTTTGTGTTTTTAACCCGGGCACACTGCATCGGTAAACATCGTTTGTTGTTGATTGCGATACTCGTGCAAGGTTTATTCCGTAATCGGGCGAATATATCTTTTCAATATCTATATGACGAAACAACTCCTCTTTTTGTGAGGGTATGCCATATTTCAGAAAGGCCTTTATTGCCTCTCCTCGAGCTATGTTCATTGGTTCGCAAGCCCCTTTGTTTATTAAAGAGATATGCTCCTCCAATAGTTGTTTGTATTGTTCTGACGCTGCCATATTTTTCACTACTCGCCTAATTCTTTCTTAATCCAATCGTATCCCTTCTCCTCAAGTTCCAAAGCAAGTTCGGGACCGCCCGATTTTACAATACGTCCTTTATACAAAACGTGAACAAAGTCGGGGGCAATATAGTCTAACAATCGTTGGTAGTGGGTAATTACTATTGTTGCGTTTTTATCTGTTTTGAGTTTGTTTACTCCTCCGGCAACCACTCTCAACGCATCTATATCCAAACCGCTATCGGTCTCGTCCAATATTGATAGTTTTGGTTGAAGCATTGCCATTTGGAATATCTCGTTACGTTTTTTCTCTCCGCCCGAGAATCCCTCGTTTACCGAACGACTTGCAAGTTTGTTATCCAACTCCACTATTTCGCGTTTCTCGCGCATTATGCGTAAGAAGTCGGTTGCAGATAATGGCTCTTCGCCTCTGTATTTGCGTTGCTCGTTTACAGCAGCACGCATAAAGTTTACCATGCTTACTCCGGGTATCTCAACGGGGTATTGAAAACTTAAGAACAACCCTTCGTGAGAACGGTCTTCGGGAGTAAGGCTCAATAGGTCTTTACCGCAAAATGTTACCTCACCACCGGTTACTGTAAACACAGGATTTCCTGCCAAGACACTTGATAATGTGCTTTTCCCTGAACCATTGGGACCCATTATAGCATGTACTTCGCCAGGTTTAACTGTAAGGTTTACACCTTTTAATATCTCTTTGTCGCCTATTTTGGCGCGTAAATCTTTTACTTGTAACATACTTTTATGCTTTATCCAACTGAACCCTCTAACGATACTTGTAATAGTTTTTGTGCCTCTACCGCAAACTCCATGGGTAATTTATTCATCACCTCTTTTGCATATCCGTTTACGATAAGAGCCACAGCCTCCTCGGTAGGAATTCCGCGTTGGTTACAATAAAATATTTGCTCTTCGTTTATTTTTGAAGTTGTTGCTTCGTGTTCAACAACTGCACTTTTGTTTTTTACATCCACATAGGGGAATGTGTGCGCTCCACACTCTGCCGAAAGCAACAAACTGTCGCATTGTGTGTAGTTGCGAGCGCCATCGGCATTTGGTGCTACACGAACCAATCCGCGATAGCTGTTTTGGCTCTTTCCTGCCGATATTCCTTTAGATACAATTGTGCTTCGTGTATTTTTGCCCAAGTGTATCATTTTTGTTCCTGTATCGGCTTGTTGGTAGTTGTTTGTTACGGCTACCGAATAGAATTCTCCTATTGAGTTGTCTCCTGCAAGAATACAACTTGGGTATTTCCAAGTGATAGCCGAGCCTGTTTCAACCTGTGTCCATGAGAGTTTTGCACTCTCGCGACATATGCCTCGTTTTGTTACAAAGTTATATACTCCACCTTTTCCCTCTTTATCGCCGGGATACCAGTTTTGTACGGTTGAGTATTTTACCTCTGCACGGTCGTTTACAACAATCTCCACAATTGCGGCGTGCAACTGATTCTCATCGCGCATAGGAGCCGTACATCCTTCGAGATAGCTTACATAGCTTTCGTCATCTGCAACAATAAGCGTTCTCTCAAATTGTCCTGTTCCGCCTGCGTTTATTCTGAAATATGTTGATAACTCCATTGGACAACGCACTCCTTTGGGTATATATACAAAGGAACCATCGCTGAAGACTGCCGAGTTTAGTGCAGCATAGAAGTTGTCGCGATAGCCTACCACGCTACCCAAATACTTCTTCACCAAATCGGGATACTCTTTCACTGCCTCGTTGAATGAGCAGAATATCACTCCCAACTCAGCCAACTTTTCGCGATAGGTTGTTCGCACCGAGACACTGTCCATAACAGCATCAACGGCAACACCTGCAAGATGCATGCGTTCCTCAAGAGGTATTCCCAATTTATCGAAAGTCTTTATGATTTCAGGATCTACCTCATCAAGACTCTTTGGAGCATCTTTTGTCTTTGGCGCGGCATAATAACTTATTGCCTGAAAATCTATCTCCGGGATATTCAAATGTGCCCACTTGGGCATAGGCATTGTTTTCCAATATGCGAATGCACGCAAACGGAAATCCAAAAGCCATTCGGGTTCGCCCTTTTTTTGTGAAATAAGGCGAATTATATCCTCATCAAGACCTTCAGGTATTATATCGGTTTCGATTTCTGTGACAAATCCGTGTTTGTATTCCGAAGTTGTTACATCATCGAGTATATCATTCTTTTCTCTGTTTTTATCTTTCTCCATAGTCCTAAACTTATCCCCGCTTTTATGTAACCATTAAGACGGTAATTTAGTTTTAGTTAAGTTACTTATGGTAAGAAAAAGGCAATAATCTGTTTCGGTGTTTTAACTTCCGAAAGTTATTCCATAATTGCCGATGAAATCCATTACCACAGAAACACTTTTCAGAAGAGGCTCATACGAATAGCTCTCTATTGGAGTGGGAGCAGTACCAAATATCGATTTATATATGCCTTCATATACATTTAATAGCACTCCCGCTATCAATAGCATTTTCACTCCTCCAAAAGCTGCTCCTGCCAAACGGTCAACCCAGGCTATTTTTAAAACCTTGGTTGTTTTATGCAGCAATATTGAAATTATGAATGTAAGCAAAACAATCACCACAAACACCAGAGTGTAGTATAAAGTCCCCTCAAGGCGAGTTCCACCCGAAGTTAAATTATACACTAAGTCAGAAAACAGCGACGATAGCAACTTGGTAAAGAGTAGTGCTATCACTACTCCAACCAAAATGCCTAATTGTCTGAATATTCCTGTTATGGCTCCTCGCACAACGGCAAATAGTAACAGAGCCAATACAATAATATCAAATATACTTATACTCACAGTGTGTCAGTTGTTGTTTTAACTTATTACAAAGTTTGTTTTACCTCTATCTCCTCAAACGACTCAATTATATCACCCACTTTAAGGTCGTTGTAGTTTGTAATGCTCAAACCACATTCGTAACCTGTAGCAACCTCTTTTACGTCGTCTTTCATACGTTTAAGTGAAGCAAGTTCACCTGTGTATATTACAATACCGTCGCGAATCAAACGAACCTTGTTTCCGCGTTTGATTTTACCCTCTTTAACCATACCTCCGGCAACTGTACCAACTTTAGATATGTGGAATGTCTCGCGAACTTCAACAGTGGCTGTGATATTCTCTTTGATTTCGGGAGATAACATACCCTCCATTGCCGATTTAACCTCTTCGATTGCATCGTAGATGATAGAGTATAGACGAATATCGACACCCTCTTTCTCTGCATCTTTACGAGCAGCCATTGAAGGACGTACCTGGAATCCGACGATAATTGCATCTGAAGCAGCAGCAAGTGTTACGTCTGACTCTGAAATTTGTCCCACACCTTTGTGGATTACATTAACCTGTATTTGTTCTGTTGACAAACGAATCAAAGAGTCGCTCAATGCCTCAACCGAACCGTCCACGTCGGCTTTAACAACAATGTTCAATTGTTGGAAGTTACCGATTGCAATACGACGTCCAATCTCTTCAAGAGTTACACGAGTACTTGTGCGGAATCCTTGTTCGCGTTGTAATTGTTCGCGTTTGTTAGCCAACTCGCGAGCCTCTTGCTCAGTGTCGAATACGTTGAAAGTATCTCCGGCTTGAGGTGCACCGTTAAATCCTAAGATTAGAGCAGGAGCTGCAGGCCCTGCCTCTTTGATTTTGCTGTTACGTTCGTTGAACATTGCTTTTACGCGTCCGTAGTATTGTCCCGCAACCACAATGTCTCCAACTTTCAAAGTACCGTTCTCAACCAATACTGTCGAAACATATCCGCGTCCTTTATCCAAAGCAGACTCAATGATTGAACCACGTGCTTTGGCTTTGGGGTTGGCTTTCAATTCCAACATTTCAGCCTCCAACAATACTTTCTCCAACAACTCCTCTACGCCAAGACCTTTCTTGGCAGAGATGTCTTGTGATTGGTATTTTCCTCCCCAATCCTCAACAAGATAGTTCATTGCTGCCAATGACTCTTTAATCTTTTCGGGGTTAGCGGTTGGTTTGTCTATCTTGTTAATTGCAAATACAATGGGTACTCCTGCCGCTGCTGCGTGGTTGATAGCCTCAACAGTTTGTGGCATGACGTTATCATCGGCTGCAACAATAATAATTGCAATATCGGTAACTTGAGCTCCGCGCGCACGCATCGCTGTAAACGCTTCGTGTCCGGGAGTATCAAGGAATGTAATTCTTCGTCCGTCGTCCAACTTAACGTTGTATGCACCAATGTGCTGAGTAATACCTCCGGCCTCTCCGGCAATTACGTTTGCACTACGGATGTAGTCAAGCAATGAAGTTTTACCGTGGTCAACGTGTCCCATCACAGTTACGATTGGTGGACGTGGCAATAAATCTTCTTCTGCATCAACTTGTTGCTCAATTGCCGATACAACCTCTGCACTAACGTACTCAGTTTTGAATCCAAACTCTTCGGCAACAATGTTTATTGTCTCTGCATCAAGGCGTTGGTTGATTGATACCATCATACCGATACTCATACAGGTTGAGATAACTTTATTAACCTCAACACCCATCATGGTTGCAAGGTCGTTAGCAGTTACAAACTCTGTAATTTTAAGTATCTTGCTCTCAAGACGCTCTTGATTTGCCAACTCTTGCTCACGCATTAAGTTAGCCTCGCGTTTCTCTTTACGCCATTTTGCACCTTTCTTTTGTGCGGAGTTTTTAGATGTCAAACGAGCAAGTGTCTCTTTTACTTGACGTTGTACATCCTCCTCCGATACCTCGACTCTTACAGGACGAGGTTGTTTTACTTTTTGTGGTTTTTGTTTTTTGCCACCCTCTACAGCCTGTACATTTGGGTTGTTGATATCGATTTTATCTTTTTTAATGCGTTGACGTTTTTTGCGCTCACCATCTCCACCTCTCTCTTGGTTTTGTGATGGACGTTTAAACATCTCGCTTCTTTGTCGCTCTTTCTCCTCACGCTCTTTTTGACGCTCCTCTTTGCTCTTCTTTTGAGGACGTGTTTTTTGATTTAGTGAGTCCAAGTCGATTTTTCCCACAATGTTGAATTGTGTTGTTTGTTGAGGTTTACCCAAATCAAAAACTTTCTCTTCTTGAACTTTAGGTTCCACTTTTTTTACCTCAGTGGGCTTAGGTTGCTCTGCTGGTTTTTGCGCAGGTTTAGGTTGTTCAACCTTTTTCTCTGCTGGTTTTTGAACAGGTTTTGGTTGCTCAGCCTTTGGCTCCTCTTTCTTAACCTCGGTGGGTTTTGGAGCAGGTTTTTTATTTAAAGCATCAAGGTCTATTTTACCAACCGCTTTAAATTGTGGGCGTTTAATATCTTCGGTTCTTGTTATTTCAACCTCTTTCTCAACTTTGCGTTGTGCGGGTTTCTCTTTTTGACGACCATGGAGCATTTTGTCTGCTCCCTCCTTTACGCTCTTATCTCCATTAAACTCTTTTTGCAAAAGAGATAATTGTTTTTCGTCAATTTGAGTATTTGGAGAAAAGCTCTCATTGGCGTATCCGTTCTTCTGCAAGAAGTCTATTAATGTTTGAATTCCAACGTTAAGGTCTCGTGCTACTTTATTTAGTCTAATCATATATATATACTTAATTTTTATGGGTTACTTAAAATTTCTTGATTACTCAAACTCTGCTGCCAATATAGCTTTAATGTCTTCAATTGAGCTCTCCTCAAGATCTGTTTTTTCAAGCAACTCCTCATTTGATCGTGCCAATACGTCTTTAGCAGTATTGCAACCAATCTCTTTCAATTGTTCAATTACCCAATCCTCTATTTCGTCGTTAAACTCATCCAAATAGATGTCTTCTTCTCCTGCTTCAGCAGTATCGCGGAACACCTCGATATCGTATCCTGTAAGTTTTATTGCAAGGCGAATATTGTATCCGTCTTTTCCGATAGCCAATGCCATCTCTTCGGGACGCAACAACACTTCTGCTTTCATGTTCTCCTCGTCAACACGAATTGCCGATGTTGAAACTTTGGCAGGAGCCAATGCACGTTGGATAAACAACATTGTGTTTTTAGTGTAGTTAATTACGTCGATATTCTCGTTGCACAATTCGCGAACGATTCCGTGGATACGAGAGCCTTTTACTCCTACGCATGCTCCTACCGGATCGATACGGTCATCGTACGATTCAACTGCGATTTTAGCTCTGAATCCAGGGATACGTGCAACGCGGTGAATTGTGATAAGTCCGTCGTGAATTTCGGGAACTTCCAATTCGAACAAACGTTTCAAGAACATCTCCGATGTGCGAGATACGATGATTTTTGGAGTGTTGTTGAAGTTATCTACACGAGCAACAACGGCACGAACTGTATCTCCTTTATGGAAGAACTCGTTAGGAATTTGCTCTTCACGAGGCAAAATCAACTCGTTACCCTCATCATCGATAAGCAATATCTCTTTTTTCCATATTTGGTAAACCTCACCCGAAACAATCTCTCCAACTTTGTTTTTGTAGATGTTGTATATTGCATCTTTTTGAAGCTCCAATATTTTTGAAGCCAAAGTTTGGCGAAGGTTCAAAATAGTACGACGGTCAAAATCAGAGAACAATACCTCTTCGGCAACCTCTTCTCCAACTTCGTAAGACTCATCTATTTTTTTAGCATCTGAAAGAGATATTTGAAGATTTGCATCTGTAATCTCTCCGTCAGCAACAACCTCGCGGTTACGCCAAATCTCACAGTCACCTTTGTCAGGGTTTACGATAACGTCAAGGTTTTCGTCAGTACCGTACATTTTAGCAAGTACGTTACGGAACGACTCTTCCAAAACACTTACAAGTGTTGTTCTGTCAATGTTCTTCAAAAGTTTAAACTCAGAGAACGTTTCAATCATTGTGTTTACAATCTCTTTCTTTGCCATTTTTATATCAATTTTTAATTATTATTTTCTTGTTCTGTTTAACTCAATTAAAATGTGATTACGTTCTTAACGTATTTAACATCTGTATATAGATATTTCTCCTCTTCAACAACTTCAATTTTACGTTTAGAGCCTTCGGGTTTTACCTTTTTTGTAACCTCTACAGTAAATGAGTCATCGTCGGCAGAAGAGAGTGTAGCATAAAATTTTTGACCTGCTTTTGTCAAAACTTCAACCTCTTCGCCAATGCTTTTTTTGTACTGACGGGGCAATATCAATGGAGATGTTAATCCGGCAGAACCAACCTCAAGCGAGTAATCTTCAACCTCTCTGTCGAAGCATGCCTCCAAATCGCGGTGCAATTTTTCGCAGAACTCAATATCAACGCGGTCATCATCATCGATGGTTACAACTATGGTATTATCGGGCGAAACAGTAACTCCCACTAAAAATGCAGAACCGTTGCCAAGCAACTCAACTACTTTATTTTCAATCTCTTTTGCGTTAATCATATCGTTAATGAGTTAAATATGGGATAAAAAGCGAGGGGGCTTGCTTGCCCCCTCCACCATGATTTACGTTACAAAAATATATAATTATCTCGTAATTACAAAATTATATGAGAATATTTTGCTTAATCACACATTACCTTTACAACCTCATTGTTTACTTTTACCATTATCATACCCTTAATGGTTGAAGACAATGCAATTTGAGTAGAAGTTGCACCATTGACATTAGCAGATGTTATAACCTTACCCATTGCATCGTAAACCACTACTGAATTTATGCCTTCTGCATTTTCGATGTTCAATATTTCATTTGATACAAATGCTTTAGTGTTTTGAGCTTCAGTAATACTCTCCTCAATACCTGTTACAGCAGGAGACAAATCGATTGTTTCAAATTCGTTGCTTTCGAACTTCAACAGTGTATCGTTCTTTAACAGAACCCAAACAATATTCCCATCGCAAAGTATTGAGCGAGCCTCGTTATAATTGGGGCAGGTATAGGTTGTGAACTCTTCGCCGTCATACTTCATTAAAGTAGTTGATGAAGAGAACCAAATGTTACCTTGGCTATCTATGTCATTCGCGAGAAATTGCTCATTAGGTACTTGAGGGTGTGTTGTATGTGTTATAATATTATCTGTACTTGTTTCCTGATTATAACAATGAATTCCGTCATCAGAGGTAACCCATATATTATCGTCAAAATCAACAATAATAGAGGTCGCTTGTTTTTCTTCCCCACTTATTACATCTATTGGAGAATTTTGTTGGTTTTGCAAGCATACAACTTGTGTAGTAAGTCCATAAGTTGCCATCCATAATGTTCCTTTGCTATCAAATGCCATATCCATTATTACTGCTGTAGGTGCTCCATAAATAGCATCATGAATTTTATATGGTTGATTTATTGGGAATATATTAAACTCCGTTGGCTTACTAAAATATCCTCTAAAATTAATCCAAATATCGTTTGATGAATCTAAGCCTAATGAATAAGAACTACAATCACCAATTTCACTGACAGGTGCTGGATAAAAATATCTCTTAGTCGTATTTCCATCAAATAAATTTGCTCCATAGTACCCATCTGAATAATAAAGCGAGTCATTGCCATATGCAAGTATTGCTGTTATTCTACTATATTCATCAATTGAATATTCATATGAAGCATTATAAAAGGTATTATCTGTTTTGTTAAGTTTTACAACGCCTTTACTTGTGGCAACAATAATAAAATCAGCATTTTTTGTAAGCCTATTAGTGTAATAGTCATCATGCCACTCTTTTTTCTGCATAGCACTTACATCTTGTATTGTAAATAACAGTAATGCTAATGTGCCAAATAAATATTTTAATATACTTTTCATCATATTTTTATTTTACTTGTACTTTTTTGCTGTTAATATTTCCGTTTAAGTAATATGCTACAACATAGTTACCATTTGGAACATTTATTGTATGTTCATATTCTCCTGCTTGTACTCTTATTTCAGGAACTACAGTTTGAACATAATTATTACTTAAATCAACTACTTCTATTCTATAACTTGATGTTTCTTCTATCTCAATATTAATTTTGATAGTATTACTTGATGAAGTAAGATTGAAATCATCTGTATTACTGAAACTTCTTCCTGCTCCGTAATTGTAGGTTTGTTGCTATTATCTCTGATGTCAATCCAAGAGATATTAGCATAGCTAATAAAGTAAAAATCTTTTTCATAACAACCTCCTTTTGTTAGAATTAAAAAATAAATTATCGCTATAAAGATAAAATTAATATTTAAAATTTCAAAAATATTTTTGCTGTTTTGAATTTATTTGCATTTTATTGAGAAAAAAATAATGAGCGAGAATTTCTCGCTCATTACCTAAAGATTGAAAGCATTTATATTTTGAGGTTAAAAGTTAATTACAAATCACTTTAACAATCTCTGAATTTACTTTTACCATTATCATACCCTTAATGGTTGAAGACAATGCAATTTGAGTGGAAGTTGCACCATTGGCATTAGCTGAACTTATTACTTTGCCTGTTGCATCGAAAATCTCAACCAAGTTTATGCCTTCTGCTCTTTCAATATTAAGTACTCCGTTCGAAACAAATGCTTTGGTATTACTCTCTTCTGCTACGTTCTCTTCAATACCTTGTATAACAGATTCGGGATTTATTCCTTCGCCAAAGGTAAAAGGTTTTATCTCAACTCCATTTGAAAACCCTTTATAATGGCAATTTGAAATTCTTGAATTCTCGTTCAAGTTCACGTTCTCTTCCTCCGCAATATGAGTTGCATAGTGCGTGAAAGCGAGGTCCGTGGTTCATCTCTGTTAAGTGAGCCAATTCATGCAGGATTACATAATCGACTAAGTGTTGGGGATAGAATATGAGATAGGCAGAGAGTGTTATTTTCTTTTTTGTTGTGCAAACGCCCATTCTTGTTCGTGCTGTAGAAACCGCAAAATCGTTATACTTCAAACCTTTTGATTGAGCCAACTCTTTTAGTCGGGTAGAGAGATATGTGACAGATGCCCTTTTTGCAACTTTCAGTATGTTTTGTTTTAGTAGTTTTTGAAAAACAATGTTCTCCACCTCAATGTTTTGTGGTATAAAAATATTAAGTACTCCGTTTTTTAGGGAGAACAGCATTTTTTGGAGAGGGTGGGAGTGTAGCTCTATTTTAAAACAACGAGTTTGCAGAGCGTCTCCGGGACGTAATATTTTTGGAGTGTATCTTGTAAAGAGTTGTGATATTGCAGTGCGTTTTTCGTTCAGACTCTTCTCTATCAGAGATAGGGGTGTTGCCTTGGGTGCGGTTATAATCAAAGCTCCATCTTTTACTCTGAATATCAGTCGGCAAGCACGAGCGTCGTATCGTACTTTAACCAAACCGAATTCTCTATCTTGGAACGATGTTATGGGCATATTTTGAGTAAACTCTTTTTTAAGAATTTCGATTATCTGCTCCCCACATAAGTTTGTTGCGGAGAGTTGAAACGAAGATGTGATTATTGCGTTTTATCACAAATGTTTTAAATGGTGCTTTGCGAAGCGTAACACTATTGTCGCATGATATTACCAACGATCTGCCATCAAGAGAGATAAGATAGTTTCCCGAACGGCTATCGACAGATAGTGTAATGGTTTCGTTGTCTGGAACTACCAATGGGCGAACGTTAAGCATGTGTGGTGCTACGGGAGCTATGACAAAATTAGAACACTCGGGCATTAGCACAGGGCCTCCAATGCTCAAAGCGTACCCTGTCGAACCTGTGGGTGTTGCAACCAATAACCCATCGGCTTGGTAGTTGTTTAGGAAGTTGCCTCCCAAGGTTGCATTTATGCTTATCATTGATGATGTGTCTTGCTTTAACAGAGCTACTTCGTTAAGTGCATATGGAGTGTAATCCGCTGGTAGTGAGTCAACCTCCACTTGCAACATTGTGCGCTCCTCAACCTTATAGTTTCCGGCAAAGAGTTCATCAATGGCGCAAGCTATCTGCTCCTTTGATATATCGGCAAGAAAGCCCAATCGTCCTGCATTTATTCCCAATATCGGAATACGTTTTTCTGCCACTTGCTCGGCTGTGCGCAAAAAAGTTCCGTCTCCTCCAACACTTATTACAACATCAATGTTATCATCAATAGAGGTAAATGGTGTTGCAGACAAGGTGTCGATGAACTGCTCGCACAGAAAATCGTAGTAATTTTGTTCTACGAAAAGTTGAACATCATAATTGCGCAATGCCTCTAAAAGCGTTACTATATGCTCGCTTTTTGAACGTTGGTATGTATTTCCGTAAAGGGCTATTTTCATTATTTTAATATACGAATAAAAAGTAGTAACTTTGTGCAAAGTTACGGAAATTATTTAAATTGATAAATTTTGAACCGTATTCTGTTAAATTATAGAGACTAAAATAGAAAAAACGATAACAAATATATGATTAAATTAAGTGTTAACATAAACAAGGTTGCCTCTATTCGAAATGCACGCGGAGGTAATCGCCCCAATATATTGCAAACTGCTATCGACTGCGAAAAGTTCGGAGCTGATGGAATTACCGTTCATCCTCGCCCCGATGAGCGTCATATCAGATATGCCGACCTTGATGTTTTGGCTCCTGCTCTAAAGACGGAGTTCAACATTGAGGGTAATCCATGTCCTAAATTCATTGAAAAAGTATTGCAAGTGCGTCCTGCTCAAGTAACTCTTGTCCCTGACAGTCCCGATGCAATAACTTCTAATGCAGGTTGGAACACTCGCGACAACTTCGAATTTTTGTCGGAGGTTGTTGCCAAGTTTAAAAATGCAGGAATCAGAACTTCGATTTTTGTCGATGCAGATGAAGAGATGATTGAATGGGCTGCCAAATGCGATGCTGACAGAGTGGAACTATATACCGAACCTTATGCAGCAAACTACAACAAAAACAGAGAAGAGGCTATCGCTCCATTTATTGTTGCCGCAAAAAAAGCTCGTTCTCTTGGTTTGGGGCTTAACGCAGGTCACGACTTGAGTCTTGAGAATCTTGCATATTTTGCCGAGAATATACCATGGCTTAAAGAGGTGTCAATTGGTCACGCCTTAATTTGTGATGCACTCTATTTAGGATTGGAGGAGACCATAAAACAATACAAACAACAACTTAATGTTTCAAAATAGAGACTCCTTTTGTTAAAAACGACACTCTGTTTTAAACCAATAAGATAAAAAAGAGTCTTACCATATAAAGATTTATCACATTTGTAATATAAGTACTAAACTATGAATATTTTAGCAACAATTTTAGCTGATGTGGCAACTACTCCCGTTGTTGAGGTTGCCGAAGAGAGTGTAAAAGAGTTTGACCTTTTGGCATTGACAATGAAGGGTGGAATAATTATGATTCCGCTACTACTATTGTCTATTTTGGCTATATATGTATTCTTTGAGAGATGGAGTGCCATTCGTAAAGCTGCCAAAGCCGACAATACCTTTATGGCTCGCATTAAAGATTGCATTTACGAGGGAGATATTGCTTCGGCTCGCAACCTTTGCAAAAAGACAGATACTCCCTATGCACGTTTGATAGAGAAGGGTATATCTCGCTTGGGACGTCCCATGAACGATGTTCTTGTTGCAATTGAAAACACGGGTAATATTGAGATTGCAAAATTGGAGAAAAACTTCCCCTGGTTGGCAACAACTGCGGCAGGCGCTCCCATGATTGGTTTCTTGGGAACAGTTTCGGGAATGGTTCGAGCATTCTTCAATATGGCAGAGGCAGGAGGTAGTGCCGATATCACAACACTTTCTGCCGGTATATACGAAGCTCTTGTTACCACAGTGGCAGGATTGGTTGTTGGTATTATCGCACTGTTTGCTTACAACTTTCTTGTTGCTCGTGTTGATGGCGTTGTTAGAGACTTGGAGTCAAAAACAATGGAGTTTATGGACCTTATAAATGAACCTGCACAAAAATAGAGTATGGCTTTTAAACGCAGACATAATATAAATGCAACCTTCAGTATGGCGTCAATGACCGACGTTATATTCTTGTTGCTTATATTCTTTATGGTTACCTCTACAGCGGTATTCCCAAATGCCATTAAGGTAATGTTGCCTCAAAGCAAAAATCAGGTATCATCAACTCCTGCGGCAAGAGTTACCATAGATAAGGATAATCGTTATTACTTTTCAAAAGGGAATAAAGCTCCCGTAGAGATTTTGCCTGAACAATTAGATGATATGTTAGAGGCTCTTGTCCTTGAAGAGGGCGAGGTGTTTGTTGCAATAAACGCCGACAAGAGCATCGAGTATGGAGAAGTGGTCAGAGTGCTTGGCATTGGTGCCGAAAAAGGAGTGAAAATGGTTTTGGCAACTCAACCTGTTAAGAAATAATTGTAAAACTAATGAACAACCCCGATAAAAAAGATAAGATTTTAGGCGTTGTTGGCACCCTGTCATTTCATGTTGCCATAATACTTATTCTCTTTTTTACTAAGCTATACTCTCCCGTAAGCGATGAGGGAGGAGGTATATTGGTGGCATACGGAAACATTTACGAGATTGTTACCGAAAAGCCATCGGGATATATTCCTCCAAAGGTGACATCTTCTGCCGAGGAGATAACTCAAGATAGTGAAGAACCATCTATCTCATCAGAGGACGACGAAAAGAGACGTAAAGAAGAGCAACGTATAGAGGAGGAGCGCAAGGCAAAAGAGGAGGCTGAACGTAAAGAGACTGATAGAATAAACTCTCTTGTATCGGGAGCATTATCGGCATCTTCTTCGCAAAACAGCACCGACGGCAAAGGTTCTCCCAATGGAAACTCAACAGATGGAGCAGAGAGTGGCAATGCAGGATACGGAAGTTTTGACCTCGGAGGAAGGGGTCTTGCCAAAGGCGAAAGTTTGCCACGTCCCCAATATGACAATACAAACATTGAGGGAAAACTTGTGGTTGACATAACTGTGAATCCGGCAGGAAGGGTTATAAATGCCTCAATTAATTTACAAAAAAGCGACAATAAGATTGCTTCGAACTTAAATATGAGGAACAGAGCTCTTGAGGCTGCTCGTAAGGCAACATTCGAATCGATAAAAGAGAGCAACAACCAAAACGGAACAATTATCTACTACTTCAAAATAAATAGATAAAATAGATACTTTATAAACAAAGAGAGGGTGTGTCATGACGCACCCTCTCTTTGTTTGGTGAATATTTGAGATTTCAGAATTTTATCAATATAAAAACTAAAAAAATCAATAGCGAAAATAAGCCCCAAATATACCATCTGTTAATTGTGGAAATATTCTTTTCAATCTCTGTTTTAGTCTTTAATAACGATTCTTCCGAGATAATTTCTTCCTCTCCGCTTTTTTGGGTATGGCGTTGTAATGTTGTCTCCTCCACCATTTTTTGAGGACGCCAATCTCCCAGTGAGTCAATAATATACTCAACAATTCTGCTTGAGGTTTCTATCGTATCACGAACAATAGTTTGCCTTTCGGCAACTCGTTCAACATATAAAGTGTCTCGCTCCACAACAATGGTTCGAGACGAAGATGTGCATCCCATTAGGCAAAACAAAAATGGCATTGCCATAAGAAGATAGCATATTGTTAACATTCCTATTCTGTATTGTTTCATGACTACTCTATTTTTATTCTTATATCTTCACCTCTTTTTAATGCAGCTTTACACTCCATTACCAATATATCCTCGTATATTGAGGAGTTTGAAAGGCGTCCTCTTATGCTGTTTTCTCCCACAAGAATACAACCTGATGTATCAGACGCACTATTTCCGCGGTGAATTAATATTCCCTCAAAGTGTGGCACATCAACCAATCGTGGTAACTCTCTCTTAAATTTGGGAGAGCGATTTATCACAACTTTATATTCTCCATATGGAATTGCGCTTTTCCCTGCAATCTTTTTCTCATCTCCTTCAAATTTTCCGCTTTTATCGACATCTATTACTCTATCTTCGAGAGTGTCGCAAAAATATTTGCCATCGATGTACAAAGCTCCTATCGTATAGTTTTTCCCTAAAAACTTTCTTTTTACCAATAATTTCATAACTACCTTTTTTATCAATAATCACTTGGAGGCTTGCGATTTGAACATTTGCGTACATCGCAACGTTTTACTTCGCTCTCTCTGAATTTAAGCTCCACCTCGTGGCGTTTAAAAATCTCCTCTAATCGATTCTGCTGTTCGGCACGTAGTTCAATATATAAAGAATCGATTTTTGCATCTCGCTCACAAATTCGTTTTTCAAGCCAATCCACTCGTTTCTGCTCATTGCCAATCTGTAAAGCCTCCGCCTCCTCTCTCACTTTCTTTTGAGTGGATTTGCGGGTAGCAAACCAAGTCACTACCCACTTTATCAACTCAAAACCACCAATTGCAGTTACAACTGTAGCTATCTCGCCTGCAGTCTCCATTCCCTAAATTTTATTTATAATTTTCCAACAATGAACCAATTACTCCAATATGAACGAGGTCCGTTATCATCAACATTAAAATATTTTCTATACACTTCATAATACGAGTCTCCAATCAATAGTACCGTTGCTCGCTGAACAATGCTTTGTTGTATTTGCAATCCCATTTGTTCTGCCTTAGCTACAACTGCATAATTATTTAGCACTTCCATAGTAAAGAGTGTACCACTCGGCAACTCTCTTGCACCCTCATAGCTTTTTAGTGCAGAGATAAAAGATGCGATTGTAGTATTTATGTCTTGTATATCGTAACTACCATTGAAGATCACCCCCTCATACAATCCATTCTCAGTATAATTCTTCAACTCCTCATCACTAATTTGGTTGAGATTAGCCGTCTGTTTAATCTCTCTCCAAACACTCCAACCCTCCGTGCCATTAGAGTATTTATTGTATGTGCGCACATACTCTTTACCCTCGCTACCTGTTCGGTTAGTAAGTTTCAAGTATTGCGTGATACATTGCTCGGCATCACTCAACGAAGCATCTAAAACAGTCAATTGTCCGCTAATGGTATGTCCCGGAGATGCATTCATAATAGGCAAGTTGTCGTTCTCACTCAATAATCTTTCGCCCTTGATAAAATAGACACCCTGAGTTTTGTAGTTGTTCATATTAAAAGACTCCGACCACTCAATCACATTCGAAACCACAAAACACCTCATTAAAATAGAAGCCATTTTACGAGTGAGATAGTTGAAGTTTTCACTTCCAATGTATTGATGCCAGCCATATACTTTACCATTAGTCTCTTGTGTATCTGCTTCATCAATAGAACCCAAACCACCGCCCTGTTTTTGAGCATAAAGCAGAGAAACCTGAGCAGACATGTCATTGTAAGTAGCCACAGGATGCTCCCCACTTGTAGCAAAACCGATGTTAATATCCATTTCGCACAAAGCAATACCCCATTTTGCGCACAACTTTCTCACTGACTCATTATATGTAGTCCTTGCATCATGCCAATGAGTACACAAGAGCATTTGCATAGGCTTACCACTCTTTATGCCGTACCATTTAGACTTTGCATCATCTTTAAGCTTGTAGCAGTTAGCCATATGCTTTTTAATAACATAATCAAAGGCCTCAGCATAGCTCAAAGGAGCAACATTGTCAGTAGCGGCATTGATAATTTTCTCATAATCAACAATGTTTCGTTCCTTAGTTAATGTATAAACATCTCGGTTATGGACGTGTTGTATCATAAATACATCCATTTTCTCCAACTCTTCGACGGTGTATTCAGTACCTTTACATAAACGGTAAGCCGTGTCTAAGATAGACTGTCCACCCACTGCCACACTTTTGTGCTTAAGACCTAATTCCCTCATTGCAGAACTTAGCCATTCTTCCTTATCTCCTGAGAGGAACGAAGCACCATCGGCAAAAACAAAACCACCTCTTGGAACAGACACCGAAGTAGCATATTTAACAGAAGCGGCAGAACCCTGATTCTGTTTTAAATCGGAAATATCATTTTTGACGGTAGTTAAATCCGTTACGGCCTTATTCCATGCATTTTTGTCTTCGGCAGTAACATAACGATATTCCTTGCTTATTGCGTACGTTTTACTAATATTATCATATGCGTAATGAATAGACCTGTTTACAGAGATATAAATCAAGTTGGAACCATTCGAAATAGCAATACCTGTAGTATCTCCTCCCTTAACCCTAAGTATATAACCAAGTTGCTGATAAAGTAATTTCTTTGTGTATCCAGCATCTTCAAAAAGAGTCCATACACTATCTACCTGTTTGATGTAAATTGTGCCATCAAATAATTTAGGATTTATATTAGCAATAGCCTCTTCCCTGTTTTCAATCTCAGCAGCCAAATCCGTCACAGCCTTATTCCAGCTACTCTTTTCTTCATTTGTTACATATTTGTATTCGGCTGTCTTGTTGTATCGGCTTGTATTAGAATCGAAAGTATAATATAAGGCGCGATTGGGAGAAAGTACAATTAATCTTGAACTTGATGCGATTGCGATACCTCCCAAGAAGCCATTTACTTTGAGAATGTTGCCTTGTGATTGATAACCTATTTCTATTGTTTTTTCGGCATCGTAATAAAGTTTCCAACCGTCATTTTGTTCGTCACCAATGTATATCTCTCCTTTTAATAATTTAGGCTCCAACCCCTCAATAGCATCTTTCCTGTTTCCAATCTCAGTCGCCAAATCCGTCACAGCCTTATTCCACTTTTTGCGCTCATCAGGAGTAAGATTCTCACATTTTGTAACTTTTTTCCACCAGCCCTCTGTTGTGGTAGAGTCTGGTCCGCTTGTTGGAATTATATTGCCATCCTCATCACTGTACTCAAACAAATACTGACTCTTTGATGTAATAAGGCTAAGAGACCAGTAACTTGAAATTAATATACCACCGACATCACCTCTTACCCTCCACACACTGCCAAGCTCATCTCCTACATAGTTTGACCTAAATTCTGTTTGCTCACCGTCTTTTTCCCATTTAGAGAACAAGGTAAGTTTACCATCAATGTTCTTCGCATACAAAGTCCCCTTGAACAAACGATTCAAATCAAAATTCATTGGCACAACACTTGTCTCCCAATAAGTCCCATTCCAAAACAGAGTAATAATAGAAGTTTTCTCAACAGTCACAGAAACTGACGAAGTCCCATTCTTAAAGTTGGTAAACGTAATGGTTTTGCTTTCTGCGTTGGTATTAGCATCCACATCATCACACTCAGCCACATAGAAGTAACTCTCTTTTATTCCCTCTTTGGGTGAAGGCACAAAATCACTTGGAGAATTTCCCTCTTTATCTGTGAGCATACCTTTCATTCCGCTATCCACGCGGTTAGAATCAATCCACATACGGGTCAAGGCATCCCAAACCCATACCGAATTAGTCTCACCATTTACAAAGAACATTCCGGGTTGAGGACTGAAGTTTAACGACAGAACCTCAGCAACCCCATAATAATATCCTAAAAAATGGTTGTTTTTATCAATATCAATAGAACTATTCATAACTAAAAAATATATATATTTTAATTAACCAATAGATACGTTCGAACGCATTAGCGTCGCGCGTTCGGTATCTCCCAAAATATTAAACACAATAGATGCAGTCAGATATGTTATTGAGGGCAAAAGCAATTCGTGTATCTCTATAGGAGAAGATAAATCAGGAATCTTTACATAGAGAGCATCCTCTATCTCATGGTTGCGAACTTCGGGAGGTAGAGAGTAGTAACGTAATACCTTATCGCCATTATGACTATTTTCAAGCACTACAACAGGTTTTGCTCTCCCTGCCATTGTGTAAGGATTTTTTTGGAGCATTGCCACCGAACTGTTTTGATTGCTGATAACAGTTACTGCTCTGTCCCAACCTCTCATCTTCAAAAGAGTGAATCGCAACATATCTTTAGGAAGTAGAATTTCACCGCTACCGTTCTGGCGCTTTTGTGGAGTTAACAGGGAGGAGGCATCAATTTGAGGCAATAAACTATCAGGAGCAGCCAAAAATACTTGAGTTATGGCTTCCGGTAGTTTACTCTCTATATATGATTCAATTCCAATTCCACCGCACTTCTCAACCTCGCCATATAGAGCATCAGAAAATCCCTCTTCCATATTAATCTTTACCAACTCTATTAAAACATCTTTACTATACAACATACCATTTGCTACTCTAAATTTTTAAACTGCAACCCTAAACTCTTTGCCACAGATTTTATCTTTTTGGGTGATGTTATATCTTGTGGAGATATACAATACGGTTCGTTTTGTAGAAATTTACGAGCCTCTTGCCACGAGCTGATATTATCAATAATTGTAACCTCGGGCATAGCCTCACATGAGAGAGAGTCTTCAAAAAACTTAACACCGAAGCCCGAGTCATTTTCAATAGCTTTTTGAAGAGAAGTATCGTTCGTTTCGAAATAACCTATACCACCACCTCCGGCTACAAATTTTATTCTTATACTATTATCTCCAACCCTTATCACCGAGTTGAGATTTCCTCTGTTGGTCTTATATCTTTTCATAACTTATTCTGTTTATAATTTAACTAAATGCAATAGTTGTCAGGTTGCCCCGACAACTATTTAAAAACATCTAACCCTTTTTGGGTACAATTCGCATATGAGCTGCAGGGTAGCGAAGAGTCAAGCAACTTGCTTCGGTCATAACCACAGCATCGGTATTGCGAATACCGGCACTCTTAAGGTCAAGTTTTTGATGTCCGAAAGGAACGTGAGCCCAACGAGTAATAAACTCAGGATCGAAAGCAAATCCGTAATCGCTCATGCCGCAATCGTCAAATACCTCTGAGTATAGAATGTAGAATTTACCAAACTTCGAGCGTATTTCAGAGAAATCGATGCCCCATTTTACAAACTCATCTTCGGCGCTGATAACCTTTGTAACGTCAAGTTTGTTGATTCTGCCAATAAAATCACTACCACCGATAAGCACTTTGCGTTTGTTTCCGCCGTTACCGGTAAACGCCTCTTTCATCATGTCTATAAGGTCGTTTTGAGTAAGTTCTTTTGAAGGGTCAAATTCATACTCCTTACCTGCTTGCCACCAGATACCACCTGTAAGCATTACATTTTCTTTCTTGCGAGAATCGTAAAGAGTGTTTTTAACACCAAACATAAAAGTTTTCTCCATGCCTAAACGCATGTCATAGATGGCAGCCTCCTCTGAATCGCTGAAATCCCAAGGCACATTTTTAGCCGCAATTTTTTGGAATGTAGATTGCTCAACTTGGATTTTAAAAATCTGACAGTTGTTTTGCTCTTTAACAGGAAGAGCTTCGAATTGAGCAGTTTGAACATCCAGTTCAGTAGCTGCACGTCCCATACGAATAAGAGTTGATGATGCAGGGATTGAAGGTACACAACCCTCTATCGAACCAATTTTCTTACCATTAATGGCATATACATTTAGGTTGCCATTCTCCTCTTTACTTGTAATGTATAGAACCAAATCCGATTTGGCAGGAGTAACACCATCAGCCTCATAACCCTTTACTCCTTGAACAAGCAGTGTCTCAGATACCTCAAAAATATCGTTATTGCTTGTTGTAATGGTTACCTTTTGAGCGGCCGATGTTACTGTCGAAGTAGAAGGTTCGGTATATGCCACACTCAAAGTTGCTTTAGTGGGTTTTATATCCACAGAGTAGTAATCAACAACCATAGAGTCCGCTTTGCGAGCTCCTGCCCAACGTGAAAGTTGATCGATGGGGGTGGACATAGGGCGAATTTTTGTAATTCTGTCATCAATGGCACTTTTAATAAGTCCGTCACTATGGCGGGTAGCAAGTGAACGAGTCAAAGGTTCGCCCGAAACGATCTTACCTACACTTGCCGAAGGAATTACCGCAGCCAGCGCGCATGAAGCATCTGCCGACAAATAGGCAATAACCAATGTGATTGCAATTAATGCCAATAGTACCCAAACATCATTCTTTTTAATAAACTCAAAAATCTTTTTCATAACTCTTTCTAAAATTTTAAATGTTAATAAACTTTGTTTTTTTTGCGATGTGAAATTTTAAGTTGTTAGTTAATCTAAAAACTAAGGTGTGTAACACCGTACAACTAAAAAACTAACAACTCATTTAGAGGTCCCAAACACTTTTTCTGCGACGGAGTCCGAACATGGGAGTAAGATTGGCTGAAGAATCGTGTTTTGAAGGAGCAGAACTCTCACCCAATTTCTCTTTGCTGAAGATTATACGTTGATTACGTCCCTTTACCTCTCCTGCCTGTTCGGCAATGTCGATGTCTGTGTCGTAATTGATACCCTTGAAAAGGGTGTCGAGTACCTCGAAACTGAAGTCGCACATAAATACATGTTCGCACAAGTGGCAAACCTTTTCAATAAAGAGGTCGAACTCCTCGTCGCTCATGCCTTTAGACTCCTTAAAACGTTCAATCGATTTTGAACTCATTTTCCAGTTCTCCTCAATCTCCTTTTCGGTTTTTGCAAAAGAGTGCATGCGTTGCAAGTAGGCATCATTCTCTTTGCGAAGTTGCATCAAACGATTTTCGTCGTAGGCACAATCCAATACATCTCCACCAAAGTAGCGAACACACGCAATCAAAGGATCTTCTCCCTCAATAACAGTTGAGATGAATCCCGCCATTTTAGGGTTTGAAGTAAAGATGCGAGCCAATTTGGTTTGGTCGTTACGCAACTTTTCAAAACGTTCATCAAGGTCTGCATCGTAGTTTGCAAGAACCTCAAATAACTCATCGTCATTATCAAAATCTCTGTCTGGGAAATGTTTGATAAGTCTCTTTACGATTACTCCGCGTGAAGTTTGTGGCAGAGTTTCGTCATTCTCATAAAAGTTTTTCATAAAACAAAAATATTAAGTTAGTATTTTACCACACTATCGTGGTGTTTTTACACTGCAAAGGAAATACTAAAAGAGGGTGAGTGTGTGGTAAAATTATACAAACTAATTTTTGACTGAGATTTTTGATTTATGAGCAGAAATTTGAATATGGAGCTATAACAAACGAGATTGACTAAAAAAGGCTCTTTTTATTCAATCCTCAGAAAAAGAGAGGGTGGACCAAAAGTAAACGGTCCACCCTCTTGTCTATAAATTTATTGTTAATCTATCCAACTTCTTGGATTCAGATTGTTTTTGTCATACATCCTTGTTCTTTTATCTCTATTCAATTAGAATTTATAAGATGCACCAACTGCAAAAATGCCAAATGAATTAGGATAGTTTTTCTTTACAAGGTTGCCACTAATCATACCAATTTGTCCATCAATACCCCAATTATCTGTAATGTAATATGTAGCACCAATATACAAAGCCATAGAAGCAACAGCTTTAGCTTTGTATCCCATCCACTCAACATGCTCAAGGTCGTCGTATTTATAGCTTATCCAAGACTTCCTTTCGCTGTTGTCCAATATAGTTTTGTCTTGAACATTAGCACTGCCGAAACCATCCTCGTTTCTTATCTTGTTGAATACATATGTTTTACAACCAACTCCCAATCCTATTTTTGCATAGGTGTCAAGTTTTTTAATTGGACTATAGTGGAACGATGCAGTCAGCATTGTATTAAAGTCTTCTCGTCCCACATTGGCTGTTGCACTACCATACCCCTCTCTTTTAACATCTTTCTTTTCGCTCGATTGTACCCAACGATTATGCGAATTCTTTATTTTTGTAGTATATGTTTGAGAATAGGTGTAATCATACTCTCCGTAAATTGTCGATTCATTTACTCCACCATAAGAGTTGTTTACTGCGAAACCTACACCAATGGTAAATTTATCGCCAATCTTTGCAACACCCCATTCCATATTGACATGTTGGTCAAATGTTGCGCCTAAGTGTCTTACAGATCCAACACCAATGGTTAAATCAATCTTTTTAGAACCCTTATCGAATATGTTTTGAGCATTTACTCCTATTGCAATGGCAACAAGAATAGATAAAATTCCAAGTTTTTTCATTGTGATATTTTTTAGTTAATTGATTATTAAAAATGGATATGACAAAAGTAAATAAAATTGATTACTTAAATTCATTAAAATATCACAAAATTTCATCAATGACACATTTTTTATTTTACCTAATCCTTGAATTGTATTTAAGGGTGCAAGAGAGATGAATATTGTTGATGTTCATTCCGCACTTGGCATTTCCATAGCCCGATATTCTGAAATACTTATATGTAGGTGCATATACCGAAATTCTAACACCATCAACAAAAGAGTTTTTAACATGAGCTTTTGCTATTGTGTGAAATCCTCTATCGGGGTAATTCGAGCCAAACAGTTCGAGGGTCATACCGCTTTCGTCAATAAAGTTGAGTTCTCCTTTAAAAATAACCTCTTTAAGTTGTTTAAGAGTGTAGTTGTTCGAAATTTTAATTGCTCGAGTTGTAAAGACAAAAGGCATGATAGACTCTTTTCTCTCCTTTGATAAATTATAAACATTGCCTTCGCTATCAGAGATGAGTAGTTGTGGATAGAATTTTATAAACGACAGCATTGCTTTATCCGAGAATGTGATTCTGCTCCACATCCCACTGTTTAGCGAAAACGAATATAGATAATTTTCTCCCTCTTTTAAGAACAGTAGTTCGTTATTGTTATAGTTGAATTCTATATCTGATACAGATATATACTGTTTAAAGGTATCAACCACCTTTTGTTCCGATTTTATGCGAAACTCTTTGCCCTCAACCTCAATTTCGTTTATGGAATCATGTCGTTCCAAACCAAAAGACGAGAGTTGAGAAACTTCACTTCCATTAAGAATCATCAACCCCTTTTCCGATAAAAATACAATAGCTTTGTCGGTGTTTACAATTCCGTTTTTAGATAGTGCAATATCTCGGCTTACGGGTAGCAACGATTTATATATAACATCTCCGTCGCCATGTTGTAATGCCCAAATACCGTCAGAGGTAAATATGTAGAGAGGGAAATCCCCGTATCTTCCCTGCGATAGCTCAGTTGTAACGGTGGCAATATTTAAAATCTCTCCATTTGAAACACTATAAGTTAATTCTTGTGGAAAATAGAAAGGATTTTCGCTGTTCGACACTCTTAACAAGTTTGGGAAATAGTCATAATCGAATCTCTTCTCTGTTGGTATTTCTCCTTCGAACTCTTTTGGCTCAATACCCTTATATTCATCATTGATAAAATATGCCAGATTCTCCACGGTTGAACTGACAAGGGGAAGGGAAATATAACGTTTTGTTCCATCTTCATGTTTAAGCCATATCTCCATTTGTGTGGCTCTGTTATCAGGGTATGATATAAAAGGAGTTAAAAATCCCTCTTTTGAGATAGAACAATCCGTTTCAATATATTTATCTTCTGTAGTCGCTTTTACCAGAACTCTGATATGACAACTTGTTATGTTTTTAATTTCGTACTCGCTTGTGTGCCCGTTAAACATGTTTTGCGGAACAATAAAACTTGAGATATTAAATGGGTGTGGTAAATATCTGCGAATATTCCCAATATGAAATCGTGAATTATATAAAAACCAAACATCTCCGCTAAAATTGTAGTGCGAAAAATTGTCTATGGCAAGAGCCTCTTGAGATGGAATCTCATCAATTGAAACAGAAGGAAAGATAGGGTCTTTAAAAGTCTCCTCCTCCCTTAGCTCCGACAATTTATATGATGCAATTTTATAAAAGAGCGATTCATTGGCAATCTTCTCATTAATCTCTTTGTCAGATAAAGTAGGAAGCTCCAAATCTACATAGAACGTATTGTTATCGACAGAAATGCTATGCTCTTTCACATCATAGAAATTATCCGAAGCAATTGACAATGGTTTAGATATAAAAACATCTATGCTGCTTATAATATCATTCCATTCGTCCGAAGGTAATGAACTTGCCTCGAAGTAGAGGTAATAGTCCTTATATATTGTGAGCAAGGACGATGTCATATATCCTTCATCTGTTGACTCTATGGTAATATTACGTCTAAATATTTCTTTTATGTTTTGTTCTGGAAACATAAGAATTGGGGCAGAGGGTTTTATATATGAACCATCAAAAAGGCGTATTGCATATCTTATCAAAAACGGAGAATTAAAGCATTTGTCTTTATTGGCGCTGTTTGCCATCTCTGTTACGGCGGTTTCATAAAATGTCTTTGCTATATGTTGATAATTCAACTCATTGCTTAACGTGCTGCTCATATATGTGGGCAGGATGATTCTGGGGAGATAGTGATTCGATTCTATAAAATTTTTAAGTCTGAAATTCAATAACGGAGTCTCAATATTGCCAATATGAGAATATACCCCATTATTAAATATAGAGTATTGATTTCCGCTTTTACAAACCGAAATAAGAACATTACCCATAGCTTCAAATGATATAACATCGTCAATCTCGGCAATGGGAACTTTTACTCTTTCGCACTCGTCCTCATTAATATTCGCTTCCCAATATACCGTACTCCCATCGTATGATATCAGGTGAGAGAAGTCGTTATTGCAATGAACGAATTTGCACAAACCATTATCACACTCAATAATCTTTTTGGGCATATCACAAACGTTCCATATGCCATTGTTGTTGCGCATATTTATGATATCGCAACATACGCCATCTTCACAAATATCAGCAACATTGCTATTCGAGATGCCTAAAAGTTCAATCTCTTTCGAAAACTTTTCCATAATAAACTTCAATTAAAATTTTGAGCAAAAATATACCAAGAGCAGTTGCATGAGCTGGTAAAATTATATGAAGATAACAGGCGAGAACATATAGATATAACACCGAATTGTGAACCACGCATCCTTTATTTGCATCATAAAAAACATTAAAAACAGATTAGTTATGAAGAAACAGAAAAAGATTGATTTCAGGCGTTTTAACAAAACAAATTTACTGCCACAACAAGAAGAGAGAAAAAGAGTTAAAGAGCAAAATTTTAAGGAGGATAAAGAGTCGTTGCTGATGGCATGCAGAGCATGGGATGAGTTACAAGAGTTTCGCGAAAACCGTATCCGAAACCGCAACTACACCTTTGGTCGTCAGTGGAGCGATTTGATAACACTCTCCGATGGTCGTACCATAACAGAGGAGCAGTATCTTAAGGAGCAGGGAAAGGTTCCTTTGAAGAACAACCTCATCAGACAGTTGGTGAAAAACATAGTGGGACAATTTCGCTCAATGATAACCCAGCCTGTTTGTGTGGCTCGCGACAGAAACGAGCAGACACTTGGCGAACTTTTGAGCAAAGCCGTAGAGTATGCGCATCAGCATAACAGGGTTTGGGAATTGGATGGTCGTACTCTTGAAGAGTTTGTTATATCGGGTAGTTGCGCCCATAAAATATTGTACGAAACACGCAATGGAAAAACCGATGTTTGGGTTGATGAGGTCGCTCCTTCTCGAATATTCTTTAATCAGATGAGCGACATTCGTCACAATGATTGCAATCTAATAGGGGAGTTGCACGATATGTCTATAGCCGATTTAATATCGCGTTACGCAAAAGGAAACAGAGAACGAGCGGTGGCATTACGTCAAATATATAGCGATGTGAGGGATGCTGAGTTTGAGAGACGTTATCCCACATTGTCGAAAGAGCCTGTCGATAACCTCGATTTTTATACTCCATCAGAAAATAATATGTGCAGAGTAATAGAGGTTTGGCACAACGAGAGCAGAGAGCGTTTAAAATGTCACGATACCCTTTCGGGAACAATATACAAAGCCGAAATAACAGCGTTGGATGATATTGAGTCAGAGAATGCCCGACGAATAAGAGAGGCTGCAGAGCAGGGTGTGGGTAAAGAAGAAGTTCCTTTGATAAATACCCAATGGTTCATTGATAAAGTGTGGTATTATCGACATCTCTCGCCACTGGGTCATATCCTAGATGAGGGAGAAACACCTTATTGGCATGGCTCTCACCCATATGTGATAAAACTATATCCGTTGGTGGATGGCGAGGTACACTCTTTGGTGGAAGATGTAATTGACCAACAACGTTACATAAACCGAATGATAACCATGCTCGACTTTATAATGGGTTCAAGTGCAAAAGGAGTGTTGCTATTCCCCGAAGACCAAATCCCCGATGGTATGACAATCCGCGATGTAATGGAGGAGTGGACTCGTTACAACGGAATAATAATGTATCGCCCGCGTCCGGGTTCTCCTGTGCCGCAACAGATATCGGTGAACGGAACAAACGTTGGAGCATACGATATGCTCAATCTTCAGATGAGAATGTTCGATAATATATCGGGAGTGCATGGAGCCATGCAGGGTAAGGCTGCACCGTCGGGAACACCATATGCATTATATGCACAGCAAATACAAAATTCATCATTGAATCTTGTTGACCTGTTTGAGAGTTTCAAATGTTTTAGAGTGAACCGTGATACCAAACTTGTAAAGACAATACAGCAATACTACGATATGGAGCGATACCAAAAGATTGTAGGAGAGGATAGCCTCGAAGTGTTGGAGAAGATAGGCGAGGAGGAGGTTAAAAATGCGGAGTTTGACATAAACATAACCGAATCAGTATCGTCGCCTGTATATCGCATTGCCTCAAACGAGTTTTTATTAGACCTATTTAAAATGGGACAAATCGATTTGAAGATGTTGCTTGAAAATGGCTCTTTCCCCTTTGCCGACAAATTATTGCAGAGGCTTAAGTAGTTAATTTAAATTAGGAATTAGTACGTTGCTACGCAACAATTAGTTCGCGACTTTGTCGCAATTAGGAATTAGTACGGCACTTCGTGCCAATTAGAAATTAATCCCTAATTTCTCATTCCTAATTTGTAAAAAAAATCTCCTGATAATCAGCTATTTGCCCCCCCCCTACATGTTTTCTGTGAGTGACTATTGCTCTTTTAAAACTTTTTTCATAATTTTACTGCAAGATAACCTCTAAATGTGATGATTATGAAAAGAGTTTTACTATTTGTGCTAATGTCTGTGATGGCATTGTTTACCACCCAACAAATGTTGGCGGCAAAATTGGATATTCGAGCAGTCGAAGTTAGTGTTAAAGCGTGGTCTTCAAATACTGCCGACAAGATTATAGATGGATCTTATTCTACCTATTTTGAGTCGTTTGAATATCAGTCGGTAGGAACGACTGCTACATTAACTTTGGATGGTATATATCAATTAGAAACAGTAAAGTTATATTTTGGAAACTATACCTCTAGTCGTCCCAATAAAATAAAGTTACAGGTATCAACCGATAATGTGGTGTGGAGTGATGTGGCAGGTTCTGAAGTTACGGTTGCCAATGCTGTGGAGTATGAATCTGACAAAAATTCTTATTGTGTTGCAATAGACGCAAGTGCATATGCCGCTAAATATGTAAGAATGGTTATTGTTGATAAGGGAACTTCATATTTATATCTCAATGAATTTGAGGTGTATGGACAACAGGCGGATATTACACCAAGAACTGTATCCGTATCGGTGAACAATTTGCAGATGGGTACGGCATATATCGGAGAGGAAGGAGTAACAAGAGTTGAGAATAAATCAGGGGCTGTTAATCTTGTGGCTATTCCTGCCGAAGGCTATATGTTTGAAAGTTGGACAGTAAATGGCGAGGTGGTAAGCACCGAAGCCACATATGTTGATGTGTTCGGAGAAGACAGAGCATATGTTGCCAATTTCTCGGAACTATTGCCATATAATATCAGTGTATCGGAGAATGATCCAACATTGGGTAATGCCTTTATAGGTTATATAGAAATCAACGAAGTAACAAATAAAACAGAGCCTGTTCTTATTAGGGCGCAATCATATAGCAATTGTAGGTTTTTGAATTGGGCCTTGAATGGTGTGGTGGTAAGTACCGAACTTGACTATTTGTGTACAATTCCCGGAACTCATCACTATGTTGCAAATTTTGAAGAGCTGCCTAAATATGATATTAGTATAATCTCAAGCAATCCCACAATGGGTAGTGTCATAGAGATAAACCGACAATTGTACGAAGGCGAAGAGATAACACTTATAGCATACCCGAATGAGGGGTATGAGTTTGTAAATTGGACAGTGGACGGAAACGTTGTTAGTATTAGCCCTGAGTATACTTTTATTGTAAATTCAGAAATTGAGTATGTGGCGCACTTCCAAAATGCATATGAAAAGATAGAGATAATAGCGGCGGAATCATCTCTTACACAGAATGGAAATTATGCAGTAAGTAATGTAAAAGATGGTAAATATAACACTCGTTTCTATTCTCAAAATAGTGCATCTAAAGGTTCGTCGGTTACGGTAACTTTGGCGGAAGAGTCTGTAATCGGAAGGGTTAACCTCTATTTTGATACATATAATCGTCCAACAGCCGCAAAACTTCAGGCTTCGATAGATAATAAGCATTGGTACGATATTGAAGGAACGGATTTTAAAGGTAGTGAATCTAAATATCATCAGAAAGCCTCTGCCTATTTGATGTCGAAATATCTCTCTCAACCCATTGTTGCAAAATATTTGAGAATGTATATAACCACCACATCATACCAGCCGTTGGATATGAGGGAGTTTGAGGTATATGCATATCCTGTGGATATTGCGCCAAGAGCAATTTCTGTATCGGTAAACAGTTCAACAATGGGAACAGCCTATATTAACACCCAAGGTATGACAACTGTTTCGAACAACATAGAACCTCTTGTGTTGGTGGCAACTCCGACTAATCCATCATATAAGTTTTTGAATTGGACACTAAACGGAGAGGTGGTGTCAACCAATCCTCACTTTTACGATGTAACAGAAGGTAATAAATCATATGTGGCAAACTTCGATATTTCTGAAATATTCGATGTGAAAGTATCATCGGCAAATATCAAACAGGGATATGCAATTGGCTCAAAAACCGGCAATGTGTATGAGGGAGAAGAGATTTTGTTCACTGCAAAGCCTGGAGGAGGATGCCAATTTGTGAATTGGACAATAAACGGAGAGGTTGTGTCAACAGCCAACCCATATGAGGTGCCCATAACAGAGGATGTTGATATAGTGGCAAACTTTACCGATGCTTATTCAAAGCTTACAAATGTACCAACAATATATATCAATACAGAGAGTGGAGTAGAAGTAACAAGTAAAGATGACTATGTAACGGCTTATGTAACCGTTCGTGGAGCGGAAAACGACGAGGACAACATCACCGAGGTGTTAACCGAGATAAAAGGACGTGGAAATTCAACATGGGGAATGGCTAAAAAGCCATACCGTTTGAAATTCGATGAGAAAATCAAATTCTTGGGTAACGAGGCAAAAGAGAAAAACTGGGTGTTGTTGGCAAACTATGCCGATAAAACTCTTATGCGTAATGCTCTTGCATTTGAAACAGCACGCAATATGTTTGAGTTTGGCTTCACTCCATCGGTAACATTCGTTGACGTTGTATTGAATGGTGAGAACTTGGGATGCTATATGCTAACCGACCAAGTAGAGGTTAAGAAAAAACGTGTACCTGTAACCGAGCAAGACGAGACTACGACAATCAATGACCCAGAAATCA
>JAZLBW010000007.1:0-31915 GCA_045613905.1 Candidatus Caccoplasma sp.
AGAACCTGTACGTTTCAAAATATTCTCTAATGAAGCGTTCATACGGCTATCTGCCCATCCTCCATCATTTGATGCTGAAATTTGATAGTATGGGTGTTGTGTGTTACCTTGTTTGTATGCAGGTCCGAAATCCTCATCAAGTACGCCGTCTGTTAGAGCCTCTGTTGCAACTTGTTTTGCAAGTGTTGGATTTGGTTTAGAAAGGTACAATGCTATACGCAATTTAATAGTGTTGGCAAGTTGAACCCATTTTTCCCAACGGTACTCAGAGTATGCATAGTTCACATCTCCTTTTTCGTAAGAATCACCCTCTACATCAATCAAAGCCTCTTTTCCAGGTTGAACCTCTTTTAGTGTTGCTATCGCCTCATCCAAGTCTGCCAAGATTGCATTGTATGTCTCCTCTTGAGAGAAATATGTTAGAGGACGAGATACTTTAAGTTTACGGTTGTCATCGTATGGTACACATCCAGCATTGTTTACAGCGTGAAGAGCTGTTTGAGCATAGACGATTTGTGCAATTGCCTTGTACTCAGGCACTCCCAAACTCTCTGCATAAGTATAAGTGTTATACAATGCACTTGTTGGGCCTACGCTACATGCCGAACCATAGTATCCGTTAGGCCATTGGTATGTGTGGAACAATGCAGGACCATATTGGAAGTCACTACGGCTTACGGTTGTATATCCTGCAAACACGTCAACTGTGTTTGCATTAGAGTATTGATAACCGTGAGTACTTGTTGCAACAACACTGTTCTTAGAGTCTGTCAATGCACTTTGCAACTCTCCTTTTAGGACAGTAATATCAACTGTTCCCTCTCCTTGGTTTGTAACGTCTTGTGACTCATCGACGATTTGCCACATCTTTAATGTTTGCTTTTCTCCACATGAGAAGAGGAACATCGCTACAAACAAAGTTGCGAATATTGAAATTGATTTATTCATAATTTTCATATCTTTTCTCGTTTATTTACATTAGAATGTAAGTTTAACATTGAATCCGTAACTACGTGTTGTTGGCAATGCGTAAGACTCTACACCACCAAAGTTGTTACCTGCTGTCATTGAGATATCTGGGTCAACCGGAGCAGCGTTGTAGATAAATCCTAAGTTACGTCCAACCAATGAGATTGAAAGGTTTTTAGATACTCCGAACAAATCGTAGAATGTATAACCAACTGAAATCTCACGGAAACGTACGTTAGTTGCATTGTAAATACACTCTGTTTGGTTTGTACCAACGGCCTCGTAGTATGCACGAGCAGGAACTTGTTGTCCTGTTGGAAGTGTTACTGCTGCAACCTCAACTCCATCCCAAACCATTGTTTCTCCTGATAGACGAGCATCTGCTGAGCGTTGAGACAATCCGTAGAAGTCTAAGTCTGCCTCTGTCAATGATACTACTTTACCTCCTACTTTTCCATCAATCAACATATATACTGATAGACCTTTCCAAGAGAATGTATTGTTCCATCCGTAAGTGAAGCGTGATGTAGTGTTACCAATGAATTTGTTGTATTTAGCGTCAAACATTGGACGTCCTTCAGAGTCGATTTGGATTTTTCCGTCTTTTGTATATAAGAAGTCTTTTCCGTAAAGGTCTCCGTATGAACCACCTACTTTATATTTAGATTGGATAGCAAATGAAGATGCACCGATTACGATTTCAACTTGTCCACCATCTGCAGGTGTGTAAGTCTCAAGAATTTTGTTATCGTTGTATGCAAGGTTAACTCCTGTTGTCCAACGGAAATCTTTTCCAAATTTCATGTGGTAATTTCCTGTGAACTCAACTCCACGGTTACGAACTTTACCTGAGTTGATAGGTTTAGATTGTCCTGATGCAGTAGTAATGTTCAAGTATTGGTTTGACATGGTGTTTTGATAGAATGTAACATCAAAGTCAAATTTGTTCTTGAAGAAGATACCATCGAATCCAACCTCGATACCTTCTGTAGTCTCTGGTTTAGGATTGTCGAATGATGCAGGACGCGCTGAAATTGCTCCTGTTAGTGGGTTGATTGTTTGTGCATTGTAATCTGATAGAGGAATTGAGTTACCTACTACTGAATAAGATGCACGAAGTTTCATTTGATTTACGTTGCGCAATTTACGTGGGAATAGTTGGTCGATAAGCAAGTTACCTCCGACTGACCAGTATGCAAATGATTTGTAACCTCCGTCAGTTGTAAATTGTTGGAATGCTTTTGACCAGTCGTTACGGAACGATGCGTCGATGTAAGCTTTACCCCAGAATCCTAATTGAGCTGTTGCAAATACTGCAGTCTCCCAGTTAGTATTGATTCCTGATGCACTTGCGCTCAACAAAATGTCTTTTGCGTTACCACTCATGTTGCTTCCCAAGCTTGGCCATGCCATGTTAGGATAAACGAATGTTGAGTCGGTCCATTTTGTGATAGAAGTGTTTGAAGATTTTGTTCTCTTGAAGCTTGCTCCCAATGTTGCGTTGAAAGAGATATTTTTGAAATCTTTGTTGTATGACAACAAGTAGTCAGAGTAAATATCTCTTGATGAACTTTCACCGCTATAGTAGTTAGCAAATGCGTATTGGTTTTGGTCTGCCCAAATTGATGGTTGACGATAGTTGTAGCTCTTGTCAATTGTTTTGTCAAGGCTCACACGTGCTTGCAAATCCAAACCTTTGATAATCTCATATTTAGCTGTTACGTTAGCCATGATACGGTCACGATCTGCCTCATCATCAATAGCTTGTTGCATGAAGTATGGGTTGTTAATCCAAGCTTGTCCTGCGAATGACAAAGGCCAAGTTTGAATTTGTTGACCGATTAGGTTAGCACCACCTTTTTTTGTGATATCGTCGTCAGCTGTAGCTGTGTGAGTTACGTTTTGTTTGAAGTAATTCAAGTTAACAGCTGTTGGCATACGATACAATCCTGTCAATGGGTTGAATACTTTACCGATTACAGGGCGGTTCTCTGTTTTTTGTGTAATGTAGTTAAGAGAAAGGTCAATTTTCAATTTGTTGTTGAATGCATTGAAAGTCTCTTTGAACAATAGGTTGTGACGAACGAATCTGTTGCGCTCCAACAAACCTTTTTGTACTGTATTACCATAAGAGAAGTAAGATGTTGTATGCTCTGTACCTCCACTCAATGAGATTGAGTTGTTGTATGTTTGACCAACTTTGAAGAAATCGTTAATTTGATTTTTTGGGTTGTTAGTCAAATATGGATATTGAGCCAATTGATCTTTTGTATATTTAGAAGCAAGATCTCCCCATCCATTCAAAAGAGGCCCTTTATCGCTCATCTCTGTTCCAAATGTTGTTTGTTTGTCAAATGTGAACAAAGGAGTCTCAAGTGTGATGTTACTTGATACGTCAATTCTGATTTTACCCTCACGACCACCTTTTGTATTGATGATAATAACACCATTGTTCGCTGCCGAACCATAAAGTGCCGCCGCGTTAGGACCTTTTAGAACTGACATGCTTGCGATATCATCAGGGTTGATTGTTGACAAAATGTCACCACCGTCACGTCCTCCCTCAAGAGCAATCTCTGAAGTTTGTGCCGACAAACCGTTTGATAGAGGAATACCATCCAACACGATTAGTGGTTGGTTGTTACCCAACATTGATGTTTGTCCACGAAGGATGATTTTTGATGAACCACCTCCTGCTCCTGATGAGTTAGGTGTAATTGTAAGACCTGCCATTTTACCTTGCAATGAGTTGATAAAGTTTGACTCTTTTGCACGAGTTAACTCTTTACCTCCTACTTGTTGTGTTGCATAAGTCAATGACTCAGCTTTACGCTCGATACCCATCGCTGTTACAACAACCTCAGCAAGCACTTGCTCGTCTTCTCTCATTGTTACATTGATTTGGTTTTTGCCTTTTACGGGAATTTTTTGATCTGAATAACCGATATAACTAAAGACCAAAGTCTTTTTTCCATCGGGAATTTTAAGTTCATAATTTCCGTCAAAGTCGGTTGTAGTACCTATTGAGGTTCCTTCAACCATTACACTCACACCAATCAAAGGCTCCTTGGTGTCATCAATTACGGTTCCTTTTACCACAAAGCCGGCAGATTGTTCTACACTCTCAATAGAGGCAGAAGCCACTTTTTCAGCTTTATGAACAGCATTTGCCGACAGAGGCAAGGCTGCTACAAAAAGAAGACTCAACCCTGCTTTTGCAAAAAAGCTTGGGCTTAGATAGGCAAATGCTTGTTTTGCCAATCTTACGATACAAAGGCTTTCTTTTCTCATAAAAATGTTTTTGTTATTAATATAGATGTTTATTCTCTCATGTTCGCACTCTAAAAAAGCTCTCGTTTTATTTTCGACCCATTTTACCGCTTTAAAAGACAAAATATTGTAAGCCAAAACATTATACTTCAAGCCCATAAAATACCCTCTTCCGGCAAGTGTTAAAATTAACACAAAAGCTATTTTACTTTAACATAGACACTTTACAGTGAAGACATTATTGTTTGCAAATATAGGTATTTTTTCAATACATAGGTTGTTTTTAAAGAAAAAAATTCTCTATTTATTTTAGACTCTTTTAGTAAATCAAAAAAATATTTATATATTCGCAAAGGGTATTACAAAGAGCTAATTTACTCTAATAACAGAGAGTTATAATCTTTGGCATTTTCCTTTAAATAAGTTTGCGAAATCTAAAATACATTAACTTACATGGAAAAGATTCTTTTTAGCATCGAGTACGACTTCAACAACGTCTCTCCAGCTCTTTTATGGAGTTACATTTCAACTCAGGACGGACTCGCTTCGTGGTTTGCTGACAGCGTTGACATTAATGGCAAACATTTTACTTTTTACTGGAACAGCGAAAAACGTTCTGCCATCCAAGCATCTCAACGTAGCGGAATCTCAATAAAGTTCAGATGGTGCGATGAGACCAACAAAAAATACTACTTCGAACTAAAATTGGTTCAAAACGAGCTAACAAACAATACCACTCTTGTTGTTTCGGATTTTGCCAACAAAAACGAAATCAAGGACTATATCGATTTATGGGATGAACAAATAACCATTCTTCAAAAGAAGGTTGGGGCTTAGTTATTAGTTATTAGTTATTAGTTATTAGTTGTTAGTTGTTCCTCGAACCAACCTTCACTCAACAATGCTCAAACAAGAGTTGACGACACACCATGCCTCTAACTTGCTTACGCTCGACATAGTTTATGCAAGCATTTAAAGAAACGCAGTATCAGCATAAAAACTTTTTTGTATTATATATAAGGTATAATAGCTGAAATATACCTTTTTTTTACTACCTTTGTGGTTAAATAAAGCATAATCCTACCCCTGAGACAATAAGGGTAAGAGTGCTTTGACTGTGTAACAAAACTTATTTTTTATTCCTTTTATGCTTAAAATCAAACGTCTATACCGCTTTATACTGAAGACTTTTCTTCCGTTACTGTTTATGACGTTTATGATTTGCCTGTTTATTGTATTAATGCAATTCATTTGGCAGCACATCAAAGACTTCGTAGGAAAAGGATTGGAAATAAGCGTATTGGCAGAGATGTTTTTCTACGCGGCGGCATCAATGGTTCCTTTGGCTCTACCCCTTGCAATTCTTCTTGCATCATTGATGACTTTCGGGAATCTAAGCGAAAGATTTGAACTTTTGGCAATAAAGGCCTCGGGAGTTTCCTTGATTAGGATAATGCGTCCGTTGATTATCTCCATAACCATAATTTCAATTGGAGCTTTCTTCTTCCAGAACAATGTACTTCCCACCGTTCAGGTAAAGATGTGGAGTCTTCTCTACTCAATGAAACAGAAATCGCCCGCTCTCGATATTCCCGAGGGGGTTTTCTATAATCAAATAGAGGGCTACAACATCTACGTTAAGAAGAAAGACAATAAAAAGAATATGTTGTATGGTATTACAATATACGACATATCGAAAGGGGCAGAGAATGCCATGATTATTGTTTCTGACTCCGGCAGTCTTAAATTCACCGACGACAACCAATTCTTATTTTTAACATTAGAGAGCGGCGAGTCTTTCGAAAACCTTAAATCTCAAGAAGCGACAACAACAATCGTCCCCTATCGCAGAGAGACATTCTCTCGAAAAGAGATATTAATCCCCTTTGATGCAGGTTTTAATCGTATTGACGAAAGCACCATGGCAGATAAATATGTGGGCAAAAACATATCTGAGCTAAAACATTCGATTGATTCAATGTCTCTTATTGTTGATAGCATTGGTTCAAAGATTGGACAGGAGCTTAAAACTGCTTCATACTACAACATTATTGAGCGAAACACATCTGCCACTACCACAACACAAAAGGGAACTTTATCAAACTTTGATTTGGACGAGACTTATTCTGCAGCTTCAATTCAACAACGCGAGAATTGGACAAACAGAGCTTTAAGTAAAGCCCGAAACATTAAGCAAGAGTACGAATTCAAGAGTTATAGAGCAAATGAGCAGAAAAATTTAATAAGAAGACACGAAATTGAGATGCATAAAAAATTCACTCTTTCGTTTGCCTGCTTGATATTCTTCTTTATTGGAGCACCACTCGGAGCAATCATTGGTCGTGGTGGCATTGGCACTCCTATTGTTGTGTCGGTTATTCTATTTATTTTCTATTACATTATCGACAACTCTGCATACAAACTTGCTCGCGACGGAGTTTGGGAGGTTTGGCAAGGTTTGTGGTTGAGTTCTGCGGTATTGCTCCCGTTGGGTATATTTTTCACATATAAAGCCGTGAACGATTCGGCGGTATTCAACAAAGATGCATACCGAAACTTCTTCAGGAAACTTTTCGGACGCCACACATCTCGCGTTGTTGAGATGAAGGAGATTGCAATGGTTGTGGTAAACAAATCTGAACTTCTTGAAAAGGTAAGACATATAGACTCTCTATGCGAAGAGATTCAAAAAGAGTGTGGAAACAAGATGCAGAACTTTATTGCATATTGGCAAAAAGGATACAACAAATCTCTTATTGACGAATTAAGAGAGAGCATAGAATCTTTTATCGAGTATGCTCAATATTCGAAAAAGAGATTGGTGGTTCTTAAACTTATGGACTACCCCATTATCAGAAATTTACTGTTATACTATCCTTGCAAAGATAAAAGAGTCGGAACTTTACTTGCATTGATTCTACCTCTGTCAATTCCTGTGTATCTTATAGGAGTTTATGAGCAGAAACTTCTAAGACAAGAATTTTCGCAAATACGAAAGACCAACAAAGAGATTACCACCATTATTGAGAAAGAGTATAAAGATGAATTATAAATACATATTATGGAAGATATAAAGTTAAATACTATCGAAGAGGCTCTGATTGATTTTAAAGAGGGCAAATTTGTGATTGTAGTTGACGATGAAGACCGCGAAAACGAAGGCGATTTCATTATTGCAGCAGAAAAAATCACTCCCGAAAAGGTAAATTTCATGATGACCTACGGAAGAGGTGTTCTTTGCGCCCCAATAACAGAGGAGCGTTGCAGTGAGTTGGAATTGCCCATGCAGGTAAGCAACAACACATCAATTCACGAAACTCCGTTTACCGTTATGGTTGACAAAATAGGCGGAGGATGCACAACAGGTGTTTCTATGTTTGATAGAGCCGAAACCATTAAGGCTCTTGCAAACCCCGAGACTAAACCCTCGGACTTGGGTCGTCCCGGACACGTTTCACCTCTACGCGCTCGTTCAAGAGGCGTTCTTTGTCGCGCAGGACACACAGAGGCTGCCGTTGACCTTGCCAGATTGGCAGGCTTATACCCTGCAGCCGCTCTTATTGAGATTATCAACGAAGACGGAACCATGGCAAGACTACCTCAATTAAAAGAGGTGGCAGACAGATGGGGTTTCAAAATTGTATCCATCAAAGATTTGATTGCATATAGACTTCAAAAAGAGTCGTTGGTTGAGATGGGTGAAGAGGTGGATATGCCAACAAAATGGGGGCACTTCAAACTCATTCCTTTCCGCCAAACATCAAACGGAGCCGAGCATATTGCTCTTATCAAAGGAGAATGGGGCGAAGATGAAGCAGTATTGACAAGAGTCCACTCTTCGTGCATGACAGGAGATATTTTTGGTTCAATGCGTTGCGAATGTGGAGAGCAACTTCACAAAGCCATGGAACAAATCGAGAAAGAGGGCAAAGGTGTTATAGTATATATGAGTCAAGAGGGCAGAGGCATTGGTTTGATGAATAAAATCAAAGCTTACAAACTTCAAGAGAAAGGCTTGGATACTGTTGACGCAAATCTTCACCTTGGGTTTAAAGCCGACGAACGCGATTACGGCGTTGGCGCAAACATATTAAGAGCATTAGGCTTAAGAAAACTAAAACTGATGACAAACAATCCTGTAAAACGCATAGGATTGGAGGGGTACGGAATTGAAATTACAGAGATTGTTCCCATTGAGGTTGAAACAAATCCTTACAATGAGTTTTATATGAAAACCAAAAAGGAGCGCATGGGACACAAGCTTGAGAGCATATAAGAAGAGTTGTTAGTTGTTAGCGGTTAGAGAGGGCATCCATAATAACTTATTTCATCATGAAAGTTATTCGCTTATACGAGAAAAATACCGACGAGAGAGCATTGGACAACATTGTTTCTCTGTTAAAGGATGGAGCTATTGTGATATACCCAACCGATTCGGTATATGCCATGGGATGTGATGCTCTAAACGTAAGGGCTGTGGAGAAGATTTGTAATTACAAGGGATTAAATCCATTGAAGGCAAATCTATCGATTATTGGTGCAGATTTAAGTTCATTAAGTAAGTATGTTAAGATAAACGATACCTACCATAAGATTCTTCGTAAAAATCTACCCGGTCCGTTCACATTTATTCTACCAACAGCAAGTGGGCTTCCAAAACTTTACAAAAACAGAAAGTGCGTGGGTATTAGAATTCCGTCCAATTTAATTCCCGTGAAACTTGCAGAGAGATTAGGAAACCCTATACTAACAACATCTCTAAAGTGCAACGAAAGCGAAGAGGAGTACCATACCAATCCTGAATTAATTGCTGAAGCATATGAAGATATTGCTGATGTTGTTATTGATGGAGGGATTGGCAGCACATCTGCCACGTCAGTGATTGATTGCTCTTCCGACTCACCTGAAGTGATAAGAGAGGGTGCCGTAGAACTTGAGTTATAGAGAACCACCCATACGACACAAACGAGGGCTGAATCAAGCGATTCAGCCCTCGTCCTTTTAATATTCGGAATTAATCTAATTTCAATTTGTTCTTCAAAGGATTTGAATACATCTCCAATATCTTTTCTCTTAAGAAGTCGTTATCGGGATTTGGCAAATCTTTTATTTTGGCAATTTGTCCGTCAACATACATTGAGAACTTCTCTTTCTCCTCCGCTGTATATTTGTCGGCAAACATCTCAGTTCCTTTCAAAAGGTCATATGCCACGTAGTTTATAGGATATAGGACATAACCTTGATGTATTGCCTCATCTACTATCTTGGCAACCGCTGTATAGAATTCTGCTTTTGTCAAACTTTCGGGCAAAGCATCCACCTTATTGTTTATTGGTTCTGTTATTACGAAGTTCACCTTTCCTTTTCGCGACATCAATCCAACAGACATACTGTTTAAATCGTCTTTGGGAGTTTTCTTAAACTCGGCATTGTCGCGTTTGAATTGGAATTCTCGCGCCTTTAGATAATCGCAAGCATCATACTCATATGATATTGAGACAGGGGTTATATTCAATGCTTTTACATTGCCTCTCATATCCTCTTTACCTGCAAAAGACAACATCTTCAATACACTCTCTTGCGTTCTATCGTCAGAGTCTTTTGTTCTTCCTTCTCGTTGTGCTATCCACACCGAATTATTGTTCTCTCTGATTGTTTGATTTATATAGCCGGACAATCTGCTTGCCTCTTCCAATGTTCTCTTAAGCGGAAGGTTGCGATATACAATTATTCCTTTGCACAAACGCACCAATATTCTCATCCATGGATACACCAAAAGGTTATCGCCCAATGCCATTTCGGGAGATTTCAATCCATTTGTTCTGAGCAGATAGCCCAAGAACAGTGCATCTGTTAAAATATCTCTGTGGTTAGAGATATATGTACATCCTTTGTTGTTGTCGATATACGAAAACCCTGAACCTTGTACTCCATCCGATACTATTCCCATCAGCCATTTTATAACAGGGAAAAGCATATCTTGTTGAAATTGGTCTGTATCCTTTACCAAAGGCATTTTTTGCAAAAAGCCATTTACATCAGGTATTACATATGACAATGCTTTTCTAAAATACTCCTCTGCCATCAGCTCCTCTATGGCTGCAGGTATCTCTTCGGGAGTGTACGGTCTTATATCTTCGAAATTATCCATGCTGAATAACTATTTTGTTTGCATTATATCTTCTATTATCTCTTCCAACACCTCTCCGGGCTCTGTAGCCATTGCTCTTATTTGTTGAGGGATGAACGATGTGGTGGTCATTCCGGGTGTTGTATTTACCTCCAACAAATATGGAACTCCTTGAATTATTATATAGTCAACCCTTATAATTCCTTTCGCTCCTATTATATCGTATATTTTTGATGTTGTCTCAGAAATCTCTGCCGCAACGTCTTCTGAAATTCTTGCAGGTGTTATCTCATCCACTTTTGAAGCTGTATATTTAGCTTCATAATCAAAAAACTCGTTTTTGCTTACCACCTCTGTAATTGGGAATACCACTGTTTTTTTTGAGGTCTTATAGCAACCACATGTCACCTCGGTTCCCTCCATGAATTTCTCCACAATAACATTTCCGCCCTCGGTAAAGGCATCCTTTATTGCTTTTGCAAGTTCCGACTCCTCTTTGACTTTTGTTGTTGCACAGCTTGAGCCTCCCTCATTGGGTTTTACAAAACATGGATAAGAGATTGTACTTGATATTTCAGAAAAAGAATACTCCTCACAAGGGCGAATCAATACCGCAGGAGATATTTTTACTCCAAATTTTGACAGATATTGATTACATGAATATTTATTTGCTGTTAACGCAGCAGCAAACACGCCACAACATGAATATGGCATGCCAATCATATCGAAATAACCTTGCAATGCTCCATTCTCTCCCGGCACTCCGTGTATTGTTATGTAAGCAAAATCAAACTTTTTTATTCGTGAGCCTTCAACAAAACTAAAATCGTTTTTATCAATCTCAGATGTTGAACCATCAGGCAATTGAACCTCCCACAAATCGCGAGTTATTTTTACAATATATGTCTCATACGAAGTCTGTTCCAAAAAAGATTTTATTCCTTGAGCACTCTTCATTGAAACAGGAAACTCCGACGAAAATCCTCCGGCAACTATTGCAATACGTTTTGTTGTCATTCTTTATCTTTAATTAATTGCAATCAACGTCAAATATACTATTTTTTTTGTTATAAAGAGGTATCCGCAATATAAATTTATCGAAATTGTTTTAATCCACACCTTTTTCTTTATCGGCTGAATATACCCGCCATTTCTCTATCAACTTTTGCATATCCTCAGGCAATTCAGAATTGAAATGCAACTCCTCGCCTGTTGTTGGATGTTTAAACCCTAATGTTTTGGCATGAAGTGCCTGACGGGGACAAACATCGAAACAGTTCTGCACAAACTGTCTGTACTTCGCTGTTGAGACTCCTTTCAGTATTTGTGTTCCTCCATATCGGTCGTCATTAAACAATATATGTCCTATATGTTTCATATGTACCCTGATTTGATGTGTTCGCCCCGTCTCCAAGCGACACTCAACCAATGTTACATATCCAAACCTTTCCAATACCTTATAGTGCGTAACCGCATGTTTTCCGTACTCTCCATCGGGGAAAACAGCCATTTGCAAACGATCGCGCAAATCTCTTCCGATATTACCCTCTATCCTACCTTCGTCCTTCTCGACCTTACCCCATACCAAAGCATTGTATCTACGATATGTTGTCTTATCGTGAAATTGTCTTCCCAACGAAGTTTTTGCATTTGGAGTCTTTGCCACTACCAATAAACCTGAAGTATCTTTATCAATACGATGCACAAGTCCCAAACGAGGGTCACTCACATCAAAATCGGGATTGTTTCTGAAATAGTAAGCCAACGCATTCACCAATGTTCCATCCTTATTTCCATGCCCCGGATGAACAACAAAACCGGGAGGTTTGTTTATCACCAATACATCGGCATCTTCATAAACTATATCTAATGGTATATCCTGAGGTATTATTTCGTTCTCATATCGAGGTCGGTCCATTACAATGGTTACGACATCGTCGGGTTTTACTCTGTAATTAGATTTCACAGGTTTGCCATTAACCAATATACATCCTGCCTCGGCAGACTGCTGAACTCGGTTACGCGATGTTCCCTCCATGCGGGCAACCAAGAATTTGTCGACCCTTAACAATCCTTGTCCCTTATCTGCGACAAAACGGAAATGTTCATACATTCCATTTTCATCGACACATTGCTCCTCGTCAAAGAGTATCTCTTCGGTTGACATATTCTTTCTGTTTTTAAAATTCGATATCCAAACTATCAATCTCTTGATAGTCCATTCCTTTGCCCACGACTATAGTAAATCTTGTGGTTAAAGGATATTTCTCTCCGGCACGAACATTCCTATTTCCAAGTTTTACGGAAACGACAAGATCTTTGTACTGCGATGCCACACATTTTATGTCGGGCTTAGGAAATCCCAAGCCCTCCAACATCGACGAAGCTTGACGATATGATATGTCTGTAATTTCAGGTAATGGCACTTGTCGTGGCATTACCGTATTTATAACAACATATATATCCTTGTCTGATTTTATTGTACTTCCGGCACGAGGGACTTGCTCTATGATTATTCCCGGACGCAAGTTCTTGTTGTATATAGAGTCGATTATCTGACACGAAAGGGATTGTCTCTCCAATATAGGCAACGCCTCCTCTACCGTTAATGTTTTTATTTCGGGGACTACCACCTCTACACCATGATGTGTGTAGCTATTCATAAACTTAACAGCTACAAATAGCAATATCAAAACCACTATGAACATGAGCAACAAGTGGGTTAAAATCTTATGTTCTTTAAAAAATGAGAATATTCTTTGCATAATCAACTTATGTTTAAGTTGCGAAGTTAACCATTTTGTTTGGTTTTTCAAAAGAATGATTAAATCATTGTTATTTCACACTCACAAAACCTCTATCCGCGAATTTGTATTTTGAAAGAGCCATACCCTGCACAAAGGGTTATTCTTAACTATTTTTTAAAGAGAATTTAGATTCATTTACGTTGATAATAATAGTTTTTTTAGTTAACTTTGCATAAATAATATTTTTATTAAAACTGATTTAGTTTTTACATCATGAAAGAGTTTTTTTCAAACATAAAGGAGAAGTACGGTATTTGGATTTTCGTCAGTGTTGGATTGATGCTTGTTTTGGGCATTGCTTTATACTTCATAATTTCTCAACAAAACGAAATGAACAATTTCAAAACGCAAGTTGCGATAGAGGAAGAGAGAAGAGCTCTTGAAGCGGAATACGCCAATCTTGCCTTTGAATATGACCAATTCGAGGGTAGCAAAATGTATATTAACAACGACACTCTTATCAAACAACTCGAGAATGAGAAGTTGAAAGTTCAAAGACTTTTGGAGGAGTTACGCACGACAAAGGCATCTAATGCACAACGCATTGAAGAGCTAAAAAAAGAGTTGAACACTCTTCGTAGCGTAATGAAAGGCTACCTGATTCAGTTAGACTCTTTGAACACTCTTAATAAAAAGCTTGTCAAGGAGAACAAAATCGTAAACTCCAAATACCAAGAGGCTGCCAAAACTGCTACTCTTTTACAAAAAGACAAAGAGGCTCTAACTCACAAAGTTACTCTTGCCTCGAAACTCGATGCGGTTGGCATTACCGTAAAAACACTTAACAGCAAGGGTAAAGAGACCTCGAGAATAAAGAAAATAGAGGATATTCAAGTTAACTTTTTGATTGCAAAGAATGTTACCGCTCAACCAGGCGAACGCTATGTTTATGCAAGAATCATAAAGCCTGATAGCGACGTATTGATAAAAAACAAAGATAACACATTTGCTTACGAGGACAGCGAAATCAACTACTCAATGAGAAAACTTATCGCATACGATAGCGAAGAGACTCCCGTTGACCTACATTGGAAAGTCGAAGAGTTTCTTGACCCGGGAACATACCGAGTGGAGATATTTGCCGACGGTAATATGATAGGTAAGAAATCGTTCACCATAGAATAGACTCAAAAGATTTTTAAATTAATTATTCTCCCAATTTTGATTTTAAACCAATGATTTTAGACACCGAGAATATCGTTCTTATTGGCTCTATCCTTTTATTTGCGAGTATTATTGCAAGCAAATTCAGTTCTAAATTAGGAACTCCGACCCTACTCCTTTTCCTTGTGGTGGGTATGTTTTTTGGTGTGGACGGAGTTGGCATACAATTTGATTCTCCCACAATTACCCAATTTATAGGTATGCTTGCTTTGAGCATTATCCTATTCTCAGGAGGTATGGATACAAAAACCTCCGACATAAAACCGATTGCTGCAGAAGGTATTACTCTTGCCACATTGGGAGTATTCTTAACAGCAGGTGTTACAGGAGGTTTGATATATTTCATAGCTCCGCTTCTCGGAATAAATCTTACTCTTATAGAATCATTCTTGCTTGCAGCTATCATGTCTTCTACCGACTCAGCTTCGGTCTTCTCTATATTCAGTACCAAGAAGCAAGGTCTTAAAGAGAATCTACGTCCTCTTTTGGAGTTGGAGAGCGGTAGTAACGACCCCATGGCATACATTCTCACCATCGTTCTATTGGGAATGATTGAGTCGGGAGACATGAACTTGGCTGATGCCATTATAAAGTTCCTAACTCAAATGGTTGTGGGTGCTTTATCGGGATATTTAATTGGTAAACTAACTGTTATTTCAATAAACAGAATCAACCTTAAGAACAAATCGTTATATTCAATTCTGCTTCTTGCTTTGGCTTTCTTCTCATTCGCATTTACTGATACGATTGGAGGAAACGGTTATTTGGCGGTATATCTTGCCGGTGTGGTTGTAGGAAACAACAAAATATACAACAAACGAAGCTTGATGGCGTTTTTTGATGGTATTTCGTGGCTGTTCCAAATAATAATGTTCTTGACTCTTGGACTATTGGTAACTCCTCACGAATTATGGGATGTGCTTATTTTCGGCTCCATAATTGCCGCTGTGATGATATTTATATCTCGTCCCATTGCTGTATTCCTAAGCCTTGCCCCATTCAGAAACCTATCAACCAAAGCTCGCACATATGTTTCGTGGGTTGGATTGAGAGGTGCAGTGCCTATTATATTTGCAACATATCCAATGGTCGAAGGGCTGGAGCATGACGATATTATCTTTAACACAGTATTCCTCATCACCATAATCTCTCTAATAATTCAAGGCACCACCGTGACAGGCATGGCCAACATGCTTGGATTGTCAACCAAAGAGATAGAGAAAGGTTTTGATATTGCCTTACCTGACGAGGTTAAAGCCAAACTTACCGAGTTAAAGGTTTCCGAAGAGTTTTTGGTTAACGGAGACACTTTACGAAACATCAACCTACCCAAAGATATATTGGTTATGATGATTCGCCGAGGCGATAACTATATTGTTCCTAGAGGAGACACTCAGATATTAGTTAACGACATTCTGCTCTTTATAAAAGAGGAGGCAAGAGACGAAAACGAATATCAAAAGAGCATTAAAATAAAAACCTTCTTTAAAGACAAGAAAACCAACAAATAGATACAAAAGCAATAAAGGGCATCAACTGATGCCCTTTATTGCTTTTATCCTTCAAATGATTTAATCTCTTGAATTCTCGATTTCTTAACCGCTTCCACGCCATCTAAGGGATAGGGAATGCCCAATTCCTTATATTTAAACACTCCCAGTGTATGATATGGCAACCACTCAATCTTTTCAACCACACTGTATGGTTTCAAAAATTCAATAAGAGCCTTTATTTTATCATCATCATCGGTTAGTGTAGGAACAACCACATGGCGTATCCATGTTGGAATATTTCTGCGCTGTAACTCTTCAAGGAATCGCAATGTCGAACTTCCATCATTACCACAAACTTGTTTGCATAGTTCTGCATCCAATGCTTTTATATCCAACATTACGAGATTGGCATAATCCAATACAGATAGACTCTTTTCTGTTATTATAGAACCTGCTGTATCGAGCGTTGTATGTATTCCCGCCTCTTGACACAGTCGAAAGTATTCTCTCGCAAAATCGGGTTGCATAAGAGGCTCTCCTCCTGTCAATGTCACACCTCCACTCTTTATAAAGTTTTTATACTTCATTGCTTCTTCAAAAAGCTGTTCGGGAGTATATTCATACTTTGTTTTCGCACTTAAGTCCCATGTATCGGGATTGTGACAATAGGCACAACGCAAAGGACAACCTTGAAGGAATGCCACAAAACGAATTCCGGGACCGTCAACGGTCCCGAAACTCTCTATTGAATGTATTTTCCCAACTATTTCCATTATCTATTTTACATAGATTGGTTGATAGTACGTGAAATAACGTCTAATTGTTGTTCTTTTGTAAGTTTTACAAAGTTTACAGCATATCCACTTACACGTATTGTCAATTGAGGATATTTCTCAGGATGCTCCATTGCATCAATCAAAAGATCTGCATCAAATACGTTTACGTTCAAGTGTTGACCTCCTGTTGGAGTGAAATATCCATCAAGCAATCCAACTAAGTTTGTGATTTGTATATCTTGCTCTTTTCCTAATGCTGCAGGAGAGATTGCAAATGTGTATGATATACCGTCGTGTGCATGTTGGAATGGAAGTTTAGATACTGATGCCAATGCTGCCACTGCACCTTTGATATCACGTCCGTTCATTGGGTTAGCTCCTGGAGCGAAAGGAGTTCCTCCTTTACGTCCGTCAGGAGTTGCACCTGTTTTCTTACCGTAAACTACGTTACTTGTAATTGTAAGGATTGATTGTGTAGGAGTAGCGTTACGATATGTCTCGTGTTGACGAAGATACTCCATGAAACGCTCTGTGATATCGATAGCGATTTGGTCAGTTGAATCGCAGTTGTTTCCGAAAGGAACATAATCTCCCTCACGCTCAAATCCTACTGCCAAGCCTCTCTCATCGCGAATTACTTTTACTTTGCAATCACGAATTGCAGCCAATGAATCGGCAACGATTGACAATCCTGCGATACCTGTTGCACGGATACGCTCTACACGACCATCATGCAAACTCATCTCAAATGCCTCATATGCATATTTATCGTGCATATAGTGAATAATCTTCAATGCGTTCACATACACTTTAGCCAACCAGCGCATCATTTGAGAGTATTTACGCATTACTTCATCGTAATCAAGATACTCGCTTGTGATAGGCTCATAGCTAGGAGCTACTTGAACTCCGCTTATCTCATCGCGTCCACCGTTGATTGCATACAACAAACATTTAGCCAAGTTAGCACGCGCTCCGAAGTATTGCATTTGTTTACCTATCTTCATAGGAGATACGCAACATGCAATTCCGTAGTCGTCACCATACTCTACACGCATAAGGTCGTCATTCTCATATTGGATTGCTGATGTATCGATTGATACTTTGGCACAATATTTTTTCCAATTTTCAGGAAGTTTGTCAGCCCAAAGAACTGTTAAGTTTGGCTCTGGTGCAGGTCCAAGGTTGTATAGTGTGTGTAGGTAACGGAAACATGATTTTGTAACCAATGTACGTCCGTCAAGTCCCATACCTCCCAATGACTCAGTTACCCAAACAGGGTCTCCGGAGAACAGGTCGTTATACTCGGGAGTACGCAAGAAACGAACGATACGAAGCTTGATGATCATTTGATCGATCAACTCTTGTGCTTCCTCCTCTGTCAATTTTCCTTCACGAATATCTTTTTCAATATAAATATCCAAGAATGTTGCTGTACGTCCGATAGACATAGCTGCTCCGTCTTGGTCTTTTACAGCAGCCAAGTATGCCAAATAAACGAATTGTACTGCCTCGCGAGCATCTTTTGCCGGACGAGTTACGTCAAATCCGTAACCAGCACACATTTTCTCAAAGTCTTTAAGGGCTTTGATTTGCTCTGTAACTTCCTCACGGCTGCGGATTGTCTCCTCGGTTATCTCTTGGATGTCCAAACGTTTTTGGAAGTGTTTTTTCTCTGCTATAAGGATTGCTGTTCCGTATAGAGCTACACGACGGTAGTCACCGATGATACGACCACGGCCGTAAGCATCAGGAAGTCCTGTGATGATTGCTGAACGACGAGCCTCCAACATCTCCTCTGTATATGCAGAGAATACTCCTTCGTTGTGTGTTTTGCGATATTTTGTAAATATCTCGCGTGTCATTGGATCCAACTCGTAACCATATGCGTTCAAGCTGTTCTCAACCATGCGAATACCTCCTTTTGGGAAGATACCGCGTTTAAGAGGAGCATCTGTTTGAAGACCAAACACTACCTCATTCTCTTTATCGATATAACCGGGTCCGTAAGTTGTGATTGTTTGTGGAAGTTTAGTCTCTGCATCGTAAACACCACGCTCACGCTCAACTTTGAACATCTCAGTTAATTTGTTCCATACTTTACGTGTCTTCTCTGATGAGGGTACCAAGAAACTCTCATCTCCATCATAAGGAGTGTAATTTGATTGAATAAAGTCGCGCACGTTAATCTCATCGCGCCATACATCTCCTTTAAAACCAGTCCAATTGTCGTTGCTGTATTTCATAATCTATTTTGGTTTTAAAATATTTATATTTTCCCTTTTTATTTTTCGGGTGCAAAATTACAACAAAATAGCCACAGTAGCAAACTTATCCTTGATTATATACGGATATAAATGTGTTAAAAAGGATATCCGATTGCAAAATGCAAACCCAAACTATCCTTGAATTTTTCGGGCATGTTGTAATATCCACTTCTTCCTGTATTGTATGGAGCATGCAATCCAACGCCTAAATCAAGGCGAAGGACTATCACAGAAAGGTCATATCGAATACCGCATCCTGTTCCCAATGCAATATCTTTAAAGAATGTACTCTTGTTGAGCTTACCTCCCGGGCGAGCAGGATCGTCTTGCAATAGCCATATGTTTCCTGCATCAAGGAAGAGGGCAAATTGCAAACCTCCATATATCTTCAAACGCATCTCTATGTTTGCCTCCAACTTGAAGTTGGCTGTTTGGTCGAAATAATAGTTTGGATTGTCGGTATTGGGTCGATAACTTCCAGGACCCAACGAACGAACAGTAAATGCCCTTATACTGTTTGCTCCTCCTATATAGAACTGCTCACTGTAAGGCATTACCGTTGAATTACTATATGCATGACCGGCTCCGACAAGGAAACGAGACACAAGCCAATTCTCGCCCCACATTCTACGAGAATACTTTAGTTCCAACTCTCCTTTTACAAATTGCGAAAATTGGTTTCCGAATAACTTCTTTGTTCCATCAATACCGCACAACCTTCCAACTCCATCTATAAGATTTCCTGCTTGAGTTAACTCTAACATCAAGTATATCTTATTTGATTTTTGAGGTCCGAACGGTTTTGAATAGGTATATGCATATCTCATCATCGGAATAAACTGGTCTCTGAAACTCAATGCCACTGCCGGATTTTCATTCAGAGTTGCTTCAAACGTAGCTGATGTGTTAAGCAGTTTATTATATACCAGTTTGAATGGATTGAACATATGCGATGACTCCAACGATGTTGAAAAATTATACTCCATAGCCGCGTCAAACGATAACATCCTGAAATATTTCGGACGATTCAAAATGCTTGCGCCCAACTCAAACTTGGTTGAAGATAAATATTTTCGTTGCTTCTTCAAATTTTTAGACAACAGCAAACGAGGGAACAACAACGACACTCGCGCACCAAACTCATAAGAATTCATCAATGCCGAATTTTCCACCTTGTTTGCACCCGTCTGCCATTCGTATGCTCCATTTAATTTCAGTGTCAGCTTTTCCGCTCCACCCAAAATATTATTATGAGAGAGTGAAAAATCTGCTCCCGGACCCAAGAAACTGTTCGATTTTGAAGTCAAGTTTATACCTAACTCTGCCTCGAGCGGTTTACCCATGACCAAGTTTATTTTAAAGTCGAGAGTATCACCGTTAAGCGTATCCTTAAGCACAGGAATCATCTGTACCTTGCTGAATATTCCCGTTCTGCTCAAATTGCTTTGAGTCTGTTTTTGATCATCCAACGAATATACTTTTCCTGTTCTGATTCGAACATTTCTTCTCACCAATGCCCACTTAACCCTCTTAGGCTTTTGATAGGTTATTATAAAATCTTTTGAACCTCTGCCTCGCTTAGAGAATAAGGTATCAACCTCTCCAACCCCTTTGGTGCTTTCAATATACACATCGACCTTTCCTACTTTATATTGACGCAATGCCATTGCAGGAATATCCTCTTCAAGTATCATTTTTATATCGGTCTGATACTTAACTTGTGTCGTATCTACAAGAAAACGCAAATAATCAGGGCGGAAATAGTAATATCCTTTATTTCTCAATACTGAAGTTATTCGGTTTCGCTCCATATCAAGAGTATCAGTGTCATATTGCCTACCCTTTTGTATGAGAGACGAAGCCTTGAGACTATCTATCGCATGAGTTATATCGTCCACAGGTTCGGGATAGTAAATTTCATCATACACCCACCCTTTTGCCACATCTATAAAATATGATATTTTCACCTTTTTAGGGTCTCGTTTTTTAGGCAAGAGTTGATATGATGCGTTAGAGTTAAAGTAGCCCATATTCTGCAATTTACTCTCGACCAACCGCATACGCATCTCCGGACTTACCGTGGTTATCAACACCGGCTCTTTTGCGAATTGCTCGTATATCCAATGTTTAAAACCTTTATCTTTTGTTGGCTCACAATATTGATATATCAACAGTCCAAACGGAAAGGGTGTGCGAAGATACGGAGAAAAGAGAGGATTATTCGGTTTTACATTCAAATCGGATTTTACCTCGTTTTTTGCCGCAGATGATACTTCTCCTCCACCTTTTGATTCTATCTCTATCTTTTTAACGCCCACATAAAGTTGCTCATCTTCGCCCAGTTTCTTTGTTGTTGAGCAAGATGAAACAACCATAAATGTTGCTAAAAACCAGAAGATATATTTAAGTTTTTTCATTTATCGGATTTCCCTGTTTGTGATTCACTCTTTTTCTTCTTTTCCAATTTCTTTTCTGCCACCCTCTCCTTACGTCCTGTAATTTGGAAAAGTTCTTTAAGTTTAAGCACCTGTTTACGCACGGCAAAACCTACGCCATATTCACTTATATTACCCTCCAACATATCGTTAGTTGAAGAACGGAATACTTTTAATAGCATATTATCTCGAGAGTCTAACTGATACTCCAACGATACATCTCCAAATATACTTTGAGCAACCTCATCCGGCGACAAATCGGGGTTGTACGAACCTCCAACCGATACCCTCAAACGGTCATTCAAAAGACTCTTCGAAAACTCATATGAGTAGTCTAAAGTAGATTCTCCATTTGTGGCGGTATAGCTATCAACTCCAAATGTCAAATCGACATTCTTAAGTGTTTTATTTGCCCATTGATTCAACTCTTTCGACAAGAAAGAGCCTAATGCAGTATTTGCATCATAAGATGCCTCCGCTCCTGTAACTCCTGTATATGAGTTATACAACAACATGGATAGCGCCTGTTCCGAACGTTGATCTTCGCTCATCGAAGCCAACTCATTGGTTATGGTCATATCTTCGGGAGCCTCAAGATCGAACGATATATCCAAATCCTCCAGACTATTTTTAATACCAATAATCACATAGAAGTTCACCATACTATTAGTTCCTCCTTGCGACACATTGGCACGCACCTTGTTTTGGGCGGTTATGTTCATTGTTGGGTCTGCTATATCTCCATTCCACTCAATATAACTACCATCATCTACCGTAAATACTTTTGTTGCAACAACAGGTAATGAGTATCTTACCGTTCCGTTAACAATATTGTATTTTCCTGTAAATTGTGTATCTCCCAACATGTTCATGGTATAGAGCAACTCTCCTCCTCCTTGAATATCTATTCCCGATTTTGCATCCGGAGTCAAATTCACCGCAACCTTTACAGCTTGACCTATCGAAATACCCAAATTCATATCAACACCCCAATGCTTCTTATGTTTAAGCTCTATCTCATCCTGATTCAAAGTATCAGTAAAGGCCGTAAAGGTTACCAAGTCTGAAACATCCTCCTGTTTTTCCAAACCTCCATCTCTCATGGTATAGGTCATCTCTGTTCCATTGAGCAGAGCAACATTACCTCCCAATGTGAGATTATCCAATGGTCCTTGAATTACGAAAAACATATCACTAAAAGCCTTTCCATAGACAAGAGTTTTACTGTTTTTCTTAACATTAATCAGTTGAAAATTGCTTGCGGTTACCAAAATGTCACTCTTTATTTTTCCATAGTCATACAATGTCTCTGATATATTGCCTAAATTAACGCTACCCTCAAGAAGCATTGGTTTTTTGTTGGGTCCCGACATGCCAAAGTTGTACATGGTTATCTTATTATCCGTCATTGTAATCTTCTCGGGCGAGAGTGTGAAGGTTGTTCCAATAATCGGAAGTGTTAAATCAACGCCCTCGAACTGCAAAAAACCATTCATTTTTATATCATTCTCTTTATCCGTAAGAGAGAAATCACCATTCAAAGCTCCTGTCAACGAAGCCAAATCAGAGGGAATAAATGGATTTATCGAAGAGAAGGGCAAAGATTCAATTGTAAGTTTAAGTTTCATCTGTTCCTCATCTTCAGGATTATATTTTCCTCCAAGTTTTACCACCTCTCTATCGTTCAAGGCAAGAGACATAGCAACCTTTTGCCCACCCTCTTGCAATGCCACATAACCTGCTTTTAAGTTCAAATCTCCCACCGGAGCTTTTTCATAGACCAACTGCTCTACAGAGACAGAGCCTTTTGCTCCAAAACCTCTTTCCGAGAGATTTATTCCCATATCGGCATATAGCATACCCTCCACTTTAGGAGCGAGTGGCATTAGTTTCAAAATCGAAGCTATATCCAACTGTTCTATTTTTACCAACAGGGTATTTCTTGTTGAGTCATTTTCGGTTTTAAACGACACCATTTTTTTATCAGAAGAGAGTACAAAATCTGCATCTACCCTTCCCTTATCACTATAACTTATATAGTTATTATCGTTTACCGAAAACTCTTTGTAGCCAAACACAGGTTTTTGAGAGGTAAGTGAAAACTCTAACAGTTGTGGCTTCAGCATGAGTTTACCTCCAAAATCGAAACCAATGCAAGACTTATCATCAGTTTGCAAGCAATTCAGAGTCATCATATTATCCTGAGCTGTACCATTCAATACGATTGAACTTCCGTTTTCTGACGACTCTTTTATTCCGTTGATAGATAATCTATAATCGAGCGACTCTCGGTTTTGATTCAAATTGGCACAAATACTATCGACAGAAAGCCCTTCTCTTGCCAATGAATATACTCTTGAATCAAGATAGAGAGGAGAGCCATGCTCAGAAGAGAAATTAACCTCTGTCAACCCCAATGTTATTCCGTTGCGTTTAAGAAGTGCCGAAATTACAGGATTGTTATCGAGATATAACGACACATTGCAAGGAGGCAATATATTCTTTACTGCCTCGATATTATACCTCAACGAATCGGTTTGATTTTTTAGTTCTACCATAACCGTATCCACCCCTGCCATGAAGTGGTGCAACGACACAGGCGAATTAAAGTCAAACAACAACCCCTTTGCCTCAACATTAGCCTTTACTTGTGAGGTATCTGCCAATATATCCATGTTTAAACCCGGCAAAGTTCTCTTTGCTCCATACATACGCACAATAGTTGTTCCCAAACCTCCTTTCAGAGAATAGACTCCTAACGTATCTGCCGAGGCAGATAAATCAATACTCGAAGATATCGAGAACCTATCCGATGCATAATTCAATTGTTGCAAATCAACATTAGGAATATCTCCCTTCAATTTAATACTCTGTTTCGCCTCGGTCAAAACACCATTTAGAGTCAGCACAGCATTTAAATCCTGACAATTACTTATTATCGTTCCGTTGTATGCTCCATCGGCAAGTTGCACACCCATTGACACATTGGTATAATCATACCTATTATAGCGCAAAGTATCAATTTTCACGGATAGGTCAGTCTTTGCACCACTCGCCAATGGATTGAACTTCATACCTTTCAGTGTCACCGACGAAGAGAGAGTTCCAAAATCAGATTCTTTAAAGAATTTAGCTACAGGGAGTTGCTTTAGCGAAAGGACAAAATTATAATACTGGTTAACAATATTCATTGCACCCTTCATAAATAGCTTTCCTCCGCCAACCGAGACTCCAAGAGCCGAGCGCAAAGTATCACCATTCAAGTTAGCCTTTCCGTTTAATGCAATATTGTCCGGAATTACTATAGAAGAACTATCCTCACCATTTATAAACGAGTGAAGAAAATCGCCCTTTATCAACTCTCCATTCAACGTTGCTCTTGCCTTTATTGGCTTTTTGCTGATTAGGTTAGAGACATCTCCTGTTACATTAAGATTCAGATTCTCAGGAACAGACAGACTCAACTGTTTCAAATGCAATGTTGATAGATTTCCCCCGACATCAATCTTTCCGTCAATCATTGATGTCAGCTCCAAAGGTAACTTATTCGATATGTCAGGCATAAAATATATTGCATCCAACAGAGATACCGACATTCCCATGTTCAACTTCAAATTGGCATATCTATCTTGCTGCAATATTGAAGCATCAGCCTCAAAAGAGCCTTTAAGTGACGAAGCGCGTGTTGCAAAATAGAAATCGTCAATTGCAATCTTTGAAGAGTTCATCAAAACCGATGCATTGGCATGAGTGAGCGCAAATCCCGAACGTTCATAAAACGATAAGTGATTTATCTTTAGGTTGACATCCGAAGCCCTGTTATAAATCTCATTAGCCTCAACATGCAAATCATAAAGAGAGATGTACGAGGGGTCGAAATATTTTTTAGGAGAATAATCCAAACGTCCATAAGTTACATTACTTTTTGCAAGAGAGAGGGTATCTACGTTTATTGTCCAAGGTTTAATCTCACCATTTAACGCGACATCTTGCTGAGAGCCTTTTCCTGCAATAGGTGCAGACAGATATTTGCACAATGCTCCATCAATACGAGCCTTTGACAATGTAACATTCTGTTTACCAATATCCACAACCGCGCCACTCAAACAAGCACCATCTATAGCACTCTGCAAAGATGTCTCATGCGGAGCAGTTGTCATAACATAACTAATATCTTTAAGATGAACATTCCCAACCTCAAAAGCCCATGCAAAAGGAGCGGCAGATTTGGTAGTATCCTCCTCGGTTGAAACAAGATGTAGCACAACATCTCCTCCCGCCAGAGAGATATCAGGTAATACCACTCTCTCGTTTTTCAGGCTCACAGGACGAGCCATAAGGTTTAGCTCATCGACATTAACTTTTATATCAAAGGTTTTTGATGTATCTGCAAAATGGAACTTTGTTCTTTCAAAAGAGAGTTTTTCAATTTCAATCTCTTTTTGCATTATATTCTTGAAGCCCAAATCAAGAACCAACGACTTGCATTGCAACATTGTGTCGTTAGGAGCGGCAACAACCAAAGCATTTTCGAGTTCGACATCCATAGGGAAACGCACACGAACTCTCTCCAATTCAATCTGCATACCCAACTGCTCCGATGCGGCACGAGTGGCATAATTTGCCATACCTTGCTGCACAGCAGGTATATACAAAATAAATGGCAATAGAATCACGAATAGAACTATTACCAGAATGGTATATAAAACACACTTTAAGATTGTTCGCCACATAAATCGATGTAAATTTAATAATAATAGCGGATATATGCATCTTACAGGAAACAATATTTGCAAATATGTTGTTTTATCCGGTGTAACCAATATAATTAAAAATATGAACAAACTAAGTTTAAGTCTGCTATTGGCAGGAGTGGGATTAATTGTTGTCTTAACAGCATTTGCAACTGATGACAAAACAAAGAGTGGCAAAAAAGAGGTATTTCCCTCTAAAATAGAGTTATTTGTTGAGACGAACATCCCTAATGGGGAGATTGTAAAATATAAACATGATGGTGATAAAATGGAGGTTAAATGCAACGACCACACCGAACTATGTTTCAACAAAGGTGGAGAATGCATTAAAATGGAAAACGAAAACGGCCTTAACCAACACCTTGTCGCACACCTACCCGAACCTGCAACACTCTATCTTAAAAACAACTACAACAATATAGCTGTTACAGAGATAGAGAAAAAAAGCTACGGATTTAAGGCCAAGCTAATGACATCTCCCAACGAATGTGAGATATGGTTTAACAAAGACGGTAGTGTAAGAAAAGAGTGCGATTATTAAACTACCTAAAAACACTTAAAAAAGAGGCAAGTTCTATTATCTCTAAAAATATTTCTTTAGAGCGATAGAACTTGCTAAAAAAAACAGAATTTTATCTACCTGATAATTAAGAGCAAAGAAAAATATTAAAAATTTTATGTGATTTTTTTTGCAAAAAATATTGCAGGTATAAAAATTTTGTGTACCTTTGCATCGCAAATGAGAAACAAGAGTGCTTCTCGATAGACAAAAAGTCTGGTGCGGTAGTTCAGTTGGTTAGAATACATGCCTGTCACGCATGGGGTCGCGGGTTCGAGTCCCGTCCGCACCGCCAACGATGAGAGTTCTGAATCTTCAGAACTCTTTTTTTGTTTACATATCTCCACTCTCCAAGACTAACAGGTTCAATAAACGAGCACTCTATTGCAATAGATACTCAAACGTTGTTTCCCTCAAGAAATATTCTTATATTTTTTTATATATTTTTCTAATCTCTTTTATGATTTTATTATTTAGCTTTGCGATGTAAAAAACAACAAGGCATGAAACTAAAAACTGTAACAACAATACTTGCCATATTCATCACAATATTTTCTGCAAAATCGCAGATACTCATCATCTCCGCAGATGAATATACAGGGACAATGCAACCCTACATTGAATGGAAAAGCCAAAAAGGATTTTGGTGCGATATGGTAAAAGTCAGCGATATAGGAGAGACTCATAACGAACTAAAGAGTTTTGTTGCAAACTACCATAAAGAGAATAATAACAGATACCTATTATTGGTTGGCGATGCAGACAAAGTACCCACGCATATTAGCTATGGAGTAACCAATCCTAACCAATACAGTGCATACTCCGATGCCGAATACGGATACATCTACTCTACCGACTATCCTCCCTCTGTTTTAGTGGGTAGATTCTCAGGAGAGAGCATTGAAGATATTGCAACACAAGTAGAGAGAACCATTTTCTACGAAAGAGACATTGATGCCACAGCAACCTGGCTTAGTTCCACATTGGGCATTGCCAATCCAAGTTCAAGCGAAACAGGCGACAACAACGAGACTGACCATGAGCATATCACAAATCTAAATAACACACTAAAAGAGGGCGGATACGATACAGCGGCAACAAATTCAAAAATCACTCTCAGAAACTCCATTAATAACGGTTGTGGATTGATTAACTACATAGGTCATGGTTATACAGAAAGTTGGCAAACCACAGGATTTTCGGTTAACGACGTAAAGAATTTAACCAACGCAAACCAACTTCCCATAATTATAGCGGCAGGATGCCAAAACGGACATTTCAGATTAACCACATGCCTTGCCGAGAGTTTTTTAAGAAACAGAGATAACAATGACAACCCTATTGGAGCAATAGGCATGTTAGCCTTTACAACTCAAATATATTGGAACCCTCCGATGCTTGCACAAGATGAGTTTGCAAGAATTTTAACCTCCGATTCGATTGGATTCACCAAGAGTTTTGGCGAGGTTATTAATGCGGCATACAAAAGTGTCATTGCAAAATACAAAGGAAGCGGAGCTGATGTAGCATGCCAATGGGCATTATTTGGAGACCCATCTCTATCGTTACGCACCAAAGCGCCAACACCAATGACTATCACACACAAGAAAGAGATACATGCCGACGAGAAAATGATTATAATTGAGTGCGATACAGATTATGCCACAGCCACATTATGGAGCAACGGAGCAATAATAGACTCAAAACAGATAGAGAATGGTTGTGTAATTTTAAATACTGAAGGAGCAGAAACAAGCGAGAGTATAATCCTCACAATCACCGCACAAGATAAACTCACATACCAAACCAATATTTTGGTTACGCAAGAGAGCGGAATCAAACAATCGAGCCTCGAAAGTAATTATAAAATATACCCCAATCCAACAAATGGAGAGATAATCATCAAGAGCAAAGAAGAAAAAGCAAATATCAAGATTTTCAATTGCTCGGGGCAATTCATCTTTGCCGCCGAGGCTGACTGCAACACACCAATTACCCTACCCCTAAAGAGTGGCAACTATTTTTTACACATAGAAAACGATAAGAGTACTCTCTCTTTGTTAATTAGGAATTAGAAATGTGCGATATCTAATCAACTAACAACTAACAACTCTTCACCTCTACTCCACAGGTTTTAAGCCCATTTCTGCCGCAATTTTAAGCATATAGTTATAGGCAGGCTCATATTCGTTGGGGATAATGCCGTCGAGAATGGCCTCTTTTATGGCCTCCTTGATATCTCCAACAGGACGCGATGGAGGCAATCCAAAAACCTTCATTACCTCCTCTCCGCTTACAGGGGGCTGAAATTCACGTATTCTATCCTTTTCTTCAATCTCTTTGAGTTTTTGGCGTACCACGCCAAAGTTTTCTCTGAATCGGGCAACCTTCTCTCTGTTTCGAGATGTTATATCAGCCTCACACAAAAGCATGAGGTCCTCAATATCAACACCTGCATCAAACAATAATCTGCGAATAGCAGAATCTGTCACAATCTCCTCAGCAAGAACAATGGGACGCATGTGCAAATCAACCAATTTGCGAACATACTTCATCTCCTCTCCCAACGGAAGTCTCAACTTTTTAAAGATGCGATGTATCATTTTTGCACCCATGTAGTTGTGATTATGGAATGTCCAGCCCGTTTTCTTATCGTAACGTTTTACAACAGGTTTACCAATGTCATGCATAAGGGCAGCCCACCTCAACCAAAGGTTATCACTTTTAAGTGCAACATTATCAAGCACCATAAGTGTATGGTTAAAATTATCTTTATGCCCTTTACCCTCATAATTGTCAACACCTTTCAATGCCGACAATTCAGGAATTATCAACTCCATCAACCCCGAATCGTCCAATAGTTTTAATCCAACAGAGGGCTGAGCCGATTTCATTATTTTGTTTATCTCATCAATGATTCTCTCACCCGAGATAATAGAAATTCTCTTACAGTTACGCGCAATAGCCTTGAATGTTTCGGGAGCAATCTTAAAGTTCAATTGCGAAGCAAAGCGAATTGCACGCATCATTCTCAAAGGATCATCGCTGAAAGTAATATCAGGATCTAAAGGAGTACGTATAGTTTTGGCTTTTATGTCATCAAAACCTCCAAAGGGATCCAATACCTCACCAAAAGTATCTTTATTCAGACTTGCCGCAATATCGTTTATAGTAAAGTCTCTGCGGTTTTGGTCATCTTCAAGAGTGCCGTTTTCAACAATAGGTTTTCGAGAATCGTGCGAATAGGACTCTTTTCTTGCTCCTACGAACTCAACCTCCATTCCACGATATTTTACCTGAGCTGTGCCGAAATTGCGAAATACCGAAAGATATGCCCCTTTCCCGAGCTTTTTAGCATAACGTTCTGCCACTGCAATTCCGCTACCAACAACAACCACATCAATATCCTTTGAGGGGCGATCAAGTATTATATCTCGCACATAACCGCCTACCACATAACATGGCACACCCTCCTCCTCTGCAACCTCGGATAGTTGACGGAATATAGGTTTATCTATTTTATTTTTTATCTTCTCTGCAAAATCCATTATTTCAAATGCGCAATTGTCTGTTCAAGGGCAATACCACGAGACCCCTTTATCAATATTGTCTTTCCTTTAAAGTTACCAACGTTTAAAAACTCAACTAAATCGGCAGTAGTCGCAAAGCAACGATATTGCGATTCAACTTTCGAGAACTCACCACCTACCAACAACACATCGGTAAAGTTTAAATCCGACAATAGAGCCACCACCTTGGCATGCTCGCCTTGACTCTCATCACCAAGTTCCAACATATCGCCAAGAATAAGCATCTTACTCTCTGCTTCAATCTCTGCAAAGTTCTCAATAGCCACCTTCATGCTCGATGGATTGGCGTTGTATGCATCAAGAATAATATTATTGCGTTCGCCCTTAATAAACTGCGAGCGGCTGTTTGATGGCACATAAGATGATATTGAAGAAGCTACATTCTGCATAGGCACGCCAAAATATGAAGCAATGGCAGATGCAGCCACCACATTGTCCAGATTATACTTACCAATGAGCGAAGTATCTATCTCATAAGATTCACCCTCTCGCTCAACAGTGGCGCTAAGGAATGGCGACACAGAGTTTATTCTTCCGCTTAGATACAAACCCGATGAAGTACCATATAAGACCCTCTCCATGCCTTTAGAACGTTGCATAAGCACCTCATCCTCGTTACGAACGAACAAAACACCTGCTTTGCCTTTTATATAGTCATACAGTTCACATTTTGTAGCAATAACACCCTCATACGAGCCAAAACCTTGTAAATGGGCGCGTCCCACGTTTGTTATCACCCCATGGGTTGGATTGGCTATATTTACCAACTCCTCAATATCTCCGGGATGACTTGCTCCCATCTCAACAACAGCAATGGTATGCTCTTCCCTCAAACGCAACAACGTTAATGGAACACCTATACTGTTATTTAAGTTCCCAATAGTTGATAAAACATTGTGACCGGAAGAGAGAGCTACTGTTATAAGCTCTTTTGTAGTAGTTTTACCATTCGTGCCTGTTACTGCCAAAACAGGAATATCCATGGTATCGCGATGATACCTTGCCAAGGTCTGAAGCGTTAGCAGAACATTATCGACAATTATAATACGATTATCGTTTAACCCTGCCAACTCTTTATCGTCTGCAACAGCATACGCCGCCCCACTACGCAAAGCGTCAGGCACAAACTTGTTGGCATCGAAATTAGCTCCCTTTAAAGCAAAGAATATTGAATTCTGCTCAATCTTTCGGGTATCTGTGCTTACTATAGGATAAGACAAAAATATCTTATGTAACTCTTCAATTTTCACACTCATCAGTTTTAATATGCGAATTTACAAAAAAGTTGTTAGTTTTTAGTTGTTAGTTGTTAGTTTTTTTAGCTATCAGTTGTCAGTTGTTAGTTGTTAGTTTTTAGTGTTAGTGTTAGTTGTTAGTGTTAGTTTTTTTTGATATTAGCTATTGGGCTAATTGGACTAATTAGTCCAATACAAAAAAGAGGAGCAGAAATTTCTGCTCCTCTTAAATTATTGCTTGTTGCGTCTTTGTTGCTAACAACTAAAAACTAACAACTTATTTTACGATTACTTTGAGGATTTCATCCTCGAAGTTGCTATCGTACGGAAGAAACTTCATTAATGCAGTTTCTTCCCTTACTTAACCGCAACCTTAGAAACTTTGTCAGCTACTTTCACGATGTAGATACCTTTCTCCATTGCGATTGTTGTTGTCTCAGATACTGTTTGCTCTGATACCAATACT
>JAZLBW010000008.1:0-96350 GCA_045613905.1 Candidatus Caccoplasma sp.
CGATATCACTGAGTACAAATCAACTTATGTTGCTAACCCAGACGTTCCTAACCTAACTATCGTTGCTAAACCAGGAACTCAATCTGTAAACTTCGGTGTTCTTCCAGCATTCGGTGCAGGTCTTGTATTGGCTAAAGTTGATAATGTTGAGGAATACTGCGATGTAAACAACGAGGCTAACTGGGTAGCTAAACCTGAAGGAAGTGACACTAACCCATACTTGATGATTAGATACAAAGACATCCAAGATGCTATCAACGTTGTTTGTGTAACTGAGACTCAAAGAACTACTGCTCTTCCTGCTCAAGTTGATGCTGGTATGATTTGGACTTCAGCTATGTACAACGGAATGGGATTCACTCGAAAAGTAAGCCATATTGCACCAAATGGACGATTAGTTTACCAAGATACAAACAATTCATCTGTTGACTTTGAACCAGAGGCAAAACCAACACCTGGATATTAATAGATTTAATTATTTGTAATATCTAAATAAAAGGGTTGCACTTCAAAATGCAACCCTTTCTCGTTTGGTATTATATAGTTCTATTATGGTTATTTTCCCAATTTACTTTCAACTTCCTCTTTAGATATTTTCTTTGTGCAGAAGAACCAATCGTAGCAGTGAAGAGAATCGTCTTCGCCATCCATTCTCTCTTTGGCCACTCCGCAAGAGCCTGCAGGTGGTACGATAACCTCTTCGCCCGGACGCCAATCGGCAGGAAGTGCTACACTGAAGTTATCGGCAGTTTGTAGAGCTACGATAACGCGTTTAATCTCGTCAAAGTTTCTACCAAGAGCAAGAGGGTAGTACATTATAGTACGAATTTTATCTTGTGGGTCGATAAAGAAAACTGCTCTTACAGCTGAAGTTTCGCTCTCACCTGGTTGAATCATTCCGTAAAGTGATGCAACTTTCATTGAAATATCTACAATCAAAGGGAATTTAACCTCTACGCCCTCCATTCCTTTCCAATTTATTTTCTCTTTAATTGTTCTTAACCAAGCAATGTGGCTGTGGATGCCGTCAACCGACAATCCTACAAGTTGAGTGTTAAGAGCCTCAAACTCCTCTGCCATGCTTGCAAATGTCATAAACTCCGAAGTACATACAGGAGTGAAATCTGCTGGGTGGCTGAAAAGTATTTTCCATTTACCTTTGTAGTCAGAAGGGAAGTTAATCTCACCTTGAGTAGTCATTGCAGTGAATGAAGGAGCAACGTCGCCTATACGAGGCATAAAGTTTCTGTTTTCTGAATTTTTTGTTTCCATAATATCTGTTTTTTTATTATTAATAATCTGTTTGATTTTGTTTTCTGATGCAAATATATTGCAATAAATTATATTTGTCAAACAGATTTTATAAAACGTTATATCGAAAAAATAAATAATATATTCTAATCGTTTAAAAATCAAACGAATATAAAAATATTATTTTTATTAATATGTTAAAATTTAAGATAAATAATATATGCTTTAACAATTGAAAGGGCAAAAATGTTCACGAAAAATGAAAAATATTAGGTTGATTAGTATAATTAGACCAATTGGACTAATAGCTTTTGTATTGAAAAGCCTAAGATGTTTTTCGTTGATTAGGGTGAATAATGGGGCTCGACTTTTTTACGCAGTAAAAATTGATCGAAATAAACGGAGGCAGTAACGCTTTAGCGTGTGCCGACAGCATTTGTTTATGAGATAACTTTTCTGTGAGAGCCACCAAAATAAAAAAAGCTGTACGAATGTACAGCTTTTGGGGTGAATAATGGGGCTCGACTTTTTTACGCAGTAAAAATTGATCGAAATAAACGGAGGCGGTAACGCTTTAGCGTGCGTCGACCGCATCTGTTTATGAGATAACTTTTCTGTGAGAGCCACCAAAATAAAAAAAAGCTGTACGAATGTACAGCTTTTGGGGTGAATAATGGGGCTCGAACCCACGACCTTCGGAACCACAATCCGACGCTCTAACCAACTGAGCTACACTCACCATTTGTTTTGCGTTGCAAAGGTAATGCTTATTTTTCGTTTATGCAAGAGTCTGAATCAATTTTATAGAAAAAATATTCAGAAAAATTTCCTTTATTGTGTTTTTTGAATAATTTATCCGTCTCTTCGCTGAAGATAAGCATGTCGCTTTTTAGTTTTGCGCTTTTTACATGGTTTTTAATATAGGTGCTGTCGCATGGTAGTATTTTATAAGGTTCGCCTTTTACAATCTCAGGGCGTTGGGTGAATATCTTTGCATATTTGGGATTTACAATTTTAATTGAGTTGTTCTCTTTTACGAGATTCATTCTAAATATAATTGCACCTTTTGTCATTTGTGTCTTCATATTGGAGATGAAGTTCCCTAATGAATATACTGTTAGATTGTTGATGTTGCCACAACTATCGGTTTTAGCTTCAATTGGTTGTATAACATGAGGATGAGAACCAATAACAACTCTTATTCCGTTTTTATGTAACCAATCAGAAAGTCTCTTTTGATGAATATTTGGGGTAAGTTGATATTCATCACCCCAATGAATGTTTGCTACAATTATATCTGCTCCTTTAATGTTGCAAAAAGCAATATCTCTTTTAATTAGAGTAGTATCAATATAGTCAATTACAGCTCCTTGTTTGGCAATAATGCCATTAGTACCATATGTGTAGTTAAGCATGCCGATTTTAATATTCCCTTTTCTTATAATCGTGGGGCATTTAATCTCTCTATCTTGCTTACTTTTATATGTACCAATATGTCTGATGTTAAGGGAGTCCAAAACCTCTGTTGTTCTGAATACTCCTTTACTTCCTCTGTCAAGACAGTGGTTGTTGGCGGTTAGGAATATATCAAAACCACACTTTTGAAGTGCTACTGCAAATTCATCGGGAGAACAGAAGGCAGGGTATCCGCTATAAGGAGCGCCTCCTAATGTGGTTTCAAAATTTACCACTGCTATGTCGGCAGATGAAACTTCGTCTTTGATAAGTTCAAAATTATTATCGTAATAGAATGAGCCATCTTCTCTTTTTGCATCGTCAAGTTGTGCTTGATGTTGCATTGCATCACCTACAAAAAGCAACGAAATGGTTTGAGCATTTGCCTTTGATGCAATAAATGTAAAACAGATAATAATATAAAATAAGTACTTGTTCATACAAGCAAAAATAACTTATAAAGATTTATCGCCAAAATAATGAATAAAAAAAATGAACGCCTATAGGCGTTCATTATATTAAAATATGGTGAGTTTATATGACTTTACCCTAAAAAGAGTGGCGCACATAAATTGTTAATTCTGCAACCATTAGGCTTGGTTATACGTTTATATTTGCAGAAACTTTGGGAATTGTAACAATAAAAGCGTACTTTTGACGTTATATTATCAAAGTTATAAAGAAAAAGCCACCGTCATAGTGCCAAACTGACGGTGACTTTGATAAGACTCATGACCTTGTTGCAGCAAGGTTGGAGTGTGAACTCATTCAATTAAAGATTGCTTGGAGTAGGAATCATCTTGACATCTCCAATATCGAGAGTACCTACAGCCTGATTACAGCTACTACATAAGGGAACAATATACCATTTTCTGTCAAATATATTGTTTGCCTTTTGTACGTGGCAACCATCAAAATCCTTTCTATAAAAAGATTTGCCACAAGCAGGACATTCGTAAAGTTGGTTAGGGTTAAGCACAAAGTTTGCATTTACTTCCCAATAGTTTAACCATGATGTATATGGATTTGGGGCTTTCTCTGAAACTTTACTTGACCCAGTTACATTTTTTACAAGCATACATTCAAAATTAGTTCAACAATGTTAATTGTCCTTGGTAACGGAGAGGAACTCCGCCATCTTAATCGTCAGGAAGATTGGTTGAAAACTGCCGTTATATCCGAGAATCGGACTTTAAGCAAAACGGAATGCCGATGGCACTACCATGTAAGTTGCAATATCCGTGCAAAACCTCTTTATCTGCCATTTTGTCTATTGTATTACAGCAAATTGCGACATAAAGTCTGACAGAGTTATTACGTCCATATATAATGACGTAAAAGATAAGATTTTATGGACAATACAAGGTTAACAATAGCGTGCGAAGAAAACCGAGAAGGTGGTTATGAAATTGATGTAACCTTTGAAAGAGATTTACGCACCAAGTTCAGAGAAGCATTTATTTCGTTGGATAGACCTATGCCACCATACCTTATTGAAGAAAGTGATATAAATGGCGTAGGTGCTATAAAATCAGCAACGACAAGCATTCTATCTCATATCAAGAATGTCATCGGTAAAAGTATGAAAACTGATAGCCGTATTTTTACAGACAAGGAGATAGATTCAATGTTTGAGTTCAAAGAACTTTACACAATACGAAGATTTGCGGAAATTGCGGGTGTCAAGTTTGATGAAAGCAAATTCACGAATCGTAAAGAGTTTCAAGAATACTTTCAAAAGTGGTTGAAGGAGGAGAAGAAATGAAAATACCAATACACTCCATAGAAGATTTACGGAAAGTTTTTGAGCAAGAGAATTTTACTGAAGAAGAGATTAGAGAAGGATTTTATAACGCTAATCCAGATTTAACACGTCCAAATGAGAAAATAGAACGAACTGTGCAAAAACTATGCAATAATCATTCTTCTATTGAGGGTGGCTGTTTGTCGTAATAGTGCTTACTCCAAATAGACTTACCGCACTTGCCACATTCCAACATTTTGGTATCAGAATTATAAACCAATGAATGCTTTCCACCACAAGGGCAAGGTTCATTGGTCATATCATTATCATCTATTGGTATCGGTTTTTCCATATAACACTAAATTTTCTGCAAAAATACAAATAAATTCCGTACCTTTGCATCGTCTTTCGGGACAATGTTTGGAAATAATAGAGAATGTGCCTCATTCCTTGTAAAAATCGCCAATCAAAAACAAATAATACACGAGGCACGGAGCAGTTCATATACGTGGGCTGCCTACCGTGCGTGTATTCAGGTGTTTGGCGATACCTACAAGGATGCAAGGTGGCAGTCCACGTTCTTTTCACTAATAAACATTGTAGAACATCTCCAATTGTCTGCCAACGGAGAGCCTTGTAAAATTCGCCATTATGAAAAAGATTCTCTATGCGTTTTCCATTGGATTCTTTGGTGCTTGCGGTTATGCCATAGTCAATATGCTTGTCGCACCAAAGGCTGACCCATTAATCGGTTTATCATTCTTTGCTATTATCTTCATCGTATGCTTTATCATTGGTTTATTTGACTATGACCGAAAGATGAAGAAGAGAGCAGAAGAGGAAAAGCGTCAAGCTGAAAAAGAGCAAACCGACAGACTTATGCGTGAGTATCTTGAAAAGAAACTTAAAGAAGATTTAGAGAAAGACAAATAAGAATAGAATTAATGGGAGCTGTCTTCACAGATAGCTCCCATTCTTCGTACATTCCATAAAATTGTTGTATATTTGCAGTGCATTACCAGTGCAACTGTAAATCAAATTGTTCATTCTTATCAAACCTTCTTAAAACAATTTATTTATGGAATACTGTAGAAAAAGCAAAAGTATTAGCACAGGAAATGAAACTTTCAACAAATGTATATTGAAGAGATTGTCTTCAAAGGATGGCTTCACTCCAATAAAGGGTGGACTTATGGAGTCATCATAAAGAAAACACGCATCTAAATCACCGCCTGTGATATACTTTTTGCTTTTCTACATTATAATACTTGCTTTATTTCTTGCCACCTTTCTTTTTCACATTATAGGACAAGGCTTTTTTCATTACAGCATTAAAATCCACTTTCTCCCCAATAGGCTTTTTCAATTCTTCTATTGGTTGGTCAAGAATCGGAATATAATGCTTATCTTTCTTTGTCTTCATTATGCAGCAATTTGCTTTTGAGTTATACGAATATTAGAGTTTGACATCATAAATTCAAACCTCTGAGCATTAGAAACTTTGCGGTGGTTATAGCGTACGCAAAACTCATCAAAGTATCTTTGTAAGTATTTGCGGCTGACACGATTATAAATACCATTGATTGGACGCTTGCAGTAATTGCCCCAAAATCCTTCAATGCTATTAGTATAGGCATTGCCATTCACATATAGACCTTTTCCGTGGTCAACCATTTCCGTATGATACATTCTGCGTACTTTATCATATCCGCACCATTCATCAGTATAGAGAGTGGCACTGCGTTTCACAGTCCTAAGTATGGGCGGTGTAAGAGAACGAACAGAAGTGTCGTTTACAACCTTGCAAACCACATTTCCGCCACGCTCAAGCATACCGATTACAGGAACTTTATCAACGAATGCTCTGCCTTGGCATTTCTTTGCTTTCTTATTTGCGTGACGATTCTTATTCTTGCCACCAACGAAAGTTTCATCTAATTCAACTTCACCGTCAAGTTTGATTCTATGTACTCCACGATGCAATGTTCTGCGTACTTTCTGGAGAAGAAACCACGCAGTTTTTAAAGTAACACCTATATCCGAAGAAAGTTGGGTGGCTGATATACCTTTCTTATGATTAGCCACGAAATACATCGCAAGGAACCATTTACGCAAAGGAATCTTGGTATTCTCAAAGATTGTTCCGATACGGACATTGAAATTCTTACCAGTATTTTTACAGCGGTAATAACCATCGCCACGCTTGTACACCTTGGAACTTACATCATAAGGTGATACAACGCCATTGGGCCATAAGACCTTTTCAAGATAAGCGATACATGTTTCCTCATTTGGGAATGCTGTGTAGAAGTCATAAAGCGATTCAAATGCTCCAAAGTTTATATCTTTCATAAGCCAACCATTTTGGGGGTTGGTATGAGTAACTTTGGTGACTTTTTTACAAAGTGCCAAAAACCACCTAAAATCTGTGGAGATTAGGTGGTTTGAGAGAGTAAATAATTGATTGGCAATAAATTGCGGTCAAATGTTAAAAATCTATAACGAGTAGGGTAAACTCATATAAACTTACCTAAAATATATATCAAGATATTAGTATATACATTTTTTACCTGCAAGAAGAGTGTTGCGCATAAGCGATACAATTGTCATTGGACCAACACCTCCGGGTACAGGAGTGATGTAAGAACATTTCTCTGCAACCTCATCAAATTTAACGTCACCGGTAAGTTTGAAGCCTGTTTTTGTTTTGTCAGAAGGAACACGAGTTGTACCAACATCAACAATCACAGCGCCATCTTTAACCATGTCGGCAGTAACAAACTCAGGAGAACCAAGAGCCGCGATTATAATATCTGCATTTTTGCAAATCTCTTTCAAGTTTTCCGAACGGCTGTGGCAAACAGTTACTGTGGCATTTCCGGGGTTGCCTTTTTGCATCATAAGAGTAGCAACAGGTTTACCTACGATGTTGCTGCGTCCCAATACAACGCAACTTTTACCTTGAGTGTTTATATTGTATCGTTTCAATAGTTCCATGATACCTGCAGGAGTTGCAGAAACGAAGCAAGGTAGGCCGATTGACATTCTACCAACGTTTATTGGGTGGAATCCGTCAACATCTTTACGATAGTCGATAGCCTCAATTACGCGTTGCTCTGAAATGTGTTTTGGCAATGGAAGTTGAACAATAAATCCATCCACATCGTCGTCGTTATTTAAACGCTCAACCTCTTGAAGAAGTTGCTCCTCTGTAATGTCGTCTTCAAAACGGATAAGAGTAGATTTGAAACCGCACTCTCCGCAAGCTTTAACTTTATGAGCAACGTAGGTTTCGCTACCACCGTCGTGTCCAACAAGAATTGCGGCAAGGTGGGGAGTTTTACCACCTGCCTTAACAATCTCTTCAACCTCTTTAGCTATCTCTTTTTTAATTTCGGCTGCAACAGCCTTACCATCTATAAGTTGCATAATTATCTTCTTTTAATGTTACGCATTGCCTGCATAGGGTTTTTACTGATTTTGTGCATCATTTTGCGAGTAGTCTCAAATTGCTTTAAAACTCGGTTAACCTCTTGAAGGGGGACGCCGCTACCTTTAGCAATTCTTTGACGACGGCTACTATTTATCAAGTCAGGATTGCTTCTCTCTTTTGGAGTCATAGAACCAATCATGGCCTCAATGCTTTTGAATGCGTCGTCTTTGATATCGACATCTTTAAGAGCCTTGCCTACACCGGGAATCATTGAAGCAAGCTCTTTAAGGTTACCCATTTTTTTGATTTGTTGTATTTGGGCAAGGAAGTCATTGAAATCGAATTGGTTTTTAGCAATCTTCTTTTGAAGTTTGCGAGCCTCTTCTTCATCGTATTGTTCTTGAGCTCTCTCAACAAACGATACAATATCACCCATTCCCAAAATACGGTCTGCCATACGTTCTGGGTGGAATACATCCAAGGCCTCCATCTTTTCGCCTGTACCAACAAACTTGATAGGTTTGTTTACAACAGTTCTGATAGAAAGAGCGGCACCACCGCGAGTGTCACCGTCAAGTTTGGTAAGAACAACACCTGAGAAGTCGAGTCTCTCGTTAAACTCTTTTGCAGTGTTAACGGCATCTTGACCTGTCATTGAGTCAACAACGAACAAAATTTCATTTGGGTTGATGCCATTTTTAACAGCTTCAATCTCGTTCATCATCTCCTCGTCAACAGCCAAACGACCTGCTGTATCCACAATTACTATGTCGTTTCCGTTGCGTTTTGCTTGAGCAATTGCGTTTTGTGCAATGGCAACCGGATTTTTGCTATCCTCTTCAAAATATACAGGAACGCCAATTTGCTCTCCTAAAACCTTTAGTTGCTCGATTGCGGCAGGACGATAAACGTCGCATGCAACCAATAGGGGACGTTTGCTCTTTTTGGTTTTAAGCATATTGGCAAGTTTGCCAGAGAATGTGGTTTTACCTGAACCTTGCAATCCTGCCATAAGAATAATTGCAGGATTACCCGAAACGTTAAAGTCTGCAGCAGTTCCTCCCATTAGCTCGGCAAGTTCGTCATGAACCAACTTAACCATAAGTTGACCTGGCTTAACGGCTGTAAGTACGTTCATACCTAAAGCCTTCTCTTTAACCTTGTCGGTAAATTGTTTGGCAACTTTAAAGTTTACGTCAGCATCCAAAAGGGCTTTGCGAACATCCTTCAAAGTTTCCGCTACGTTTATTTCGGTAATTTTACCTTCTCCTTTTAATATTTTAAAAGATCTCTCTAAGCGTTCACTTAAATTTTCAAACATATATTAAACTATTAAATTATAATTACTTGATATTTATAAATGACAAAAAGGGTTTTGCCCCTTTCTGTATATCTGTTTATTAGTATTTCGACTACTAAATTTTGTTTGTTTTTGCCTCGGGGAATACAACTTTTGGTTTAAATTCCAAAGCCTCTTCTTGGTTCATCATTGCATAAGCCATTATAATGACTACATCGCCTGGTTGAACAAGACGTGCAGCAGCACCGTTAAGGCAAACAACACCCGAATTTTTTTCTCCTTTAATAACGTATGTCGAAAATCTCGCGCCATTATTATTGTTTACAATATGAACGCGTTCGTTCTCCATAATTCCTGCAGCGTTCATTAAAGCTTCGTCAATGGTAATGCTACCGATATAGTTTAAGTTAGCCTCAGTTACGGTAGCTCTATGTATTTTAGATTTAAGAATTTCTACCAACATCCTTTTTATTATTTTACGCTATAAGTAATATTATCAATAAGTCTAATCTCTCCGCAGAAAGTGGCAATGCAACCAACAGCTCTTTTGGCGCTATTCCAATCTCTTATTGGTTGTAGAGTATCTGCATCAACAATTTCGTAGTACTCAACTTTGAATTCAGGAACAGTATTCAAAGTGTCAACAACAAAATTTATAGTCTCCTCAACAGTGTGATTTTGTGCAAAGGTATAACTTTTAGAAAGAGTTTCCCATATTTTGGGGGCGTTTTTTCTTTGACTCTCGGTTAATCGTCTGTTGCGACTACTCATGGCCAAACCATCGCTTTCTCTGACAATGGGAACATCGATGATTTCAACACCTGTATTTATCTCTCTCTCCATTGCTCTGATGATGGCAATTTGTTGAAAGTCCTTTTCTCCGAAATAGGCTTTGTCGGGTTCTACGGCATAAAACAACTTGCTTACAATTTGAGCAACACCGTTGAAGTGTCCCGGGCGGAATTTACCCTCCATAACCTCTGCTACGCTACCCAAATTAAATATGCGAGTATCCTCTTCGGGATACATCTCTTCCACTTTGGGTGCAAATACTATTGTGCAACCAACACTCTCCAACAACTCACAATCCTCTTTGGGAGTCCTGGGGTAGTGTTTAAGGTCGTTTTTGTCGTTAAATTGAGTTGGGTTTACAAAGATGGAAACAACACAACATTCGTTCTCGTTTATACATCTTTTTACCAACGAAATATGTCCGTCGTGTAGTGCGCCCATGGTTGGAACAAGACCTACACTTTTGCCACTATTTTTATATTCAGCTATAGCTTTTTTAAGCTCGTCTATTTTAGCAATAACTCTCATTGCATCCATTATTAAAAAACTATGCAAAATTAAGCAAATAAAAACATTAAAAATAATTTATGTGCCAAAATATTATCTGTATGGATGTAAAAAATCTCAATAAAAACAAAATTTACATCCTGTTGTTAAAAAGAAATGGGTTTTTAAACAAATTTAGAAATAAAACGTCTATAAATTTGGTGATTTCGCAAAAAAAAAGTATTATCTTTGCAGTCGGAATAATAAATCGCTAAATTATAAAATAAAACAGCATAATGGAGAAAAAAAGAGTACTAATAGTAGCACAAGAAATATATCCCTATTTACCCTCATCTGAAATGTCAGATCAGACTCGTAATTTATTATTGAAATTGCAAGAAAAGGGTTGCGAACCTCGTACTTTTATGCCTCGTTATGGGGTTGTTAACGAAAGAAGAAACCAATTACACGAAGTTCAACGATTATCAGGTGTAAATATCATAATCGATGACACAGATCATCCATTGATAATAAAAGTGGCTTCAATGCCATCAACCCGTATTCAGGTGTTCTTTTTGGTAAATGAAGATTACTTCTTACAACGTGGAGTAATGGCAGACGAAAAAGGCGTAGAGTATGACGATAACGACGAGCGTGCAATATTCATGGCAAGAGGGGTTATCGAAACAGTCAGAAAAATGGGTTGGGTTCCTGATGTAATACACTGTCATGGAAGTTTGACCGCATTGATGCCATTATATTTAAAGAAAAATTACGGCGACGATCCAATATATCGCGACACAAAAATCGTATATTCAGATTATGCCAACGAGTTTACAACTCCTTGGAGCAGTAAATTGGTAGAGAAATTGTCGATGGACGGAATAGATGTCTCGGAGTTGGGAATTGATTCAAACACAGAATTTAATCACAGCGAGGTATTGAAATTGGCTGTTGCGTATTCCGATGCAGTTGCTTCGGCATCAGAAAACTCTGACGCATCAATAGGAGAGTATGCAAAGAACATGAACAAAATATATCTACCATACAATAAAGAAGATATGATAGAAGCGTACAGCGAATTGTACGACCAAATTCTCTCTAAATAGTAATTTATGAAAAAAATATTATATCTGTTTCTGTTAGCTATTTCTGTTTTTGTGGCATCATGTCACGAGAATAATGAGGAGATAGGTTCATCTTTAGAGGATGGTTATACAGACATAGAGATACATTCCGATTCATCGCTGTGCTACACAGCGGAATCGGATTCTTTATATTCCACTTTGGTTAATTATGCTGTGAACAGAGCGCAATATCACATGTTGGGAGATATAAAAATTCCAAAATTCGGAGAGATAAAGAGTGATTATTTAACCGAGCTGAGATATATTGCTGCCTTTGATACAACATTGGTAAAACCCGGAATGTTGGACTCTATGGCAATAACAATCAAGTTTCTGGTAAACCAAACAACAGGAGATGATAGAGCACCAATGCAGGTAGCCGCATACCAAATGAACAAAACATTAAGTTCTGTAAGTGGCGACGTGGTTTATACCAATTTGAATCCCGATGATTTTTGTGATTATAAAATAAAATTGGGAGAAAAGGTGTTTACATCAACACCAACCAATGTGACAGCAGATACAGTAACTGTAATCCTACCTATTTCAAGAAATGGTTTAACCTCAAAAGAGTGGGCTGAAGATTTCTTTAAACTATACAAAAGTTTTACACAATACCCATCTGATAAAGAGTTGGTTGACTATCTTCCGGGAATATATATAACTCATAATTACGGAGGTGGTGCCATAATAAGGGTTTATACAACGTCAGTTGATATATATCACAGAAGTTATGTGTATAATGTTTATGGAAATGTAGCAGAAGTGGATGGAGTAAAAAAAGAGATAAAGAAGACCACATCAATATTTGTCTCAACAAACGAGGTGGAATCAGTAAACCACATGAGTGTCGAGTGGGCTGATGAGGTTACAGCAATAGCCGATGCTTCAAAACCTATATTGACAACTCCATTAGGTTACAATGCAAGAATTACATTGCCTGTTAACGATATAATAAAGAAGTTTAAAACCACAGTTGAGAAACCCGGAGTTATGGGGTTGCTAAATGCTGTTACATTGAAACTTCCTGTATATTTTACAGCGAATAACGAGTATGAGATAACACCACCACCATATCTGTTATTGATGCGTGCCGACGGAAATATTTATGTTGACAACAAATTGAAGTATGTTACTCCCGACATATTCTTCTATGACAAAATGTTGCCCGATAAAACAAACTTCTTTTTGGCTACATACAGTTCTGCAACACGCACATATGATTTTGGTAACATACAGGCATATATCACAAACATAATAAAGAACAATCCAAATAACGGAGAGGATGATGCATATGCAGTAGATTCACAAATGATACTTGTGCCGGTGGGAATTTCAACAGATTCAGAAGGAACGGTAACTGCAGTATATCCATATTTGCAAGCGCCAAAGTTTGCGCAAATTGATACTAAGAATATAGACATAAGATTTGTATATAGTACAAAAACATATTAAGATAATAGGAGGGAGGAGCTAAACACCTCCCTTTGATATTTATATAGAATTATGATAAAGAAAACATTGGTAGATTTGTTTGAGGAATCGGTAAATAAGTACTCAAACAATACATTTTTGTTAGAAAAAACGGGAAAAGAGTTTACCCCCACAACATATGCTGAGGTAAAAGATCAAGTGTATCGTTTGGGAGCAGGATTACAAGCATTGGGCGTTAAAAAAGGCGATACAATGGCATTGTTGAGCGAAGGACGCAATATGTGGATAATCGGAGAGTTGGCAATGTTCTATGCAGGAGCAATAAACGTTCCTTTGTCAATTAAATTGGAGGAGAGCAACGACCTTTTGTTCCGTTTGATTCATGGCGATGTAAAATATATAATGGTATCGGGCAATCAGTTAAAAAAGATTCGTCTGATAATCGACCAACTTCCTGCAGTAGAAAAAGTAATTGTTTTTGACGCACAAGAGAGTTATCAATCAAAAGAGATTGCGTTGCAAGAGGTGTTGGAGATGGGAGACAAATATTTGTCAACTCACACACTTGAGGAGTTTAAAGAGGTGGCAAACTCAATTGTAAACGATGATTACGCAACAATAACCTATACCAGCGGAACAACAGCCGATCCCAAAGGAGTAGTTTTAACACACAGAAACTACACAGCAAATGTAGAGCAATCGTTGACATTGGTTGGTATTGACGAAACTTGGAGAACGTTGATTATATTGCCACTTGACCACTGCTTTGCTCATGTGGTTGGATTTTATATAATGATGTCAAGAGGAGCAACTGTGGCAACCGTACAAGTTGGACGTAATCCTTTGGAGACATTGAAGAACATACCTTTGAATATTCGCGAGGTAAAACCCCACTTCATATTAAGTGTTCCAGCCTTGGCGAAAACATTTAAAAAGAACATAGAGCAAGGAATCAGAGCGAAGGGTAAATTAACATGGAAACTCTTCAAATATGGAATGAAGACAACACAAATCTATTATGGAGATAGCAATCTTGACAATAAAGGTTTAAGATATTTGCTAAAACCACTTGTAGCTTTGTTTGACAAGATAATATTCTCAAAAGTACGTGAGAACTTTGGAGGTAATCTAAGATTCTTTATTGGAGGAGGTGCGCTACTTGATAAGGATTTGCAAAAATTCTATGTAGGAGTAGGAATTCCAATGTTCCAAGGTTACGGATTATCAGAAGCAACACCTGTAATATCTTCTAACGGTCCCGAACTATATCGTTTTGGTTCATCAGGAAAATTAGTAAAACCTATTGAGTTGAAAATTTGCGATAGCGAAGGAAAAGAGTTGCCTATTGGCGAAATGGGAGAGATTGTTGTAAAAGGTGAGAACGTAATGGCTGGATATTGGAAAAATCCTGAATCAACAGCCGAAACCGTTCGTGACGGATACTTATACACAGGAGACCTTGGATACATGACAAAAGAGGGCTTGCTTTATGTAAAAGGCCGTTTCAAAAGTCTATTGATATCAAGCGACGGAGAGAAATATAGCCCTGAAGGAATCGAGGAGTCTTTGGTGGAACACTCTCCATACATTGATCAAGTAATGTTGTATAACAATCAGAGCGTATATACAACAGCTTTGATAGTACCAAATAAAGAACAATTAAAACGTCGTTTGGCGGAAGATGGTTTAACATTAGACACTGAGGAGGGACGTATTGCAGCACTTCGCAGAATTGAGAAAGCAGTAAACAAATTCAAAAAAGGCGGAGAGTTTGAAGGACAATTTCCCGAGCGTTGGTTGCCATCTTGTTTCGCTGTATTGGCTGAGCCATTTACTGAGCAAAATCAAATGATTAACAGTACAATGAAGATGGTTAGAGGTAAAATTGAAAAAGCCTATGACGCTCGTATAAAATTTATGTACACAGCAGAAGGAAAAACATTGGATAATCAACAAAATATTGATGCATTGAAATAGTATCATAGTTGACAAAACAATAAAAGAGAGACGGAGGTATGATAATATCAAACATCCGTCTCTCTTTGTTATGCGTAAATATACTATTCCCTATTTTCAGACTCCACAGTAGGATTGTCGTTATTCTTGTTTTTACGCTCTTCTCTGCGTTTTTTACGTTTGTCGCGTTGTGCTTTTTCGTATGCAACATCTTCGGGATTACGTTTGAATATCTCAGATGTTTTATTGAAATCTTTTTTGAACATAAGTCCTACGCCTTGAGTTGTCAATGCCGATTTAATATAGTAGTTCTTATCGTTGTAGTGGTTATAGGCTTTAAGACGGAATGTGCCGGATTTATTAATCAAATATTCCAAATCAAAGTCTCCGATAAAGCTGCTGTTGCTAACCGATTTATCGCGGTATCCGAGGTTCCCGTTAAATATAAGGCGGTTATTTAGAAGTTGAGAAGTAAGTACAACATCAAACTCCAAGTCTGTAAAATCACCTTTCTCGCTTCTGAAATTTGTACCTATGTTAAATTTGTCGCTTATCTGTCCCAAAATATTATTTAACTGTGACGATAGGGCAGAAGAGGCAACAGCTGCCAATTCGTTATTGTGTCTTTCACTAACGCTCATATATTCCGGAGTGTAGAATTTATTCAACGCAAGAAGATATATAACCTGGCGGTTCATCATATCCTCAGAGTTTATAATTGTTTTAACTCGTCGGTATATATTTTGAGAAAGAGTAGGGAACTTCAAATCAAAAGTAAATTCAGGTTTTTGCAGATTACCGGTCAAATTCAAAGTGGTATGAACAGGCACTGTGGTTCGGTTAAGCTCGTTTTCGTGAGCAAAACTTTCGTCGAGGTCTAATAGGTTTGCTTGAACATTATAGTGAGCATTAATGTTCAAATCGGCCTTCATGGGGTCGCCGGTAAAAGTAATGGTACTACCGTTGTCAACAACAAAATCTTTTGAGATAAGGTCTTGTAGGTTCAAACTATAACTACCTTTTTCTGCGGTATAACTACCAAAAATTTTCAGGGGCTGACCTGTCTCAAAAGCAACTCGTACACCTCCTTCGCCCCAAGCTTTGATTTGGTCGTTTGTATTTGGGTCTATAACCATTCGCATCATGGCATCTCGAGTCGCATCAATTTGTAAATTAATGGCAAGTTTGTGTTTTTTTTCAGGTAATTTAATATTGCTATATCTCTCCCAAGGACGTTCGGTTACAACCTCAACATCTTTAATTATAACAGCATCTTTGTCAACAAATGTAATGAATCCGTAATCTCCCGCATCCTCTTCGTCACGAAGTACGAATGTAAAGTTGGAGTTGGGGTTCGTAATCATGTTTACATCTATTGTTGTATTTTCCGCATCACCCCAAATTCTACCACTACCTGTGCCATAAACCGTACCATAATATACAGGATTCATCTTTTCGGTAACATTGAAAACCAAGAAGTTTGACATATCGGACATTGAAATGTCGTATGTCATATTTTTAAAGTTCTTATATCTCAGTGCCATGTTGACTTTACCTGTATGTCCCTCGCTATCTCTTACAGTAACGTTGTTTAACCAAACACCATTCTTGTCTAATTTAACACTGTCTGAAACAGAGAACCTCGTATTCAGGTAATCAATGCCAAAACTGAAGTTTTCGGCATATGCATTGGAAACAACATTGAGAGCTTTGAACCTACCAAAGAATTCAACTACACCTGTGGCTTTTCCTGTTACCCCCGACATTATTTTTTCGGTAAAGGGTTGTAAAAAGTCAACACTTAATTTATGAGCATCAATATAGAAATATAGAGAATCCCTTGTTGGCATAATCTTTCCGATAACCTTTGAAGTCTTAATGTTTGGCTGCGAAACATCTCCATCAAAGCATATTGCCTTTTCTGTATCATCCCATTTGCTCTCCACATTTAAATCTCCAAATATGCTGTGGTTATACGAAAAATCTTTAACAGACAATCCGTTTGTTTTCATAATGGGCATACCTCCACTATAAATATTGCTTATATTTATATCTCCTGTTGCTTTACCTCCAAATACAATGTTTCTACGGTTTAGTACATCAAAGATAAACGAGAGATCAATCTCTTTAAGACTTATATTTAGGTTCTTATCCGTGTCAGGGCTTATATCTCCATCTATTTTCAAAAATTGTCCGTTATGATTAATATCAAAGTCGTGAATTGTAATCTCCTTGCCCTGTGCGTGTATGTTTGAATGAGAAATATCCCAAATACTGTCGCTGATGATAAAGTAAGAGGGGTTTATAATCATGTCTATGAGTTTTCCGTCTTTACTTGAAATAAAATGCGATGTGGTCGAAAAATCTCCACTGAACACCTTTTTGTTTTTTGTGTTGCTCCAATCAATATTCAGACTACAACTATCGTTTAGAGCGATAGCTTCAATATTCCATTCTGTACCAATACCTTTTGGAGTAATATGAGTAGTTCTTATACCTGCCTGAACTGCGGGACCAAACTTTTCAACGCTGATATTACTATTTCCTAAAAATATTTTACCCATCGAAAAGGCAGGAATATCAGTTATGACACTAAATCTTCCGATAGAGTCATTGTAGTATCCGTTAATGTAGCTGGTGTTGTTAAACATAAACGGGAGTTCAAATGTTTTGGTCAGATTTTCTGTGTCGGGAATAGAAAATTCAAATTCAAAACTATTATGATTCTCAAATGCTAAAACTTTGTCAATAAACGAAGGCATAACCTCCGACATTACACCAAGCAAACTATTCTTTAGAGAACTGAATTTATAGTCGCCAATGATATTTCCGGCAATAATATCGGAATTGAGAGCAATATATTGGGGAGCATTTGAATTGTTTGCCTCAATGTAAGCACCTTGCATTGAGAACTCCTCGCCATTGTTCTTGAATGATAAACTTTTTATTTCGGCAATACCATCAGCATTATCAATTCTATCTCCTTTGAAGTTGGCATCAATGTCAAAGCTCAAAACCGAACCTTCATATTTTTTTGTCAAATTGATTTCGTTTAACCTTATACTATCTCCTTTAATGTTTAGAGCAAACTCTTTTCGTTTTGCTCCCAGATTCATCATTCCATTTAAGTTTAGAACAATATTTGAATCATTTAACGAAAGCGAACCATTATACTCTTTATTGTTATACCAAGCATCAATGGCAATGTTATTATATTTATAATCGTTGTACTCAAAAAGAGCAATCTCTCCTTTAACTTTGCCTTTGTTCTGCAACTTCGAATGTTTGCCGTCAAGTTTCAAGTCAAAAGCAACATCTCCGAGCCCCTTGTCGGGAATGAGCTTGTCTATCTTCAAGTTGTTACTTTTAATACCTCCGTTGAATTTAAATCCATTATCGCTCTCCAACGATACATCGGCACTGATATTTCCTATATTGCTTTTGATTTTTCCGTATGTGACAAGTTTAGAGACAAAGCCCGAAATTTCTCCATTAAACGAGAGTTTCCCTATGTTATGGATAAGAGAATAATCTTTTAAATTTATACCAACATCATTCAATATCTTTACAACAGATTTCGAAGTAATGGATAAATTACTCATATCTCCGAACAAGAATGCATTCTTAGGGTCAGGGAAGATATTATCAATTGAACCATAACCCGAAGCCATCAAGCCACCATTGTCATAGTTAATGCCTAAAGTATCCAATATAAGATGGTTGGCAGTACCTGTTATTTTGCAATTAATGGTAGCTGGCGTATTAAAATCCTTTAGAATAGGAATAAAGGGTGCAAAATCTGACATAACAATAGAACCATTATCAATTCCGCAATCAAATTCTGCCATATCCATAAAATCACTTAACCCCATACCCTCGGGCATAGTGATTTTATTCTCTTTGATAAAAATCTTACTCTGTTTCGATAGCAACGAAAAGTTCTTAAGTTTTATGCTTTCCTCGTTTCCTATAAGTTTAAAAGTGATATCTTTTATTTTGAATCCCGATTTTTCGGTCAATCTAAGCGTCCTTAAGTTTACGTTTATGGAGTCTGTGGTGAATCCTTTTACCGAAGCATTTAAAAGAATGTCGTTAACCGAGATGTGATTTTTGTCAAAAATATTTTCCCCTTTATGTGGCGCGTTTAAGATATCATATCTGAAAGTTCCGTTCTGTAATAGCAAGGTGTTGACAGAAATTTTAGGAATAGCCCTCTCTCTGTTTTGTTTAGGCTTAATCTTATCTATCAAAAATTTTGCATTAATGTCATCGCCAATATCTTCTTTGTCGGTATTAATGCAAAAATCGTAAAGAGTAACAGAGTTTAATGTTATTTTTTTGTCAATAAGGTCATATAATTTAATTGAAGCATTTACCTTATTGGCGTAAAACAGAGTATCACTCTTTTGGTCATATATTACAACGTCAACCAATGAAGCTTTATTAAAAGGCGATATTCTGATTTTTTCGATATTAACATCAGTCTCTAAGAAAGAGGAGACATGCTTTTCTGCAAATTGAGCAATATTGCTTTGAATAACATTGATACTCAGTAAAATATACGCCAAATAATAGACTGCTACAAATAGGAGTAGAGTCCAAATAAAAAATCTGCGTATATATGAAAGAAACTTCACAAAAAAATAATTTGCTATTAAAACACAAATTTAAGATTTTCAATTAAAATATAAGCAATAATTTCCCTTAAATGCGTAAATTTGTAGGCATATTTTAAATATTAGACATGAGTATAACAATATTAGGCATAGAATCATCTTGTGACGACACTTCTGCTGCAGTAATTCGCGATGGAGTATTGTTGTCAAATGTTATAGCAAGTCAGGCAGTTCACGAATCGTTTGGAGGAGTAGTTCCCGAGTTGGCATCAAGGGCGCATCAACAAAATATAGTACCAGTGGTTTCTGAGGCTATAAAACGCAGTGGATTAAAAAAAGAGGATATATCTGCTGTAGCATTTACCCGAGGACCCGGATTAATGGGGTCTCTATTGGTTGGAAACTCTTTTGCAAAAGGATTTTCATTGTCACAATCCATTCCCCTCGTTGACGTAAACCACCTGCAAGCCCATGTTTTGGCTCACTTTATAAAAGATGAGCCCGACCAAGATACAGCACCCAAATATCCATTCTTATGTCTGTTGGTGTCGGGAGGAAACTCACAAATAATAAAGGTTGAGGCATATAACAAAATGGAGGTTATAGGTCAAACAATAGACGATGCTGCAGGCGAAGCATTCGATAAATGTGCAAAAGTAATGGGATTGGGTTATCCTGGAGGACCAATAATCGATAAAATGGCAAAGGAGGGTGATCCTAAAAAGTTCACGTTCAACAAACCTCATATACCCGAGCTTAATTACAGTTTCAGTGGATTAAAAACATCGTTTCTATATCTATTGCGTGATGAATTGGCAAAAGATTCTGATTTTGTTGAAAAAAACAAGTACGATTTGGCAGCATCGTTGCAATATACCATAGTGGAGATATTGATGGACAAACTTCGCAAAGCTGTTAAGCAAACAGGAATAAAAGAGGTAGCTGTTGCAGGAGGAGTATCAGCAAACTCTGCAGTAAGAGGAGCATTTATGCAACATGCCGAGAAGTATGGATGGAAAATACATTTGCCAAAATTTTCATATACAACCGATAACGCAGCAATGGTTGCCATAACAGGATATTACAAATACCTCGATGGAGAGTTTTGTGATATAGATGCACCATCATTTTCACGAGTAGAGATATAGTCCTATGAGCAGTACAACACTTTTAATTATAATAGTGGCAATTGTGATGGCAGAGTATCTGCTGTCGGAGTGGTTGTCATACCGTAACAGAAAAGCCGCAACACCTCAAATGCCGCCGCAATTGGGGGGGCTATACGATGCCGAGAAGTATGCCAAGCAACAAAGTTATTTCAGAACAAATAACCGCTTTTCTCTGATAACATCGACATTTACCACAATATTGATGACAGTACTTCTATCAACACAAATGTTTGGTGGGGTATATAACTATTGTCTAACAATAACCACCAATACAATAGGAGTAACACTTCTCTTTTTTGGAGTATTGTTTCTTTCGTATGGAATATTGATGTTGCCGTTTGAAGTTTATGATACATTCGTAATAGAGGAGCGTTTTGGATTTAATAAAACAACTCCCAAAACATTTATAGCCGATAAACTCAAATCAATAATGATTGCAGCCATATTAGGCGGAGGATTGCTGTCGTTGATAGTTTGGTTATATACCCTTTTGGAAACAAACTTTTGGTGGGCGGCATTTTTGGTTTCAATATCGGTGTCGCTATTAATGAATCTCTTCTATTCTCAAATAATAGTACCATTGTTCAATAAGCAAACACCATTGCAAGAGGGCGAGCTACGAGATGAAATAGAAAAATTTGCAGAGAATGCAGGCTTTGAGATAACCAATATCTATGTAATAGATGGTTCAAAACGCACAACCAAAGCCAATGCATATTTTTCGGGTATGGGAAAAAAGAAGAGAATAGTCCTATATGATACACTTATAGAAGAGTTGACAACACAAGAGATAGTTGCAGTGCTGGCTCACGAAATAGGACACTATAAAAAACGTCATACACTTAAAAATTTCATAATAGCAGGATTTGCAATGCTTGTTCAGTTGTATATATTGTCGCTTACCCTAACAAGCAATACAATGGCAGAAGCAATGGGATTGGTGCAACCTGCGTTTGCGGTTTCAATAATAGCATTCGGAATACTATACACTCCAATAGATTTGCTAACAGGATTATTTATGCATAGTATTTCGCGAAAGGCAGAATACGAAGCAGATAACTTTGCGGCAAAGTATGGATTGGGTGATGATTTAATATCTGCACTAAAGAAAATATCTGTTAAATCGTTGAGTAATCTAACACCCGACAAGTTGTATGTTAAGTTTTACTATTCGCATCCAACCTTGTTGCAACGAATAAACGCCATAAAAAAAGATTAGAGATGACGTGCGAAATAATAGTCATAGGAGATGAATTGTTAATAGGTCAGGTTACCGATACCAACTCGGGATATATTGCTCGTAAACTTAATCCGGTTGGAGTAGAGGTGATGCGAACCACTGCTATTCGAGACCGAGAGGAGGAGATAGTCTCTGCAGTAGAGGAGTCTATGCATAGGGCAGATGCGGTAATTGTAACAGGAGGATTGGGTCCCACCAATGACGATATCACAAAAATCACTCTATGTAAAATATTTGGTGGAAAAATGGTCTTTTCACAAGCCACTCAGGATAATAACGATGCACTCTTTGCAAGGATGGGAAAAGAGATGAACCATCTGACACGTTCTCAGGCAATGGTTCCTGACTGTTGTAAAGTTTTGCCCAATGTCGTAGGAACAGCACCGGGAATGATGTTCAAGCGAGAAGGCAAAATCCTAATATCGTTGCCGGGAGTGCCATATGAGTTGCAGAAACTCATTGATGATTCTGTCTTGCCAATGTTCGAGCGAAGCGCAATTTCAGACCAAATATTCCACTCAACCCGAATAGTAACAGGCTTTACAGAGTCAAAATTAGCAATCTATCTTACCGAATATGAAGCCTCGTTGCCATCAACAATAAAGCTGGCATACTTACCAAAACCAAACATAATAAGGTTGCGACTTACAGCACGAGGAACAGATAGCGAAGCCCTCTATTGCGATATGTATGAGGCAACACGTAAATTGGATGAGTTGCTAAAAGATAATATCATAAGCTACGACGATGCAACACTCGAAGAGATACTTTTAAAAGAGTTGCAAAAGAGAAATTACACCATATCAACAGCCGAAAGTTGCACAGGAGGAGGTCTTGCATCAAAGATAACCTCCATATCGGGAGCATCTGCAAACTTTATGGGGTCGGTAGTAGCATATGACAACAGTATAAAAATTAATCTGCTTTCAGTAGAAGAGGAGACTATAAAAGAGTATGGGGTGGTAAGCACACAAGTCGTGGAGCAGATGGCAAAAGGAGTAGCAGAAAAGATGAAAACCGATTGTGCAATTGCAACTTCCGGAATAGCAGGACCAACGGGAGGCAGTAAACAAAAACCTGTTGGAACAATAGCCATAGGTCTCTATTGCGAAGGAAAAACTCATTCGTTGTTGGTGACAATACCATCGGCAAGCAGAGCGCGAAATGTAGAGAGATTTATCGATTTGGCACTGTTTAATATGATAAAATTCATAAAAGGGTAACATAACTATAATTGTATAATCATAAAGTAGTTAGAGTTAGTTTTTGTAACAACTCTAGCTATTTTTTTATTTCTTAGTTGCTTAATAATCATCTGTTTTGCATAGTTTTAACAAAAATTAACGGGGGGGGTAAAAAAAGGTTGCAAAATTGAAAATATTTTATAAATTTGCGAATGAGAGTATAAACTACTTTACTTGTTGTAAAAATATTATTAACCTCTAAAATAGATTTGATATGAAACACTCTTACTTCCTAAAAATCAAGATTTTTATATCTATGATAATCTTCTTTGCTGGTATTGCAAATGCACATGACTTTGCGGTTAAAAATAGTGATGGAAAATGGATTTACTATAAAATACTCACATCTTCCATTGATAAAACTGTAGGTGTAACTTGCCGTGGTTATAACGCCTATGCTTCATATGAAGGCGTAATAAATATTCCCGAGAAGGTTACTTATCAGGGAACAGAATATGCTGTAATAGAAATTTCATCAGATGCATTTAGAGACAATGATCTATTAAAGGAGGTAAATATGCCTAATACCATAACCAGAATAGGGTCATCATCTTTTGCCGATTGCGATTCGATTGAAAATGTAATAATTCCTACGTCAGTGAAGTATATAGTTAGCAAAGCATTTTCCAATATGTCATTATTGAAAGCTATAAACATCCCTGAAAATGTAACAAACATAGGAGCACGAGTATTTAATCAATGTTCTTCATTAAATGAGGTTGTTTTAAGTAACTCTATTAAAACAATTTCTGAAGGGATGTTTTCTGTATGTAATTCATTGGAGACAATTATTATCCCCGATTCTGTATCTACAATAGAGGCAAGTGCATTTGCAAATTGCAAAGCATTAAAAAATGTAATAATACCAGCATCACTAAAAGTAGTAGGAGAGGGTTCTTTTAAAGGCTGTACATCACTACAAACTTTAACTTTTGGAGAGGTAGAATCTTTTGGAGATGGAGCCTTTCACGGATGTTCAATGCTCGAATCTGTTAATTTTACAGGGAACATTACTCGATTTGCAACAGATTTGTTTAATAGTTGTACATCTTTAAAACAGATATATGTGCCATCAACAATAACAGAGGTGGCAAGTTCCGCTTTTGCATATTGTTCTTCATTAAGTGAATTTGCATTTAATGAAGGATTGACAAAGATTGGCTCATCTGCATTTTTAGGTTGTTCTAATTTGAAAGGAGTAGAGTTACCAAGTACGTTGGAAAAAATTGGAGAATCAGCCTTTAAAGATTGTACTAAAATATCTGAGCTTATTATCCCCAATAGTGTTACATCAATTGGGTATAAAACATTTAACTATTGCAAAAGCTTAAAAACCGTTGTAATAGGAGATTCTCTCACAGAGATTGCAGAGAATGTATTTGCAAACTGTGACTCATTGAGTGAGTTACATATAGGATTAGGTGTTAAAAAAATGTTGAATTCTGCATTTGCAAATGTCAATCAATTACAAAAAGTATATATAAAAGATTTAGCACAGTGGTGCAATATGCAAATCGGAAACGATCAAAGCAATCCTCTATCATATACCAAAAAAATCTATTTGAATAATCAATTAGTAACCAATTTGGAAATACCTGAAGGCGTTAAAAAAATATCAAGTAGAGCTTTTTACAAATGTTCGGCAATAGATACTGTTGTATTACCAGCCTCTTTAGATACCATAAGTGAATATGCATTTGCTGCCTCTTCATTAAAAAGTATATCACTTGGGGAGAATATAAAGGAGATAGGAGGTTATACATTTGTACAATGTCCATTGTTAACAGATGTTGATATAAATCTAAGCATATCACTGCCATCTGCAATATTTGCCGGATGTGGAGCATTGGAAAATGTTACAATATCAAAATTGAACGGAGAGGTTGGAGCATCAGCATTTCAGAACTGTAATAAATTAAAAACTATAGAATTTCCTGAAGGTATTACAAAACTTCAGAAAGAAGCCTTCGCTGAATGTCAAAACCTGAAAACATTAAAGTTGCACGATGGAATAACTGAAATGGGAGAATATTGCTTCTATAAGTGTTCATCATTAGAGAGTATAGAAATGCCAAATTCTATAAAAACATTAGGTGAAAGTTTATTTTATTATTGTACGTCATTGAAAACGGTAAAATTATCTGAAGGATTAACTGTAATACCTGAAAGAATATTCCAAAATTGTTCTGCGTTGATCGATGTAAATATACCAAAGGCAACAGAGTCAATAGAAATGTATGCATTTTATAATACTAAATTGAAATCAGTAGCAATACCATACTCAACAAAAAGGATAGGATACGGAGCATTTACGTTATGTGATTCTCTTACTTATCTTGAGATTGGATCTTCAGTTGAAACTTTAGAACCTAATGCATTCACCCTATCAAAAAATATACAACAAATAATCTCATATAATCCTCAACCACCTGTTGCAGATTATGGCAATTTTACATGGGCAAAAAGAGATATTCCTGTATATATTCCACAGGGTTCATTGTCTTTGTATAAACAAGCTGCCGAATGGAATCAGTTTACAAACTTTATTGAGGTCGATTTCACAGGCATTGAGGAGAGTGGTAAAGAAGAAAGAACCAATGTATTTGTAAGAGGAGGAGAACTAGTTGTAAGCGAAGTATCAGAGCCAATCCAGATAACAGTATATAATCTAAAAGGAGCTGTTATATTAACTCAAACCATAACAGCAGACAATGAGTTTGATGTTGGCAATCTCCCTAAAGGAGTCTATGTTGTTAAAGCAAATAACGAAGTAGTAAAGGTTGTTTTATAATATAACGTGTAATAAGCGGAGAAGCGAGGTAAAGTATTAAAACTTACCTCGCTTTTCATTTTATAATATCTATAATATTACAAATAGAATCTTTCAATAATCTCTTTGCACTCCTCCAAAACTTCAGGCTTGCCAGCATCAATTCTTACAGTGTCGCTACCGCAGAATAGTTCACCAATATTCAACTCCCTGTTTTTAGAAGCATTCAAATAGAATGGTATAAGAGGGAATTCCTCTTTGTAGTTGTTCATTAAATTTATTGTTCTGGGGTTCAAAACATGTATTCCCATAAAAGCACGTTCATCGTCAGGGTTTATGGAGTACTCCTGAGAGGTTAAAATAGTCTCGTCTGTAGCTTTGTTTCTCCAACCACACAAAACATTGTTATTAAAATACAAAACTCTATAAGAACGAGGTTTTTCGGTAACAAGCATAACATCATATTTCATGCCCTCGTTATAAACCTTGCTTAAATCTAAGTTTGTAAAAATATCCACGTTGTGAACAAGAATAGGGGAGTCGTTATCAAACATTTTCCCTGCTTTGGCAATACCACCACCTGTATTTAAAAGCAAATCTCTTTCGTCAGAAATTTTAATGTTCAATCCAAAATTATTGTTCTCTTTTAAGAACTCAATAATCAGCTCGCCAAAATAGTGAATGTTTATAACAATGTTTTTGAATCCAGCCTTTTTAAGTTTCAAAATTTGGTGTTCAAGCATGGTTTTATCGCCAACCTCAACCAAAGCCTTTGGAGTGTTGTCGGTAAGAGGGCGTAAACGCGTACCAAGTCCTGCCGCTAATATAATTGCATTCATCTCTCTTTTATGGTATATGAGCGGTTCAACATAATATGTTTAACATTAATCCTGACGCCAAATTTCTCGGCAATATGTTTTGCAATATGCTCGGCACTATAAACCGAACGATGTTGCCCGCCTGTGCAGCCACAGGAAATTTGAATATGGGTAAAACCTCGTTTCATATATGTGTCAACCATGTGGTCAACCATATAGTACGCACTATCCAAAAATTCGGCAATGTTGCTCTCGCGTTCCAAAAATTCAATAACAGGCTCGTCGGTTCCATTAAGCTTTTTATATTCTGCATATCTGCCTGGGTTGTGAATAGCTCTGCAATCAAAAACAAAACCTCCACCGTTGCCTGAATAGTCGTCGGGAATACCTCTGTGGAATGAGAAACTCATAACATCAACAATCAGCCCTTTGTAATCGTTGCTTTTAAATCGGGGCAACTCCTTAATCTCTTTAATCGTGCACTTTAGGTATGGTAGTTCAATATTGCAATTTTCTAATAAATTGTAAAGTTGAGCGAGGGTTAAAGGAATAGGGTCGATAAAGGCTTTTTTGTGCTCAAATAAACCTCGGTATCCATAAGTTCCCAAAGTTTGTAACAAACGAAAAACTCTGAATATGTTTAGACGCTCAATAAAACTCTCCTTGTCAATATTTTTATATTTAGAGAGAGAGTCCAAATAGGCATCAATCATCTTTTGGCATATATCTTCGCTATATTTAGCGCGAGTTTGTCCAACAAACGAAGCAACATCATAATATATAGGACCGCGTCTGCCTCCTTGAAAATCTATAAAATATGGCATATTGTTGTGCCACATAACGTTGCGCGATTGAAAATCTCTATATAAGAATGTATTGTCGTTTCCCTCTAATAAAAAGTCACAAAGGCGGTTGAACTCCACCTCCAAACGAGGCTCGTCAATTTCAAATCCAACACCTTTTAAGAAACAATACTTAAAGTAGTTTAAATCCCAAAGCACAGAGGTTTTGTCAAACTCGGCAATAGGGTAGCAAACATTAAAATTCAACTTTTCGCCAACCTTAAACTGAATGTCGGCAAGCAACCCCATCACTCGACATAGTTTTTCGCTATCTTCTTCACTGAAAACACCACACTCTCTGCTCTCTTTGAGGGTGACAAAAAGAGTATCATCGCCCAAATCCTCTTGAATGTAGTGCATCAAATCTTTGCTCGTCTCAATAATTTTGGGGGCATTAATGCCACACTCATTAAACGTGTTTGCAATAGTGATAAAAGCAGAGTTCTCCTCTTTTGAAACACCGGCAACACCAATATATGAAATATCTTCGGATGATAATCTGTAATAGCACCTGTTCGACCCATCACCCGATAGTTTTATGATAGATTGAGGGAATGAGCCTGTTTTTGCTTTATATAACTCTTTTAAAATTTCCATTTCAAGTAAGAAGTTGTTTCTACAAAGTTACTAAATATTCAAAAATAACCTATCTTTGCCACTATGAAAATATATTCAGCACCCCTACAAGGATATACCGAAGCGGTATGGCGTAACCTGCACTCTTCGGTATTTGGTGGAGTAGATACCTACTACACACCATTTTTACGATACGAGCGTAACGAGATACGTTCAAAAGATATTCGTGATGTAGAACGTAAAAACAATACAGTCTCATCTCTTGTGCCACAAGTAATAGCATCTTCACCCGAAGAGATGCAACCCCTTTTGCAACTTATAAGAGCGGAGGGTTATAATAGAGTTGATATAAATATGGGTTGCTCATTCATTCTTCAGGCAAAACGTAAGCGAGGGGCAGGAATATTGCCATACCCTGATATGGTTTCGGCTCTTATGCGAGAGGTCTCTAAAAACAACGATATTGCTTTTTCTGTAAAAATGCGATTGGGGTGGGAGAGTAAAGATGAGTGGCGAGAGTTGATGCCAATACTGAATGATGCTCCGTTGTTTAGTGTGACGATGCACCCACGATTAGGAGTTGAACAGTATAAAAAGAGTGTTGATGTAGAGGCGTTCGCCGAATTTTATAACGAGTGTAAACATTCTGTCATATATAATGGAGATATATTGACTCTTTCAGATATAAAACAAATGGAAACGCGTTTCCCAAACATAGAGGGAGTGATGTTGGGAAGAGGTTTGCTTGCCAATCCTGCATTGGGCGTGGAGTATAAAGAGAATAGAGAGTTTACAAACCGAGAGAAAGCAGTCCTCATTCGCTCTATGTACGATAAAATGTATGAAGAACTCTCTCCCCGTCTGCTTGGAAATACCCAATTCCTAAGCAAAATGAAACCCTATTGGGAATACCTCCTTCCCGATATGCTAAAAAAGGAGAAAAAGGCAATATTAAAGTCTTCGACAATCGAAAAATATATGATGAATGTAAACACTGCATTGACAAATTATTGATGCTAAAAAAGGTAAAAACGAGCATTTTTGTATTATTAACAATTGTTAACATTCGGGGGGGGGTAAAACTAAACTTTTATGTTAAATTTGTTGCAAAAGATGATAGTACTAACGTAAAAATAGAATGATTATGAAAAGATTAAGACTACTCCTTATGTCATTTGTTGTGGCAATGTCTATTATGACTATAAGTGCGAATAATCAAACGTATTCTATGGCTCCTCTGCCACAAAATCAAGTAATTGACCTTAACGAATATGCTTTTGCCATACCATTGAAAAATGCCGGGTTTGGCGAACATCCAATATTGACTCTCTCATTTTGGGTAAATATTAAAGAGTTTAATCATGGAGAGGAAGGAACAACTCTGTTTAATGTGAGGGATGTCCTAAATGGAGGTTTTAATGATCTTGAGTATGGGTGGCTGTGGTCAAATATAGGTCCTGGTCGCTTTAATAAAAATGATGAAGGTCTTACGGTTGCTGTTGATAATGTCTATAGTAATCCCTATTGGGCTTTACCTTTTGTTAGGTATGATTTTGAGGAATCTAAGTGGTATTACTTTACTTTTGTGTTAGATTATAGTCAGGAGAAAGGTCGAGATGTAAAGGCTTATGTAAATGCGGATCTTGTATATGAAAATAATACATCAGCGTATTATACTGATTGTTTTTATGATGATATGATATTAATGATAGGAGGTTTTGCTCAATATAGGTCTCCACTGAATGCATATATTGATAAAGTTCAAATATATGAAAGAGTGCTATCGGAAGAAGAAGTTAATGAGAGTATGCAACAACCATTGTTAAATGATTCTTCATTGTTTGCTTATTGGGATTTTGAAGATGCTACTTTTGTTGATTCTGAAGGTTTTTTACCATCAAGGTCTGGTACTTCATCATTAAAAGCGACAATGTATGAGGTTGAAAAATATACGTATGAATATGGTGGTAAGGAATATGTTTCTTCTATGGGATTGCAAATTCAATCATTTGATTTTGTAGAAGGTGTCGACTTAAATACTCAGTTAGGAGTAGAGGATGCTTTTGTTAAAGATGAAAAAGTTAAGGGCTATGTTTCAAATGGAGTATTGTATATTGAGAGTGATGAAGATATAACTTCCGTTGCTATTTATGATTCAATGGGTAGAGTCATAACCTCAGCAAATACCAATGGAGCATCTTCTACTCAAATTACATTACCTTCGACCATTAAGGGTGTACTTATTCTAAAGGTAAACAACGAGGTTATTAAAGTTATAAAGTAGAGTAATGTTATCTCATAATCTTATTCTTTCAAGCCCTCTCTTAAAGGAGGGCTTTTTTATTACTCTAATGAATCAATAGACATTATTCGCTGGTAATGCATATTCATTGAGTGAATGCTTGTTTCCTAATAATTATTCCTTAATTTTAACAGAATAAATATCTCTAAAAATTATATTATTACGACAAAAAGTTGTATCTTTGCAGTCGAAAACAATATCCGAATATAGTTCAGAGGGTAAAAAAATCAATATTTTATTCATCGAAGTGTTTGAATGATGCTTACAAAACACTTTGATTTCTACCAATTTGCAGGCAAAATTTAGACTGTCTTGCAATTTGCTGTGTTAAAATTTGGAGAAGTGAATAAAATTTACTTATTTTGCACTCTGTTTTGAATAGGTGTTGAAATTAATATAAAAACAGTATAATAAGATGTCAAAAATTTGTCAAATTACCGGAAAGCAAGCGTTGGTTGGCAATAACGTATCTCACTCTAAAAGACGTACAAAGAGAAGATTCAATGTCAACTTGTTTACAAAGAAGTTTTACTGGGTTGAGCAAGATTGTTGGATTGATCTAAACGTATCTGCTGCAGGCCTTCGTCTAATCAACAAAATTGGTCTTGATGCAGCGTTGAAACAAGCTGCCCAAAAAGGTTTTATTTAATTTTAAAAAGTGAGAAACAGATATGGCAAAGAAAGCTAAAGGTAACAGAGTTCAAGTAATACTTGAGTGTACAGAGCATAAAGAAAGCGGTATGCCCGGTACTTCACGTTACATTACTACAAAGAACCGTAAGAATACCACCGAGAGGTTGGAACTTAAAAAATACAATCCTATCTTAAAACGTGTAACAGTTCATAAAGAGATAAAATAATTAAGATATGGCAAAGAAAACAGTCGCATCATTGCAAAAAGGTGAGGGACGTACCTACTCAAAAGTAATCAAAATGGTAAAGTCTCCTAAAACAGGTGCATATATCTTCGAAGAGGAGATGGTACCAAACGAGAAAGTAAACGAGAAACTTGCAAAATAAGTTATCTAAAATAAAATAGAAAGGCTGTTGTGGTGCTAAACACCCCGACAGCCTTTTGTCATAAATACAACAAACGTATGGGATTTTTTGATTTCTTTTCTAAAAAAGAGAAAGAGACATTGGATAAAGGCTTGGAAAAGACAAAAACAGGAGTCTTTTCTAAACTTGCACATATAGTTGCAGGACGAAGCACGGTTGATGATGATTTGCTTGATGATTTGGAGGAGGTTCTGATAACCTCTGACGTAGGTATTGAGACAACACTGCGTATCATTGAGCGTATTCAAAAACGTGTTGCGAGAGATAAATATCTTTCATCGTCGGAGTTGCAAGGAATTTTGCGTGAAGAGATAGTCTCTCTTTTGACCGAAAATTCAACAACAGACGGAAATGGATTTGATGTGCCATCCGATCGTCATCCATACGTAATTATGGTTGTGGGAGTAAATGGTGTAGGAAAAACAACAACCATTGGTAAGTTGGCATACCAATTCAAGAAAAGCGGAAAGAAAGTTTATCTTGGAGCTGCCGATACATTCCGTGCCGCAGCAGTTGAGCAATTGGATATCTGGGGCGAGCGAGTAGGAGTTCCTGTTGTTAAACAACAAATGGGAAGCGATCCTGCATCGGTAGCTTTTGATACATTATCATCTGCGAAGGCAAACGATGCTGATGTTGTAATAATCGACACAGCAGGTCGTCTTCACAACAAAGTCGGTTTAATGAATGAGCTATCAAAAATTCGCAGAGTAATGGATAAAGTTGTTCCCGGAGCTCCCGATGAGATTCTACTTGTATTGGATGGCTCAACAGGACAAAACGCCTTTGAGCAAGCAAAACAATTTATGGCAGCAACAGAGATTAACGCTCTTGCTGTGACAAAATTGGACGGAACTGCAAAAGGTGGTGTTGTAATTGGAATTTCAGATCAATTCAAAATACCTGTAAAGTACATCGGATTAGGCGAGGGTATTGAAGACTTGCAACCCTTCAACCGTAAAGAATTTGTTGATTCTCTATTTAGCGAAAAATAGTACAATTCTATGCAAAAAAATCGCATTGACATAATAACACTTGGTTGTTCAAAGAATCTTGTTGATTCGGAGAAGCTGATTAAACAGTTCAAAGAGATTGGATACGATGTGTATCACGACTCAGACAATGTAAAAGGAGAGGTGGTTATTATAAACACATGCGGTTTTATTGGTGATGCAAAAGAGGAATCAATAAATATGATTCTAAACTTTTGTCAAGCCAAAAAGGCGAGAAAGATAAAACGTCTCTATGTAATGGGATGTCTTTCTCAACGCTACGCTCCCGAACTTATTGAGGAGATACCCGAGGTCGATGGGTTCTTCGGTAAATTCGATTGGGAGAACATCGTTAAAGAGGTTGGTGGTGAGTATAACGAAGCTCTTGCCAACAGTCGCGAACTTACAACACCATCGCATTATGCCTATTTGAAAATATCAGAGGGCTGCAATCGTACATGTGCATATTGTGCAATACCTATCATTACAGGGAAATACAAATCTCGTCCAATTGAAGATTTGCTTGACGAAGCACGAGGCCTTGCCCAAATGGGAGTGAAGGAGTTGCAACTTATAGCACAAGATCTTACCTACTACGGATTAGATATATACAAATCATACCAACTCCCTAAACTTGTTGAGGAGTTATCAAAGATAGAGGGTATTGAGTGGATAAGACTACACTATGCATACCCTGCGCACTTCCCATACGATTTGTTGCCTGTTATGGCTCAAAACGAAAAGGTGTGCAAATACCTCGATATTGCATTGCAACATGTAAGCAACAATATGTTGAGTCGTATGCATCGTAATGTAACCAAAGAGCAAACTTATGAACTTATCGAGCGCATTCGTCGCGAAGTCCCGGGCATACACTTAAGAACAACCCTTATGGTTGGTTTCCCGGGAGAGACCGAAGAGGATTTCGCCGAACTTATGGAGTTTGTTAAGTTTGCCAAATTTGAACGTATGGGGGCATTTACCTACTCTGAGGAGGAGGGAACATACTCTGCCGAGAACTATACCGACGACATTCCTGAAGATGTTAAGCAAAGCCGTTTGGATAGGCTAATGGCTCTGCAAGCTGAAATTTCTGCTGAGATAAATGCTGCAAAAGAGGGGGCAGAGATGAAGGTGATAGTTGACAGAGAGGAACCTGATTACTACATTGGTCGTACTCAATTCGACTCTCCCGAGGTAGATCCCGAGGTTTTGATGTCAAAAGATAAAACCCTTCAAGTAGGAGAATTCTACACAGTAAAGATAAACTCATCTTCAAACTACGAACTATTCGGTTCGGTTGAATAAAATGCCATGACAAGGCAAATAAAAATAGAGGAGGCAATAAGGGTGGCAATGGAGAATAATCTGCCATTCTACGCCTTTCGCAAGCCAAATGAAGATGTTGAGTTTGGTATGCAGTTATCTCCTCTAATGCCTCAAAAGGTGGGAGAAAAGGGCTTTGTGGTATATCCATTTATCGTAACCAAACAAACTCCCCAACTATTCATAAAACAAGAATACACACTAAATAATTTCCCTCTTAACGTAGAAAAACGCGAGATAGAGTATCCAACGGAGAATATCGAGATAGAGTTTGCTCAATATCAGGAATCGGCAAAAAAACTCATTTCTGATATGAACGAGGGAAAATATCAAAAAGCAGTTTTATCGCGTACCATAGGCGTTGAGGTTGATGCTCGAAATAGAGTCGCAGAGTGGTTTTCCTCATTGTGTGAAAGCTATCCTCAAGCATATGTCTATATATTCTCTGTTCCTGAGATTTCGACATGGATTGGAGCAACCCCTGAGAAACTATTGGAATATGACGGAAACACAGTAACAACAATGGCTTTGGCTGCAACGCGAAGAGTTGACGAAACACGCTATTTTACCCTCAAAGAGGAGCGAGAACAACAAATAGTGGCAGAGTATATAACAGATAAGTTTAACAGTGTAGGGTTAAATATAAACATCTCTCCCCGTTTTGTAAAAACGGCAGGACCAGTTGAACATCTCTGCAATATAATATCGGCAAGCGGAGTCGATAATAACACGTCACAACAACTTCTAAATCTTCTTCACCCAACCCCTGCTGTGGCAGGAATGCCCCTTAGTGAGGCCATGATTGCCATAAAAGAAGTAGAAAAACGCCCTCGAAGGTATTATTCGGGATATTTAGGTGGGGTAGAAGAGAACAACACATTCAGTTTATTTGTAAATTTGCGAAGTATGGAGATATTTCCAAACAGAGTTCAACTATACGTGGGAGGAGGATTGACCTCTCAATCGCAAGTTGACTTGGAGTGGAATGAAACCGAGCATAAGGCACAAACCCTGCTCAAAACCATAAAAGATTTCAAATGACAACGGATAAAAGACAGGTCAGAATACTTTTAGATATATTGAAGCAACGTGGAGTAGAGAACTTCGTAATCTCTCCCGGCTCGCGTAATACTCCTATCGTAATAGGAGTGGCTCGCGATAACCACTTTACTTCGCAGGTTGTAATAGATGAGCGTAGCGCAGCTTTTGTAGCATTGGGCTTATCGGCTCAAATAGGAAAACCTGTAGCATTGGTGTGTACTTCTGGAACAGCAGTACTCAATTATGCTCCTGCCATAGCAGAGGCATATTACAGAAACATACCTTTGATTGTTATAACAGCCGACAGAGAACCAGAGGTAATTGACCAAAACGATAGTCAAACCATTAGGCAAAACAATGTCTATGCAAACTATATAAAACACTCGTGTACTTTGCCAACAGAGATAATCTCTGAACCCGATGAGAGTACAACTATTCAATTGGTTGATGAGGCTCTTACTAAAGCCTTAACTCCCGATTTCGGACCTATTCACATAAACGTGCCATTAAGAGAACCACTTGCAGGATTGTCTCCTGTTGAATCTCTAAATATAGAGTTGTCCGAGCAAACTCCATTGCAAAAGACAATAAGCAGAGATGAGCAACAAGAGTTAATCGATAAACTCTCTAAATATAAGAAGGTGATGCTATTGGCATCATTTGCCGAACCTGATGCCGAACTTGATAAAGCTTTGGCAAATTTGGTTGAGTTGCCACAGGTGGTATTGCTTACTGAAACAATATCAAACATTAATGTAGAGGGAGCAATCACAACAATCGATAGAACACTTACACAAATTACCGAAGATAACCGAGCCGATGCCGCCCCCGAATTATTGATGACATTCGGAGGATCGCTTGTATCAAAGATGATAAAAACGCTCTTGCGAACATATAAGCCCAAAGAGCATATACATATCAGCGAGTGCAGTTGGCAGATAGATACATTTTCAGCCCTGACTTGTCAGATAGATATGCCAGCTTCATCACTGTTTAGTTTAATAGCAGATAGGGTTTTGCCAAACGACTCTGCATATAACAAAATGTGGCACGATTTGGCACAAGCAGCAGTCACTAAAAAAAGAGAATATGTGGCATCTGTAGGGTGGAGCGATATGAAAGCATTCTCACTGATATTGCCATCAATACCTGCTGATGCATATCTCCAACTCTCAAACGGAACACCAATCCGTTATGCACAGTTGTTTGATAATTACAGCTGTTTAAAATCTACGTCAAACCGAGGAGTGAGCGGAATAGATGGTTCAACATCAACAGCCATAGGAGCGGCATTTGGTACAAAAAATATGGTGTTATTGATAACAGGCGACATGGGATTTCAATACGATTCAAATGCACTTTCAATCGCAGATATACCATCGAATTTGAAAATCATAGTAATGAAAAATGGTGGAGGAGGAATATTCCGTTTCTTACCGGGAACAGCTGCACTGCCCGAATTGGAACGCTATTTTGAGTGCGTAACCGATGTAAAGGTAAAACAACTTGCTGAAACCTATTCATTCGATTTCTATTCGGCAACAAGCGAAGAGGAATTAAAGAGTATGTTGCCTGAATTTTACGCATCGCAAAACCGAGCAATAATGGAGGTGGTAACGCCACGAACTCAAAACGATATAATATTACGAAACTATTTTAAATCATAGAAGATATGCAAACACGCGAATGGACAACAATCAAGGAGTACGAGGATATAAAATTCGAGTACTACAATTCAATTGCAAAAATTACCATCAATCGCCCCAAAGTATATAACGCTTTCCGTCCACAAACCAATGACGAAATGTTGGATGCAATCTCAATCTGCCGTCAACGTGCCGATATTGGAGTCGTTATTCTTACGGGAGCTGGAGACAAAGCATTCTGTTCGGGAGGAGACCAAAATGTAAAAGGATTGGGTGGTTATATCGGAAAAGATGGAGTACCACGTTTGAATGTATTGGATTTGCATAAAGCAATTCGTTCACTACCAAAACCTGTTATAGCAATGGTTAATGGTTATGCAATTGGTGGAGGACATGTTCTTCACGTGGTTTGCGACTTGACAATAGCATCGGAGAATGCACGCTTCGGACAAACAGGACCTAAAGTAGGAAGCTTTGACGGAGGTTTTGGTTCGTCATACCTTGCTCGCAGCGTAGGACAAAAGAAAGCTCGCGAGATATGGTTCTTGTGTCGTCAATACACCGCCAAAGAGGCAGAGGATATGGGATTGGTAAATAAAGTGGTGCCATTCGAACGTTTGGAAGACGAAACAGTAGAATGGTGCGAAACAATACTACAACGTTCGCCCATGGCAATACGCATGATTAAACGCGCACTTAATGCCGAACTTGACGGACAACATGGGCTTATGGAGTTTGCAGGAGATGCAACCATGATGTTCTACTTAATGGAAGAGGCACAAGAGGGTAAAAAAGCATTCCTTGAAAAACGCGATCCCGACTTCAAGAAATTCCCTAAATTTCCATAATGAAGGCGGAGTATAAAAGATACGACCTTATATTTAAGCAAGCTGCAATAACTTCGCGTAACACATTGCTTAAAAAAGAGACCTATTTCATAAAGGTGTGGGATGATGAGAACCCCACACTTTATGGATTGGGAGAGGCATCTCTTTTCCGCGGATTGAGTGCCGAAGACTCTCCCGATTATGAGGTAAAACTTAAAGAGGTATGCGAGAATATTGACTCTCTTAACTTCTCGGAACTAAAAAAATGGAGTTCAATTCTCTTTGGCATTGAAACAGCCATGGCAGATTTTAAAAGCGGAGGCAGATGTATGCTTTGCGATACTCCCTTTACTCGAGGCGAGGAGGGAATACGCATAAACGGACTCATTTGGATGGGTAACAAAGAGGAGATGGCAGAGAGAATATCTCAAAAACTCTCACAAGGATTTAACTGCTTGAAACTAAAAATAGGCGGTATAGATTTTGAATCAGAGTTGGAGCTGATAACCTCAATTCGCAATCGTTTTCCGCAAGATATATTGGAGTTGCGATTAGATGCAAACGGAGCATTCTCCCACGATAATGCCATGCAAAAATTGGAGCAACTATCTCGCTTTGGTATTCACTCAATAGAGCAACCCATAAAGCAGGGTAACTACAAAGCAATGGCAGAGATTTGCAACTTATCGCCAATACCAATAGCATTGGATGAGGAGTTGATTGGAGTTGTTGAAAGAGAGGCAAAAGAGGAGTTGTTGAACATTATAAAACCTCAATATATAATACTAAAACCATCTTTGGTAGGAGGCTTTGCATCATCTGATGAGTGGATAACCCTTGCCGAGGAGCGCGGTATAGGCTGGTGGGCAACATCGGCATTAGAGTCAAACGTTGGGCTGAATGCCATAGCACAATGGGTATCTGCAAAACCAATAACAATGCCACAAGGCTTGGGAACAGGTCAGCTCTATACAAACAATATACCATCACCGCTATTTATAGAGGGCGAGAAACTATATCACTCGCCAAATCAAAAATGGAGTTTAAGATAAACGGAAAAAGAGTAACAACACTTGCAGAACTAAAAGATGAGGTAACTCCTGAGTTCGCAAAATTTGTATCTGATTGGTTTGATGGCAACCAATATATGACTGCACAAACATCAGGCTCAACAGGTGTGCCTAAAACCATACAACTCCTTAAAAGCGATATGCGAGCATCGGCACAGATGACCAACCGTTTCTTTAATATCGATAAAAACTCAACATTTCTTTTGTCGCTATCTCCAAACTATATAGCAGGCAAAATGATGATAGTTCGTTGGTTGGAGGCAGGAGCCGAGATGATTGAACAGACACCCTCTTCAAACCCTCTTAATTTCCCATTGCAAAGCAATATAACACTATCGGCAATGGTGCCATCACAAGTGGTAAATATATTAAACGATACAGCTTCGCTTTCTCAACTATCAAAAATAGAGAATATGATAATAGGCGGTGCGCCACTTGACAGCATAACCGAAAAACGAATAGCAGAAACATCACTCAATGCCTATGCAACTTATGGCATGACCGAAACCCTTTCGCATGTAGCACTTCGTAAAGTAGGGGCAGAGAATAGTTACTTTGCACTACCCGGAGTAACCTTCTCGCAAGACGAAAGAGGCTGTCTTAAAATAGATGTTCCACACCTATCGATAAAAGAGGTGGTAACAAACGATATGGTCGATTTGCTCGATTCAACCCACTTTATATGGCGAGGACGATTTGATAATGTAATAAATTCAGGTGGAGTAAAAATATTCCCTGAGGAAATTGAAAAACTAATTGCCCCATACCTTAAAGAACGATTTTATGTAATTGGCACTCCCGATACCATTTGGGGCGAAATCTGCACCCTTGTAATAGAAGGTGAGGAGTGGAGCCAAGAAAAACAACAAAGCCTCTTGATGCAACTCAAAGAGGCTCTGCCAAAACATAAATCACCAAAGCAAATTAAGTTTATGCCAAACTTTGTAGAAACATCCTCGGGTAAAGTTAAGAGAGTTATTAGATAATTAGAAATTAGTTCGTGGCTACGCCACAATTAGAAATGAATTTTTACTCATCTTAGTTATCTTTTTTTAACTAAAAAAATTGTTAAACAAACAAAAACAACTACATTTGTCTTTACCTAAATAAAAATATTAAAACATAAAATAAAAACCAATATGAAACACTTAAAGAATTATTTAAGCATCATAAGTATGCTTGTCGTACTGTTTGCACTAATGTTTACTTCATGCTCAAATGACAAAAAAGTAAGTGTAATCTCAGGCGAAGGCGGAACCGCCAAAGTGGATAAAACGCAATTAGCACATAACGGACAAGTAACACTCACCGCCACACCTGAAGAAGATTACTTCTTTGTCAATTGGACAGTAAACGGAGAGGAAGTATCTACACAGCCAACATACACTGTAACCGTAACAAGCAATATAGAATATAAAGCAAATTTTGAGTCTTATAAACCCACAGGCACAGAAGAAGGTAAAGGTTATGTAGATCTCGGCTTATCGGTAAAATGGGCAACCTGCAATGTGGGAGCAACATCACCCGAGGAGTATGGCGATTACTTTGCATGGGGCGAGACTCAACCAAAAGATTATTATGACTGGAATACCTCCAAATATGGATCTAAAATAGTGACTAAATACTGTACAAAATCATGGTATGGCACAGTAGATAATAAAACCACCCTTGAACTCACAGACGATGCGGCTCGAGTAAATTGGGGTGGCAAATGGCGCATGCCAACAAAAGCCGAATGTGATGAATTAATGAATACCACAAACTGCACTTGGACATGGACAACACAAAACGGAGTAGACGGCTATAAAGTAACAAGTAAAAAGAATGGTAACACCATATTTCTTCCTGCTGCGGGCTCTCGCAACTTCGGCAATCTCTACGATGCGCGCCGTTTCGGCGACTACTGGTCGAGTTCGCTCTACACGTACTACAGCGACGAGGCTTACTACGTGGGCTTCGATTCTAGCGGCGTAGGTTGGAACAGCATCCTCCGTTACGTCGGGCTATCTGTCCGCGCGGTATGCCCTTAGTCGCTTCGCTCCAATTAGAAATTAGGAATGTAAATAAAGTTCTGCCTTTTTAGAATTTAAAAGTAACTCAAATAGTGAAAATCTCTGCCGATATTTTTTCGGTAGAGATTTTCTTTGTAAAAGTAGGGACACGTGTTCTTATATAACCAATTAGACTAATTAGCCTAATATCTCTAACAACTAACAACTACCCGTAGGGCGGCGTAGCCGACAACTAACAACTATCTTATAAACAACAACTCTCTGTACTTTGGCAGTGTCCACATTTTGTCGTCAACTACCAACTCCAAACGGTCGATGTTTGCTCTGATTTTTTGGAAATATGGCGAAACAGCATCGTGGTATGCAATAGCACGTTCGCGCATATCCTCAATCTTGTTGGCCTCTTTACGAGCGGCAATCATATCGTCAACAAAAGTTTTGATAGCCTCAACTCTTGTGCCTATATCTTCAATTGTATCCAACTCCTTACCGCAAAGTTTTTCTGCTTTGTCGGCAGGGAACAGAAGTTTTAATTTATAGGCATTCTCAATAAGTTCGCTTTGATATTTTGTTGCTGTTGGAATAACGTGGTTCTTAGCCAAGTCGCCAAGTACGCGAGCCTCAATTTGAATCTTTTTAGTGTAAGTCTCCCATTTAACCTCGTTGCGAGCCTCCAACTCTTTTACTGTCATGACTCCTGTTTCGGAGAACATCTCAATAGTTGCATCTGTTAAGTAGTTATCAAAAATTAAAGGAACGCTTGTTTCACAATCCAAACCTCGGCGAGCAGCCTCTTGTTTCCATTCGTCGCTATATCCGTTACCATCAAAGCAAATATCCATGCTCTCCTTAACGTACTCTCCAAGAACCGAAAGAATAGCATTTTGTTGGTCTATTCCCATTGCAATCTTCTCGTCAACATCGCGTTTAAAGTCGCTAAGTTGTTTTGCAACCGCCGAGTTAAGCGCAATCATGGCAGAAGCGCAGTTAGCCTCTGCTCCAATGGCACGGAACTCAAAACGGTTTCCTGTAAATGCGAAAGGAGATGTTCTGTTGCGGTCGGTATTGTCTATCAAAAGTTCAGGTATTTGAGGAATATCCAAGTTTATACCTTGTTTTGATGAAGCCTCCAAGTTATCCAAATCCTCGCTACCGATGTGTTGCAATACTTTAGTTAAATGTGAGCCAAGGAAGATTGATATAATTGCAGGAGGAGCCTCTGCCGCACCCAAACGGTGAGCATTGGTCGCCGAAGATATACTTGCTTTAAGTAATCCATTGTATTTATAAACCGCTTTAATAACGTTTACGATAAATGTAATAAAGCGAAGATTCTCATTTTTGGTTTTACCTGGTGACATTAGCATAATGCCATTGTCGGTACCAAGCGACCAGTTATTGTGTTTACCCGAACCATTAACCCCTTTGAAAGGTTTTTCGTGCAATAATACTCTAAAACCATGGTTTCGTGCAACTTTACGCATAGTTGCCATCATCAACAGGTTGTGGTCGTTTGCAAGGTTGCACTCCTCAAAAATAGGAGCAAACTCAAACTGATTGGGAGCAGCCTCGTTGTGACGAGTCTTCAAAGGAATACCAAGTTTCAAACACTCAACCTCAACCTCTTTCATAAACTCAATTACTCGAGAGGGAATAGCTCCGAAATAGTGGTCGTCAAGTTGTTGGTTTTTTGAACTTTCGTGTCCCATAAGGGTACGTCCTGTCAAAAGCAAATCGGGACGAGCGGCATACAATCCCTCGTCAACCAAGAAGAACTCTTGTTCCCAACCCAAATATGCAATAACCTTTTTTACTTCGGGATTGAAATATTTGCATACCTCAACAGCAGCTTTGTCAACTGCGTGAAGGGCTTTCAAAAGGGGAGCTTTGTAGTCCAACGATTCTCCTGTATATGCGATAAACACTGTTGGAATACACAATGTGTCGTCAACAATAAATGCAGGAGAAGAAGGGTCCCAGGCAGAATATCCGCGAGCCTCGAATGTGTTTCTTATACCGCCATTGGGAAAGCTCGAAGCATCAGGCTCTTGTTGAATGAGCAACTTACCGCTCAAACGTTCAATCATATTACCATCTTTGTCCAATTCAACAAAGGCGTCGTGTTTTTCGGCAGTACCTTCGGTTAAAGGGTGGAACCAGTGTGTATAGTGTGTAGCACCCATACTGATTGCCCATTTCTTCATTCCTTCAGCAACAGCATCGGCAATATCGCGATTGATAGGAGTGTTGTTATCAATTGAGGTAGTAAGTTTCTCGTATATATCTTGTGGCAAAAATTGTTGCATTTTTGCACGATTGAATACATATTTCCCAAAATATTCCGATGGTCGTTCATCGGGAAGTTTAACCTCAACGGGGCGTTTTAAAAACGCATTTTCTATAACTCTGAATCTTAAAGATGTTGGCATATCCTAATCTCTTATTTTTGAAAGCGACAAAGGTAAAAAAAAGTGTTCTAATATCAACTATTTAAAGCTATAAAACTTATAAATAGAACCTAAACTTTTTGTAAAAAATAAAAAGTGTAATTTTTTTGAAAAATTGATTATAAATAATAGAGATTCTTTCATGGATTATTGTTATCTTTGCAATCGGTGAAAAAAGACCGTCGGTTAACGTTGATGTAAACAGATAACCGAAACAGATGTGAACCGGCGTCCTCTTTAACCGAGGTGTCGGTATTTTTTTTGCCCAAACGAAAGAAATAAACATTAGAAAAAATATTTACCTATGGAGATGAAAATGAAAAAAGTATTGTTGCTTGGCTCAGGAGCCTTAAAGATTGGACAAGCCGGCGAGTTTGATTACTCTGGATCACAAGCCTTAAAAGCATTGCGAGAGGAGGGAATTTCGACAGTTTTGATTAACCCCAATATCGCGACTATACAAACTTCAGAGGGAGTAGCAGATAAAGTATATTTCCTTCCTATCACTCCAAACTTTGTAGAGAAAGTAATTCAAAAAGAGCGTCCCGATGGAATTCTTTTGGCTTTTGGTGGCCAAACAGCATTGAACTGCGGAACAGAGCTATATCTAAACGGAACTCTTGAAAAATATGGCGTTAAAGTTTTAGGAACATCGGTTGAAGCAATCATGATTACTGAAGACCGCGACTTGTTCGTTAAAAAACTTGACGAAATTTCAGCAAAAACTCCCGTATCACAAGCGGTAGAGACAATGGAAGATGCAATTGATGTTGCACGCCGTATTGGTTTTCCCGTAATGGTACGTTCGGCATACGCTCTTGGAGGATTGGGTTCAGGAATCTGTAATAACGAAGAGGAATTCAGAACTCTTTGCGAGAGTTCACTTGCTCACTCAAAACAAATTCTTGTTGAGGAGTCATTGAAAGGTTGGAAAGAGATAGAGTTTGAGGTTATTCGCGATAAGAACGACCACTGCTTTACTGTAGTTCCAATGGAAAACTTCGACCCACTTGGTATCCACACAGGAGAGAGTATCGTAGTAGCTCCAATCGTATCACTTTCAGAGGAACAAATTACAATGTTGCAAGACATTGCTAAGAAAGTTGTACGTCACATAGGTATCGTAGGAGAGTGTAACATTCAATATGCATTCAATGCAGTGACTAACGACTATCGTATCATCGAGATTAACGCTCGTTTGAGTCGTAGCTCGGCATTGGCTTCAAAAGCATCTGGTTATCCTTTGGCATTTGTTGCCGCTAAATTGGCTTTGGGTTACTCACTTGACCAAATCGGTGAGATGGGAACACCAAACTCAGCATATGTAGCACCTTCGGTAGATTACATGATTGTTAAGATTCCTCGTTGGGACTTGACTAAATTTGCAGGTGTTGACCGCGAGATTGGTTCTGCAATGAAATCAGTCGGAGAGATTATGTCAATTGGTAAGAGCTTCGAGGAGATTATCCAAAAAGGTCTTCGTATGATTGGTCAAGGAATGCACGGATTCGTAGGAAACCGCGACATTGCATTTGACGATTTAGACTACTCTCTATCACATCCAACAGACCTTCGTATATTTGCAATTGCAAAAGCATTCGAGGAGGGATATAGCGTAGAGCGTATTGAGGAGTTGACAAAAATTGATCCTTGGTTCTTGTCTCGTTTGAAAAACATCTATGACTATACATTGGTATTGTCAAAATATAACCGCATTGAGGAGTTGCCGGCCGATGTTTTGGCAGAGGCAAAACGTTTAGGATTTAGCGACTTCCAAATCGTGCGTTATGTTGAGAATCCCGAAGCAGGATTCGAATCAGATATAATCCGTTTGAGAGAGTATCGTAAGAGCTTGAACATCATTCCTAAAGTATGTCGTATCAACACAGTTGCTTCGGAATATCCCGAGTTGACAAACTACCTATACGTAACATACGGAGTAGATGCTCACCAAATACGTTACGATTACAATTCCGGTAAAAACATTGTGGTATTGGGTTCAGGAGCATACCGTATCGGTAGCTCGGTTGAGTTCGATTGGTGTTCAGTGAACGCAGTTAACACATGTCGCAACTTGGGTTACAAATCAATTATGATTAACTACAACCCTGAGACAGTATCTACAGACTACGATATGTGTGATAAACTATACTTCGATGAGTTGAGTTTCGAGCGTGTATTGGACGTTATCGACCTTGAGTCTCCTCGTGGAGTTATCGTATCAGTAGGAGGTCAAATTCCTAACAACTTGGCAATGAAATTGTATCGTCGTCAAGTACCCGTATTGGGAACATCTCCTATCTCAATTGACCGTGCTGAGAACCGTCACAAATTCTCTGCAATGCTTGACTCACTTGGTATCGACCAACCACGTTGGAAAGAGCTTACAAGTTTCGAGGATATCGACAAATTTGTTGAGGAGGTTGGATTCCCTGTATTGATTCGCCCAAGTTACGTATTGTCAGGTGCTGCAATGAATGTTTGCTACGACCATGACTCAATGTACGAGTTCCTTGGTGCAGCAGCAAAAGTATCAAAAGAGTTCCCTGTAGTTGTATCTGAGTTCTTGCAAAATGCTAAAGAGATTGAGTTCGATGCTGTTGCTCGCAATGGAGAGGTTATCGAGTATGCAATCTCAGAGCACATCGAGTTTGCCGGAGTTCACTCTGGTGACGCAACACTTGTCTTCCCTGCACAAAAAATCTACATGGAGACAGTTCGTCGCATCAAACGTATAAGCAAGAAGATTGCAAAAGAGTTGAATATCTCAGGACCTTTCAATATTCAATATTTGGCTAAAAACAACGATGTTAAGGTAATTGAGTGTAACCTACGTGCTTCACGCAGTTTCCCATTCGTGTCAAAAATATTGAAACGCAACTTTATCGAAACAGCAACTCGCATTATGTTGGGCGAGCCTGTTGAGAAAGCAGATACATCAACATTCGATATTGACTACATCGGTATTAAAGCATCTCAATTCTCATTTGCTCGCTTGCACAAAGCTGACCCTGTATTAGGTGTAGATATGTCATCAACAGGAGAGGTTGGATGTATTGGAGCTGACTTTGATGAGGCATTGTTGAATGCTATGATTTCTGTAGGACATAGAGTGCCCGATAAATCAAAAGCTATTTTGGTATCGTCAGGTGATGCTCGTGGTAAAGTTGATTTGTTGGATTCTTGCAAAGTTTTGGCAGAGAACGGATACAAAATATATGCAACAGAGGGAACATCAGTCTTCCTTAACTCAAACGGAGTTAAAGCATACCCTGTATGTTGGCCTGATGAGGAGGGCGAGAACATCCTTGACCTTCTTTCAAATCACGCAATCGACTTGGTCGTTAACATACCAAAGAACCACACTAAACGTGAGTTGACTAACGGTTACCGCATACGTCGTTCTGCAATTGACCACAACATACCTTTATTGACAAATGCACGTCTTGCAACAGCATATATAAATGCATTTATCAACAAACCAATCGATGAGGTGGGAATCTTGTCATGGGATGAGTATAAATAGTAGATAAACCAACCATAAAAAACGGCTGATTTTAAATCAGCCGTTTTTTTGTCTCTATATCTTTTGTTTGACTTATATATATATTAGTCTATAAGTCATTAAAATCATTGATTGTTACATCACTCATTGCTTTAACCACATCGTATGGGTTTGAAGTTGCAACACCAACAACATACATACCTGCGGCACGAGCAGCATTTAGCCCATGAATTGAATCCTCAAAAACAGCGCACTCTTCAGGTTTAACGCCCAAACGTTCCGCAGCAAGAAGAAAACATTGAGGGTTGGGCTTTGAAAGAGTAATATCATCTGCAGTAATAATAGTATCGTATTGACTTTTAAATGCAGGGTATGTCTTAAAAACATTTGCCATCTTCTTGTCATTAGAACTTGTTACAACGGCGCATTTATATCCTTTCTCTTTAATGCTTCTGAAATAGTTTTCGTAGCCGCGTATATATATAAAGGGCATTGTTGTCTCAAAATGGTCTATTGCCGCAACAACCTTCTCTCTGACATCTTCCTCTTTAAAGTATCTGGAAAGAATATCGTTTAGGGTAGAGCCTTTTACTTTATCAAATATATCGGGATCGTCGGGGAGGTAGCAAAACAACTCTCTTTTCCAAAAATCTGTATATAAATCTTCGGTGTCAAAAATAACACCATCCATGTCGAATAAAACCGCTTTAATATTGCTTGGTAAAACCATTTGAGAATTTCGATTAAATTAATGTTATGCAAATATAGCTTATTTATATAGTAATATAAAAATATGGCGAGGGGAATTCTCCTCGCCATTATTCTACATATATAATAATTTATATTATAAAGTATATGCGCTTAATTTTGCAAGGCTCATATAGTATGCTCTTTCGGCATCTAAAGCCATTGTTCGAGCATCGTAATACATCTGCACCTCAACTATGTAATCGAGCATGGTAATCTCTCCACATTCAAGAGCTTTGCCTAAAAAGGTCATATTAGACAATTGGTCAACAGCAGCTTTTGTCTCTGCAGCACTTCTTTGCAGAATAACACTCTTTTCGTAGTCGTTTTTTATCTGGTAATAGAAATTAACTTCAGCCTCTTTCTTCCTGCTTTCCGAAGCAATGGCACTTGCTTTGGCAGACTTAACTTTATTAATGTCTGCCCAAAGGGGTATGCTCATTCCTATTGTAATACCATTAACTTTACTCTCATCCTCCCATTCACGAGAGTATTCTGCCGAAAGTTTTGGAGCCCATGCCGAGCGATTTAGTTTAATGGCTCTTTCACATAATTCAACTTCGTTTCTTGCATACTCCAATACAGGATTTAAAGCTTCAGCTTCAGTGTACCATACATCAAAGAGAGGTAGGGGAGCAATATCTTCAAACTGTTCAATATTTAATACAACATCTTTACCTCCGTTTAGAATAGAGAGTTGAGATAATATATCCTGTTTGTCAGCCACAACATTGGCTAACTCTCCTTTAGCCAAAGCCAAATCGAGCTTTGCTTTGTTAAGTTCCAGAATAGAGACATCTCCATTCTCAAATCTCTTCTTAAATAGAGTTACGTTCTCTTTTGCCAACTCCAATCTCTCATTTAGCTCTTTGTATAGAGCATTGTGATAAATCAGGTCGTAGCATAGAGTTTTGGCTTCGAGTAACAGATTTATTCTCTCTCTCTTATACTCGATATCCAAAAGTTGGTTTTGTTTGTTTGCAACTCCGCTTTTGTATCCGAGTATGGTTTGAAAATCAAACTCTTGACTTACGGTAATACCCTTACCTCTTGTAGGAGAGTTAGCTCCCCAAATATAGTTGAATTCAACTTCGGGATTAGACAATGTAATCTCCTCTTTATTAGCATATTTTTGTGCATTGTTCGATTCTCTTAATGTTTTAAGAGTAAGATTATTTGCTTCAATCTCAGACAAAACACTCTCTATTGTGCCTGTTTGTGCCAAAGAGACAAGAGATGTTGAAATAAATGCAACAAGTAAATAGAATTTTTTAATCATAAACTGTTTCCTCCTTTCTTTCTCTCTATAATCATATAAACGACAGGAATAACAAACATATTCAGTAGGGTGGAAGAGAGTAAGCCACCAAGAATAACTTTTGCCATAGGACTTTGAATTTCGTTTCCTGGTAACTCTCCGCCAATAGCCAAAGGAATAAGAGCAAGCATTGATGTAAGTGCAGTCATGATTATAGGATTTAATCTATCGATTGAGCCTTCAATGATTGTATCTTTCAAACATTTTCCTTCATCGCGCAATGTGTTGTAGCGACTTATCAATAGCATACCATTACGAGTTGCAATACCAAACAGCGATATAAAACCAATGATTGCAGGTATGCTTACAATGCCATCTGTCAAACGTAAAATAAAGACACCGCCTATGAGTGCTAAAGGAAGGTTTAAAAGAATAACTCCAGCCTGAACACTGTTCTTAAATTGATTATACAATAACAAGAATATTACAATAATAGAGAATATAGACATAATGCTCAAACGTTTCGAAGCCTCTGCTTCACTTTCAAACTGACCACCATATTCAATATGGTATCCTTCAGGAAGAGATATATTCTCTTTTACACGTCTCTTTATTTCGTTTACACCGCCAAGCAAATCTCCTTCAACCATATTTGCCGATACAACAATTTTTCGTTCGGCATTTTCTCTGCTTATGGTGTTGGGACCCATAACAGATTCAACTTTTGCAACATAGTGTAAAGGAATTTTGTCTTCTCCCGAATCGATTAGCATGCTCTTAATATCGTCAATTGAAGTTCTTTTGTTGTCGTTAAGTTTTACGGTAACATCAAAGGTGCTGTTCCCGTCATAGACTTGCGAAACAACCTCTCCAGCCAATAGAATATTTATAGCCTCTCCAAACTCGCCAAGAGTGATGCCATAATCTGACAATAACTCTCTGTTGGGAGTAATTCTCAATTGAGGACGCTCAATTTGTTGCTCAACATTTATATCGGCAATACCATCAATATCATTAATTAAACGTTTGATGTCGTTTCCAATTTTATACATTTGCTTGAGGTCTTTGCCAAAAATCTTAATAGCAATGTTTGCCCTTGTTCCTGACAACATGGCATCAATGCGGTGCGATATGGGTTGCCCAATTTCAATGTTCACACCGGGAAGAACCGAAAGTTTCTCTCTAACCTCGGCAATCATCTCTTTTTTGCTTCTATCCTTAAGTTCAAATGGTGCCTCAATCTCTGAAGCATTAACACCAAAAGAGTGTTCGGCAAGCTCGGCGCGTCCTGTTTTTCTTGCCACTGTTTTAATTTCTGGAACAGTAAGAAGAATCTCTTCTGCCAAACGACCAACCTTATCACTCTCTTCAAGCGAAATGCCCGGTACCGAACTGATATTTATAGTAAAAGAGCCTTCATTGAATTGAGGTAAGAAGCTTCGTCCCAAAGAGAAGAATATTCCTATTGCTGCAATCACAAGAACAATGGTAGGAATTATAATCGCTTTTTTATGAGCCAAAGTCCACTCTAACCCTTGTTTATACCATTTGCCTAAATATCTCGAAACAATAGGCTCTTTCTCCTCTTTTTTATTGCTCTTTCCTCCCAACAGATAACTACATATTACAGGAGTAAGCGTAAGAGCAATAACAGTAGAAGCAAACAAAGCAACAATAAAAGATACACCAAGGGGTGCCAACATTTTGCCTTCCATACCCGAAAGGAAGAATAGAGGTAAGAAACTTACTACAATAATCAAGGTTGAGTTCAGAATAGGCATACGCACCTCTTTCGAAGCTTCAAAAACAACTTTCAATGTCGATAATCTATTGCTCTCATCCTTTGCATTATTCTGTCTCAATCGTTTATAAACATTCTCAACATCTACAATGGCATCATCCACAAGCGAACCAATGGCAATTGCCATTCCTCCTATACTCATGGTGTTTATAGTTAATCCCATAAGTTTAAGGGTAAGAATTGATACAAGCAGAGATAATGGAATTGTAATAACAGAGATGATTGTTGTACGCACATTCATCAGGAATAAGAAGAGAATGATTATAACAAAGATACCTCCTTCGTAGAGCGATTTTTGGATATTGCTAATTGAACTATCAATAAATCGTGATTGTCGGAATATATTAGTATCAACCTCAATCGATTCGGGCATTTGCCCTTTAATATCTTCCATTACTTGCTCAATGTTTCGGGTCAATTCCATTGTCCCGGCTTCAGGTTGTTTGGTAACCGTAATTAGTACGGCCGGTTTCCCTCTTAGTGATGCCAATCCCAATTTTGGCGCTTTAGCTCCAATTTTGACCTCGGCAATATCGTAAAGGTGAATATGTTCTCCTTCGGTGCGTTTTATCAAACATTCGCCCATATCTTCAGCACTCTTTGATGATATTGTGCCTCTTATGATATATTCGTTGCCATATTGGTAAATAATACCACCTGCGGCATTCTCATTAAGATCTCGTACATCTCTCATAACATCGTCAAGGCTTACACCATAGTGACGCATCTTATTGGGGTCTAACAAAATCTGATACTCCTTAACATCACCTCCAATAACGTGAACCTGAGCCACTCCACCAATAGAAAGGAGTCGAGGACGTATCAAGAAATCAGCAGTGGTTCTAATATCAAGTAACGAAATAGAATCAGACGATAGACCAATAATCATAACCTCTCCCAATATAGATGTTTGAGGTCCTAATTGTGGAGTACCTGCACTATTGGGAAGTTTGCCTGATAGAGTAGAGAGTTTCTCTGAAACAATTTGACGAGCCAAATATATATCGGTATCCCAATCGAATTCAACCCAAACGATAGAGAAACCTGTTGTCGAAGAAGAACGTACTCGACGAACACCTGTTGCTCCATTAACAGCTGTCTCTATTGGGAACGAAACCAGTCTCTCAACCTCCTCCGGAGCAAGTCCTGGAGCTTCGGTCATGACGGTTACGGTTGGAGCATTGAGGTCGGGGAATACGTCAACCTCCATGTTCTTGGCTGTATATATGCCTCCGAAAAGAAGCAACACGGCAGCCATTATAACAACCAATCTGTTGTCTAACGAAAACTTTATAATTTTATTAAGCATTTTATGAATCTGTTTTTAGTTCAAGAACTTTAATAATATCTGCTTCCATTTATTAATGGCTGTGTGAATGTCCTTCGGGAATAACACTTTTGCGAGATGCTGCTTTAAGCTGATGAACACCCTCTATAACAACCAAATCTCCGCTGTTCAATCCCTTTACAACTCTTACAGCCTCTCCGTTGTTTTCTGCAATCTCAATCTCTGTTTTACGGAAATGCTCGCAGTCAAGAGCAACATATACATAGTATAGACCCTCCTCTTCGCAGATGGCATTTTCAGGAATAGCCAAAGAATTCTCTTTAGTTGTTGTTAAAATGTAGATATTGGCGTAACTACCGGGTATCAAGTTATATTTATTCTCAAACTCAAAAGTGACAGGAATATAGTTTTCTCCATGAGTAATATATTTGCCGTAAGAGAGAACTTTCCCTTTCATCTCAGACAATTTATACAACTTATCATCCATGGGAAGTTTAAAGTTTGCACTCTCAATTTCAGGTAAGTGGGTAAAGTCTTCATGTTCAATATTCGCTCTTAAAAGAAGACTCTTGTTTTGGCTTATCATGGCAATGGTTTGTCCTGTTGTAACGTAATCCCCATTATTCACCGCTATTTGAGAGATATATCCATCTCCTGGAGCTGCGACTACCGAACCCTTTCCATCATTGCCGTTTATGGCCTCGTAAGCAGCTTTGGCGTTTTCATATTCAACCTTAATGTCAGTAAAATCTTTTTCACTGACAATCTTGTCATCAAGCAAAGATAGAGCTCGTTCATAATCTTTTTTAGCTTTTTCAAAAGCAATTTTTGTGCGGTAAGCCACATCTCCATCTTGTAGATTAGAAGAAGATATAGAAAACAATGCTTTACCTTTACTTACATATGAACCATCAACAGGGAAGGGGTTTCCGAATAAGATAACACCTGATGTTGGAGCCACAATGTAGATGGCATCACTTGGCGAGGAGATAACATCTCCACTACATTTTATGATATTCGCAAAGGGTGCATACTCAATCTTTCTAACTTTAAGGTTGGCATTTTCAGATTGTTTGTGAGTAAAAACCACAACATTCTCATCATCCTCTATTACTGCGTGTGGATGATTGTGCCCATCTCCATGTCCATGACTATGTCCGTGGTGGTCATGACTATGTTCATGACTCTCAACATGTGAGTGGTTATCTGCACCTTCATTCTCGTGAGAGTGGTTATGTCCGCTCTCTTTACAGCCCCATAGGGCAACTGTTGCCGCAATGGCAATTGGTATATAAAATTTTCTCATAGCATAATGATTATAACGACAATACCACTGTACCCAATACCGATACAGAGGGATTGCAAAATTATAAAATAGGATTATTGTAAATATATATAGAAAGTTAAAAAAACGGAAGTTAAGCAAAAGGCGGGGCTCTTAACTGTGTCTTATTTGTGATAAATATAGTCTTAATGGAATGGTCGTGAGAAAATAGTTTTTCTCCGTTTATATAAGTAAAACTATATTTGAAAACATCAATATCAAAATAATCGCCAAACGAGACCTTTATCTTTTCCTCGTTGTTGTCATCTCCCTTTGTTATGATAGAGTCATTCCCTTTTAAAAAAGGACACTCCTCGCAGTCGTTGTTGTTGCAACAATTTTCCTCTTCTTCCGAATTGGAGCAGGAGTCTTCGTGACAGTCAATGTGTGTAAGGTTTAATCCAAAAACAAGGATGCCGTCGTGGTGATGATGAGGTACAATGGTTGTGGCAATCCATAATAAGGTTGCAAACCATAAGAATAATATTGTAATACTTCTCCTCATCATAAAATAGTTTTAGCAGATATGCAAATTTAACTCAAAAATTCAAACTCTACAAATCTTTGTTGTTTATCCTATGTCTGAGAAAGGCAACAACGGATAGGATAACTATAAATATATAAAAGGCAACTATATATTCTACTGCGGGAGGTGCATCACTATTACCATACGAGTGAAGTCCCGAAAGATAGTAGTTAACTCCAAAATAGGTCATTAAAACAGATAGAGATGCAATTACAGAAAGAGCCGAGAAGATAATATCGTTTCTAAGCTTTGCAACCAATCTGGTGTGAGTGACAATGGCATAAATCAAAATTGTGATTAAAGCCCAACTCTCTTTTGCATCCCATCCCCAATATCTGCCCCAAGAAATATTAGCCCATACTGCACCTAAAAAAGTTCCAATGGTAACCAATATTAAACCAATATACATTAAAAGTTCATTAATCGAGGTCAGCTCTTTTATCGTTGATACAGAATTTTTCTTAAAACTTATAAGCAGAGTATATACCCCTAAAATTGCGCAAATACCAAAAAAACCATAGCTTGCAGTTATAATGGTAACGTGTAAAATAAGCCAAGGAGAATTTAATACAGGCATAAGTGGAGTAATAACAGGGTCTAACCAATTTAGAGATGATATAAACAATGTTACTGCTGCCATAATAGAAGATAGGGCAAAAACAATGTAGCTTCGTTTCATAAACAAAAGTCCACCCAATACCATGCACCATGCAATATATAGCATAGTTTCGTATGTATTACTCCATGGCGGTTGTTCCGAAACATACCAACGCAAAATGATTCCCGATGTGTGTAAAAGAAATATTGCGAACACACCACCCATGACAGCACCCATTTTTATCTGTTGCATAAATGTTGTTCCATTGGAGTATTTTATAGCTAACACAAATAATATAATACCAAGTATTATGTAGCCAAACGATGCAATTTTAAATATGGGAGCTTTGCTGTATATAATGGAAAGTCGGCTTTTGGTCGGGGAGGGAAGCTCTCCTCTATATTTCACCTCCTGAAAACTTGTAATGTGGTCAATTATCTCATTGTTCCCAACACCCGACGCTTTGTCAATTATATAATTGTTAATGGCAGTAGCTACAAAAACAGAATCTCTGCCACTGAAAACATTCTTGTCGGGAGAGACCCATTTGCCATCAGCAGTCGGGTATATTTTTAATAGAGAACAATTGGTTAGTGCCGAGAATATACGCGCCCTTTCATCAAGTTTTTTTAGCTCTTTAGCATCAATATCAGTATGTTTAAAAGAATTTATTTTGTAACTTCCATCTGCATTAAACAGAGAATTGAATGATACATATTTACCCTCTTTCTCATTTAAGTAATTTCTGATTGACCTATCCGGACAATATATAACAGGAGTGTTGCACCAAACGTCAGGTTTTACAATAAAACTCATGTAGAGTCTTGCTCCCCATAGTTTGTCGTCTTCTCCGTTTGAGTGGGTAATCTTTCTCAATATTGTTCTTGCGTGACACTCCAAAGGCTCAATAATACCATTATTGCTTAGGATAAAAACAGTTTCCCATTTTTGAGCATCTTCACTTGGGATAAGTAGTTTTTCATCAATATTCAAATCTGCGGCATTAATAGATAAAGATGAAAACAACAGTGATGTTATAATAACAACCTTTCCTTTTTTTGTTGATATCGATTTGAGAATATCTTTAATTCTTCCGTTTTTGCCAAACATTGAGAGAGTGAAACCGATTAGAAGCAATATATATCCCACATATGTTATTATAGTACCGGCATAGTCGTTATTTATAAGAAAGGTAGAACCATTCATGTCTTCGTCATAAGAGAGTTGATATATTCTATCTTTCTTAATTCTTAAAATATCATTAACGGCAATTGTGGCATCAAAAACTTTATCTCCATCGTTAATGGTTACAAAACTTTTATATGCCAAAGGAAATTCGTTCCCTTCGTAATATTCAACCTCAAATCTATTTAAGGTTATAGAGTAGTCAAGTGAAGCAGAAGAACCGTCTTCAAACAGTAATGAAGATGAGGTTTCACCCTCTCTTATATGAACAGTACCCTCTTTACTTGTAAAGTGAGATGTAATGGCTCCAATGATAATTATGGCAAAAGCATAATGAATGAATATAGAACTATATCGTCTCCTTTTAATAAGTTTTAAATTTATGGTTATAGCAATAAAACTTATAACCATAAGGAGTAATAGCAGATAAAAAGCCGAGTTGTGATATATGAGAGAAAAAGCAGTGTCAGACCCATAAAATTTTTCGACAAAGGTTGCCGCTGCAATAGATATTATAGATAAAAAAAGAGTTATAAGAGAAAATCTTATATCTGCCATTAGCGATATAAGTGAAGATATAATATTATGTTTACTCATATATAAAGATAAGGTTATTTTGATGGCTCTCTTTCAATTTTGCCTTTTTGTATAGGAGAAGATGGGTTAGGGTTAGAAGGAAAATCTTCTTGTTTAGGATACAATTTTACAGCAAATAGTTTTCTTCTCAGGTTAGAACTTCCGGTATAAACCAATTTTTGACCATTCAAAGAGAGATGAAATATTTTTAATGCGTCATTCTCTTTTCGTTTGAATTTACAGCTGAAGATGTTTTTGTCAGAAGTTTTGCTTAATAATCCAATAACATTTCCTGCAGGAATTCTAATATGCCAATCGCCATAATAGATACGGTCTTTTAGCATTATAATTTGATAGTTGACAACGTCATCTTTGTCGAAACACTCTTTAATCATAAAAATAACACCATCATGGGCTTCCCATATACCCACGATGGTGTTGATGTCTTTATCCGAGAAATAAGAGTATGCGCAATCAACACTGATAGAATCAATACGATTCCATAGGTTTTTATCTTGTGCTGTCAAGCTTATGGGAAACACGAAAAACAGAGACAATGCAATAAATGTCTTTAGGTTAAAGTATGTTTCCCAATTGCTCTTCATGACAATTATTTGAATTTATAGTTAAATCCAAAGCTTAACATCTCTTTGAATTGCAAGTATCTTTTGTCTTTGTTAGCCAAGATGCTATCATCATATCTTGCATGTAGATAAATCTTGGTAGAGAAGAATCTGTTGAACACAAAGTTCAAGCCTGTCTCAACATCAGCCAAAACCGATTTGTAATCGGTAAAGTAGAATACTCTTGATGTCCATGTTAGGTTGGGATAGAACTCCCATTTGAAAGTTCCTTCAAGAGAAGAACCGACTTGATTCTCATATAATTTACCATCTTTAATACCTGCTTTTACTGCCAACTCTTCATCCAACGAGAATTTCAAGTTGTATGAAAGAGGAGCAAGCATAACAGACGTTTCAAATTTCTTGGGAGCAATTTTCTTGTTATAGCTCATACCGACTCCGACATTAAGCTCTCCGGGAGAGAAGAATGCAGAAGATCTTATTTCGCTATTGGCAGGATAGCTATTGAATAATTGGGTCTTAAATAGGAGAGAAACAGTGTAATACCAATCTTTGACAGCCTTGATTCCTAATTTAGAATTAATTTGGAAAAGGTCATCGTTGATGCTTATGTCATGAACTTTGTCTGATGGAGTTGTACTTATACCTAATTTCCATTGAGCAGAAGTTGTAAACAAAATATTGTTGTGGTCATACTCAACATTATATAGTTGGTCGCTTATCAAGTTAAAGTTGCTCTCACCACCTTGATACCAGTTTTTTGAGATATAAGCTTGTGAAACTTGTATTGAGCTAACAAATCCGTGTTTCCAAAGTTTTGGTGTTGGGGGAGCATCTGTTGTGATAGATGTAGAAGGAACATTTATTTTGTTTACGTCAACAAACTCTTTTGCCTCTTTTTTGCTCATCTTCTCACTTTTAGGAGCTTTTGGCATTGTAGCATTGGTGTAGTCAACATCTTGAGGATTGTTACTCAATACGTTGTCTTTAGCATTTTCTAAAATAGTTTCGCTTTCGCTCTTTTCCATTGATTTAGCATAAGAGTCATCCAAAGACAAAGAGGGTTCTGTTGAAGATACCTTGTAGTCAGGAACATTTACAGCAGTATCAATTTTCTTTTCGTTAAAGACCAACGATAGAAAATTGGGATTTACAGGACTTACAGGGTTTTTAGAACTATCTTTTACGTCCATGATATACTCTGTGATTGAAGTGTATATTATAGCCTTAACAGAATCGTTTACAGTAGAATCTCCTTTAAAAATAGCAAGTTTTTCCAAGTACGATATAACATCGTTTTTTACAATCTCTTTAGCAATAGCCGCAGAATCTATAGCTACAATCTCCTCTGTTTTAACAGCAGAGGAATCTATTGCTTCAACTTTTGTCTCAGAGACAATGGTGTCATTGATAAGCATTGGAACCTCAGTGGCAATGCTGTCGGTTGTGGTTTGTGCGTTTGCTGTACATAACAAGCAAGACAAGCATAAAAGTGTAATGGTAAAATTTTTCATACAATAATTGTGTAAATTATTAATGGTTGATATTCTCTCTCTCTTTCTTTTGTATCCACTGTTTGGGAGAGAATTTGTTCATCTCAAAACCGGAATGGGGATACAACTCGATAAATTAATACAAAAATAGTTATTTATTGCTAATAAAAGCATATATTGCTTCAAAAAAAACAAAAGAAAAAAAAAGTAATATCTTTGGCTCCATTCTGTGCAAAAAATATGATTTTTTTCTTACCTTTGCACTTTAAATCACATATAAATATAATATATATTTTACGATGGAAACAAAGTACATTTTCGTAACAGGAGGAGTTGTATCATCATTAGGTAAGGGTATAATCTCTGCTTCGGTAGCAAAACTATTGTTATCAAGAGGCTATAAAGTAACAGTACAAAAATTCGATCCCTATATAAATATAGATCCGGGAACATTGAATCCTTATGAACACGGAGAGTGTTATGTAACTATCGATGGTCGTCAAGCAGACCTTGACTTGGGTCACTATGAGCGTTTTACAAACATTAAAACAACTCGAGGCAATACTATAACTTCAGGTCGTATATACCAAACCGTATTGGATAAAGAGAGAAGAGGTGATTACATGGGAAAAACTGTGCAAGTAATTCCTCATATCACTGACGAGATTAAACGAAATGTAAAACATTTTGGCAAAAAAGAGGGATATGATTTTGTAATCAGCGAGATTGGAGGAACAGTAGGAGATATGGAGTCTTTGCCATATTTGGAGGCTGTACGTCAATTGCGATGGGAGTTAGGTAAAAACTGCTTGTGCATTCACTTAACTTATGTTCCTTTCATCTCTGCGGCAAAAGAGTTAAAAACAAAACCAACACAACACAGTGTGCAAAAATTGCAAGAGTTGGGAATTCAACCCGACATCTTGGTTTTGAGAACAGAGCATAATTTGGATGAAGATATTCGTCGCAAAGTGGCATTATTCTGTAACGTTTCTCCCGAAGCTGTCGTGCAATCAATCGATGTACCTTCAATATATGAAGTGCCGATGAAAATGCAAGAGCAAAAATTGGATGAAACAATCTTGCAAAAAACAGGAGTGGATTATTCAAAAAATCCATCAGATTTGACAAGCTGGAATGATTTTGTAAATCGTTTCAAAAATGCAACAGAGATTGTCAAAATTGGTATTGTTGGAAAGTATGTTGAGTTGCAAGATGCATATAAATCAATTACAGAGGCATTGACACAATCTGCAGCATACAACGATCGCAAAGTTGTTTTGAAGATGATACAATCTGCAAACATTACAGAGGCTAATGTTGAGGAACAACTAAGTGATTTGGATGGAGTTATTGTTGCTCCCGGATTTGGACAAAGAGGTGTTGACGGAAAGTTCATCGCATTGAAATATGCTCGTGAAAATGATATGCCTACATTTGGATTGTGTTTAGGAATGCAATGTATGGCTATTGAGTTTGCTCGTAACGTTTTAGGATATAAAGATGCTAATTCAACTGAAATTGAGATAAATACAAAACACAATGTAATAGACTTGATGGAGGAGCAAAAGAATGTCCTAAACATTGGCGGAACAATGCGTTTGGGAGAGTATGATTGTAAATTGAAAGAGGGTTCTAAAGTTGCTATGGCATACGGAACGCTTGATATTAAAGAGCGTCACCGTCACAGATTTGAGTTCAATAGCGCATATCGCAATGAATTTGAGAATGCAGGAATGATGTGTGTAGGAGAGAATCCTGAATCAGGATTGGTCGATGTTATTGAAATACCTTCATTGAAATGGTATGTAGGAACACAATATCACCCCGAATACAATAGTACAGTATTGAATCCTAATCCATTATTTATGAGCTTTATCAAAGCTGCAATAGAGAATAGTAAACGATAAAGAAAAATTTAAAAAAGAAATATGGATAAAAACACTATAATAGGATTTCTTCTTATAGCGGCATTACTTTTCGGATACTCGTGGTTGAACCAACCCTCACAAGAGGAGTTGGCTCAAGCGCGTTATAACGATTCAATTGCTTATGTTCAAGCACAAGAGTTGAAAAATTTAGCGAACGTTAAGCAGGAGTCAGCCGAGGAGTTGTTGGATTCGGTAGTAATTGATGCAAAACTAAAATCAAAATATGGAGTATTCTCAAATGCTTCACAAGGAGTATCAGAGAAAGTAACTCTATCAAACAACCTTCTTGACCTTCAATTCGATACCAAAGGAGGTATGATTTCAAAAGCAACACTAAAGGAGTATTCTCGATACGATTCTTTGCCAGTTGTGTTGTTTGACGAGACAGATAATAGTTTAGGATTCTTGTTTAAACCATCGGGAAGAGTTATAAATACAAACGACTTGTATTTTGTACCTCAACAAACAAGTGATTCAACATTGTTGATGACATTGTTCTCTGATGCGGGAGCAACATTCACTCTAAAATATACCTTGCCATCTGACAGTTATATGTTGGATGTTAAAATCATGCAAGATGGTATGGAGAATGTGTTACCCAAGAACATGACAAACTTGGACTTTACTTGGATGCAAAAACTACGCAGCCAAGAAAAAGGAAGAATGTTTGAGGAGAGAAACAGCTCTCTATACTACAAACGTTCGGGTTCTGAGGTTGATAAACTATCCGAGACAGGAGAGGATGCTGAAAATATACAATTAGGTATAAAATGGATTGGATTTAAGAATCAGTTCTTCTCATCAGTATTGATTGCTGATAACAGATTTAACGGAGCACAACTATATTCTCAAGCAATAGAGAAAGATAGTGCTTATTTGAAAACATATAAGGCTGAGACTTCGTTTGATTACAACCCATTGAACCCCGAAGGACCTGCATTTAAAATGTTCCTTGGTCCTAATCTATACCCATTGTTGAAATCGTACGATTCAGGAGTAGAGGAGGAGAATGAGTTGAATCTTGACGAACTTATACCATTGGGTTGGACTCTATTCCGTTGGATAAACACATGGCTTGTAATTCCTGTATTCACCTTCTTGGGTAAATATATCGACAATTACGGTTTGATAATATTATTGCTTACAATAATAATAAAGATAATAATATTGCCAATGACATACAAATCATATATGTCAACAGCAAAGATTAGAGTCTTGAAACCCCAAATTGATGAGATTAATGCTAAATATCCGGGAAATGAAAAGGCATTGGAGCGTCAAAGAGCAACAATGGAGTTGTATAGCAAAGCAGGAGCAAGCCCAATGAGCGGATGTTTGCCAATGTTGCTACAAATGCCTATTTTGATTGCCATGTTTGCATTCTTCCCATCTTCAATTGAGTTGAGAGGAGAGTCGTTCTTATGGGCAGATGACCTATCGGCATACGATGCAATATTGACATGGGATGCAAATATTCCTATTATATCATGGATATTCGGAAATCACTTAAGCCTATTCTGTTTGTTGATGACGGTAACAAACATAATTTACACAAAGATAAACATGGATAGCCAAGCTTCAGGAGCGCAAATGCCCGGAATGAAGTGGATGATGTACCTAATGCCATTGATGTTCTTGGTATTTTTCAATAACTATGCCGCAGGTTTGAGCTACTATTACTTTGTATCATTATTGATAACAATCCTTCAAACATATGCATTCCGCAAATTTATTGACGAAGAGAAAGTTTTGGCAAAATTAAAAGAGAACCAAAAGAAACCTCGTAAAAAAAGCGGATTCATGGCGCGATTGGAGGAGGCTCAAAAACGTCAAGAGGCATTGATGAGAGAGCGTGCCAAACAACAAGCTAAACGCAGATAAACAATAATATAAAACAACTATAATTGGAAAGTAGAGAAATTTTGATTCTCTACTTTTTTTGTATATAAAAAAGTTATACCTTTACATGGTAATCAAATAATATGATAATATGAGAAAAATCTACATCTGGGTAATGCTCCTATCTCTCTTTGCCCTTAATGCTAACGCCGATTATTGCGTCAGAACAACAAATAGTAACTCTTCAAGATATTTAAAGAGTGTGTCGTTTCAGGGTGGATATTACGAATTTTCACCACTAACCATAGCTACGTCGGGTTATTCGGCAATATATTATAATAAAACATCAAAGGTATTTTATGCCAATGCAGGTTCAACAATCACTCCTCAAATAGATTACGAAGGAGCATGGATGCAAGGTTATGTGTATATTGATTATGATAATGATGGAACCTTTAATACCACCAATGAGTTGGTAGCGTATAGTGGTTACATGCAAAATGGTGTGTGGCTTAACAGCAAAGGAGAGCAGCTGGCAGATGGAGGAGTGTGTCCTCCGAGTTCAGTGCCGTCATTTATTATACCCGAATCTACACCTTCAGGAGATTACAGAATGAGGGTTAAAGTCGATTGGGACTCTCCCGATCCATGCGGAAGAACATCAGAAACAGGCAACTCTATGGAGCAAAACGGAGGAGCAATAGTGGATTTAACCCTTCGTTTGTCAGGGATAACACATAACTATACCATTACAATTGATAACGAATATACAAGAGAGTATATTTTGGAGTGGGCAGATGAATTTGAAGAGAATCGATTGGATGAGAGAGTATGGAGTAAGATAGAACCATATGAGAGTGGAAATCCCGATTGGAGAAAAAATATATCAACCTATGATGGCTGTTTCGATTTTCGCGATGGAAATATTGTCTTGAGAGGAATATGTAATCCGGGAGAGGCTGAAACAAAGGATACGCGAACCTATCTGTGCGGAGGAATAGAATCGTGGGGAAAGAAAAGCTTTAAGGATGGACGTATAGAGATTCGAGCAAAAACAACATCGGCTCGAGGAGCATGGCCTGCATTATGGATGATGCCGGAGGATCAGTCGGCAGGATGGCCCGGGTGTGGCGAGATAGATATATTCGAACACCTCAATTATGATTCGTTCATATATCAAACTCTACATAGTAATTATACTTATAACGTAAACAAAGAGAATCCATTGTCGCATGTAACAGCATCGGTTGATGTATCAGATTACAATGTATATGGAGTAGAGTTGGCTTCAGATACAATAAAACTTATGCTTAACAACAATGTTACAATGGCATATCCAAATACAGGAGCAACAGATCAGTTCCCATATTCAAAAGAGTTTTATTTGATACTCGATATGCAGTTAGGAGGTTCTTGGGTAGGCTCAGTTACGGGCGAAAATTTACCCGTGGAGATGAGTCTTGATTGGGTAAGGTTCTACAAAAGACATGAAGCAGGAGGTAAACTGTTGGTTAAGACCCTTGAAAATAGAGTAATATCGTCAGGTGAAACGGTTCCAGAAAATACAGTGCTGTTAATAACAGCAACACCTATCGATGGTTATGTAATAGACTCTATTGTAGTAAATGGAGTAGATGTGACAGCCGAGCATAATGCATCAGGAGCTTACGCATATTGTCCAACTTCATCAACAACAATAGCAGCAACATATAAATCTAAATCAGCCTCAGTGGAAACTTCCGAACAAGAGGAGACTGTAGTTTATGCGGCTAACAATAGAATTGTAATTGTTGCTCATAAGCCTGAGAATGTTGCAATTTACAATATGTCAGGAATGGTTGTGGATAAAAGAGTGGTGGAGGGTAGAGTAGAGATTGAAAAAGCTTCCGGCTTCTACATTGTGGTGGTTGGAGAAAAAGCATATAAAGTCAAATTGTAGCACGCATAATCAGCATAGCAAAAAAATCACAAGGTTCAAAACCTTGTGTTTTTTTTGTTTTTATCTCTAAATGTTGTTTCAAAATGGTTGCAACAAAAAAAATAGGTTTTGTGTGAACAAAACCTATTCATAAATTTAAATAATCAAATATTAATTTTGAGTATTTTCAATATCAGAACTTGCGTTTTCCTCAATATTGATCATTTCAGAATTGATAGCAGCCTCTTCAACAATGCTCTCTTGGATTGCTGAAGAACTCTCGCTTTCGTTTGAGATGAATGCTGCAGAAACAATACTTAAAATAACAATTGTGGCAGCTAAAGTCCAAGTTGCTTTTTCGAGGAAGTCTGTAGTTTTTCTAACTCCCATAATTTGATTTGAAGAAGCAAATCCTGAAGCTAAACCTCCACCTTTTGAGTTTTGTACCAACACAATCAAAATCATTAATACTGCTGCAAGTACGATAAGAATAGTAACAAATGTGAATGTTGTCATTTTTTATTCGGGTTTTACATTAATAATCAATTTTTCTAAAAATCTTATTTGGTCTGCAAAGTAAATATTTTTTTCTGGATTTTTCAAACTTATGCCCTTAATAATTTCCAAAGCACGCTCATATTTACGTTGTTTGATGTATATATGCGCCAAACTCTCTGTGAAAAAAGACTCTTCGATAGGTCTTGAGTACTCCTCTTCTTCCAAATTATCAATATCCTCATCAGGGTTGTTTTTCTCCTCTTCACTCTTTTTGAAATCGCCTTTTTCCACGGCATCCAAAAATGAGTTTATGGAATCTATCTGTTTGTCAGAACTATCTTCTGCGACATCCTCGCTCAATGCAAAATAATCAGGATTATATCCTTCACTCTTGATAATCTCATCAAGAGAAGATTCTATAGCTCCGCTCGATTCTAAAAAATTATCAATGGTAGAGAATTTGTCTTCTGTATTTATCTTTGGCTCTGAGGGAATCTCACTATTGGTTTTTCCTGTTTCCGATTTTGTGTTGTGCATAAAAGCCGCCAACTTTTTTAATTCTTTCGATAGCACAACAATGTTTTCTCCCGGCTTATTCATGGCCGAAAGTAACGTGTTGCGTCTGTATCCGTCAGAATTCTTTTGTCGTTTGTTTTTATCGGAACCCATAATTTTATTACCAATTTGCTACTGTGGCGTTAAATATAACGTCAGCAAGCTCTTTAGTTATTTCGTCAATAAGTTCATCCTGAACATCAGTCAGCAATCTTGAACTATCAAAATCTCTGTAAGCACTGAATGTCTCGTCTATGCTGAATTGAGGATTTTTTGTGTCTGTATATTTTACTCTTACTCTAACAGTCAATCTCGTTTGTGATGCATATGCATCACTTTTTACAGCCTGGGGGGTTAGGTCGTATCCCGTAATTTCTCCTTCTACCTGCAAATCGCCGTTGGTTCTGACCATACTCAAGCGGGTTTGTCTGATATAAACATCTTGCAGAGCCTCATTGAATGCCTGAGCAAGTGGTGGATATACAAGGGCTGCTCTGATTGGGAAATCAGCAATTGAAATAGTTTTGGTTGTATTGTAATCTATTGATGCTCCATTGAATTTATAAGATATGGTACATCCGCAAAAAACAGCACAAACCACAAATATGAGAATATGTTTAATTCTTTTATTCATTATTCCAAGTTATATTCTTTAATTTTTCTGTATAGAGTTCTCTCTGAAATTTTCAACTCCTCAGCACATTTTTTTCGTTTGCCGTTATTTCTCTCGAGAGACTTCTTTATCATCTCCTTTTCAGCATCTTCAAGAGATATGGCACTATCTTCGATATTCTCAATATTGATAGTCTCTATATTGTCATATCTGCTATGTTCTTTAGCCTCTATGTAAGGAGTATGTATGATGTCCTCGGCAATATTCTCTTCATAGTTATTTTGTTGTAATCCATGAAGAATATTTCTGTCAGTCAATTCGAGTTTCGATTTTATCTCATTTATCTCCTTACGCATATCAAGGATGATTTTATAGAGTATTTCTCGCTCGCCATTAATAAAAGAACTGTTCTCAGCTTTGTTTATGGCAGGCAAATTAGGACCGTCGTAAACAGGAAGGTACGATTCCAATACCTCAGCACTAATCTCTCTTGATGTCTCTAATATCGATATTTGTTCGGTAATATTTCTCAACTGTCTTATATTCCCCGGCCAACGATATGACAACAGTAATTTTTTTGCTTCAGGAGAAAGAGTTATGGCAGGCATTTTATACTCCTCTGCAAAGTCAGAACTGAACTTTCTGAATAATAAGAATATGTCGTCAAGTCTGTTTCTGAGAGGTGGTAACTCAATGTGGATAGTGTTCAACCTGTAAAATAAATCCTCCCTGAATTTGCCCTCCTGAATAGCTTTGGTCATATCCATATTTGTTGCCGCAACAATTCTTACATCTGTCTTTTGAACAGTAGAAGAACCAACCTTTAAAAATTCTCCGTTTTCGAGAACTCTTAAAAGTCGAGCCTGAGTTGTCAGTGGAAGTTCTCCAACCTCGTCAAGGAAAATAGTACCTCCATTCCCCTCCTCGAAATAACCCTTTCTATCTGTTAGCGCACCTGTAAAAGCACCTTTCTCGTGTCCGAATAGTTCAGAGTCGATAGTTCCTTCGGGTATGGCTCCGCAGTTTACAGCAATATACTTTTTATGTTTTCTTGCGCTGTATTCGTGAATAATTTTAGGAAAAAACTCTTTACCGGTGCCGCTTTCTCCGGTAATTAATACCGATATGTCAAATCTGGCAACCTGTATTGCACGGCTGATAGCTCTGATTAAAGAGGGGGTGTTTCCAATGATATTAAACCTCTGTTTTATGTTGTTGATATCGGGATTGTTAATCATATAAAAAAATCTACATATATCTATCAATCTACAAAAATAGTAATAAATAATCAATGCTAAAAATAAAAACACTTAAAAAGTGTAATCCTTATGTCCGACAGATATTTTCTATCTCTAAATAGTAAGTAAAAAGCTTCGTAAATATTTGTTAAAATGTTTCTATAATAATAAAAAAAATAGTATCTTTGTGGGCGAAATTTTGTTTACTCTTTATAATGTGGGTAAATATTTGTAAATTAAGATAATATAAAAATATGAAAATATATTCGAAAGAGGTTTTTTCTTCATTGGTAGGTCTTACAAAGGGAAAGAGAGGAGTGCTTTTTATTGTGCTTGTCTTTTTGATGCCATTGTCGGTGCACTCTCAAAAAATAGCAGTAAAAACAAATCTGTTGGAGTGGGCAACAATATCACCCAATATCTCTGCTGAGTTTGTTGTATCGCCAACAATGTCGTTGGATTTATCTGCTTCATTTAACAAGTGGGTGCCTTTTGCCAATGCAAAATATGATCATCTTAAAATTCAACCAGAGTTGAGATATTGGTTTCAAAGACCTATGGCTCAGCATTTTTTAGGATTTTCGCTTTTGTATTTCAACTATGATATGATGGCAAAAGGAGTGTGTCATGAGGGACAAGCCATAGGAGGAGGCTTTTCATACGGATATGATTTTGTATTAAGCAAAAGGTGGAATTTGGAGTTGACAGCAGGAGTGGGAGCGGTTTATCGTTTCGAAAAGAAATATGACGAGGGAACAAAACCTCCAAGTGAAAACAATGGTAACAAGTGGGGCATAGCACCAATTAATTTAGGAGTGACACTCTCTTATGTTATATTCTAACAAAAACAAAGACAAATGAATAAAGCAACAAAAATATTTCTCTTGATAGCAACATTAATCGTAATGTTGCCAATTGAACTTTATGCACAGAATATACGTGTGACAGGAGTTGTTCGTGGAAACAATGGAGAACGAATACCCGGAGTTTCTATAACAGATTTAGGACGTCAAAGAGTATTGGGAATAACCGATGAAGACGGAAAATATTCTGTCGTTTTAGCTCCTAATGCAACAATTTCGTATAGTTGTATGGGTTACAACGAGAAGAAAGAGAGGGTAAAAGGTAGAGTATCAATTGATGTTGAGTTGGAATCAACTGCAAAAGAGATAGACGAGATTACAGTAACAGCAAGTTTGATTGGAAATGTTGTGTTTGAGCCATCTGAAATTGAGATTGTAGGAAACTATTTTCACCTGCGCACAAGATTTAAAGTGCCCAAAGAGCTAATGGCATTAGACCACAGATTGGTCGTACAACCAACAATATACAATGTAACACGTCGTAAAACAATGTTCCTACGTCCTGTCGTATCTGACGGAGCAGAGTATCTTCGTACTCAAGAGAGAATGTATGGATTTGATATAACAAAAGATCCATTGTCTCCATATATTCAAAAGAGCCAAATGTCTCGTCAAGGCGAGATAATTGCATACCACGACTCTGTATATATTGAGAATAACCGTGACGACTATCGTTCTGATGTCTTTTTGTCGGTAGAAGATTATCATAAGATAATTAAGGTAGATACAATGGTTATTGCAAAGGGAACAGTAAACCCATTGCGATTCTTTGATTATCAAATCGATCCAAGAGATTTGACAGATTCAATATATATACCAAAACCTGAGTTGGCATTGCGTAACGACAAAGGAGAGGTGCATCTGACTTATCTTCCTGGTAAAGCGACAATCGATGAGAAAGATTCTCACAACCTATCGGAATTGAGAAAGTTGGAAGAGAGAATAGCATTCCTTGAACAAGACCCTGATGCAAAATTGCAATCAATGTCAATTTTCGGAATCTCTTCACCTGAAGGAAATTACGGAAAGAACGTGGAGTTGGCTGATGCTCGAATGAGAGCAGCAAGAGATAAAATATTGTCATATATAAGCCCTGCAACAAAAGAGTTCTTGAAAGTTGAATCTCAATCAAAGGTAGAAAATTGGTTGCCCGTAGTAGAGATGATGAAACAAGACTCTTTACACAAAAAAGCAGCAGAACTACAAGAGATAATAGATAAGTATCCAAATAAATTGAATTCACAATTCGATAAAATCAGAAAACTGTCATATTATCGCTCTGTTATCGTTCCTTATCTTTCTAAATTAAGAAGAGTGGAGTATGATTTCGGATATTCAATGTATCGTATATTGAAAGACGAAGAGATATTGGAGTTGTATGAACAAAATTACACACAACTATCTCGCTACGACTTTTATAGAATGTTCCAAATGGCAAAAGACGATGCTGAGAGAGAAAAACTATATTCGCAAGCCTTGTCGGTATATCCTAAATTTATGTTGGCCGCAAACAACTTGGCAACCATATACATCCGTCAAGGCCGTTCAGATATTGAATTATTGAAGCCATTTATAAAAGAGGGAGCTCCCGAAGAGGTGTTGACCAATCAAGTTATAGCGGCTTTGGATAAGTGGCAATATCAAACAGCAGACTCTGTGGCATCATTGATGCCATCATCTGCCACAACAGAGTATATCAGATCAATAACTCGTATATTAAACGGAAATTATACCGAGGCCCTATCTCAATTTGCAGAGGAGGGCGGTATTAATGAGGTATTGATATTGCTTGCAATGAAACGTAACGAAGAGGCATGGGAGAAAGCTCAAGATCTGCCTGATGATTCGGCAAGAGTATTGTATGTTAAAGCAATAATAACAAACCGATTGGATATGGTTGTTGAGGCCATTGATTATATAGAAACAGCATTAGAGATGGATCCCTCATTGCGAGAGATAGCAGAGATTGATGCCGATGTAAAAGATTTGTTGTAGAATGAGAAAGATATATACATATAAAAGAATAGCAAGTTTGCGTTATGTGCTAATATTGGTGGTGGCGATGATTATCTCCACTTCCGAGTCGTTTGCACAGATGAACGCCTTGGATTATCGTTTGCAAAAACGACCAAAGTCAGAAAAATTTGACAACCCCAAATTCATGGACAACACATTCCTAAGTGTTGCAACAGGTGCTCAATTTAACTTTTTGGCAGAGAAGGAGGGGATTGAGGTAGGTCCTACAATTCGTTATTATTTCGGAAAATGGTTTACGCCTGTGATAGGAGCCAGATTCGGATTGGATATGTCATTCCTCTATGACAGAAGTTGGGAAACATTCGGCCTCTTCGGATTTAACTTGGATTATATGGCAAATATCACAGCCTTTGCGCGAGGATACAATCCTGATCGTATATTTGAGTTATACGGAATTGCAGGAGTAACGTATAAGCGCTCTTTCCAATACGGGAATGGAAAACATGTGTATGGAGGAGTGGCAGGATTCCAAGGTTCCTTTACAATATCGCCATTGGTGGATCTTTACATTGAACCCAAAGTCTCATTGGTGAATGATTCGTATAATGATTCAAGAAAATGGCAAAGACGTAAGTTTGATTTAATACCGGAGTTAACAATAGGAGCAACCTATAAAATGGTTCCTGACGAGAAACGTAAAACAACAGAATTTACCAATACATCATTTAAGGATAACGTTTTCTTTACTACCGCATTGGGAGTGCAACGAGTTACATCTCGTTTAATGGATTTAAAAGGTACTAACTATGCAGGATTTAGCGGCATGTTAGGATTTGGTGGTTGGTTTAATGAGGTTCATGGTATAAGATTGTCTGCCTTGGCAGGATTTGCTCCTTACATATCATCAGAATCGGGAGTATCGTCGTCGTCGAAATTGATAAATGGAGTAGGAAGAGCAGATTACCTCGTAAATTACAGCAACCTTTTTGGTGGATACAACGAAAGCAGAATATTTAAACTTATAGGAACATTTGGACTTGAGTTGGCAGGAACAAGATACGAAGACACAAGTTGGAATATGGCAGGAGGAATAGGATTAGGATTGCAAGGTGCGTTCCGTGTAAGCCCTACGGTTGATTTATTCATGGAGCCTCGAATGTCATTCTATAACAAAACATATACTCATGGAATAAATAACAGATTCGATAGTGTTGCTTCAATGTTGTTTGGTGTAACATATCACAGTAGTGACAATGAGTATAGAAAGGATAATGATGTGTTTGCTCACAAATCTAAAACAGACCACATGTTTGTTACTGCATCGGCAGGTATGGGAGCAACATATTCAAGATATGATCAAAATCTTTCAGGGGGAGAATCATTGGCTTATCGATTTAATATCGGTATAGGAAAATGGTTCACAAAAAATTCAGGATTACAAATAACAGGAGGAGCCTTATTGTATGGAACTCGAAACCCAAATACAGATGCTCATGATCCATATAGAGCGAGAACATTGGCATTGGGGGCAGACTATTTGTTGAATATGACAAACGTAGTTGCCGGGTACAGAGAGGACAGATTGTTTGAGATGATTGCAGGAGCCGGAGCATCAGCTATATATCACCATTCAACATTCTATCCTGCATTACAAACATTCCTAAGAGGAAACTTCAATTTGAAAAATAATTGGAGTGTATATGTTGAACCACATGCATTATGGTCTCCAACAAGACGTGTCTTTACGAACACAATAAGTACGCGCAAAGCCGTGGTTATGACTGCCAATGTCGGAACAACATATACAATGAGGGGATACGATGCCGCATCATATCAAGAGTTCTCGGCAACAGAGGGAAAACGACTATTCTTCTCATTGGGAGCAGGAATTTCAGGAAATCTTGATAATAGATTATTTACCGATACCAAATTCAGAGTTGGACCCATTGGCCGTTTGTCTGTAGGGTGTTGGGAGTCTCCTGTATTGGGATGGAGAGTAAATGTTATGGCAGAGAAGCTTAATGGTGCAACAAATTATGAAGATATATCGCATGCAGGACTTGAGGCAGACGTATTGTTAAACTTAATGAATGCCGCATTAGGATATAAACCTTATCGTCTTTTTGATTTAAATTTAACAGCAGGTGTGCATGCCGGCTTTTCAGTAGTGAACCATAGTATGCGTTTTATCCCCGGTGTAAAAGGAAGTTTGCAAGGAGTCTTTAACATAACACCAAAGATAGGGGTATATGTTGAACCTCAATTGGCTGTATATTTGAATAAATTCGATGGTGCAAACAAACAAAAAACCAATGTGGCTTTGTCGGCCGGATTGATATATACAATGAACAAGGCTGAACGAGGTAATTCCATAGCTTCATCTGATATGGAGAACAAAAACATCATATCTCTTTATGGAGGATTGGGACTATATGGAAATACATTAATGTCAAAATATGGCGGTAAATTCTCCGAAAAGATGACATATTCCGGCGGTTTGGCATATGGACGTTGGATTACACCTGTTCATGGATTAAGATTGAACGCAGAGTATAACCACATCCAAAAACCATATCAATATATAGGAAAGAAAATGGGGGTTGCCGCGGCAAGAGTTGATTATATGTTGAGCCTTACAAACCTAATTACAGGATACGATCCACAATCAAGATTTGGAGCCGTTGTTTTTGCAGGAGCAGGAGTTGCAATGCCTGTGGTAGGAGAGGATGTTAAGGAGATAAAACCAACATATACAGTTGCATTCGGACTAAAAGCGAATGTTCGTATAACAGACAATATAGATTTCTATCTTGAGCCTCGCGGAGTATTCTACGGAGATAAGATAGATAATTATAAATCAAATGCAGGATTCGATGCAACAGGTATGTTGTTGGCAGGATTTGATTTTAAATTTTAGATAAAAACAATAATCAATTAAAGGACCTCGGAGATACGCTTCGAGGTCCTTTTTTGTTATTAAAGCATAAATATCTCCTTTTTTTACATAAAAGAGTCAATTGTAACGAGGTAAAAATATGAAATAACTATGCGTATTTAAAAAATAATTATTAACTTCGCAATAATTATATTTATATCCAATATGAAAAAATATCTTGTAACAGGAGCTGCCGGCTTTATAGGCGCAAATTTTGTTAAATATATGTTGTCAAAGTATGATGATATATTTATAGTAATACTCGACAAATTAACATATGCAGGGAATTTAGGTACAATCAAGAACGAGATAGAAGATAAACGAGTAGAATTCGTATTAGGAGATATATGTAACAAAGAAGTTGTATCGGAAATTTTTGCAAAATACGATATAGACTATGTTGTAAACTTTGCGGCAGAATCGCATGTCGATCGTAGCATCACCAATCCTCAACTATTTTTGGAGACTAATATTCTTGGAACGCAAAATATGTTGGAGTGTGCAAAACAATCTTGGATGACAGGAAAAGATGCAAGTGGATATCCTACATATAAGCAAGGTAAAAAGTATCTTCAAGTTTCGACAGACGAGGTATATGGTTCGTTGACAAAAGATTATGAAGATCCTGTAACATTGAAAATTGCCGATGAAGAGGTAAGAGTGGTTGTAAAAGGCAGAGATAATCTGAAAACATATGGCGACAGCTATTTCACAGAAGATACTCCATTAGACCCTCGTTCTCCATATTCAGCCTCAAAGACAGGAGCAGACTTGATAGTAAGGGCATATAGCGAAACTTATAAAATGCCAATAAATATTACTCGTTGCTCAAATAATTATGGTCCATATCACTTCCCGGAAAAGCTTATACCATTAATCATTAAGAATATACTTGAAGGTAAAAAACTGCCTGTGTATGGTAAGGGAGAAAATGTTCGTGATTGGCTATATGTAGAGGATCATGCCAAAGCCATAGATATGGTGTTGAATAAAGGACGTGAGGGAGAAGTATATAACATTGGCGGATTTAACGAAGAGACAAATATAAATATCGTAAAATTGATAATAGATACCATAGCGCGTATAATGAATGAAGAACCATCGTATCGCTCAGTATTAAAAGTACCTGTGGAGATGATAAATTACGATTTGATAACATACGTTGGTGACCGTTTGGGACACGATATGCGTTATGCAATCGATCCATCAAAAACAGCAAAAGAGTTGGGATGGTATCCAGAGACACCATTTACCGAAGGTATTGAAAAAACAATTCGTTGGAATTTGGATAATCAACAATGGGTAGAAGAGGTTGCAAGTGGCGATTATCAAAAATATTACGAATCAATGTATAAAAACAGATAGTATCACTATCAAAGGAATAATAAGACTATGAAAGGAATTGTATTGGCAGGAGGGTCGGGAACACGACTATACCCAATAACAAAAGGAGTATCAAAACAGATGCTACCAATATACGATAAACCGATGATATACTATCCTATATCGGTATTGATGTTGGCAGGAATTCGTGAAATATTGATTATATCAACTCCCTCTGACCTGCCAGGCTTTAAACGTCTATTAGGCGATGGCTCGCAAATAGGTGTAAAATTCAGTTATGCAGAGCAACCATCTCCCGATGGATTGGCACAAGCCTTTATCATAGGAGAGGAGTTTATAGGTGACGATGCCGCATGTATGGTATTGGGCGACAATATCTTCTATGGACAAGGTTTTTCAGCAGTGTTGAAAAATGCAGTGGCAAAGGCAGAAAATGGCGAAGCAACAATATTCGGATATTGGGTAAATGATCCCGAGCGTTATGGAGTTGCAACCTTTGATGAAGAATTTAATGTAACCTCAATAATAGAGAAACCCCAAAATCCCAAATCAAATTATGCGGTAGTTGGTCTATATTTCTATCCCAACAGAGTGGTTGAGATAGCCAAAAGCATAAAACCTTCAGCACGAGGAGAGTTGGAGATAACAACCGTAAATAATGTGTTCAAGGAGGAGCAAGGATTAAAAATATCACTATTGGGTCGTGGCTTTGCATGGTTGGATACAGGAACACATGAATCGTTGTTTGATGCATCAAACTTCATAGGTACAATAGAAAAACGACAAGGTCTCAAAGTGGCATGTCTTGAGGAAATAGCATTCCGTAACAGATGGATAACAGCAAAAGACCTATTGGCGATAGCAGAACCAATGAAGAAAAATCAGTATGGTCAATATTTGATAAATTTAGTAGAGGAGTATCCCAATAGATAGGATAAGGTTATGGCACTCGATAAAGTAAAATTGGTTGAATTACCCAAGGTTGTCGATTTCAGAGGAAATCTCTCGGTGATAGAGGAGTTGAATCATATACCTTTCGAGATAAAGAGAGTATATTGGATATATGATGTTCCTGGAGGAGAGAAACGATATGGACATGCATTTAAAGAGCAGCACGAATTTATAGTAGCCCTTTCGGGATGTTTCGATGTTATACTCAATGATGGAAACGAGGAGCGAGTGATTACTCTCAACAGATCATATAACGGAGTATATGTTCCCAATAGAATATGGCGAAGAATAGAGAACTTTTCAACAAACTCTGTTGCTTTGGTTCTCTCTTCAACTCACTATTCTCAAGCAGACTATATTGATGACTATAATGAATATCTTCAATATTTAAAAGACAATGAATAAAAAGCTATATAACATATCTGATTGCAGGTTAATAGAATTGGGAAAATATTACCGTCCAAATGGAAACCTTACCTCTGTTGAAGGAGCAAATAATGAAATGGGCTTTGAGATAAAAAGAGTCTATTATATATACGATGTACCTGCAACAAGTGATAGAGGAGGACACGCACACAAAGAGTTGATGCAGTTAATAGTTGCAGTAAGCGGAAGTTTTGATATTCTGGTTGATGATGGCAAAAAGATGAAGACAGTAACCTTGAATCGCCCTAATATGGGCTTATTGCTACCTCCGGGCATTTGGCGAGAGATAAAAAATTTCTCATCAGGAGCGGTAACATTGGTATTGGCATCAGCACCATACGATGAGGCGGATTATGTTCGTACCTATGCCAAATTCATGGATTACAGAGAATCTCTTAAGTAGTTGACAATAAGCGAATCTTTTATAAAGTCCACAATATTGCAATACCCCTTATTGGGGTATTTTTTTTTGTTATTGCCCCATTTAGAATCAAAAGCGAACCAATCTATTTTCTCAGGGTTATTGCCAAGTTTAAGGGTGTTGAAAAACAGATTCCAACGTTCGTAGTATAAATCCTTTAGAATGCCGTTCCACTCTTTGTGGGCATAATCTCTCAATCCACCGTTTTCCGATGCGTTTTTATCACCCCAAGTGGTAATCTGCACCTTTGCATTCCATTCGTACAAATTGCGCTCTTTGGGAGTTTTGCCCATCTTGCGTGCGGAATCAATCCACTTGCCAACCATAAACTCGTTACGGCATGACAATAGTTTGTCCTGTAATAAAATAAGGTTAAGGAACTCGTTGCACTTTTTATCAAACAACTCACTATTATCGTTGTCGTAAGCACACTTAATATCATTCAAAACCAATCTTCCCTTTTCGCTAATGGCTTGGCGAAGAATATCAGTCAAATCGTATTCGAAGTTGTTGTTGTCTCTGTATCTCTCGGCAACTTCAGTCATAAGTATAGCAGCTCCAATCACATCTTCAGAATTATAATAATCTTCAGGATTTGCCCATCTCGATGCAGATTTTACCTCAAGAGAAGGTCTTGCACAAAATACCGATTCGTGAGTTCCTTGTTGCTTGTTCTCTTTAGGAGCATTATAAATAGATTCCCCTAAGATGCTCCACACTTGCAGAAGAGTAGAGTCACAAGTACCATATCTTGCAGTAACATAATCTTTGAGCCATTCCTCTCTTTCAAATCTCTTTTCTCTCCAGGCAAGTTCTGTCAATAGTTCAAACATCATAGGGTTGTTTTCAATTCCCTCGGGAGTCATCCCAATACCTTTGAGCGAAGAGTTGTTGCTCTCTTTGAGCTTGTAAAAACCATCAACTACAGCATCAAACTTGCCGTGTAACCCAACGTTGCCACCAAAGTTAAGAAGCATGCAATAAGCCCAATCATGAGAGTCGTACTCTTCCCATTGAGAGGCACTTTCGCTATGCAAATCCAAAATCAGCAAATCACCCTTCTCTAAAGGAGCAATCATCTCTTTGTTGGGGTTTCCTTGCCAACCTTGTGCCACCCATACAGCATTTTTGTTGCAACGTTTCATTGCGCCCATAATGGTTTTCCCTGCTTCTGCCATATCAATTCCTTCGGTAACTCCCCCTTCGTGAAAAGGATCTATGGCATAAAAATCAGCTTTGCCGAAAAGTTTCTCTTGTTCGCCGTAATAGATGTCTGCTATGCGATTGAAATTTGAGTCGTTTGGTAATATAAAGAATGGGCGTTTATATCCGCACCAAAGACCTGTATTGACAGCATCAATATTTAATTTCTCTTTGGCATTGCTTGGAATCATGCCACAGTATCCGGGAAAAACAGGAGCTATCCCAAAATCTCTCATTCGTTCAACAATTCTTTGTTGAAGTGCAATTTGACGTTTATACCATCGAGAGTAATTCTCACCGCCCCAACCTTCAAGGTTGTTCATAAGCCACCAAGCCGAGAATGCAGGACCGGCAATAAACTCATCAATCTCTTTGTTACTGTATCCAAGTTTCTTAAGAGTATTAACCCAAACACCCTCACTACCCGTAACGGATAAAGACAAATTAATGCCGTGCAATGCCATCCAATCAATCTCTCTCTCCCAACGTTCCCAATCCCAAAAAGCCATTGAGTATGAAAATGTGCAGAAGTTAAGATTATATCGGTATTTGGCATTACATTCAATATAAATAGGTTTCTCGGGCAAAGGAAGTGGGTCGGGTAGAGGAGTGCTCATACAGTTCCACGAAAGATGAACACCGGCATGATATTTTAAATACCAATTAATTCCCGAAGCAATCGAAACGTAATTATTACCCTTGACAACAACTTTGTTATCGTTGGATGTCAGTTCGAAAAAATCTGTGTCGTTATCAATAATCTCTATCTTAAACTTCTCAGAAGCACCTTTGTCTATTCTCTCCAATAAACCCAAAATAGGGTTTGCATTCACCCATGAGAGAGAGAATACAAAAACAAAAGATAGAATCAGAAAAAATCTATTCATCTAACAACTAAAAACTAACAACTTTATCTTCTTCTTTTTTTGCTTTTCTTAGCCCAAACACTATTATCCGGTTCAGAGAACTCTCCGTCAAAAAATCTTTGCCAATCGTTTTTCTTACCACTCTTTTTCTTCTTTTTAGGAGCAAATTCCTCGACGTTTTCTTTCTCTCTTTTTTTGCTCTTTCTGCTATCTTTTTTGCCACTGTTGTCGCTCTTGCCGGTGTTTTCCGAAGTAACTTCAACAACAACTCTGCGACCATTGGCAAAGCTTTTGTTTAAAGCCTTAATAACGCTCTCTGCATCCTCTTCTGCAACCTCAAAGAATGAAAATTCTCGCAATAAATCAATCTTGCCAACACAAGGTTTTGTCCCCTTCATATTTCGGTTTATAAGCTCAATGACGTGGTTCGCATAAAAACCATCAGCCTTACCAAAATTCAAGAACAAACGAGTAAATCCAGGAGCTGCACTTCTACCTTTTTTAGCCGAATCACTTTCTCCTTTTTTTACCTTTTTGCACTCTTTTGCAGCCGCTTTTTCGGTAGGGACATCAATAACATCAGCATCGCGGTAGTAGTCCAAAAAGCGATTAAACTCAATCGAAACCACTCGCTTAATAAGGTCCTCTTTGCTTAGCCATTCAAGTTTGCGATAAATAGAAGGTAAGAATCCCTCAATCTCCTCTTCGTTAACCAAAACTCGTTCAATATCGTCAATAACTTTGATGAGTTGTTTTTCGCAAATTTGTCTGCCTGTAGGAAGAGTGCCACAACTGAACTCTTTCGCAATAACCTTTTCAATTTCACGAAGTTTACCTCGCTCACGCATATTTATAATGGCAATCGAAGTGCCTGTTTTCCCGGCACGACCTGTGCGTCCGCTTCGGTGAGTATAAGACTCAATATCATCGGGTAAACCGTAGTTTATAACGTGAGTCAAGTCGTCAACATCCAACCCTCTTGCGGCAACATCGGTAGCAACTAAAATTTGCAAGTGGCGCATACGAAATTTCTGCATAACAGCATCGCGTTGAGCTTGCGATAAATCACCATGCAACGAATCCGCATTGTAGCCGTCTTGAATAAGCATATCGGCAATCTCTTGCGTCTCTCTTCTCGTGCGACAAAAGATTATAGCATAAATTTTTGGGTAATAGTCTGCAATGCGTTTAAGAGCAAGATATTTATCTTTTGCGTGAACCATATAGTAGATATGTTTCACATTTTTAGTGCTTTCGTTTTTAGCTCCTATGACAATCTCTTTGGCGTTGTTCAAGTATTTTTTTGCAATTTGGCTTATTTCGTTCGACATGGTAGCCGAGAACATCATCATGTTTCTCTCTGTAGGTACCTCAGCCAAAATAGCATTCAAACTCTCCTCAAAACCCATATTGAGCATCTCGTCTGCCTCATCAAGCACAACGTTGTGGATGCTCTCCATCTTAACGGTTTTTCTGTTCATCAAGTCCAAAAGACGTCCCGGAGTGGCAACAATAATCTGAACACCACTTTTAAGGCTTTTCATCTGGCTCTCAATAGATGAACCACCGTAAACGGCCAAAACCTTAAGTCCATCAATATATTTAGAGTAATCTTTAATATCATCAGCAATCTGTAGACAAAGCTCTCTTGTTGGAGCAAGTACAAGTGCTTGAGGAAACTTCTTTTTAACATCCACCCTTTGAATCAAAGGAATACCAAAAGCGGCGGTTTTACCTGTACCTGTTTGAGCAAGAGCAACAACATCGTTGCCGTTTCCCAATAAATAGGGTATAACTGCCTCTTGAACGGGCATAGGTTGCTCAAATCCCATTTCACTTATGGCATACAATATCTCATCCCAAACACCTAACTCTTCAAAACTCATCATAGTTATATAAAAATAATAATGTTTGCAAAGGTACAACAAATTGATAAAAAAAAGATTCTAAGCAGTTAAAATAAACTACGTTTATGTCCATAAATTTTAAGAATGTCAACATTCTAAATCAAAAAAATAGTATTACATTTGTAAAATTTAATTATTAACTATTTATGAGAAAAGTATTATCTTTTTTAGTGGTGTTGTTGGTGTCTTTGGTAGCAACAACAGCAATGGCTCAAGATGAGCTAACGAGGTATCCCGTCTTCACGATGGGAGAAAGTAGTTCTCAATACTACCGTATCCCTGCTCTCGTTGAGACAGCAAACGGAACATTGGTTGCTATTGCCGACCAACGTGGTGCTGATTTGGGAGACTTGCCAAACATTATCAGTATTGTTGCAAAAACAAGTACTGACGGAGGAAAAAATTGGAGCAGTATGAAAACTATTGCTCAAGGAAACTCTTCTGCAGGAACAACTTATGGTGATGCTGCAGCAGTTTATGACGAAGAGACAGGCAAAATTATTACAGTTTTCGTAGGAAACGAAAATTACGGTGGTAATTGTGTAGGTCTTTGGGCATCAAATTCAAGCTACCCATTGCGTCTTTACAAATCAGAGAGTTCTGATAATGGAGCATCTTGGACTACTCCTGTAGATATCTCAAACGATATTTACAATGGAATTTACGGTTCACGTAGCTACTGGATTGGAATGTTCGCCGGTTCAGGTAGTGCAGTTCAACTTAAAAAAGGAGACAAAGCCGGACGTTTGATGTTCGTGGTAGCTGCTCGCAATAACTCAACTTGGGGTGGAACAATGAGCAACTACGCTGTATATTCTGACGACCACGGAGCAACTTGGAAAGTATCAAACAACGCTGCATGTGCTAATGGAGACGAGGCAAAAATCGTAGAGTTGAGCAATGGAGATTTGTTGATGAGTATCAAAAACCGTAACAAAGGTTACCGTTTGATGGCTAAATCAACAGACCAAGGTGTTACATGGACAACAGCATCAGAGAATGCAACATTGATGGATCCTGCTTGTAACGGTGACGTGGTTTCTTACACAACAGCAGATGGTAAATACTATCTATTGCACTCAATGCCTGGAAGTTCTTCAACTCGTGAGAACGTAACAGTATATTTGAGTAGCGATGATGGTAAAACATGGCCAATCAAACGTCAAGTATACACAGGATACTCTGCATACTCAGCATTGGAGGTGTTGAATGATGGAACAATTGGTATTGTTATCGAGGAAGGAAAATGGGATTCAGGTCTTCCTGGATCAGATGGATTCAACCTTGCATACTACAACTTCACTTTGGATTGGTTGTTAAACGGACAAGAGCCTGAAATTCCTGTAGCAGAAGGAGTTTTGGACCTTAACGGTAGCCGTTACATGAGTATTGCAAATGATGCTGCATTCAATATTGCAGGAGGAGGATCTTTCACCGTAACTTGTAAAGTAAAACTTCCTCAATTCAAATCAGGAGCAAACATGCGTTTCGTAAACAACCGTGCTTACGAAGGAACATCTAACAGTGGAACAACAGGATTTGATATCTTTGGAGGAAACTCTTCTTCACAAGCAGTTTCAGTAAACTTATCATACGACGGAAAACCTTGGGGTAACAGTTTCGCATGGAACACAGGTCTTACACAAGACACTTGGGCTCACATCACTTGGGTATTGGATGGAACAACATCATACTTGTATGTAGATGGAGTTAAAAAAGAGACTAAAACAGGAATGTCATCAAATGGTATGCCTTCAAAAGCAGATATCTTGGTTGGTGCAGGTTATACAAACACTGATGGCTCAGCAGTACAACCAGCATACTTCACAACAGGATATATTGATGATGTTCGTTTCTACAACAAAGCGTTGTCAGCATCTGAAGTGGTTGCAGACATGAGTTCAACAGTTGACAGTTCAACTGCTAACTTGATTGCAGCATACGACTTTAACAATATACAAGGATACGAAGTAGAGGATATCTCTGGAAACGGACACACAGGAACACTTGTTGGATTCCCAGAAGAGGTACAATACACAGTAACAGTTTCAGCAAACGAAGGAGGAACCGCAACAGTTAACGGAGAGGCTGAATCAGCTCTAGTTTGGGACGGTAAAAAAGCAACACTTCTTGCAACTCCTGATGAAGGTTATGTATTTGCAGGATGGTTGGTAGGAACAGATGTTGTAAGTACAGAAAACCCATACGAAGTTGAGGTATCTGAAGATATTACTTATGTAGCAAACTTCAAAGATGAAAATGCTCTTGAGTATTGTAAAGTTGACGGAGCTATGTCAAACGGTGGTCGTCAATTGAAAGCATTTACAATTACTGACGGTTCAGGTTCATTGCAAGTATCTTCAATCCAGCCTTCAACATCATCACCAGTTTATGTTGATAAAACAGCAGCAGTATTCGAGACTCAAGCAGGAAGTACAATCTACTTCACAGAGTACGATTGGGTATTGCAATGGATGCACTCTTATGCATACATCGACTATAACAAAGATGGAGAGTTCAATACAACATTGAACGCAAACGGAACAAACTCAGGTGAGTTGGTGTCATACAACTGTTACAACAACAAAGACAGCCATGGCAAAAGCTCAAGCCAACAATATGCAAACACTAATACATATTCAGGTAGTGTAGGTCTTCCTTCATTCGTTCTTCCTTCAGACATGGCAGAGGGAACATATCGTATGCGTATTAAAGTGGACTGGAACAATATCGATCCATGTGGAGCAAGCGATATTAGACAAAACGGTGGATGTCAAGTTGACTTCACAATTAAAATTGTTCCTCCAACAGCAGAACGTACAATTTCAGTTGTAATTAATCCTGCAGATGGTGGTGTTGTCACAGGTGCAGGAACTGCAGCAGGAAATATCACTCTAACAGCACAACCTAACCCAGGTTATATCTTCGGATCTTGGACACTTGACGGAGAAACAATCTCTACAGATTTGTCAATCACAGATACAACAGAGGGAGACAAAGAGTATACAGCAAACTTCATTGAGTCATATCCTATCATGAGCTACATCTACACTAACGGATACAGCCAAGCTAACCGTTACTTGAAAGAGGTTGTAGCAACTGCAGGAGACTATCAAACAGTTGTATTCTTTGCAACAACAGAGGAGGAGCTTCCAAAAGAAGACCCAGAGGCAACAGGCGTAACAGCATACAATGGAGCATTTGTTGACAAAACAGCAACACCAATTGTTATAGAGGAGGGAACAACTGAGTTCTCTGTAAACTTCAAGGCATGGACTGCTTCAATGACAGTTGCAGGTTACACAGCCAACACTCAATTGCAATGGACACAACAAGCAGTATATGTTGACTGGAACAACAACCGTTACTTCTTGGACGAAGGAGAAAACCAAGGTAAGAGCAGCAACACAATCGGAAACGATGGTGGCGTATCTCAATCATTTATCTCTGAAGCAGGATACACTCGTACAATTTCAGTACCGGCAGGTGTAACACCTGGAACATACCGCATGCGCGTATGTTACTTTGAGCCAACAAACAACTCTGAAGCTTGGGACGAAACACTATTTACTTCTACATACAACAACAGAACTCGCAATGGTAAAACTTATGACTTCGCAGTTACAGTTGTTGCTAAAAAACACGTTGTAACAGTTGAGTCAGCAGACGCTATGATGGGTTCTGCATATATCGAAACAGAAGGAGTGACATCAAAAGAGGTTAGCGCTGAAAATCCTGAAACAGTAACAATCACTGCAGTAGCAGCAGAGGGTTATGAGTTCGAAAATTGGACTCTAAATGGAGTAGCAGTTTCAACAGAGGCTGTTTACACTACAGAAGCAATTACTGAGAATGTAACTTACGTTGCAAACTTTAAATTCACTCCAATTGCTCCACGTACTGTAAGCGTAACTTCAAACAATAACCAAAAAGGATATGCAGTATTTGTATCTCCTCAACCACAAGGAACAGCATCAGATGTAACAACAGGTGATATTGTAATTGTTGAGGCTATTGCTCAAACTCAATATGACTACTTTGTAAATTGGACAATCAATGGAGAAGAGGTTGGAACATCTACAACTTTCAAATATGCAGGAGCAGAGGATGCAACAATCCAAGCAAACTTCATGAGTAAATATCCTGTTGTAATATCTGCTAACGAGGGAGGATCATTCTCTCTTAAAAATGGCGAGGAGTCAGTTGCTTCAGGAACAACATTTGATGAGGGAACAGTATTGACAGTTAAAGTAACTCCTGACTATCTAAAACAGTTGAATTCACTTCTAATCAACGGAACAGATGTAGTAGCAGATTACGATGAAAATGATGGATATTCATTTGCATTAGCTTCTGCAACAACAGTAGAGGTTGTATTTGGCGATTTGACTGCAACATTGACTTATGAGGTAATTGGAGCAGGTTATATCGAGTGTTGGTCATCATGTGACGAAGAGACATTCGAACCTGCGGGAACTCAATATGAGAATGGAGCATCTCTTCCTATAAACGGAGACCTATATGTATATCCATATGCATTAGATGTAGCCGTAGAGCTAATCTCATTGACAATCAACGGAGAGGACTTTATGGGTGAAATTGAGGATTATGGTAGTGCATACTGTGCCGTAGCAGGAGATGTTAATATCGTTGCAGAGTTCACTGACCCGGGAATTGGTATTGAGGATGCAGATGCAGATGCAGATGTAGCTTCAGTATATGCAGCAGATGGAACAATCTATGTAAACGGATTTGAAGGAACTGCACAAGTAGTAAATATCAGCGGTCAAGTAGTTAAAGAGTTTGCAGTAAATGGCAAAGCTCAAGTAACTATGGCACAAGGTATCTACTTTGTAGTAACAGGCAGCCAAGTAGCTAAGGTTGTAGTAAAATAATTTTTGAATTAGAAATTAGGGAATTAGGAATTAGAAATTAAAACATTCCTAATTACTTATTCCTCATCCCTGATTGGCACAAAGTGCCGAAAATATAATTTAAGAGGAGCAGGTGACTGCTCCTCTTTTTTGTCTCTTTTATTAGACTAATTTGACTAATAGCTCTAAATGATGTTAGGGTGGAAAGTTATTTGTGAAACTCCACTAATCCTTTAATCGGAGAACTCTCAATTTTATCTATTGTAATATTAAACTCTTTGGCAGCCTCAATTAAAATATCTTTGTAGTAAAATGCCACAGAACCAATGAATGCAACCTTTGAATTAGAGTAGTCATATTGCATAACGTTGCGTCTGAAGAAATCTTTAAAGCAATAAAGAATGAGAGAATATACTCTTTCATCAGATATGTATTTTGAGATAATAGGCGATAACGAAGCTAAAAATCTGTTAGGGAAAGGTTTTCTATAAACCCTGTCAATAATCTCTTCATAAGAGAGATTACACTCCGATAAGAAACTTTTCTTAAAATCTTCTCCAAACTGATTCTTAAGCAGACTGCCTATAAAATGTTTGCCTATAACAGCACCGCTACCTTCATCACCAAGAATAAAGCCTAAAGGTGAGATATTCTTTTCAATAATCTCTCCATTATAATAACAAGAGTTGGAGCCTGTCCCGAGAATGCACGCAATACCTTTGTCTTTCCCAAACAATGCTCGAGCAGCGCCTAAAAGATCGGAATATATCTCTATTAAAGTATCTCCTCCAATAACGTTTGAAATAGCGTATTTAACCATATCGCTCTTCTCCTGCGTACAACCTGCACCATAAAAATATATGGCAGAAATTTTACTGCAGAAATCAAATCTTTCGAAAACTGCTTTCACTTCACGTTTAATATCATCTTCGCTCTCAAAATAGGGATTAATGCCGTTTGAGATAATCCTCTCCGAGATAATACCATTTTCAACAATGCACCATTCGGTTTTGGTTGAGCCGCTATCTGCAATAACAATCATTGGGTATCTATAAATATGAATATATAGCAAAATTATAAACAAAAAAGTATTATCTTCGCATAAACAAATAAAAAAACAATGTTGAGCAAAGCAAAAATAAAATTTATACGTTCTTTGTCGCAAAAAAAAGAACGATATGAGCAGGGGCTGTTTATTGCAGAAGGTAATAAACTGGTAGCAGATACACTAAAATCATTTAAATGTAGATTGTTGGTAGCAACAGCCCAATGGCTTTCTCAATATAATACATTGCATTGTCAAGAGGTAATAGAGGCAACATCCGAAGAGATTGAGAAGGCATCTCTACTCCAATCGCCACAAGATGTAATAGCGGTATATGAAATGCCCGATAACGAAGTCTCTCCCTCTTCATTACAAGGTAAATTGGTGTTGGCTTTGGATTGCGTGCAAGACCCTGGAAATTTAGGAACAATAGTTCGTATTGCCGATTGGTATGGAATTGATACAATACTTTGCAGTGAGGGATGTGCCGATATTTATAATCCCAAAACCATACAGGCAACAATGGGAGCATTGGTAAGAGTAAAAGTGGTATATGTTAATCTTCCTGAGACATTAAAAAGCATTAACAAACCCATCTATGGAACATTCCTTGATGGAGAGAATATCTACGATACTACTCTTACTAACGATGCTGTCATAGTTATGGGTAACGAAGGAAATGGAATATCAAAAGAGATAGAGTCAATAGTAACTCACAAAATTTTGTTACCTCCATATCCTGTAAATAGCGAAACAGTGGAGTCTCTTAACGTTGCAGTTGCCACAGCCATAACTTGCGCAGAATTCCGCAGGGTTTTAGTTGTTAGTTGTTAGTTGTCGGCTGATGACTCTCTATGTGTAGTTGTTAGATATCATTTGATAGAAAAGACACAGAATTGTCGTTGAAACAATCCTGTGTCTTTTTATTTGTATAAGTACAATGTGTTTAATTAGTATAAATTTGTTATAACTATAATCTAACAACTAAAAACTAATAGCTAACAACTTGTCTTTGCTTCATCCCAAAGAGAGTCCATCTCTTCAAGATTGGTCTCCTTGAATGTTTTTCCCATTTCAGTCAGTCGTTTTTCAATATAGTTAAAACGTCGAGTAAATTTTTGGTTTGTTCTCTCCAATGCGTTTTCGGGATTAATCTTATATAAACGACCTGCATTAATCAAAGAGAAGATAACATCTCCAAATTCTGCTTCAATTTTATCTGCATTGCCGCACTCAATTTCTGCTTCAAATTCACAAATCTCCTCTCTTACTTTCTTCCAAACATCTTCACGATTCTCCCAATCAAAACCTACATTTCGAGCCTTGTCTTGTATTCTATAAGCTTTAACCAAAGCGGGTAGGGCATTGGGTACACCTCCCAATACAGTTTTGTTTCCACCTTTCTCTTTTAGTTTAATCTCCTCCCAGCTCTTTTCAACTTGACCTGCACTATTTGCAACAGCCTCACCAAATACGTGAGGGTGTCTGAAAATCAATTTATCGCACAAAGCATCGCATACGTCCGCAATATCAAAGGCTCCTTTCTCGCTACCTATCTTTGCATAAAATACAATATGCAACAGAAGGTCTCCAAGCTCCTTTTTAATATTTACGTCATCGTTATTTATAATGGCTTCGCATAGCTCATATGTCTCCTCAATGGTATTGGCTCTTAAACTTTCGTTGGTCTGTTTCCTATCCCATGGACACTTCTCTCTAAGCTCGTCCATAACATCAAGCAGTTTGCCAAAAGCCTTTAACTGTTCTTCTCTTCTCTCTTTCATTGTGCGTTGATTAAAAATAGTTATATAGTGCAAAATTAGTAATTAAATTTGAAAGGGTTATGCCAAAAATGTAGTATCTTCGCATTAACTATGTATAATAATAAACTAATGTTAAGCAATATTATATCGGAGCAGGAACAACTACTATTGACAAAGGCAATAGAAAAGAGTAAAAATGTAGTTGTCGTGGCGCATACGGCACCTGATGGAGATGCTGTTGGCTCTTCGTTGGCGTTGAGCGGAGTGTTAACGAAGATGGGTAAAAATGTGGAGGTTGTAATGCCCGATGCTTTACCAAAGTCTATAATATTTTTACAAGGAGCAACAGCGATAAAAATATATAAGGATAACCAAGAGGAGTGTAATCAAATAATAGCAAATGCCGATACTCTCTTTTGTCTCGATTTTAACGAGCCAAAAAGAGTGGATTCAATGCAGAATGCCATTCTTGAAGCAAAAGCCTATAAAGTGATGATTGACCATCATATCAATCCATCTGATTTTTGCGATTTGGTAATATCATATCCGCACTTATCATCAACATCACTTTTGGTATATAAAATTATTTATCAATTGTCATTGGATAATATGGTTGCTAAATCTGAAGCAGAGGCAATATATACGGGGATGATGACCGATACAGGTAACTTCTCATACAATTCGAACGATTCAGATATCTACATAGTAATATCGCAGTTATTGCAACGCGGAATTGATAAAGACGAAATATATAAGATAGTTTGTAACACTTCAACAATAAACAAACTTAAACTTAACTCTTATGCCATCTCTGAGAAGATGGAGATTCTCGAAGGGGGTATTGCAATTATAACATTATCAAGAGGCGAGTTGAACCGTTACTCATACCAAAAAGGAGATACAGAAGGATTGGTAAACCAACCTTTAGGGATTGAGGGAGTAAACATATCTATATTTTACAGAGAGGAGAGTGGCTATGTAAAAGTTTCGCTACGTTCGGTAGGAGAGTATCCTGTAAACATAATAGCTTCTGATTTGTATAATGGAGGAGGTCATAAAAATGCGTCGGGAGGAGAGTTTTTCGGAACAATGTCCGATGCAGTAGAACTGTTTAAGAACAATTTGCAGAAGTATATATAAAAAAAAGAATAATGAAAAAAAATATCTTCAAAACAGTAATAGTGTTATTTGTTACGCTATTTGGAATATCGATAAGTGGGTGTAATAAAACAGTTACATATGCCGAATTATTGGAGCAAGAGAGAGAATCTATAAGTAAATTCCTAAAATATGGAGGAATATATACTGCCGATTTGCCAGGAGATGTGTCTCAAATATTAGAATCCGGGAATCCAAATGTTGTCTCGAACCAAGTACCATTTTATAAACTACAAAACGATGTGGCCATGCAGGTTGTAAATAAAGGGAATGGTCGAAAAATCAAGGAGGGAGATAGAGTATATTTCCGTTTTTTGAGAGTAGACTTAAATGCATGGGCAGATGCTCCGTATCAAATTAGTATGTTTGATTTAAATAATGGAGGAGTCGGTAATTGGTACTATAAAGAGAATTACGATTACTATTTTGATTATGTCGAGGATTACAGTGTTGTTACATCGCAATACTACACATATGGTTTAGGTATAGAGTATCCTCTTGCTCATATTTATGACGGAGCAAGAGTATATCTTGTAGTACCGTCAAAAGTAGGATTCTCGGAGAGTGTATCATCCGTAGTACCTTATCTCTATTTAATTGAGTACAATATAACAAAGAATTAATAATTTATATAAAAAAGAGGAATTATGTCTTTAATTAAATCTATTTCAGGAATTAGAGGAACAATTGGTGGAGAACCCGGTGATTGTTTAACTCCTTTGGATGTAATAAAATTTACATCGGCATATGCAACATTCATAAGAAAAACAACAAAGGTTACAACAAATAAAATTGTTGTTGGTCGTGATGCTCGTATCTCTGGCGATATGGTATATTCATGTGTTGCAGGAGCATTAACAGGAATGGGATTTGATGTTATAAACATAGGATTGGCAACAACTCCTACAACAGAGATGGCTGTTGTGATGGAGGAGGCATGCGGAGGTATTATTCTTACAGCAAGTCACAACCCAAAACAATGGAATGCTCTTAAACTTTTGAACGAAAAAGGAGAGTTTTTGAATGCAGCTGAAGGAAAAGAGGTTTTGGATATTGCCGCTGCAGAAAAATTTGATTATGCCGATGTTGATTCATTAGGAAAAGAGATAACAAACGATACATATACAAAACGTCACATTGAGGCAGTATTGGCACTACCTCTTGTTGATGCAGAGGCTATCCGTAAGGCTGATTTCAGTGTAGCAATAGACTGTGTAAACTCTGTTGGTGGTGTTGCAATACCTGAATTATTGGAGGCTCTTGGTGTAAATAAGGTGGAGAAACTATTCTGTACTCCAAACGGACAATTCCCTCACAATCCCGAGCCACTACCTCAACACTTGACCGAAATATCTTCAGTTATGAAAAAAGGAGGAATGGATGTAGGTTTTGTGGTTGACCCTGATGTTGACCGTTTGGCTATTATTTGTGAAGACGGAGAGATGTTTGGTGAGGAATATACGTTGGTAGCTTGTGCCGATTATGTATTGCAAAATACATTAGGAAACACAGTTTCAAACATGAGTTCATCACGTGCACTTCGCGATGTTACACAAGCAATGGGAGCATCTTATGCACCTGCAGCGGTGGGCGAGGTAAACGTTGTAACTAAGATGAAAGAGACAAATGCTATTATTGGAGGTGAGGGTAATGGAGGAGTAATATATCCCGAATTACACTATGGACGCGATGCTCTTGTGGGTGTGGCATTGTTCTTGTCATACTTGGCAAAATGTGGGAAAAAAGTAAGTGAATTGCGTGCAGGTTATCCACAATATGCAATAGCTAAAAAACGTCTCGATTTAACTCCAACAATGGATATTGATAAAATATTTGAGGCTGTAAAAGTTAAATATGCAGAGTTTGATGTAAACGATATTGACGGTATTAAAATAGACTTCCCCGATCGTTGGGTACAACTTCGTAAATCAAACACAGAACCTATTGTCAGAATCTATGCCGAGGCTCAAACAATGGAGGAGGCAGAGAAGACAGCAGATGATATTATAGATGTTATAAAATCTTTTGATTAATATATAGCACCATAAAAATGTATAGGAGAGGCTTTTATAGACTCTCCTATGCTTTTTTATAGAGTAGATAACGATGTGTTTTTAGTCTCGTCCAATTCAATAAATGTTGCATCTTTTAAATCAGTTGCACCATACTTAATATAAGAAGATGTTGCAAAGAAAGAGGAATACGATTCGGAATTGTTGTAATCCTCCCTTAATTTTGTGATTTGTTCAAATGAATTGACAATATTCTCATTTACAATAAGCAGAACTCCATCGCATAGAATAATCCCTTCGCTCTCGCACGAAAAAGGCTCTACACGCTCTATCTTGCGGTTTGAGTTTGTGTATATAATATGGTTTTTCAGTAGTTTGCCATTAAAGCAAACATCTCCCAAATAGCCCTTTGTCATATTTATTTAGTATGTATCCTTTCAAGGGATATGCTATCTATATGAGTAACTTTCCATTCGGGAACAGCAGGCACGTAGAAACTGCCCATAACCCTTCTTATGGTACCATTGCTCTTTAACTCAATTGAATCCCATCCATTCATCACAATATCTTTCTTTGCAAATCTGGTTGAGTCCTTGCTCTCCTTAACGGCTAAAATAACATGAGCAGGATATGGACTTTCATTGCGAGAAGTTATTTTGAATTTAAGTTTAAACTTATCCTCATCTTTAAAGTTGTCATCATAGGGTACTGTAAATGTCAGTAGATTGTTATTGAACTTTCCTTCAAATATGTAGTGAGAATTTCTGTTCCATATGTTAACGGTATCTCCCGAACGAGTCATTCCAATAAACATATCCTTTTGGTTGTTCATTAAAGCCAAAATAGAATTGTTCTCCTCTTGTAGTTTTTTTATTACTTTATCGTAAACTTCAATATACATTTCAAGGTTGGCGCCATACCATACAACCGAGGTGTCAAATTCTGCAGGTGTAACATTGTGTTTTGCGAATATGGAGTTCTTTACAGAGTCTTGAGCCATTTTATTATTGGCAAGATATTTATTGTTCTCCATATATGCCTCTGCTTTATGAATATCAATTAGCAGAAGTTCCATGGTTTTTGCATCTATAATATCTCCAGGAACGCGGTTGCATGCAAACAATATGGATGCAACAGTTATAATCAGCCCAATAATTAACCCCCTTTGCATTACTCCTCTTTTTTAGAAAATTCAAATGATAAAGATTTTCTGTAGAAAATCAAAAGAATCAATATTCCGATTGTAATTGCAGAATCGGCAATATTGAAAACAGGCTCAAAAAACTCAAAAATACTTCCTCCTACAAACGGAATCCAGTCGGGCCATACAAAACTGAAGAGAGGGAAGTATAGCATATCTACAACTCTGCCATACATAAGGTCAGCATAACCTCCTTCTGCAGGGAACAATGTTGCTGTCATAGGATATGATGGAGAGTTAAAAATCACTCCATAAAAAAGGCAGTCTATAATATTGCCAATAGCTCCGGCAAAAATTAGAGATATGCAAACCAAATACCCCTTTTTAAGATTGTTGTTCTCTTTAATGAGTTTGAAGATGTAATAACCAATAAGAATAATGGCAACAATACGGAACAGAGTCAAAAACAATTTGCTACCCAGTTCCAATCCAAAAGCCATGCCGTTGTTCTCAACAAACAAAATTTTAAACCAAGAGAAGACATCAATCTCTTCGCCTAAGAACATATTGGTTTTAACTATAATTTTTGAAATTTGGTCAATAATAAGCACTGCCGCAACAATTGACAAACTTAACCAAGTATATTTACGTCGTGTTTTATCTATCATAATAGCACTTTAAAAAAAGAAGAGTATAACAATCGCATAAAATATTATCTTGTTATACACTTCTTTTAAATTATCAGTTTTAATTACAATGGATTGCCTTGTAAGAAGCACAAGGATTTTATCCCTTTGAGATTATTATCTTCTGTTGTTTTTTGCATCAACCGATAGGGTTGCATGAGGAACCGCACGCAATCTCTCTTTAGGTATCAATTTACCTGTTTCGCGACAAACACCATATGTTTTGTTCTCAATTCTTATAAGAGCAGCTTCAAGGTGTTGAATAAATTTCATTTGGCGTTGAGCCAATTGTCCTGCCTCTTCTTTGTTAAGAGTTGAAGCTCCCTCCTCTAAAACTTTAAAAGTAGGAGATGTATCAGAAGTATCGTTGCCGTCAGAATTAACAATAGCCTCTTTCAAGCTGTTGTAGTAGTTGCGAGCATCTTCAAGTTTTTCTTTAATCAGAACTTTGAACTCCTCAAGTTCCTCGTCTGAATATCTGTTTTTTTCACTCATAGTCTTAGTTGTTTAAAGATTAATACTTACTCAATAACGTAACAAAGCCAATAAGGTTTATTCATTGTCACTTTGTGGTTACTGCAAATATAAGTAATCAAACTTATATATGCAAGAAACAGAACATTTTATTGCAAATAAAAAGGGGGGTGTTTTTTCAACAACCCCTCTCTGATATTAGCATTTTGTAATTGCAATTTTCAATATAAATCCGTCAAAGTCTATGTCTGTTGCATTTTCAGGCATATTTTCAGCAACAGCAATGCTATTTGCCAAAACCTGTTTAGCTATATATTCTCCATAAACTTCAACAGCCTTATCTGTTTCATCGTTTTTCTCAATAGTAACGCAAATCTTGTCGGTAATTTCAAGACCACCTGATTTACGCATATTTTGAATACGATTAACAAGCTCGCGAGCGATACCCTCTTGTTTCAACTCATCAGTAACTGTTATGTCAAGAGCTACGGTGATATTGCCTTCGTTGGCAACCAACCATCCTGGAATATCTTCCGAGATAATCTCAACATCGTTCAATTCAACAACAGCCTCACATCCCTCAATATTGAATGTAAACGAACCGGCTTTTTCAAACATTGAAATGTCGTGTTGCTCCATGTTTGCAATAGCAGCAGCAAGTTGTTTCATGATTTTACCGTAACGTGGACCAAGTTTTTTGAAGTCAGGTTTAACTCTCTTAACCAAAATGCCTTCAGTATCGTCAACGAACTTAATCTCTTTAACGTTAACCTCGTTCAAAACAAGCTCTTTTACAGCCTCGATTTGAGAACGTTGAACGTCGCTTACAACAGGAACCATAATAGCAGTAAGAGGTTGTCTTACCTTAATGTTAACCTTGCGACGAAGTGCCAAAATCATAGAAGTCATATCTTGAGCAATCTTCATTCTCTCCTCAAGTTCTTTGTTTATAAGAGCCTCGTTGCATGCAGGGAACAAACTCAAGTGAACCGATTTGTCGTCACGTCCTGTAGCCACAGTCAAATCAGAATACAATTTATCTGCGAAGAAAGGAGAGATTGGAGCCATCAAAGATGCTATAGTCTCAAGACAAGTATATAGAGTTTGGTAAGCCGAAAGTTTATCATTGTTCATGCTACCACCCCAGAAACGTTTACGGTTCAAGCGAACATACCAGTTACTTAAGTTGTCGTTCACAAAGTCAGATATTGCACGACCTGCACGAGTAGGCTCGTAATTGTTGTAATGTTCGTCAACCTCTTTAATCAAAGAGTTCAACAATGATATAATCCATTGGTCGATTTCGGGACGCTCATTAACAGGAATCTCTGCCTCACCGAAGTTGAAGTTGTCAACGTTGGCATACAAAGCAAAGAATGAGTATGTATTATAAAGGGTTCCGAAGAATTTACGACGAACCTCTTCAATTCCGTCAATATCAAATTTAAGGTTGTCCCATGGCGAAGCATTGGTTATCATATACCAACGCAATGGGTCAGAACCATACTTCTCTATTGTGCTGAATGGGTCAACTGCGTTACCCAAACGTTTTGACATTTTGTTTCCATTTTTATCCAAAACAAGACCGTTAGAAACAACAGCTTTGTAAGCTATGTTGTCAAATACCATGGTGCCAATAGCGTGAAGAGTAAAGAACCATCCGCGAGTTTGGTCAACACCCTCGGCAATGAAGTCCGCAGGGAATATTTTACCTTCATCGAATTGCTCTTTGTTCTCGAATGGATAGTGTATTTGAGCATATGGCATAGCACCCGAATCAAACCAAACGTCAATAAGGTCAGTTTCGCGTTTCATTGGTTTGCCACTCTCCGAAACAAGAGTTATGTCGTCAACATATGGACGGTGCAAATCAATCTTGTCGTAGTTCTCCGGAGTGTAGTCTCCCGGTACAAAACCTACAACTCTGTATGGGTTCTCTGTCATAACACCGGCTGCAACAGCTTTGTCAATTTCGTTGTAAAGTTCTTCAACAGAGCCTATGCAAATCTCTTCACCCTCTTCGCTACGCCAAATGGGTAGGGGAGTACCCCAGAAACGGCTACGAGACAAGTTCCAATCGTTAAGATTCTCCAACCATTTTCCAAAACGTCCTGTACCTGTAGATTCGGGTTTCCAGTTGATTGATTTGTTCAATTCGCTCATGCGCTCTTTGCAAGCAGTAGAACGAATAAACCAGCTATCCAAAGGATAGTATAGGACAGGTTTGTCGGTACGCCAACAGTGAGGATAGTTGTGAACATGTTTCTCAATTTTGAAAGCTTTATCCGAAGCCTTCATCATCATACATATTGCAACATCCAAAGTCTCGTCTTTATCTGTTAGGTTAGCATCATATGCGTTCTTAACAAATTTACCTTCAAACTCTTTATAAAGTTCAACGTTTACGCAGTTTTTAACAAACTCCTCGTCAAGTTCCTCTGTTAAATAGAATTTACCTGAAAGGTCAACCATTGGGCGAGTTTCTCCTTTTTTGTTAATCATGTGCAAAGGAGGAATACCTGCAGCTTTAGCAACAAATGCGTCATCAGCACCAAATGTAGGAGCGATGTGAACTATACCTGTACCATCTTCTGTTGTAACATAGTCTCCGGGAATAACTCTGAAAGCATTCTCTCCTGGGTTAACCCAAGGAATAAGTTGCTCATATTTCATACCAACAAGGTCGCTACCTTTGTATTCTGCAATAATACGATAAGGAACAACTTTATCTCCTTGTTTGTACTCTTCCATTGCAACCTCAGCACCTTTGGGATTGAAGTGTGCACCAACAAGAGCTTTTGCAAGAACAACAGTTATAGGTTTACCTGTGTATGAGTTGTAAGTCTCAATAGCGACATAGTCAATCTTGTTACCAACACACAATGCAGTGTTCGAAGGCAATGTCCATGGAGTGGTTGTCCAAGCCAAGAAGTAGGGAGTTCCCCATTTTGTCATCTCCTCTTTTGGATTAACAATCTTGAATTGAGCAACAACAGTTGTATCTTTAACGTCGCGATAACAACCTGGTTGGTTCAACTCGTGTGAACTTAAACCAGTCCCTGCTGCAGGCGAGTATGGTTGAATAGTGTAACCTTTGTAAAGTAAATCTTTGTTGTATAGTTGTTTCAATAACCACCAAAGAGTCTCAATATATCTGTTGTCGTATGTGATATAAGGGTCGTTCATATCAACCCAATATCCCATTTTGTGAGTAAGGTCTTCCCATTCACGAGTATATTTCATAACCTCTTTGCGACAAGCTGCGTTATACTCGGCAACAGATATTGTTTTGCCAATATCCTCTTTAGTGATACCAAGAAGTTTTTCAACACCAAGTTCAACTGGCAAACCGTGGGTATCCCAACCGGCTTTACGTTTAACTTGAAAACCTTTCATTGTTTTGTAACGGCAGAAAATATCTTTGATGGAACGAGCCATTACGTGGTGAATACCTGGCATTCCGTTTGCCGAAGGAGGACCTTCAAAAAATACAAACGATGGAGCACCCTCTCTTAATTCGTAACTCTTTGCAAATACACCTTCGTTATCCCATTTTTCAAGGATCTCTTTGTTGATTTCCGATAGGTCGAATTTGTTATATTCAGCGAATTTCTTTTGCATAATATTGTGTTTCTTTGAAATTTCTAAATTAAACTACAAAAATACTTTTTTTCAGTCTAAAATGCAAGAAAATTACACTTAGTTTTTAGCCGGTAGATTCAAAGACTAAGTGCAAAATTAAGATAAAAATTGAAAGAACTTATTTTTAGGTGTATCAAAATTGAGTTTCCGTCTAGGTCTTCTATTAAGTTTATATTGAATTTTTAAAATATATTCATCAGATAATTCATT
>JAZLBW010000009.1:0-5891 GCA_045613905.1 Candidatus Caccoplasma sp.
AAATATATTCCGTATCTTTGCTCCGAGGTTAATTGTTTATACATTGCAATACAAAAATAGTTAATCTTAGGGAGACTTCGGTCTCCTTTTTTTTGCATTGTCAATGAAAACTACCTTTGCACTTTCTTTTTGAAATTACGATTTTTTCTATCTTCCTTTTTAACTGTTTTTAGATAATTGAGATGCTGAATAATAATAAACAGTGCTACTGTTAGAAAGTTTAAGATATTGCCCTGCAACATCTTTTATTCTTTGAGGTGTTACCTCTCTGTATTTTGAAACTTCGTGATTCATAAGGTTAGCATCTCCCAACATCTCATAATAGGCAAGATTTGCGGCCAACTCTCCTGCTCCTATATTCTCAAATAAAAAGTTTGATTCGAATTTGTTCAGAACCTTTTCAAGTTCTCTCGGAGTCACTTTTTCACTACAAAGTTTGGCTATCTCGGCAGATAAAGCTTCGTCTGCATCCTCCATCTTTACCCCCGGATTCAACCGTCCTACCACAATCAACAAACCTGGGTCAACATCTCCTGTTATTGCAGAATCTATCATCGAGAAAATCTTTTTGTTCTGCACCAACTCCCTGTTCAATCGAGAAGATTTTCCTGACGCCAAAATATCCGTAATCAAATCAAAACATGGATAATCTTCGTGATAACGAGATGTCATATGAAAGACTTTGTATATAATATCTGTAGGAACATTGCGTCGTACTATTTTGTATCGAGCCTTACGTTGTAAAGGCTCTTTTGGGAGTTGAGGCAAATCCAACTTTTGAGACGGAATATGCCCGAACCACTTTTCTGCCAATCGCACAACCTCCGAAAATGTGATATTGCCCACTACAGCCAATATCGCATTATTCGGTGCATAATATCTTTTATAGTAAGCTTGTACATCTTCCAACTTTGCATCATATATGTGCGATAGTTTATCTCCAATGGTAGGAATACGGTATGGATGCTTTTTATATGCCAACTTCTTATATATGGCAGATGCATCGCCATAATCTCTATTTAAAACACGTTGCTTAAACTCCTCGGCTACCACATTACGTTGTACGGCAAGATTCTCTTCCGTAAGATTCAAATTTGCCATTCTGTCGCTCTCCAGCCAAAATGCTGTCTCCACATTCTGATAAGGGAGTATATCATAATAGTTTGTTATGTTTGATGTGGTATAGGCATTATTCTCTCCTCCAACACTTTGCAATACTTCATCAAAATCAGGAACATTCTTACTACCCTCAAACATCAAGTGTTCAAGCAAATGTGCATATCCTGTTTTTGTGGGTAAATCATTTTTAGCACCCACCTCATACAGTATATTTACCGCAACAATCTTGGTTTCAGAGTCATAATGATGAACTATACGCAATCCGTTTTGCAATGTATGGCGATTTACCTCTATCATTTCAAATAGTGTTTAATTTTTATTGGTAAATACAAATATATAGTTTTTATTCTAAGAAACTGTTTTAATTTTATGCAAACTCTTATTTTTAGTCTATTTTATCAATATAAATAGTATATTTTTTGTATTTTTGCACTAATTGCGGAGTATGTTTGTTTTTTAACAAACACCCACTTTTATTCACAAGAATACAGATAAAATGAAGATATATTTAGATTTGGCTGTTAAGGCAGCACTTTTGGCAGGAGAAGAGATTTTAAAAGTTTACTACGATGAATCTTCTGATTTTGGAGTAGAAAAAAAAGCTGACAACTCTCCTTTGACTATCGCAGACAAACTATCAAACGAAGTCATATGCAATGAACTAAAAAGTTCATGTCTTCCAATTCTTAGCGAAGAGATTAAAAACAATCCTTTTGACGAGAGAAAAGATTGGGATTCGGTTTGGATTGTTGACCCTCTTGACGGGACAAAAGAGTTTATAAAACGCAACGGAGAATTCACAGTAAACATTGCTCTGGTAAAAGAGGGAACTCCAATTTTGGGAGTAATATACATTCCTGTTAAAAAAACGCTCTATTTTGGAGCAAAAAGCGAAGGCTCTTATAAAATGGAGAGCATCTCCATTGACGAATATAATGGCATAAGCCCCCTCATGAATATAAGCAATAGAATGCCATGTTGCAACGAAGAGAGAGAGTTCAGAGTTGTTGCTTCTCGCTCACACCTTTCGCCCGAAACCGAAGAATTTATAAACAAACAAAAAATATCGCATCCCGATTTAGAGATGGTTTCGGTTGGCAGTTCTATAAAAATATGTTTAGTATGCGAAGGAAGTGCAGATGTTTATCCTCGATTTGCACCAACCATGGAGTGGGATACCGCAGCAGGCGATGCCATAGCTCGTTCGATGGGACTGTGTTGCACTCTTACCGACGAAAGAACTCCTTTAAAATACAACAAGGAGGATTTATTGAATCCTTGGTTTATAATTAAAAAATAAGATTCTGACTTATGGGTTTTGAAGCAATATTTGTTCTTTGCACAATAGTGGCCATGCTTATTGTATTAGCAACCGACAGAATGAGACCGGGACTCACTCTGCTTTTGGTAGCCATTATATTTATGGTTCTTGGCATTATCTCGCCAAAAGAGATGATTCAAGGTTTTAGCAACAAAGGTATGATTACCGTTGCCATTCTGTTTTTGGTGAGTGAGGGAGTAAGGCGTTCAGGGGCATTGGACTATCTGATAAAACTTATTCTTCCCCAAAAGAGAACTTCGGTATTTGCCGCACAAGCGAGAATGTTGCCTATTGTAGCAGTAATATCATCGTTATTGAATAACACAGCCATTGTTGTTATTTTTGCTCCTATCATAAAGAAGTGGGCTGAGTTCTTTAAGATGCCCATCAAGAAACTTCTCATACCTCTATCTTACGCCACCATATTGGGAGGAACTTGTACCCTTATTGGTACATCAACAAACCTCGTTGTATATGGTATGATGCAAGATAACGGATACGACATGTCAATGTTTGAGATATCAAAAATCGGAGTTATCACACTATGTGTAGGATTGATTTTTATATTGCTCTCATCTAGATTTTTACTACCCAAAGAGATAGATAAAGCAAGAAAAAATAATAACGAAGAGACTAAAGAGTTCTACTTTGAGTTTATCGTAAACAATGACAGCCCATTTATTGGTAGCGAAGTTACAAAAGGGCACTGCAGTCTGTTGGCTCAAAATGACATTACCGCAATCAAACGAAAAGGAGACTTTATTGCAATTAGCGACAAAGACATTATTTTGGAAGAAGGAGATATTTTGATGATTCCGGGACGCAGCATACACATAGAGAATCTTACAAAAACAGAAGGCATAACACTAACTTCAATCAAAAATGCCGATCCTGAATTTATAAAGAGAGCCGACAAAGTTGTAGAGGTGGTACTTGCACCACGTTTCCCGGGACTTAGAAAAACACTAAAAGAGTTTGACTTTAACCGCAAGTACGGAGCATCAATCATTGCCATAAAGAAAGATGGTAAAACTATTACATCTGACTTTGAAAATGTTAAATTTGAGGAGGGAGACGATTTACTTCTTTTGACAGATGGTTCGTTCATATCGGCATGGGGAGAATCGAGTGTTTTCCACTTGATTTCTGACGTAAGCGAATACGAAGCACCTATGCAAAAGAGCAGAAAATGGGTAGCACTTATCATTCTGGTTTTAATGGTTGCAGGTGCTACATGCGGAGAGTATCTGCCAAAATTGAATGGAGTGAAGTTAGATATGTTCTACTTCTCGGCATTGGCTCTGTTTGCAATGACACTATTTAAACTATTCCCTGCTAAAAAATATACCAAATTCATAAGCTGGGATGTTCTTATTGCAATTGCCTCGGCTTTTGCTGTATCGGCAGCAATGCAAAACTCCGGTATCGCTGACTCTATTGCAAACTCTCTTATTAATATTTCGGACAATTTAGGTCCTGTGGGAATGATTGCTGCATTATATTTTGTAACAGCAATAGTAACCGAGTTCATAACCAACAATGCCGCCGCCGCGTTGGCATTTCCCGTGGCTCTTGCCATGGCTAATAATTTAGGAATAGACCCAATGCCTTTCTTTATTACTGTATGTATGGCAGCTTCGGCAAGTTTCTCCACTCCCATTGGGTACCAAACAAACCTTATTGTCCAAAGCATAGGCGGATATAGGTTTATAGACTTCATAAAAGCAGGTCTCCCTTTAAGTATTATATGCTGGGCAATTACCACAATTTTTGTACCGTTGATATATTGGGGAAGCCTTACAGACATTCCAACAAACATACCTTAATAATCACTCAAATTAAATATATAAAACTATGCCAACAGAAAACATATACCCCATATTTGACAGAATGTTACAACGCGAAGATCGCGAAAAACTTCTTAAACAACGAGGAGTCGTTCTTTGGTTTACAGGACTTTCAGGTTCAGGTAAAAGCACATTGGCCATTGCTCTTGAAAGAGAGTTGCACAATCAAGGGTTTGTATGCCGTCTTTTAGATGGAGACAACATTAGAACAGGCATCAACAACAATCTTGGTTTTTCTGAAGAAGACCGCAAGGAGAACATACGTCGTATTGCAGAGGTTGCAAAACTATTTGCCGATAGCGGAATTATTACCATAGCATCATTTATCAGCCCCACCAACGAGGTTAGAAAAATGGCAGGTGAAATCATTGGCAAAGAGGACTTTCTTGAGGTTTTTATAAGCACCCCTCTTGAAGTTTGCGAGCAAAGAGATGTTAAAGGCCTTTATAAAAAGGCAAGAGCCGGTGTCATTAAAGATTTTACAGGAATTTCTGCACCATTCGAAGCCCCCGAGAACCCTTTCGTTTCAATAGACACATCGAAACATAGTATTGAGGAGTGCATAGAAATACTTAAAGAAAAAACATCAAAAAGAATAGCATTATAAAAAAGACGAGATGAAAAAGTGTGATTTGATTTTTATCGCAATTGTTGTTGCGTTATTTTTGCCATTCTTTGTATGTGATAGCGTGTATGAGTGGTATAAAACTTTTAATTCGGAACACGCAATCGTAATGAGTTTCTTGAAATTTGCCATCCTCTCAACAATTGGAGAGATGATTGGCATGAGAATTTCAAGCGGTAAATACATAACAAAAACATTCGGGCTTATCCCTCGCATGGTTATATGGGGTATTTTAGGTGTTTGTATTGGTATGGCAATGAAGATATTCTCTGCGGGAGTTCCTGTATTTATGGAGGCTGCAGGAATGGTTGGTGCCACAAAGGTTCTTGGCGGAGAATTGTGCTTTGACAAGGTTTTGGTCGCCTTTGCCATTTCGGTTGCAATGAACTCTATTTTTGCTCCTGTATTCATGACCTTCCACAAAATCACGGACACTCACATTCTAAATTGCGGAGGTTCCATTAAAGCTCTTGTAACTCCAATTCCATTTGGGAAATATATCAGCGAATTAAATTGGAAAGTTCAATGGGGTTTTGTATTTAAGAAAACCATTCCGTTCTTCTGGTATCCTGCACACACAATAACATTCCTTTTGCCTCAAGAGATGCAAGTATTGTTTGCGGCTCTTTTAGGTGTTGCTTTGGGTGTAATTCTTGCCGTTGCAGCAATTAAAGGACGTAAATAAATTTTTAAATCATAATATATGCAAGGGGGTGGTTCTGAAATAAATGGGCCACCCTCTCTTTTACTGAGAATTTAATAAAACAAGCTATTTTTAACCGACCTCCATTGTATATATTTTCTTTCATCTCCCACCTTAACTTAATTGCCATTTATTATTATTGCTGTCCGATAAAAATCAAAAAGAGAAATAAAGACGTATTTGAGTCAGAGTAATATTAAAAAATTAATCGCACCATTATAAAACAGAGTGAAAGCCCTGAAGTTTGCAGGATTAAGTGTGAGGCATTTTAAGGCA
>JAZLBW010000010.1:0-10003 GCA_045613905.1 Candidatus Caccoplasma sp.
AGTTAGTTTAATATCGTGTAATCCAAATTTTGACCCAACATTAGGAACTTACACTGTATCATTTGAGACATTGGAATACGGAACAGCCAAAGCCTCAAAAACAGAAGTAGGCTATAACGGAGAAGTAACCTTAACTGCCACCCCACAAGAGGGTTACCGTTTCGTAAATTGGACAGTGGAAGGTAAAGAGGTATCAAAAGAGAACCCCTATACAGCATTAATAATTCGCAACACACAATTTAGAGCAAACTTTGAAAAAGAGATATATACAATAAAAGTAACAGCAGGCGAGGGCGGAACAGCCAAAGCCTCAAAAACAGAAGTAGGATATAACGGACAAGTAACACTCACTGCCACACCCAAAGAGGGTTACCGTTTCGTAAATTGGACAGTGGAAGGTAAAGAGGTATCAAAAGAGAACCCATACAGGGCAATAGTAAAGACATCGACACAATTCAGAGCCAATTTTGAAAAGGATAATTACAAAGTATCCGTAAAAGAAGCAGAAGGAGGCAGTGTAAAAGCATCACAAAAAGGAGACGTGTTAAATGGAACAAAAGTCACCTTTACCGCCACACCACAAGAAGGTTTCAGTTTTATCAGTTGGATAGTAAATGGCAATGAGGCATCAAAAGAAAACCCATATACAATTACCATAACAGAAAACACAGAAGTTCAAGCCAGCTTTATCACCCATAAAGTAACCGTAACGGCAAGTGAAGGCGGAACAGCCACAGCCTCAAAAACAGAAGTGGGTCATAACGGACAAGTAACCTTGACTGCCACACCACAAGAGGGTTATAGTTTTGTGAATTGGACAGTGAACGGAGAGGAGGTATCAAAAGAAGCAACATACACAGCAACAATAACAGCAGATACCGAATTTAAAGCCAACTTCATAACGCATAAAGTAACCGTAATAGCAGGCGAAGGAGGAACCGCTAAGGCTTCCAAGATCCAAGTAGGTCATAACGCACAAGTAACCCTCACCGCCACTCCCAACGAAGGTTATGGTTTTGTTAATTGGACAGTAAACGGAGAAGTTGTTTCAACTAAGAATCCATATACAGCCACAATAACCGAAGATATAGAGATAAAAGCTAATTTTGCAACATATAAAGTAACCGTAACAGCGAGTGAAGGAGGAACCGCTAAGGCTTCCAAGGCCCAAGTGGGTCATAACGGACAAGTAACCTTGACTGCCACACCACAAGAGGGTTATATTTTTGTGAATTGGACAGTAAACGGAGAAGTTGTTTCAACTAAGAATCCATATACAGCCACAATAACAGCAGATACAGGATTCAAAGCCAGCTTTATAGAAAAATATAATGGTCACGAATACGTCGATCTCGGTTTACCAAGCGGACTAAAATGGGCAACCTGTAATGTAGGAGCCACCAAACCCGAAGGTTACGGCGATTACTTTGCTTGGGGCGAAACCTCACCAAAGACAACATATAATTGGAGCACCTACAAATATTGTAATGGCACAGAAACTTCAATGACCAAATATTGTGTAGAATCATATTTTGGTGGCTCATATGGCACAGTAGATAATAAAACCACACTTGAACTATCAGACGATGCAGCGCGAGTAAATTGGGGAGGCAGTTGGCGAATGCCGACACGGGCAGAATATAAAGAATTATTAGACACCTCAAACTGTAGCTGGACGTGGACCACTCAAAACGGAGTAAACGGGCGAAAAGTAACAAGTAAAAAGAACGGTAACTCCATATTTCTTCCTGCTGCGGGCTATCGCAGCGACGGCAGTCTCAACTATGCAGGCAGTGACGGCTACTATTGGTCGAGTTCGCTCGACGCGCTCTTCAGCAGCACCGCCGACAAATTGTACTTCGATTCGAGTGACGTGCAGAGCGTGTACTTCGTGGTCGACTACCGTTCCTACGGGCGATCTGTGCGAGCAGTCTGCGAGTAAAAATAAACGCCAGCGTTTATTTTTAGTTAACGAGCATTCGCTCGTTGAATCTGCTCACGCTCGGCAGAGTATACGCAAGCATAACTCTGCACTTGCTTACTCGCAGATTTGTAAGTTTTTAGTTGTCAACTTCGTTGCCCCTTCGGGGTAGTTGTTAGAATAATAATAAAACAAGCATAACTCCGCCCTGCGAGCGGAAGCTCGTAAAAGCGGAGTTATGCGAACCCAAAATAAAAAAAATAGTAGGGACACAAACTCCGTCGCACAGAGCACTGTAACCCTCCGTCGCATATGGGGATATGCTCCCCATACTGCGGTCGGATTAACATTAAGTTAATCCTATTTGCCACGCAAATACCTTGTATGCCCCAATCTGCGGCACGAATTGACATTTAGTCAATTCTAATTACTTGGTAATTGCCTTGATTGCATGCTGTGTCCGAAGTAAATGCTTAAAAAATTGTCTAAAGTATTTTATGGTAATGAATTTAAAATTGACATTTAGTCAATTTTAATTACTCTATAATTATCAAAAAATGCGCATGCTCGCAAAGTTCTAATTTGCCTACCAACCATTATATGTTCTTAAAATAATAATCCAAAATCTCGCCTGCTGCTGTAAATGGGCTTTGTTGTGAATTTAAAACAAGATTCTCTTTATCAGCTAACATCTCTGCAATTTCGGGATTATTAAAGAAATGAGATTTTAATTTGTCGTTTATGGTTTCGAGCATCCAATATCTTGCCTGCTCGTTGCGTTTTCGGTTGAAATATCCGTTTTGTTTAACAAAATCGATGTATGAGTATATCATATCCCAAACCTCTTTAATGCCAAGGTCGTAGTATCCTGAGTAGGTTAATACTTGTGGGCTCCAACCCGATGCTGTTGGCGGAAACAGATGTAGTGCGTTTTTGAAATGAGCTTGAGCCAATTTCGCTTTATCGATGTTGTCTCCATCGGCTTTATTTATCACAATGCCGTCTGCCATCTCCATAATGCCTCGTTTTATGCCTTGAAGTTCGTCTCCTGTTCCTGCAAGTTGAATAAGCAAGAAGAAATCAACCATTGAGTGAACAGCGGTTTCTGATTGACCCACTCCTACGGTCTCAACAAATATGGTGTCGAATCCTGCAGCTTCGCACAATATGATGCTCTCGCGTGTTTTTCGTGCAACTCCACCAAGCGATCCTGCCGAGGGAGAAGGGCGTATGAAAGCATTCTTTTCAACCGATAGTCGCTCCATTCGTGTTTTGTCTCCAAGAATGGAGCCTTTTGTTATTTCGCTACTTGGGTCAATTGCCAATACTGCAAGTTTGTGCCCGCCGTTTACAACGTGCAGACCAAAAGAGTCTATTGATGTGCTTTTGCCCGAACCCGGAACTCCTGTTATTCCAATCCTCACCGAGTTGCCCGAGTAGGGGAGGCATAGTCTGATAACCTCCTGAGCAATCTCTTGATGTGCGGGAAGGTTGCTCTCGATAAGAGTAACCGCTTGGCTTAATATCGAAATATCTCCTTTGAGAATACCTTCGGCATACTCTTCTGCCGTAAATTTACGGCGTACTATACCTCGTTTTTTTAGATAAGGATTTATGGATGGTTGTTGTTCAACTCCGTTATTTACGTTTAATCCTGCAAAATCTCCGCTGTTTTCAAAGTGTTCCATGCTCTGCACTATTTAAGCGATGCTGTTACTTGAACCTTTATTTCGCTGTTTTTGGAATCGTTGGTTATCAAGGTAACTGTTTCGTTAACAATTCTGCTCTTGCTTTTTGTCGGATTCAGAGATATAGATAGTTTTGCCGAACCCTTAGGCTTGATTTCTGAGCGGTTTATATTAGCCTTTATTGTTTGAGCCGAAGAGGATACTTTGCGAATAATCAAATTGCTGTTTCCTGTGTTCTTTAATTCAATTTCGCAATTGGTCGGATTAATTCCGCTTACCTCTCCCAAATTGACCAAAACCTTTTCAATCTCTGCATTTGGGCGTTTGTTGCCTTGTTTGCTGAAATCCTCTGTTATCTTTGAGTTGATGGTTATTTTCTTATTCATTGTGCGAGAGCCTGCACGCTCGGCACTGATTAGGAATTCGTCAATTTGACTGCCCCAATCGTTACATACTCGTGAGTCGTATGTAACTTTAATTTTACCCCTCTCTCCGGGGTTGAGTTTGGCAGGTAATGTCTCAACTTTTAAATGGTTTGCAACGTTGCTCACCACTATTGTAAGAATACGGTCAGAACTGTTCCAAGTATCAAATTGCAACTCTTTTTTCTCTCCCTTTGTCAAGTTACCCATATCATAAGATATGCTTTTGAGTTTCAGCCCATTTATATAATACTTGTAGTTGTCGTTGTCGGGGTTTGCAATAACGTTGCCTTTTATGATTAGATTGGTCTCTGCAGGAGTGCCGTTTGTTGTTATCTTAACCGTTTTATTAAAAGCTCCGGGACGTCCAATTGCCGAGTATTTTACATCAATAACACCGCTTTCGCCGGGGGCAATGGGGGCTTTGGGATAGCTTGGAACTGTACACCCGCATGTAGCCTTTGCTTTTATTATAACAAGGGGGGCATTGCCTGTATTTTTGAATTTGAATGCATGGTTGACAAAAGCCTCCTCTTCAGAGAAAGTCCCAAAATCGTGAACAACCTTTTCGAATTCTATTTTAGCTTGGGCAAAACCTCCTATGCAAAACAGCACCGATAGTAGAAGCAGAAAACCTCGTTTCATTTTTTATTGGTTTTGAGGGATGACGTTGCCCGAAATAATAAGTTTTATCTTCTCCTCGGGAACGTTTGTATATATAGTGATGTTTTTGCTAAAGCCTCCGGGACGTCCTTTTGCGTGGTATGTAACACCGATAACTCCGCTTTCACCCGGAGCAATAGGCTCTTTGGGATATGTGGGAGCGGTGCATCCGCAGCTACTTGAAGCACGAGTAATGATAAGAGGAGCATTTCCCTTGTTTGTGAATTTAAATTCGCAAGAAGCATCACCGTCAGCCTCTTTTATGTTTCCGTACTCGTAAGTGGTCTTTTCAAAGACTATTTTAGGCGCTTTCTCTTTTGCAAAAGCAGTCATGGAGATAAGCAATGCAATCAAAATTGAATAAAAACTTTTCATTGTTGTTTAATTTTAAATTTATATCTGTTATAGTATAGACAATTTATATTATGAAAGGTTTATACCTCATATTTCATGATATAGTCGTTTGCGAAAAATCCGCAACCCAAATCAAAATCGCCCGAGTCGATAATTTCCCACCCCATCTTTTTATAGAAATTTAAAGTAGGGTTCTCTCTGTTTACGTTCAAGGTAATGGTAGCACCATTGGGCGATAGCTCTTTTGCATGCTCGTAAACCTTGTTAATCATCTCTCGGCCTATGTTTTGCCCATGTAAGTCGGCGCGCAGATAGAGTTTTTGCAGGTGAAACTTATTCTCCTCTTTCCTCTCAATGGCAATATAACCGCATGGCTCCCCCTCACAATATACAATGTAGAATGTGTTGTTGTTTTGCATTTGTCGGAGAATGCTGAAGGTAGAATACATCATCTCCAACATATATTCAATTTGGGATTCTGAGAGAATATCTTTATATGTCTCACCAAAAATCTTATATCCCAAGCGGCTAATCAAGCCGGCGTCGCTCTCTTGAGCAAGGACAAATTCTGCCATATTATGATAATTTAGAAATAACCTCTTCAATAGATAAAAGCTCTTGGCTTCCGCTTGTCATGTCTTTAAGGGTAATTTTGCCTTCTTTGATTTCGTTCTCACCCACCAACGCAACAAAAGGGATAGCCTTTGCATCGGCATAACCCATTTGTTTTTTCATTTTTGCAGATTCAGGATATATCTCTGTGCTAATGCCTGCCTTGCGAAGAGCCATAACGTGAGCAAGAGAAGCAATCTCCTCTTTTTCGCCGAAGTTTACAAACATAATTTGAGTAGATTGCAGTGATTTTTCAGGATAAAGTTCCAATTGGTTTAGAACGTCATATATACGGTCTGCGCCAAAAGAGATACCAACACCTGAGACGCCGTTCAAACCAAACACTCCGGTAAGGTTGTCGTAGCGACCACCGCCCGAAATGCTGCCAATTTGAACATCCAATGCCTTTACCTCGAAAATTGCACCGGTGTAGTAATTCAAGCCACGAGCAAGAGTTAAATCAATCTCCAACTCCGAGCGCAATTCGCAACCCTCAATTCTGTTCAAAATAAATTGAAGCTCCTCAATACCTTTCAAACCAATCTCTGACGATGCAAGAGTTTGACGTAAAGTCTCCAATTTTTCGTTGTTAGAACCCTGAAGAAGAATAATGGGACGAAGTTGCTCAATGCTCTCTTCCGAGATGCCTTTGCTTCTGAGTTCCTCGTTTACGTTGTCCAAGCCAATTTTGTCCAACTTGTCAATAGCAACTGTGATGTCGATAATCTTATCTGCCTCGCCAATAATCTCTGCAATGCCGCTAAGAATTTTGCGATTGTTCATCTTAATGGCAACTCTGATGCCTAAACGATTGAATACCTCGTCAATCATCTGAATAAGTTCAACCTCATTCAAAAGAGAGTTTGAGCCAACAACGTCGGCATCGCATTGGTAAAATTCGCGATAGCGACCCTTTTGAGGTCTGTCAGCGCGCCATACAGGTTGAATTTGACATCTCTTGAAAGGGAAAGTAATTTCGTTTTGGTGCATAACAACGTAGCGGGCAAAAGGAACGGTCAAATCATATCTGAGTCCCTTCTCGCAAAGAGCCGATGCAAGTTTGTTTGATTCTTTGCCTTGCCAAAGCTCGTCGTTAACTTTGCCTGCAAAGTCTCCTGAGTTCAAAATTTTGAAAAGAAGTTTATCTCCCTCTTCTCCATATTTACCCATAAGAGTAGAGAGATTTTCCATTGCAGGGGTTTCAATCTCTTGGAAACCGAACAATTGAAAAACGTCGCTTATTGTGTTGAAAATATAGTTTCTTTTAGCAGTCTCAATGGTTGAGAAATCGCGTGTTCCTTTAGGTATAGAAGGTTTTGTTGCCATATATGTTTATCTTAAATAATATTCTAAAATGCGAAGTTACAAAATATTTCAAAGTAACTGCCCTTTATCCCTAAAAAATGTTACTGATATTGTTTTGAAAAACAATTGTGTCTATTTTTTATAAAATAAAAATGGGGTTGACTAAAAAGGCTCTTTTGTCGTTACGCTTGTCTCCAAAATCCTCATTTACGATTAGTAAACTGCGGTTTTGTAGCCTTCGCAAGCCTTAAAATAGCTCTTTTTATTCAATCCCCAACAAAAAGAGGGCAACCTTTGGGTCACCCTCATAAAATTAAAAACACCGTAAGAATTTATTAATCGTCAAAGCCTATGAAGGCACCGTTTTTGTCAAATATCATGTCTATGCCATTTGCAAGTTCAATTTTGTATTGAAAATCAAACAACTCTTTGTCTGTTTCAATCTTTGTAATGCAAATTCCTGAATAGTTTTCAGTAACATAATTGGCTATAGTAGCAGGAATAAAGCCGGTAGGAATACATTTTTTATTTCCGCTAACCTCTTTCCATTCTCCTTTTGAAGTGAATTTGATGCTTGTCATATCTGAGAAGAAAACGTTGTATTCAGTATCCAAAATTTCGCTATCTTTTACAATAGAAACAACTTTCTTGTCAGCAAAATTTTGAGCAATAAAATTTTGAGCCTTTGCAGGGATTGATTTAATATCAACGGCAACCTCTCTCGCAATAGAATTGAATGCTAAAGCCGATACAATGAATGCGGCTATTAAGCTAAGTGTAATCTTTTTCATAATTGTTAAAATTAAAATTTCAATTGCAAATATAAGACGATATTTTAACATTCCAAATATTTTTACAAACTTTATGATTTTAACACAAAAAATAAATACTATACCTTATATATATAAGGGAGATTAAGAAATTGTTTGAATTTTATTGAAAAATATTTTTATCATTGCGAGGTTGGTTTCGGTTTCTTTGAGTTTATTTTAGTCATCTTTCCTTTCTTATCTTTTGGAAATAGCCTGCTATTCCCTGCAAGATGCGAAAGAAAACCTACTCAAAAATAGCTCTCAAATAATTCCGAAATAAAATTCAAACAACCTCTTAAAATAAAATGCTATATTTGCGATTCCAAAATAATAAAAAACTAATGGAAAACAGTATTCAATTCAACGAGCATAACAAGTATAAGGATAAAGGAGTGTTTGATACATCTCCAATAATGATTTATACAAGTGAGGATAATACAATTTCGCTTGATGTTAAGCTGGAGAATGAAACAGTGTGGCTTAATCGCGCGCAAATGTCACTATTATTCGATAGAGATATTAAAACAATCGGTAAACACATCAATAATGCATTAAAGGAAGAATTGGAAGGTTTACCAGTTGTCGCAAAATTTGCGACAACTGCATCTGATGGTAAAATATACCAAGTAGAGCATTATAATATAGAGATGGTAACCTCTATTGGTTACCGTGTAAAAAGTAAGCGTGGTACACAGTTCCGCATTTGGGCAAACCGTATTCTTAAAGACTATATTGTAAAAGGTTATGCAATTAACGACAAAATAAGAATAGAGCGATACAATGAACTAAAAGATGTTGTCCGTCTGCTCGCGCACACTGTAAATTCACAGGAAAAACTTACCGACGATCAATCGTATGGTTTGTTCTCTGTTGTTACTGATTATGTCTATGCTCTTGATACTCTTGATCGTTACGACTATCAGCAGTTGACCATTGAAAATATCACAGAAGGAGAGAGGTTTCGTGCAACGTATGAGAATGCTATGGAGGCAATATTAAGCCTTAAAGAAAAGTTTGGAGAGAGTCGGTTGTTTGCAAACGAGAAAGATGACTCCTTTAAAAGTTCAATAGGGCAAATATATCAAACCTTTGACGGAACAGAGCTATATCCAAGTGTTGAGGAAAAGGCTGCAATGTTGCTCTATCTTGTAACAAAAAATCACTCATTCAGCGACGGCAACAAACGTATAGCTGCGATGCTGTTCCTTTGGTTTATGGAACGTAATGGAATTCTCTATCGTGCAGACGGCACAAAGCGAATTGCGGACAATACCCTTGTGGCTCTTACGTTAATGATTGCGGAGAGCCGTACCGAGGAAAAAGATATAATGGTAAAAGTGGTTGTAAATCTTATTAATCAGCAGAATCAATAAAAAATGGAAAACAGTATTCAGTTCAACGAACATAACAAGCAGGAATATCCTCCAATGCACACAGCTGAGCATCTGCTTAATGCAACAATGGTAAAAATGTTTAACTGTGGAAGGGCTGTGTCGGCACATGTCGAGCGAAAGAAAAGTAAATGTGACTACGCTTTACAGCAAGAATTAACACCCGAACAAATATCGGCAGTGGAGGAGCAAGTAAATAATGTAATATCTATGTCATTGCCTGTAACCGAAGAGATAATAACAATAGAGGAAGCAAAGGATAGATTTGATACATCTCGCCTGCCTGAGGGGGTAAGTAATACCATCAGAGTAATCAATATTGGGGAGTATGATAGCTGTCCATGTTTGGGCTTGCATGTAAAAAATACATCAGAAATCGGAAAATTTAAGATAATTAGTAGCGGAAATGCTCCATCAGGCTATCGAATTCGATTCAAATTAGAGGAGTAAAATCGCGAAAATCTGTCAATCGTCAAAAAACGGTCAAAAAAGCAGCAAAAAAGATGAAAAAATATTTGCCTGATAATTAGGGAAGTTACAGAAAAAGTAAAAATTTTTTGAAAAATAGTTGCTAAAAAATTTGGTAGGAAAGGAAAAGTGTAGTACTTTTGCATCCGCTTTCGGGAACGAACTGAGAGCAACAAAAAAGAGATCATTGAATATTTGAAAAAGACAAAGTAGTACGAGACGAGTAAAAAAAATAAAACGTCAACGTCAATAAACTTAAAGTTTAAATTGAGCATCGGATCAGGTTATTTACAGTAAAAATAAATAACAAAACATAATTACAACGAAGAGTTTGATCCTGGCTCAGGATGAACGCTAGCGACAGGCC
>JAZLBW010000011.1:0-78706 GCA_045613905.1 Candidatus Caccoplasma sp.
TGTTTTTGAGGCTTTGGCTGTTCCGTATTCCAATGTCTCAAATGATACAGTGTAAGTTCCTAATGTTGGGTCAAAATTTGGATTACACGATATTAAACTAACTGATATTAATATTATCAGTCCTATTATGATATGGGTATAGTGGTTGATATAGTTCATATTTTTTTGTTATTTTTTGTCGGTTTTGTCGGACTTGGCAAGTACTGATTTATCAGTTGTACTATGCAAAGTAAAGTTAATTTTTTCAATTGAACAACAACTACACAAAAAGAGGGGGAAATTAAATATGTAGGGGAATTATAATAACCATGAATACCATAATAACCAAGACTACTACGATAAGCCGGAATAATTGTATTAATTGATATAATAAAAAATGAGGAGTTAGATTTTAATTTCTAATTCCTCATTTCTAATTAACTAAAAACTACCCGCAGGGCGGTTGAGTTTACGAAACCGACAACTATTGACTATAACTTTTTCTCCTCCCAATGGAATGGTTCCAACTCAGAGTCTTTATCCAGCCATTCGGGTTTACGATTGGCATATATTATAAATGGCGCAACCACAAAAACTATACATCCTATTATCAACACCGAATACCATGCCGCGTTGCTTCCCACCTCGATTTGTGCAGGTGGCACAAAACTTAGCACAAAGGCTAATAACGAGCCTAAAAATCCTACGCCTGCCACTATCCATATCCAAATATTGTTTTTACCGATTCGGAAGGGGCGTTGGGCATTTTTCATTTTGTATCGCAACGCTATAGCTGCCGCAAACATCAACAGATACATTATTATATATAGCAACACTGTTAATTGCGACAATATTTGATAGAAACTTTGCACCGATGGCATTACCACAAACAGCAACGACAAGAGTGTTACGGCTATTCCTTGCAAGTAGAGTATGTTCTTTTGCACTCCTATGGCATTGGTCTTTTGCAAGACGGGTGGCAAATATCCTGCTTTACCGACTGAGAACAATCCTTTTGATGGTCCTGCAACCCAGGTTAGTACTCCTGCCAATACTCCGAATGTGAGGGCTATTGCCATTATGGGCGATAACCACGATGCGTGAATGTATGCAAAATATCTATCAAATCCCACCAACAAACTTTGTGTCAGGTTTATATCTTTTTGAGGTATTATGACTCCCAACGAGAATGTTCCCAATATGAATATAAGTACTGTTATTACGGATCCGATGAATATTGCTTTGGGATAGTTTTTTGAAGGATTGTCCATATCCTGAACGTGCACGCCACTCATCTCCATTCCTGCATAAAAGAGAAATATTCCGGATGCCAAAACCAAATTATTGAAGTTTGAGAGGTCGGGGAAGAAGTTTCCTGAGAAATCCATTTGAGACTTACCTCCTGTTGCCAAATAGATTATTCCCAATATCACAAGAATTGCCGCCGGGATTATTGTTCCAACCAAGCCGCCTATTTTTGAGACTTTTCCTACCCATCCCAATCCTTTGAGTGAGATAAAAGTTGCTATCCAATAGATTATTAATACTACAATAAGTGTATAAAACTTATTTGATGCCAATGTCATATCTGCTTGCGGATTCATTCCTATATAAGCCAACGACACTGCGCCAAAGGTCAAGACGGTTGGATACCAAATTGTATTCTGAACCCATTGCACCCAAATGGCCAGAAATCCAATCTTTTTACCAAATGCCTCTCCTACCCAACGAAATACTCCTCCCTGCTTGTTCTGAAACATTGCCGCCAACTCGGCTGCAACCATCGCCGTGGGAATAAGAAATACTATCGCGGCAAATATGTAGTAAAATGCCGAACTCAATCCGTATTCCGCCTCCGACGGCAATCCTCGCAACGACACCACTGCCGTTACATTCATAATAGCCAAAGTAAAGACTCCTAACTTTACTCCTTTCTTAACATCTGCCATACTTCTTAAATTATAAGTTTAACCTTTTAATAATATATAGTTTTGTTTCGCATATAAAACAATTGTTTACTTTTTAAGGTTCAAAATTGGTGCAACAAAAAAAATTAACATTAACTTTGCACTTGATTATTAATTACACTTTAAACTGATTATGTCAACATATAACGAAACTGCCCCTCGCAAAGTAACTACTCGTCGTTTGACTGAGATGAAAGCAAGAGGCGAAAAAATTTCGATGCTTACCGCCTATGACTACTCAATGGCCAAACTCATTGATGAGGCAGGTATGGATATTATTTTAGTTGGAGACTCGGCTTCGAACGTTATGGCGGGTAACATTACAACTCTACCCATGACTTTGGACCAAATGATATATCACGGTTGCTCGGTTATGCGTGCCGTTAAAAGAGCTTTGGTGGTTGTTGATATGCCTTTTGGCACATATCAAGGGAACTCAATAGAGGCTCTTAACTCTGCCATAAGAATTATGAAAGAGACAGGCGCCGACTGCGTTAAGATGGAGGGCGGAGAGGAGATTCAAGAGTCGATCTCTCGCATATTGAGTGCAGGTATTCCCGTTATGGGGCACTTAGGATTAACTCCTCAATCAATAAACAAATTTGGTGGTTACGCTGTTAGAGCCAAAGAAGAGGCTGAAGCTCAAAAATTGATTAAGGATGCTCACCTTTTGGAAGAGTTGGGCTGTTGTGCCGTAGTAATAGAGAAAGTTCCCGCAGCTCTTGCCAAAAGGGTTGCCGAAGAATTGACAATACCCATTATCGGCATAGGAGCCGGTGGCGGCGTTGACGGACAGGTTTTGGTTATGCACGATATGTTGGGCATAAACAAAGGGTTCTCTCCTCGCTTCTTACGCAGATATGCCGACCTCAGCACAGAGATAACAAATGCTGTCAAACACTACATTGAGGATGTCAAATCGAGCGACTTCCCAAACGAAAACGAACAATATTAGTTGTTTGTTAAATGAGGAATTAGGAATTAGAAATGAGGAATTAGGAATTCTGCAAGTAAGCGAGAGCAAAACAAGTTTACTTGAATTTTGCCGAGCGTGAGCAGAATCAAGAAACGAATGTTTCTTAATGAGGAATGTTTCTATTTTAATGAGAATTTAATTCTTAATTTCTAATTGGAGCGAAACGACGAACTAATCCCTAATATAATTAAACGGATTTGTTATGTTGACTTTACAATTTGGTGTGAATATTTGAAATTTTTATTCACTTTACCAAAAATGTGATAAAAATGCTATTTATTTTCAATTGAATTGTTCTTAATTATTAAAAATTTAACTACCTTTGTAATCCTAAAAAAGAGATTTGAACTAAATTTTATTTTTTATAAAACCATTTAAAGTTTTAAACAATGATTAAAGTAGGTATTAATGGATTCGGACGTATCGGACGTTTCGTATTCCGTGCAGCTCAAACAAGAAACGATATTCAAATCGTTGGTATTAACGACCTTTGCCCAGTAGATTATTTGGCATACATGCTTAAATATGACACTATGCACGGTCAATTCGAGGGAACAATCGAGGCTGACGTTGAAAACAGCAAATTGATTGTTAACGGTAAAGAGATCCGCGTGACTGCAGAGCGCAACCCAGCTGACCTAAAATGGAACGAGGTTGAGGCTGAGTACGTTGTTGAATCAACAGGTCTTTTCTTGACTCAAGAGAAAGCTCAAGCTCACATCGAGGCAGGTGCTAAATATGTTGTAATGTCAGCTCCTTCAAAAGACGCTACTCCTATGTTCGTTTGCGGAGTTAACTTCGACAAATATGAGAAAGGAACTCAATTCGTTTCTAACGCTTCTTGTACAACTAACTGTCTTGCTCCTATCGCTAAAGTATTGAACGACAAATGGGGTATCACTGACGGTTTGATGACAACAGTTCACTCAACAACTGCTACTCAAAAAACAGTTGACGGTCCTTCAGTAAAAGACTGGAGAGGTGGTCGTGCTGCTGCAGGAAACATTATTCCTTCTTCAACAGGTGCTGCTAAAGCTGTAGGTAAAGTAATTCCTGAGCTTAACGGTAAATTGACTGGTATGGCATTCCGCGTTCCTACTTTGGACGTTTCAGTTGTTGACCTAACAGTTAACTTGGCTAAACCAGCTACTTACGCTGAGATTTGCGAGGCTATGAAAGCTGCTTCTGAAAACGAATTGAAAGGTGTACTTGGTTACACTGAGGACGATGTAGTATCTGCTGACTTCTTAGGAGATGCTCGCACTTCAATCTTCGATGCTAAAGCAGGTATCGCTTTGACTGATACTTTCGTTAAAGTTGTATCTTGGTATGACAACGAGATCGGTTACTCAAACAAAGTTCTTGAGTTGATCGCTTACATGAAAAAAGTTAACGGATAATTTTCAACTGAAAATATATTCAACAAACGAGGGTGACCCAAAAGCAAATGGGTCATCCTCTTTTTGTTAGAGATTAAAAAGGAGCTATTTTAAGGCATGCCAAGACTACAAGAACCACAGTTTACTAATCGTAAATGGGGATTTTGAAGACAAGCCTAACAACAAAAGAGCCTTTTTATTCAGCCCCACCTTTTTGCCCTCGTTATATACTCCGCCACCATATCTGACGCATATGAACATGCAAGATTGTAGCATCCTCCAAAATACAACTCCAAATCAACATCATCACTCTCCACATAAAAAGAGAACGGATACTCTTCCTTGTATGGAGGTGAGATGCGATACTCCGCTGTTATTATGAGAGTCTTATCCTTTATACTCACCTCCAAATCATAAATATATCTACCATCCTCCTCTGTCATATCCTCGAAATTGAGGATAAAATATGATGCAGCCATCAGCGACAGCTGCATATAATCTACTTTCAACGCATTATAGCCTAATATTTTCATTGTTAAATAACCATATTTTTTATATTTATACCATATTTTGAAGTCAAAAATTTTTATACCATAAAAAGTTTACATACCTTTGTATTTACAGAGTAACAGAATAAACAAACTTCTATATCCAAAACAAAAGTAGGGTAATATTACAATAGAAGAGTGTTATATTTATAAAACAACCCTTAATGAACGAAATTGCTTTAAGAATTAAAGAGCTTATCAAAGAGATGAGAATAAGCCAAAATGAATTTGCTTCGAGAATAGGTACGGATTGTTCAAATTTCTCGAAACAGATTAACGGCAAATTGGCTATTACCAGCGTTCTCACCAATAAGATTATTGTTGAACTTGGCATATCGAAAGAGTGGCTGATTGAAGGAAAAGGAGAAAAATACAAAACTACCTCCTCTTCAAATTCCAAAACCATAACTTTGCCGACAAATGCAATAGGTACTGCATCGACCTCAGGAGCCAAGGTATATGATATTGATGTTACTGCAGGCCCCAGCGGCAGGAGCCTGATGTTTTCATCGGAGCAAGTCATTGGTTCTATCAATGTCCCCTTTATCAATCCCGAAAATTATATTGTTAAAGTAAGCGGAGATAGCATGTCCCCTGTCATAAACAACGGAGACATGTTAGCCATAAGAGAGGTAAAGAATCTCAACCTTATATTTTGGGGACAAATTTATGTTGTTCTGCTCGATGATTACAGAATGGTTAAATACATCAGAAAACATGAGAATTCTGACCTTGTGATATTGAAGAGTGCAAACAAAGAGTATGACGATATTGAGATTCCAAGAGAAGACATTCGCGCCCTCTTTGTTGTTGAAAATATTATTCGTTTCGACAGCAGACTCTGATAAAAATTAGAATATTAGACATAAACTATAATTGAACATACCATATATGGGAAAAAATAAGTTACAAAAATTTGAATTCGTAGAGAAGTGTCCTCACGTTTTTCAATATCCTTTTTCGGTATTGAAGGAGAAAGGGTTTGGCATGAAAGGCAAATGGGGAGAGATGTTTTTTAAAAACGACAACCCTATTGTCTTGGAGTTAGGCTGTGGCAAAGGAGAATATACTGTTGGTTTGGCTGAACTATACCCCGAAAAGAATTTTATCGGCATTGACATCAAGGGTGCGAGAATATGGTCGGGAGCAAAAGAGTCTTTAGAGAAGGGAATGAAGAATGTCGCATTCCTCAGAACTTCAATAGAGCTTATCCCATACTTCTTTGCAGAAAATGAAGTTTCGGAAATCTGGATTACATTCCCAGACCCTCAAATGAAGAAGTGCCGCAAACGTTTAACTGCCACAAATTTTATTGAGCTATACAATAAGATTCTTCAACCCGGTGGCATCATACACCTAAAAAGCGACAGCCCTTTCTTGTACACATATACAGCAGAGATGGTTAAGCTAAATGAGTTTGAGGTTATCACCAACACCGACGACCTATATAATTCAGGCATAGAAGATAAAATTTTAGGAATAAAAACCTTCTACGAACAACAATGGCTGGAGCGTGGTTTATCAATAAAATATTTAAGTTTCATCCCAAGTTGCAACAAGCCTCTTATCGAACCCAACATAGAGATTGAATTCGATAGCTATAGAAGTTTCAACAGAAGCAGAAGAAGCCAACAACCAAAGAAAGGAGAACAGTAGCCATGACAATATATCCCAAATTAATTTTAGACGCACTTGCAACTGTCCGCTACCCGGGTAACGGAAAAGATCTTGTTACTGCTGAGATGGTTGCTGACAATATCCGTATTGAGGGAAACAAAGTTTCATTCTCTCTTATTTTCGATCGTCCAAACGACCCATTCATCAAATCGATGATTCGTGCGGCAGAGACTGCTATTTTGACATACGTTGGCGAAGAGGTGGAGATTAAAGGCAATATTACTCCCCAATTTAAACAACAACCTAAAACCGAAAAAGAACCTGCTCTGCCAAAGGTAAAAAATATTATTGCAATAGCATCGGGCAAAGGTGGCGTCGGGAAATCTACCGTATCGTCGAACCTTGCAGTTGCTTTGGCTCGCAACGGATACAAAGTTGGATTATTGGATGCCGACATCTTCGGACCTTCTATTCCTACAATGTTTAACTGCGAAGATGCTCGTCCGATTGCTGAAGAGGTTGACGGAAAAGACTTCTTAAAACCAATAGAACAGTACGGAATAAAACTTCTATCCATCGGATTTTTTGTAAACAAAGGTAGCGCCACCGTATGGCGTGGAGGTATGGCAAGCAACGCCATAAAACAACTTATCACCGAGGCAGCATGGGGTGAGTTGGACTATCTTTTAATTGATTTACCTCCAGGCACAAGCGACATTCACCTTACAATTGTTCAATTGATACCTTTAACAGGAGCCATAATTGTTACAACTCCTCAAGAGGTTGCTCTTGCCGATGCTCGCAAGGGTGTGGATATGTTCCTGAACCCTCAAATCAATGTACCAATTGTTGGTATTGTAGAAAATATGTCATGGTTCACACCAGCTGAGCTTCCCGAAAACAAATACTACATATTTGGCAAAGGCGGAGGAGAGAGTCTTGCAAAGAGCGCAAACGTTCCGTTGCTTGCTCAAATTCCCATTGTTCAAAGCATCAGAGAGGGAGGAGACGAAGGTAAACCTGTTGCTCTATCATCAGAGAGCATAATAGGCAATGTTTTTGATGAACTTGCAAAACAGGTAGCAAAAGCAAAACCTGCGCAATAAACTAACTATTAAATAAAAGGGAGGGAGTAAGATATGAAAAACAATAAATTTATTATCAAGTTTTTGTTGGTAATAGCGTTCGTATTACCATTCAATATATGCTTTGCAGGGTACTATGACGAATATAAAAATGATTTACATACCAATAGATTAGCTCTTAAAGATAATGCTATATGGATAGCTGCAAGTAAAGGGTTGGTAAAGTATGATAAAACATTAGGAAAAGTTTCATCAGCGTCAGAAGAGTTGGGTGTAAATTCAGATATTGAATACCTATCAATAGCTACGGCTCCTGATAATTCATTATGGTTTGCTTCAGAGGAGGAGGGAATAAAAAAGTATGATGAAGTATTATCTTCATATCGAGCATCATATTATTTGAATAATGATGTGATTTATGGGTTATTGTACTCTTTTGCATTTGATTCAAGCGAAAGAGTATTTGCAGGAGATTTAGATAATGTGTTTTATGTAGATAAATTGAATCCTATAGATGAAGAGCCCTGTTGTAAGCAGATGTATCAATTGGCTTCTACAGTAGATGGAGGGACAGCAGCAAGACGCTCAACAATGGATATGGCATTTGATGGCAATGGAACTCTTTGGATTATATCAGATAATAGATACGCATCTGACAGATATCAAGATGGAAAGCTTGATTTAGCGACATTGGCAAAAAAAGACAAAGCAGGTTTAGATAGTAAATTAAATACTACATATAAATGGCCATTTGTGCAATTTAAAGCCACTCCCGTGTTAGAATTTGAAGATATAAATGCAACCTCCATTGTTGTTGATGATGATGACAATATATGGTTTACTTCGAATTATGGAATACACTACTATAACCAAACAAGTGCTGAAGCAATGCTTATAAACAGTACAACAAATTCATCAATACCAAACGAGCATTTCTATGCCAACGAAAAAGATAGCGAGGGAAATATTTGGTTCTCATCCTCTACAACTTTGATGAAATACGATGGAGTACAATTTACAACCTATACTTGCCCGGGTTACGAAGAGGCTCGTTCAATACTTTGCGATGGAGATATTGTATGGGTTCTGTTAAAGAACGATACTTTATTGAAGTTCCAAAATAACGAATTTGAAGTTATTGATTTAAGCCCGGCAATAACAGGTATTAACGAAAGTATTACAGACTCCACCAAAGCCAAAGCATATGTTTCGAACGGAGTGCTTAACATTGAAAACATAGAAGGGATAGCCTCAGTAGTGGTTTACGATGCAACAGGCAAAGTAATAACTTCAGCTAATGCAAATGGTGCAACTTCCACTCAAATTGCATTGCCTTCAACCATTAAGGGTGTAATAATGTTAAAAGTAAACAACGAGGTTATAAAGGTAGCAATTTAGTAATCTTAATCAATTGTTCAATTGATTTCAGGGGCAATGTCTTATGGCTTTGCCCCGATTTCTATTTTATGGGATAAATCTTGAATGAAGATTTTGAAGAGGAATGCAGGCAATGAAAGGAACTTTTAGTCAAGCTTATTTTTTGCTTTTCCTTTACCCTTTACTTAGCAATTCAACAAGTTCTTCAACTCCTTCACTTGCCACCTTGTTAATATATGTGGTTACCTTTCCGTATGGGTCTTTAACGGGATTGGGGTCGATTAAGAATACAGGCACTCCCCTCTTTACATAATGCAACAATCCTGCCGCAGGATAGACATTCAAAGATGTTCCTATTACAACAAATATATCAGCCTCCTCTACCCAATCTATTGCAGCGTCAAGCATAGGAACAGCCTCGCCAAACCATACGATATCAGGACGTAATTGTGCTCCATCCGAAGCTCTATCTCCAAGGTGTATCTCGCAGTTATCAGCAGGGAGTTGAAATCGCAAGTTTTCATTTCTCTCCGAACGCACCCACATTAATCTGCCATGCAGATGCAGAACATTACGACTACCAGCCTTCTCATGAAGATCATCAACATTTTGGGTTATCACCCTTACATCGTACTTCTCTTCCAAATCAACCAAACCCTTATGCCCATAATGCGGACAGGAGTTTAGAAGTTCTTTACGCCTTTCGTTATAGAACTGCAACACCAGCTTCGGATTACGATACCACCCCTCAATGGTGGCAACATCATCAACCCTATACTTTCCCCATAAGCCATTACTTCCACGAAATACTGCCAATCCACTCTCTGCAGATATTCCGGCTCCTGTTAAGACCACCAATTTTTTCTTTTGCATATAAGAGTAATTTTATAATTGTAAAACCAATCTACAACTTTGGTACAAAGTTTGCATATTAATATTTGTGCAAAGGTGCGTAAATTTATATATTTTTCACTCTAAAAACTAAATAGAGTTGTAAAAAATTTTTTATCTTCGCCAATCATTTGAAAAAAATATAATAATAATTAATAACGCGGTCATATTCCGCACAAAAACTTAAACAACAATATGGATAAATTAAGCTATGCTATAGGTTTGAATATAGCAAACAATCTTAAAGCTTCAGGGTTTGCTAATCTTTCTGTTGAAGATTTTGCCGAGGCAGTTTCTGCTGTTTACAAAGGAGAGAGTGCCAAAATGACAGATGCTGAAGCAAAAACTGTTATTCAAGAGTATTTCGAGAAAGCAGAAAAAGAGAAACTAACTAAAAATTTGGAAGAGGGACAAAAATTCCTTGCCGAAAACGGCAAACGCGAAGGTGTTGTAACATTGCCAAGCGGATTGCAATATGAGGTTATCACTGAGGGTACAGGTAAAAAGCCATCGGCTACTGACACAGTAAGCTGTCACTATCATGGAACTTTGATAGACGGTACTGTTTTCGACAGCTCGGTTTTGCGTAATCAACCTGCAGAATTCCCTGTAAACGGAGTTATAAAAGGATGGGTTGAAGCTCTTCAACTTATGAGCGAAGGAGCTAAATGGAAACTATTCATCCCTTCAAACCTTGCATACGGAGAGCGCGGAGCAGGTCAATCAATTGAACCTAACTCTACTCTTATTTTCGAAGTTGAATTATTAAAAGTTTTATAATCATGAAAAAGTATCTATTTATTGCAGGACTACTACTTGCAACCATTACAACCGCAACATTTACATCTTGCAACTGCGGAACAAGCGTTGACTTGAAAAACGACATAGACAGCATTAGCTACATTCAAGGTATGAATGTAGGAAGCAAAATTGCACCCCAATTGTCATATGACCAAAAAATGGTTAAAGAGGAGTTCATTAAAGGATTCAAATCGGGATTATTCTCTGACAGCACTGACTACTCTTTCAAAATTGGAGAGCAAATTGGACACAACATCGCCATGAACATGGAACGCGACGTTAACGTATTGGGCGTAATGATGGACAAAAAAACTTTCTTTGCAGCTTTTGTTGCCGCTGTAAACGAAGACTCTCTTTTGTTTGCTGAGCCAGAAGCTACTCTAATTGCAAATGCTCTATTCGAAAAATTACTTGCTGAAAAAAGAGCAAAAGAGGAGGCTCGCTTTTCAGCGACTCCCGAGGCTCAAGAGAACTTGGCAAAAGGAGAGGCTTGGTTAGCCAACAAAGCAACAGAAGAGGGTGTTATAAAAACAGAGAGCGGACTTCTTTACAAAGTTATCAATAAAGGTAACGGAGAATTTCCTACTGCAGATTCTGAGATTACAATGAACTACCGCGGTACTCTTATCGACGGAACAGAGTTTGACAAAAATGAAGGTTCAAGAGGAAAAGTCAGCGGTTTTATCCCAGGATTCACAGAGGCTCTTCTTCTTATGGACAAAGGAGCAAAATTTGAAGTATATATTCCTGCCAACTTAGGATATGGAGCTCTTACTCAAGGTGAAATTCCTTCGAACTCAACATTGATTTTTGAAATTGAATTAACCGACATCAAATAATAACTATGAAGAAGTTTGCAATTTTAGCATTATGTCTAACTCTTGCTGTTCCTGCAACCTTTGCAAAAAAAGCAAAAAAGAGTAAAAAAGAGGCTGTTAAAACAGAGCAAAAGAGCGAGACAGGTTGTTGCAAAGCAACAACCCTAAACTCATTGCAAGACAGTATTGCATATGCATACGGAATGGCAATGGGAAAACAAACAGTTGGCATGTTGGAGCAAATGAAAAACGATGTTGACTTCTGTTTATCAAAAGACATTATCATATCTTCTATGATGACACAATTGACAAACGATTCTGCCAATATGCTATTCACCGAACAACAATTAGCTGATGTCTATTCTCGCACAAACACCATTCTTCGCGACGCAATGCAAAAGAAGAAAGAGGCAGAGATAGAGAATAACAAAAGAACAAGTGCAGAGTTTTTGGCAAAAATGGAGCAAGAACCCGGAGTCGTAAAAACAGAAAGCGGATTGCTTTATAAAGTTGATCGCCTTGGAGAAGGCGAAAAACCAGAAATTACAAGTTTGGTTCAAGTTCACTATGTAGGAAAACTTATGGACGGAACAGAGTTTGACAGTTCTTACAAACGTGGAAAACCAGCAGACTTCTCTCTTCAAGGATTGATTAAAGGTTGGCAAGAAGGTATATGCTTGATGCCTGTAGGCTCAAAATACACATTCTACATTCCTTACGAATTGGGATATGGCGAGCACGGACAAGGTCCCATTCCTCCTGCAAGCACACTTATATTTGAAGTTGAGCTGTTAGAGGTGACAAAATAATTTCCACACCCTGAACACTATAGAAGAAAAAATGTGACGTTTTGTCACATTTTTTCTTTTTTTATATACATATTGTTATTTTTTTTCTAAATTTGTGATACTAACAATACTATTATGGAAAAAATTGACAAACTTGATAGAAAAATCCTATCTATAATAATGCGCAATGCACGCATTCCTTCAAAAGATGTAGCAACAGAGTGTGGAGTATCAAGAGCCGCTGTTCACCAAAGAATACAGCGCTTGATTGATATGAATGTCATTGTAGGTTCGGGCTACAGAGTAAATCCTAAAATATTGGGATATCGCACTTGTACATACATCGGATTAAAACTCGAGAAGGGCTCAATGTATAAACTCGTAGTTCCTGAGTTGTTGAGAATACCCGAAGTCGTAGAGTGCCACTTTACCACAGGCCCATATACTATGATGTGTAAACTATATGCTCGAGACAATGAACATTTAATGGAGTTGGTAAACGGGAAGCTACAAGAGATTCCCGGAGTTGCAGAGACCGAAACATTGATTTCGTTGGAAGAGAGCTTCTCACGCGAAATTCCTGTAGAACAAAAGTCTATTATTGCCAACGACGATAAAGAATAAAAACAAACTGACAGACAAAAAAATATCCTTGAGCTTTTAAAGTTCAAGGATATTTTTTACCCTATTTTAAGAACTATCTCTTTCGGGTAGCTTTATATATCAATACTGCCAAAACCATCACAACCACTGCAAGAATTGAGTAACCTATAATATGACTATACTCATTAACTCTTTCAAGTAATTGTTCTCTGGTTTGAATTCCGGGCACTTTTGCCAAGCTCCAACCAATAACTGCCAATACCACATTCCAGACACCGGCTCCCAAAGATGTAAAGAGAATAAATTTCCCTATTTTCATACGCGACAAACCAGCAGGAATAGATATAAGCTGACGCACAGCCGGAATCAATCGTCCTACCAACGTAGATACAGAACCATGTTTCTCAAAATAAATCTCGGCATGCTTTAATTTCTCCTCATCAAGAAGGCACATATGACCTACCCTGCTATTCACGAACTTATAGATAATAGGACGTCCCAACCACAATGCCAAATAATAATTTACCAACGCGCCCAAACATGCGCCCAAAGTTGCAAACAAAACAACCAAATAGATATTCAAATCGGAGCTACCTGTAGATGCCAACCATGCGGCAGGCGGAACCACCACCTCTGAAGGGAAAGGGATAAACGAACTCTCTATTGTCATCAAAAGAGTTACCGTCCAATAATTAAGATTATCTAAACACCACTGTATAAATGCAAACGATTCCATTGTTAAGTATTATTTTTATTTTAAAATTTTCTTTACCATCTCTCTATCTTCAGCAAGCTGAGACTTCAACTCCTCCAATCCGCTCATTTTTCTCTCAGGTCGCAAAAATTTCTCGAAGAATATCTCAATATTGCTTTCATATAATTCTCCATCAAAATCCAAAATATGAACCTCTATGGCCCTCTCGATATTATCATGCACCGTAGGACGATTACCTATATTCATCATACCCTTATGCATAACCCCATCAGCCGTTTTTACATAAACCGCATACACTCCGTTTCCGGGAATAAGTTTATCCAAGTCCTCAACCTCAATGTTGGCAGTTTTAAAACCAATAGTCCTGCCTACACCATAACCCGAAACCACTTTGCCGGAAAGAGAATATCTATAGGTCAACATATCATTCACAACCGAAACATCTCCCTCTTTTAAGAAGCGACGAATCACAGATGAACTTATAGGCGTCGTACCCGCAAGAGCAACTCCTGCCTTATATATTTCAACTCCCAACTCTTTACCATAACGCTGATAATCCTCAAAACCATCACTTCTGTTATGTCCGAATCTATGGTCGTAGCCAATATAAAGCCCTACTAAATTAAACTTATCGCGCAAGAACTTTATAAACTCATAGCTACTCATCCTTGACATGGCTAAGTCAAAGTCTAAAGCTATAACATAGTCAATACCCGTATTTGAAAGATGCTGCATCTTCTCATTAAACAGATTGATTAACTGCGGACGATATTCGCTATTTAAAACAGAACGCGGATGGCGTCGAAAAGTCACCACAGCCGAAGATACAGCCTCTTCGGCAGCAGTTCGCTTCAAATCTTTAATCAACGACTGATGTCCCAAATGAACACCGTCAAAAAAGCCAATCCCGGCAATCAATTTGGGCAAATTGCTTGTTGGAGATGATATTATTTTCATCGTTATAATAATTTGTCCGAAAAATCGGTATATGGTTCAACACACATTGTCTGAAATCCCAACTTCGAGGCAGTATCTACATTAGCCTGCGAATCATCAATGAACAAGGCCTCGCATGGCTCTATCCCCAACTCCTCTGCCACCTTAATAAAGATTTCTGAGGAAGGCTTACTCATTCCCATTTTGTACGACAAGAAAAAATCATCGAAATAATCCTCAATCGTCAACCCCTCAATCTTAAAAAGTTTGGGAATCTTACTCTCAAACATAACCTTATTTGTATTGCTCAACATAGCAATACGATACTTTTCTTTAAGAGTCCTGAGCATCCTCAACTTCTCAATTGGAATATCAACCAAGAAAGCATTAAAAGCATCATCAATTTGCTCATCAGTAACAGGCAAAGAGATATTCTCTCGTACAATACACCTCCACTCCTCAGGCGAAATCCTACCCTCCTCAAGAGCCAAAAACTCTCCATCCTGTCGGTACTCACCCAACATCTTGTCAACAGAATCGTATCCCAAAGCTTTAAAAGCATCAATACAATTCTGTTTCTTAAGGTTGATAATTACCCCTCCCAAGTCAAATATTATAGTAGTATATTCTCTCTTCATTCTGCAAGCACATTGAAAACTTCCCCTATAGTGTGCAAAAATAGTAAAATTAGAGTATTATAGCAGTTAAATAGTATAAAATTTTAGATTTCGGCAATAATTATTTTGCAGAATGAAAAAAAGTACGTATCTTTGCAACGCTTTTGAGGGGAAACCCATAAAAGAGGTCCTATAGCTCAGTTGGTTAGAGCATCTGACTCATAATCAGGGGGTCCTTGGTTCAAGCCCAAGTGGGACCACAAAGTCTGGAAGAAATTCCAGACTTTTTTTATTTGTCACCTTTCAAACATCAACTCGCTTCCCATATAAACAAATCAAATATTTTTTAGACAAAAAAAGAGAAAGTGTTCCGAAGAACACTTTCTCTTGGTAGTCCATAGGGGAATCGAACCCCTCTTTCAAGAATGAAAATCTTGCGTCCTAACCGATAGACGAATGGACCATCCTTTTGGTACGGTTTAACCGATACCTGCTTTCTTATAGTTTGTTAACTTTAAGAGCTAATTTTGATTTCAAGTTAGCTGCTTTGTTTTTGTGGATGATGTTTTTCTTTGCCAATTTGTCAAGCATTGAAGAAACTTTTACCAATAGAGAAGCAGCCTCCTCTTTCTCAGTAGTAGCGCGCAATTTGCGTACTGCATTACGCATAGTTTTTGCATAATATCTATTATGCAAACGGCGAGTTTCAGTCTCGCGGATTCTTTTAATTGAAGATTTATGGTTTGCCATTTTCTTATTTTTTTATTATTAGTAGCCCCTAGGGGAATCGAACCCCTCTTTGGAGAATGAGAATCTCCCGTCCTAACCGATAGACGAAAGGGCCATATCGAAATACTTTAAAAGTATATTTCTCGATTTGCGACTGCAAAGATATAAGCTTTTTTTAAATTGAACAAACTTTTTAATGAAAAATATTTTACTATTTTCTTATTACCCTAATTACCAGGGGAATAAAATATATTTTTATTGCAAAATATTTATTGCATGTTTTTTATATTACCCATTCCTCGTACTTTTCTTTATATAATAATGTGTAATTTATAGGAATTTATTATATATTTGTAACCAAATTGCCTATTTGTGCAAACAAAAAATCAATCAAAATATACTTTTATGAAAAAATTCTTAATTAGCACACTTGTAATTATTGCCACAATGGCATTCGGCAATGCATATGCCGATTGTACTTTTGGCAACTATGCTTCAAGTGGAAGAAATCTTGTATCGTTTGGACTTACAGACGAAACTACTACTACAAGCGTTTCGGTAAATCAAACGACGTCAGGTTCGATTTACTACAATCGTAAATCGACAGTGTTTGAAACATCTCCCGGCGAAGAGATTAGATTCTCTGACCTTACATGGAACGGAGCATGGATGCATGGTTACCTCTATATCGACTATAATGGAGATGGCGAGTTTAACCAAACTCTTAATGCCAATGGCTCAACAGGAGGCGAGGTTGTTAGTTACTCATACTACAACTCCATGAATAGTGCCGGCGCATCTGCAAGCGATGGCGCAGGATTGCCAAACGCAACCATCATGCCTAAATTTGTTATTCCCGCTGACATTGCAGCAGGTACATACACTGCTCGTTTTAAAGTGGACTGGAACAGTTTGGATCCCTGCGGAAACAGTGCTTACAACAACAGCATCACTAAAAACGGAGGTTGTGTGGTTGACTTCTCAATTAAGGTAAATGCTCCTAAAGATATGGAGGTGGTATCTGTTTCTGTTGACAAACGTTCGGGTGAGGTTAATTGTGGCGAGAAAAAGATTATTCTTGCAGCGGTCAATGTTAAAGCTGACGGAGGATTAAATCCTTTTACTGTTACAGGCTTTTCTGTTAAATTCAACGGAACAAAATCAACCGACATAAGCAATCTTCGTTGGATTTACTCAACTTCAGGAGCTCTAACCACTGAGATTATTGCAGAGAAAGCTAATTTCTCTCGCAACAATGCAAAATTTACAGCAGAAAAGACTTTGGCACACGGAAACAACTACTTCCTATTTGTTGCAGACGTAGCTAATGATGCAGCTATTGGTAACTCTATCAAAGTAATAATAAACAACATTACAATTTCCGGAACAGATCAAACTGCTAACGACCCGGGGACAGGAGAGTATATAGTTTCAAATATTGTTGACTACACTAAAGGTAACGCTATTTGGTTTGACACGCCAAACTCTTCAACAGCAGGCGTGGCGATATGGAATACCAACGATTTTAGTTCAACCTCAACCAATCCCGACCAAAACTGGGAGAAAAAATCATTCCCAATTGGTAACGGTTCGTTAGGAGCCACTATCATGGGTGCCGTTAACAAAGAGCGCGTGGTAATGAACGAAAAGACTCTTTGGAAAGGTGGTCCCGGAACAGGCGTTACAAACTATTGGAACATGAATAAAACTGTTTCATCTTCTACTCTACAACAAGTTCGTAACTACTTGGTACAAGGCAACAACTCATCGGCTCACTCATTGGTACAAAGCAACTACAACGGAACAATAAGCTACAACAAAAACGTTTTTGGTACTTTCACTATGATGGGAGAGGCTTACGTTGAGACAGGTATCAATGAGAGCAACGTAACAAACTATAAGAGAATCATGAACATGGACTCTTCAATGGTTGTTGTTAAATTTGATGCTAACGGAATTGGTTACACTCGCAAATATTTCTGTTCATACCCCGATAGTGTTATGGTATGGAAATATCAATCAAAAGGAGGAACTCAAAATCTAACATTCTCATTCAACTGCCCTCAAATAGTAAATTCTGTCTCTGAGGTTGATGGCGGTTTGTTATACAACTGCGCTATCGACAACAACGGCATGAAATGGGCTATGCGAGTATATGTTCGCACAAATGGCGGAGGTAGTGTTACCACAAACGCTTCGGCAAGGACCATTACCGTATCGGGTTCTACAGATGTTGACTTCATTATTGCGGCAGACACCGACTATAAGATGAACTTCAACCCATCGTTCACCGACAGCAAAGCTTACGTTGGAGTTGACCCAATAGCAAGCGTAAACAACGTTATCAACGCAGCAAAAGCAAAATCATATAACGAATTGTTTAACAACCACAGAGAGGACTACTGTTCAATATTCGACAGAGTAAAATTATCAATCAACCCCTCTGAGTCTTTCGAAAACCTTCCAACACCAACTCGTTTGGCTAACTACCGCAATGGAACATTAGACCACGAATTGGAGGCTCTATACTTCCAATACGGTCGTTATCTATTGATTGCTTGTTCTCGCGCAGGAAACATGCCTGCAAACCTTCAAGGTATGTGGAACAACAACATCGATGGTCCTTGGCGCGTTGACTATCACAACAACATCAACCTACAAATGAACTATTGGCCTGCAACATGTACAAATATGCTGGAGTGCTACCAACCATTCATCGACTACGTCAGAGGATTGGTTAAACCAGGAGAGCGCACAGCTCAAGCATACTACGGTGCAAGAGGATGGACTGCTGAGGTTTCAACAAACATCTTCGGATTTACAGCTCCTCTTATCGACAGCGATATGAGCTGGAACTACAACCCAACTGCAGGTCCTTGGTTGACTACTCAAATTTGGGAATACTACGACTATACTCGCGACAAAGAGTGGTTGGCTGAAGTTGGATACGACATCATCAAATCAAGTGCAAACTTCGTATCTGACCTTCTATACTATGCAAACGGTTCATACACTTCTGCTCCCTCATACTCTCCCGAGCATGGAACTTGCGATCTTGGCGCAACATATGCAAATGCCGTTACTCGCGAGGTTTTGATTGAGGCCATCAAAGCAGCAGAGATTCTTGGCAAAGATGCCACATTAGTTGCTGAGTGGAAAGAGAAACTAAACAATATGTACCCATATCAAATTGGACGTTACGGACAACTTCAAGAGTGGTACAAAGATATTGACTCTTACGGAGACCAACACCGCCACACAAACCACTTGTTTGGTTTGCACCCGGGTAGCACCGTCAACCCAATAACAACACCTGAATTGGCAGAGGCTTGTAAAGAGACACTTCGCCAACGTGGTGATGCCGCAACAGGATGGAGCATGGGTTGGAAACTTAACCACTGGGCTCGTCTTCAAGACGGAGACCACGCATATACTCTATTCAAAAACCTATTGAAAGAGGGAACAATGGACAACATGTGGGATACACACCCACCATTCCAAATTGACGGAAACTTTGGAGGAACTGCAGGTATCTCTGAGCTGTTCTTGCAAAGCCAAATGGATACATTGTATGTCCTTCCCGCACTTCCATCTGATTGGAAAGAGGGAGCAATAACAGGTCTTCTTGCTCGCGGAAACTTCACTGTTGACATCTACTATGCAAACAACGCATTGGATTACGCATTGATTACTTCTAACATGGGAGAAGAGTGTCGCATACGCTATGCAGGCAAAACAATGTCATTCCCAACCACAAAAGGAGAGCAATACCGTATCACATTAGAAAACGGACAGCTTAAATCAGAGGTCACAGGAATAAGACCTGCTATAAGCGAAAGCGCAAAGGAGGACAGTGTAAAGGTTTTTCCGAACCCCAACGAGGGAACATTCACAGTTCAAGTAAAAGGTGCTGCAAGAGGAGACGTTAATCTTCAAGTTTTCTCGACTTTGGGGCAACAAATAGAAAACATTACCATCAATAAAGAGAGTGATACAATAAACGTTCCTTTTAACTGCAATATAAGCAAAGGCAACTACATTGTTAAAGTTAACGGAAAAGGGATCTCTGAAACTCAAAAATTCATGGTAAAATAACAAAGGTCTCTACTTTTTAGGGAAAGCAATCGGGTTATACAACTCGATTGCTTTTTTTTGGCAATAATACATGGTAAATGTATATATTAGGTAATGTGCTATAAAAAGGCTATCTCTTACGGGCTTTGTCCATAAAAAACAATCCACACAATATAAGCGCAGCACCTACCATAGCTAAACCTGTAATTTTTTCTCCTAAAAAGATGGCAGATGTTATTACTGCAACAACAGGATTAAGATAAAGAAAATTTGTTGCTCTCACAGTGCCTATTCTTTTCATGCACCAGTTCCAGCCCATAAAGCACAACATCGACGCAACACATCCCAAAAAAAGGATATTACCCCAAACAACTGCCCCACCCGACAGCAAAATATCATAATTGACACCACGCGCCAAAAGCCATGGTATAATGGTTATCAATCCATATCCAAAAACTTTGCGTGTAATAAGCATATTGGAGTAGCTACTCTGCAACCTTTTTATAATAAGAGAATAAAATGCCCAACAAAGACATGCGGCAATAGCCAACAAATCTCCAACAGGAGAAAGTTTAAGAATAATGTTGCCATTAAAAACGACCAATGCCATACCTAAAAAGGATATAACCGAGCCAAACAACGCTGCCTTTGCCATACGCTCGCTTGGATAAAAAGCTCCCACAATAAAATTTGTCACGATTGGAGTAAGGCACACTATTAGCGCCACATTTGAACAGTATCCATACGCAATTGCATAATTTTCGGTAAGAAAATACAACGAGCCACCTGTCAAACCCAGCAACAGAGCAAGAGCCTCATCTTTTAAGTTATCCATAAATAACTTTCTACCCGATAGTGGCAATATAAGAAGATAGGCAAGAATAAAACGGAACAAGAAAATTTCATCGGGACGCAATCCCGAATTTATCAGCAACTTAGTTTGCACAAAAGTACATCCCCATATAACTATTATCACAAACGAGGTGACATATACCAAATAATCAGAAATTTTCTTTTGGTTCTCCATCATATATATATTCCTATGCTCTTTTATATTTTCGGGTGCAAAGTTCGAGAAAAAACTAAAAACATACAATAGTGTTATATAAAGAGAAGTTATACAATCAATTATTTGTTACGGAGAAGATAGCGTTAATAAAAAACTTAAATTTCTTTTTTTTGCCAAAGAATAGTTTTATATTTGTGGTATATGACAAACCTACTTGTATAGAGAAAACCAATATACTATGGAAAGATATTGCATTATAATGGCAGGAGGTATTGGAAGCAGGTTCTGGCCTGTATCACGTCCTGAAATGCCTAAACAATTTCTCGATTTTTTGGGAACAGGCAGAACATTGCTGCAAACCACATATGAGAGATACCTGTCGCTCTTCCCCAAAGAGAATATTTTTGTTGCAACAAACCACATATACAAGAATATAGTAAAAGAGCAGATTGATATAGCAGATGAGAATATTTTGTGTGAGCCTGCAAGAAAGAACACAGCACCGTGTATTGCATTTGCCACATATCATATAAGCAAAATCAATCCCGAATCGGTGTTGGTGTTTGCTCCTTGCGATCACCTTATACTACGCAAAGAGGCATTCTGCGCTGCCGTAGAGAAGGCTATGGTATTTGCCGAGAACCACGATGTTCTGCTAACAATAGGAATAAAACCGACCCGACCCGAAACAGGTTATGGTTATATACAGGTAACCGATCATATTGAGGATGGAGTAAATGAGGTTAAAACATTTACAGAGAAACCCAACCGTGAGTTGGCAGAAATTTTTGTTGAAAGTGGAGAGTTCTTCTGGAACTCAGGTATCTTTATTTGGCGTACAGATGTTATTAAGGAGGCATTGAAACGTCACATTCCCGAAATAACATCTCGCCTTGATGCAGATGAGAACAAATTCAATACTCCCGAGGAAGAGGAGTTTATAAATGAGGTATTCCCTACCATTCCCAACATATCAATCGACTTCGCCCTAATGGAGAAGGCTAAAAATGTATATGTACTGTGTGCCGAATTTGGTTGGACAGATATAGGTACTTGGGATTCGCTCTACGACATTTCAAGAAAAGATCACAGAGGTAATGCCGACCTCGGCAATACTCTCATTTATGATAGTTCAAATAATATCATAGCAGTTAAACCGGGTAAAATAGCTGTAGTAGAGGGGTTGGAAAATTTCATTATTGCCGACTCTGACGATGCTCTATTGATTTGCAAGAAGGGCGACGAAAACCGTCTTCGTCAAATCTTTAACGATGTGAATACTAAGTTTAAGAGATAAGATAACATTTGAAAAGCTATAAAACAAAAACGGAATGGGATTACCTCATTCCGTTTTTGTATCTCCGCCGGGAATCGAACCCGAATCTAAAGTTTAGGAAACTTTCATTCTATCCGTTGAACTACAGAGACAGTTTATGTTTTTGCGACCACAAAGGTACTCCATTTTTTTATTTCTACAAAATAGTTGTTTTACAACTCTTATCTACCTCCTTACTCCTTTTTTTAATATCTTCCATCTTCCGATTAAATGTAGAATGGCAACTACTCCAAATAGTATTCCTAACCAATAGTGAATTAATCCTATTCTTGAATATCCACCACAACCTTTATGCCCATTTACACAGGTTAATAGAACTATTCCCGTAACTGATACCATAACAAATATTACACTTAATGCAATTGTTACTTTGCTCTTACGAGAGAGTGATGAAACGATTGTCTTAAACCACGCCCAATGTTGCTTTATGTGTGTTATTGCTACTACAAATAGTAAGATGTTTGCTATTGTATGTAGAAGCGACCAATTATGCAAAATTTCACAAGTCTGAAAATGAGAAGCATAGTGTATCTGAACTACCGTAAATAGCGATAATATTAATAATATTAAAAGAAGTAAGTCTGTCCTGAATATTGGTTTCATATAATTTATTTTTTCTAATCAAAAAGAAGTTTAAGTATCTCGGTCGATTTTAGTTCCGCAAAGCCTTGATGAATACGATAATACTCCACCATTCTCTCCAATGCCTCTCTACGTTCATCTCGCGAAAATTTGAAGAGATGAAGATTGCTGAAATTCATCCTCGACAAAAGCATAAACTTTTCGGCATCGCCAGGCATCAGTATATGATTATGCGCAGGACGAGAGGTTACGAACTCTCCATTAAGCATGTCGAAATATGCTCCTTTTATATAGCTTCCCGTATCGGGGAAAAATCCCATAAAAGACGAGAGATTAAACAAAAAGCAGAGATGAAAATTGGCCTTCCCCTCCTCCATTACATTATATAACGAAATAGTGTCGGTAAGGAATTTAAAGAACTTAGGGTATGGCTCGGGCTCACGAATTACGCGCATCAAAAACTCTGATAGAAAGAGTGCCACCGAACCTTTAACGGCATCGAACTGCAACTGTTGTAGCACCAATGCCTCCACGTTTCGGATTTTTTGCAACCCCTCTTTTGCTCTATAATCGCACTCTATGGTTACTATCGAAAGGGGCGAGAGTAACATCCTCTTCATTCGCGAGGCTTTACCATTACCTATGACAAAGAGATATGCCACACGCCCATACTTTTCGGTATAGGCATTTACTATCAGGGTGGTATCGTTATGCTTTGTTACATGAAGTATTACTGCGTTACTCTTCTCAATCATAACGTGGTTATAGTCCGAATAAATCGCGATAGAGGTCGAACGACGACTCTATCTCATTTTTTGTTACCGATACATTTATTTCAACCTCGCCAACCGCTTTTAGCAGTGTGTAGTTTATTCGTCCCGATTCGTTCTTTTTATCGTGGGTGATTTTTTCATATAGGTAGGCATAATCGTCGCAAGTGATTTGGAATGCTCCGTAATTTGCCTTTACATAATCAACCAATCGGTGTATTTCGGGTTGCGAGAAGCCAAACTTCATATATGAAAGTATTGCTTCACATACCAATCCCCATGCAACGGCATAACCGTGCTGAACGGGGGTGTTGCGCTTCATTGCCAAACTCTCAATGGCATGTCCGCTGGTATGTCCCAAATTAAGGTATTTTCTTATCCCTTTTTCAAGTGGGTCTTTCTCTACTATACGCTCTTTTATCGATACTGAATCGGCAACCAAACTCAACAACTCATCGTAGTCGGGATTTGATATATCAAAAGATATTAGTTTGTTATAGTTCTCGGTATTGCTTATGAGCCCATGTTTAAGCATTTCGGCAAAGCCCGACAAGAGATGCTCTTTTGAGAGGGTTTTGAAAAAATGGGTATCAATAACCACTGCAGATGGCTGCTTGAAGGCTCCTATCTCGTTTTTCAATCCTTCAAAGTTTATTCCTGTCTTTCCTCCTACTGCCGCATCAACCGCCCCGAGCAGAGTTGTTGGTATGTTTATATGTTCAATTCCTCTTTTGAATGTTGCCGCGGCAAAGCCTCCCATATCGGTAACCATTCCACCTCCGAGGTTTATAAGCAACGATTTGCGAGTTGCCCCCTCGCTTACCAAAGTTCTCCAAATGGTTGAGAGGTTTTCGAGGTTCTTGTTTGTATCGTCCGCAAGGATTGTTATTACGTGCGCCTCGTTACACTTTTTGCTATCCGAAAGAAGTGGCATGGCAAACTTAAGTGTATTTTCATCGGTTAGGATAAAGAGTTTGTCATACTCCTTTGTTTGTAGCAACGCCTCAATACTCTCCGATATTTTTGAGCTATAGATTATATTGTTTATCATTGTCTTATAGTATCTTTTTTATCTCATTGGCAAAGGTCTTCACATCGGGATATACAATATCTGCTCCTACTTCATACAACTCCTCCTCGCTCAATGGTCCCGTATTTACGGCTATGGTAAATATCCCTGCTGCACGACCTGCCTCCACTCCCAATGGAGCATTCTCCAAAACTATTGCTTTATCTCTCTCAACTCCTGCCTTTGTCAAGCCCATAAGATATGGTTCGGGGTTTGGTTTCCCTTTTATGACATCGTATGCCGTAACCATTGTTTGCGGTGTGAATATCCCGGGATAGTGTAAATCTAATTTTTGCAAAAGAGATTTTTGCCCCGAGCCTGTTACCAACACAATGGTTTTCCCCGACTCCTTTATCATCTGCATTGCATCTTGTGCTGAGTCCATGGGATGAGCCTCTCCACACTCCACAAAACGACGTGCCTTCTCGGAATATATCCGTTGCACCTCCTCCTCGGTTGCTTCTCTCCCTTTATATTTATTGAAATAGATATTTATAGTGCCTTTGCCTGTGCGCCCTTCGTGAGCATAAAACTCTCGGTCTTCGCACACTACTCCTTCTGCCTGCATGGTCTCTGCCCACGCTTTTGCATGAAAAGGCATAGAATTATACAGCACTCCATCCATATCAGAAAGCAACGCTTTAAATTCAAGAGTTACTCCGTTTCGTTGATTATATGCCTCTATTGCCTCTAAAATATCCATATCTCAGCTTTATGCTCTACAAAATTAGTAAACTTTTTCGTATTTTTGCTCCTAAATATAAAAGAGTCTTCTGATGAGCTATTTTGCCGATGTAATACTCCCTCTGCCCTTGGGTAAATATTTCACATATTCCATTCCCGAGGAGTTGTTTCCCGCAATAAAAACGGGGAGTCGGGTTATTGTGCAATTTGGTGCGAAGAAATATTATACCGCTGTTGTCAGGGACATTCACAGTAAAGCTCCCGATTATGACACAAAACCTATTTTGGAGGTCTTGGATTCTCGTCCCATTATACGTCCTCGTCAACTGGAGTTTTGGGAGTGGATTGCCAACTACTACATGTGCAGCGTGGGCGATGTTTACAAAGCCGCTCTACCTTCGGGTCTAAAGCCCGAGAGCGAAACTACCATACTGCTTAACAGCGAATATATACCCGAGGAGGTTCCGGACCTCACCTCAAAAGAGCAACTGATTGTTGGTTTTCTTGCAAAGGAACAAGAGGCTACTATCGCCCTACTCGAAAAGAGTGGTATAAAGGGTGTTATGGGTTCGGTAAAGTCGTTGCTCGAACGCAATATTGTGGTTGTAAAAGAGGAACTTCGTCGCAAATACCAGCCTAAGACTCAACTTTGCATAAGATTGTCGTTTGAAAGAGGTAACGAGGAGAAGATAAGGGAGTGTTTTGAGAATTTGAAAAGAGCAAAACTCCAACTCAAACTCTTTGTCACATTCCTTGAGATGTCGGGATTCAATCGCCCCGGCAACGAGATTGTTGTAACCAGGAAGGCTCTTTTGGAGAGAGCTGATGCAAACAGTTCTGTTTTATTGGCAATGATAAACAGAGGTATCTTTGTTCAATACAAACAGGAGATAAGCCGTTTTGACGACCGCGTTCAAAAAGTTGAGAAGGCTCACGAACTCAACCCTGCTCAAAAAAGAGCTTATAACGAAATCATTGATACATTCTGTGAAAAGAGTATCTCTCTCTTGCATGGAGTTACCTCAAGTGGAAAAACTGAAATATATATACATCTTATTCAACACGCAATCGAGGAGGGCAAACAGGTTCTGTTTTTGGTTCCCGAAATTGCTCTTACCACACAACTCGCAAACCGTCTTGCAAGAGTTTTTGGTAACAAGTTAGGTGTATATCACTCAAAATTCACCGATAACGAGAGGGTTGATATTTGGAACTCTCTATTAAAGGATAATGGTATTCAGGTGGTTTTAGGTGTGCGTTCATCTCTATTCTTGCCTTTCAAGAACCTGGGATTGATTATTGTTGACGAGGAACACGAAACAAGTTACAAACAACAAGACCCTGCTCCTCGATATAATGCTCGCAATGCAGCCATGGTTCTTGCGGCTTCGTTTGGTGCAAAAACTCTGTTGGGTAGTGCAACTCCCTCAATTGAGAGCTACTTTAACGCAAAGATGGGTAAATATGGTTTTGTAGAACTGCTTTCCCGACATGGCGATATTTTACTCCCCAAAATTGAGATTGCTGATACTCGCGAACTACGTCGCAAAAAAATCATGAAAAGCGGAGATATATCTCCACGACTTGCCGAAGCATCCAAAAGGACGTTGGATATGGGTGGTCAGGTAATTATGTTCCGAAACCGCCGAGGTTTCGCACCGGTGGTGGAATGCCAAACGTGCGGATGGGTTCCCAAATGCAAGCACTGTGACGTATCGATGACGTTCCACAAACGTTACAATCAACTTACATGCCACTACTGTGGTTATACTTACGAAATCCCTTCGAAATGTCCCGCATGTGGATACCCTACCATTGAGGTTAAAGGATTTGGAACGGAGCAGATTGAAGAGGAGGCAACAAACAACTTTGAAGGCTACCCCGTTGCTCGCATGGACTTGGACACTACTCGCAGCAGAAAGGCTTACGAAGAGATTATCTCGGACTTTGAGGAGGGCAAAACAAAAGTGCTTATAGGAACACAAATGATAACCAAAGGTTTGGATTTTGAACGCGTAGGCGTGGTGGGCATTTTAGGTGCTGACACTCTTTTGAACATGCCCGATTTCAGAGCGCACGAGAGGGCTTTTCAGATGATGGAGCAGGTTGCAGGACGAGCAGGAAGAAAGGGCAAACAGGGACACGTTATTGTTCAGACATCGAAATCTGATCACCCTGTTATCACACAACTGCTCACTCACGATTACAAAGCCATGTTCAACAGTCAGTTGATTGAGCGACAAGAGTTCAACTATCCCCCATACACAAGGCTTATTTATGTGTATATCAAGGGGCGTAACGAGGATTGTGTGCAACGAGCTTCGAGATGGTATGCCGACCTATTAAGACAATCGTTCGGCTCACGCGTTTTGGGACCAGACAAACCAATTGTCGGACGAGTGCAGTCGATGTACATAAGAAAAATAGTGCTTAAGTTCGAAAACAACTCTTCGCCTCAAAAGATAAGGGAGATTATTTCCACTGCAGAGGATAATTTTTATGCTCAAAGCGAATTCAAAAGCATTACTCTATACTACGACGTTGACCCTGTTTAAAAAAACTCACTTTATTTGTTGCAAAAAAGAGATTAGTCTGTATAATAATATATAAAAGCTAATCAATTATATCATGAAACTTTACCACTTACTTGACAAATTGAACATATGCACAACCAACAAAAGGAGAATTGTAAGCATTAAAGATGAAGATGCAAAAGCTCTTTTTGAAAAACACACAAACAACGGGTGCATAATTTTTTCACCAAATATAGCAGAAGGGGTTGATAACGACACTCAGCAATTGGCAAATATGATTATAGCATTGACTCAAAAAATTAAAGAGAGTGGTTTCTGTTATACACCAATATATGGCTGTTTTGCAGATGAAAGTGAAGAGGTGTACCATAAATATGGGTTTGTAATTTACCCTTTCAGCAACAGCGGCAACAATCAACCATTCGAGGCACTGCAGGAGTTTGCTTGCGAATTGTCGAAAACATATAACCAAAAGAACTTTTTAATAAAAACACCCAATGGCGAATGGCTCTATAATAACACTGCAGAAAACATTACTCCAAAACTCAACGAAAACATGTCTTTTGCATCTATAATCAAAGAGTATTTTAGCAGCGCCAATAGAGATGGCAAGTTTAAATACGTTGATACATTCCTAAACGCAGGGCCGGACTCTCTTGTGGGAGCACACTTGAGATGGTGCAAAGGAGAGAAGTTTATACCATACAGATAGTCGGTTTTTACCATTTGCTGCATAAAGACTTAATATATTTAAATTTTTAGTTATATTTGTCCGCAAGTAAAAGCAAACGCAATCATTAATTAAAAACAACAAACTATTATGAAAAATGCAATTTTAAAATTTTGGGCTCTTTTAGCGATGTGTGCATCAAGTTTTGCACTTGTATCTTGTAATGAAGATGGAGGTAAAGATGACGTTATACCAGCAGATAATACAGTTACGAACGTTAGTATTGCATATTCAATAGATTTAGCGGACACTTATTACAAATACTTTGATATTAAGGTAGATTATTTGAGAGAAGATGGCGAGATTACCAGTATGTGTGTTACAGAAAACTGGGATTACTCATTCTCTGCCAACTATGAAGCAACTCCTGAAAACATTATTTTTAAAGTTGTCGCTACCCCAAAAGCAGAACTACCAACAATTGAAGAAGATGCAATTTACAATTGTACTGCCAAAGTATATGTAATACAAACAGGATATACCAAAGAGGGTGTAGAAAATGAAAATTTTGGATACTCAGGATCATTTAAAACAAATGGATATAAGTCTTATAATGATTGGACTAAATACACATCAAAAGAACATATTCTTTTAAACTATAACTATCCGAAAGGACCTGCAAACCCTGTAGAGTAACAAATCAAAAGATACTACTACTTCTGCAGAGATTTTTTTAAAAATTTTTATCACTGCTATTTACTGTTTTTTGGGTTTTATCTTGTAACTTTGTAAAACTTTAACAGTAGAGAGTATTAACACTAAATAAAGAATAATAATTATGTCTAAAGTAACAGTTATCGGCGCCGGTATGGTTGGCGCAACTTGTGCAAACGTATTGGCTGCACGCGAAGTAGCTAGCGAAGTTGTATTGATCGATATCAAAGAGGGTCTTTCAGAAGGTAAAATGCTTGATATGTACCAAGCATCAGTTACTACTGATTTCAAAACTAAACTTACAGGTTGTACAAATGACTATGAGAAAACAGCTAACTCAGATGTTATCGTTGTAACTTCAGGTATTCCTCGTAAACCGGGTATGACTCGCGAAGAGTTGATTGGAACTAACGCAAACATCGTAAAAAGCGTAGTATCTCAAGCTTTGGCTCAATCACCTAACGCTATCTTCATCATCGTATCTAACCCAATGGATACAATGGCTTACTTGACTTTGAAATCAACAGGTCTTCCTAAAAACCGCGTAATCGGTATGGGTGGAGCATTGGACTCTTCACGTTTCCGTTGCTACTTGGCAAAAGCTACAAATGCAAACATCCACGATGTTGACGGTATGGTAATTGGCGGACACGGTGATACTACTATGATTCCTTTGACTTCAAAAGCTACAATCAAAGGTGTTCCTGCTTCTCAATTCCTTTCAGCAGAAGAGTTAGAGAAAGTTGCTGCCGACACAATGGTTGGTGGTGCTACATTGACAGGTCTTCTTGGAACTTCAGCTTGGTATGCTCCGGGTGCTGCTGCAGCATCAGTTGTTGAAGCTATCTTGGGTGACCAAAAACGTATCATTCCTTGCGGATGCTACCTTGAAGGAGAGTACGGACAAGAGGATATCATGATTGGTGTTCCTGTAGTTATCGGTCGCAACGGTATCGAGAAAATCGTTGAGATTGAACTTACTGAAGATGAGAAAGCTAAATTTGAGGCTTCTGCTGACGCAGTTCGCAAAGTTAACCAAATCCTTACAGAGACAGGAGCTATCTAATAACCGAGTTTTAGATAATCACTATAAAAGCAGAACGGCAACTCAAACGAGTTGCCGTTTCTGTTGTTACACTTAACCTTTACGGAATTGTAAATTTTAATCGAGCCTCCCAATCGTATTTTATTGGTACTACGCTATTAGGTCTGTACTCAAACCAATAATCCTGCATAATGACTATAGAGTTATACCCCTTTTGTGCCTTATGCCTTAATCCTTTTCCTCCGTTTGCTTCAGGATTAGAGCTGTAAGGACCTGCATAAATGTAATATTCTCCTGTAGAAGGATTATATGTATACTCTATTGTACACGTTTTACCATCTATGTATTGAGCATAGCTGTCGTAGTTAAGTCCGGGACCTATAACATCGACTGTTGCAGAGACTTTTCCTGTAACAATTTGAGTTGAACCGTCTCCTGTTCCATTACCGGAATTCCCTCCTGTATTGCTTTGATAAGCATCTTGCTCAATAGTTATTATTGCTATTCCGCTTACTTGTTTATCATAGTAATATGAATATTCTATCTCTATCTGTTGGGATCGAGAATATGACGAGGTATTTGGGTCAACTACAATCTTATATCGATTCCAAGCTCCCATATCCCAATTAAGTGAGGCAAAACCACTTGAATTTAATGACCTTGCCGAGAAAATACCAATATCTCCACTATATACAAATGTTCCCCCTGTTAATTTGGTAAGCACTGCTTCAATATCAATATAATACTCACCTCCACTATTAGAGCATTTGTATCTGTTAGCAGATAGATATGTTAAGTTTGTATTCTTTATTTGAGGCACTGCAGAAGTGAACATATAAATATCTCCTGGTTGAGGTAGAGTATTTTCACCCCCGGGTTTATACATACAATAATTTACATATGAGAAAAGTTCTCCCATATCTTCATCTCCCTCCTCTCTTACAACCATTGTATTTTCGGTCAATTGTACCAGAGTCAGACCGTCCCACTCCTCCATATAGCCATACTCTCCATCCTCGTCGTAAAAGGCAATATTAAGAATAACCTCTCTTCCGTAAAGCTCGATATCCCCCACAAATTGAGAATATTCATTATCTCCCTCATACCATCTGCCCGATATTGTATTATCTTGATTTATTGTCAATCTATCAATATACTCTTCATCATCGGCAGGAGCCTTACCCATCCAAGTTCCATAAATAAGTTCCTGAGATATTGCTGAAGAAGGAACTATATTGGTTGTTCGCATAAATTCAATAATCGTTCCGTATTCTGAATCACCCTCGCGTATTTGCAATTGATTGGGGTTTAATTTAAGAATGGTTATATCATCAAATGTCTCCTCCTCATTATCTGCATCCTGAAATAATGCTGTAATTATGATGCTATACCCCGATATATATAGTCTTCCTGTAAAGTACGAATATTCATCTATACCATACACATCTTTACCTTCGCACCAATAACCCTCTACAGTATTATCTCGATTTATATATATTGAGTATAGATAATCTTTCTCGCTGTTTTGCGAAGTTGCTAAATTAGATATCCATCCTCCATATACGTTGTTCATATCTATAGTACCTTCAGAGCCTTCTCCTGATACAATACCTGAAGAATTAGAATTTAACGAATCTCCATCTCCTTCACACGAAGTTAGAAAGAATAAGAAGAGTAATGCAAACAAATAAAAACCAAACCTTTTCATATTAGCACGTTTTTAACTTTAATATATATTCATTTGCAAATATAAAGCCTACGGTTCTTTGTTTGTTTTAAATTTTGTTAAAATATCGCTTAAGATCACAATTACACACTAAATTAAAAAAGCCATACCCCGACGAGGTATGGCTTTCAGATTCCTATTATTTAATAATTAAAAACTTTTGAATCCCATTATTTTGCGAACTTCGGCAAGAGTTTTCACTGCGCTCTCACGAGCCTTTTCTGCTCCAATTTTTACCACTTTTCGCATATACTCCTCGTCTTTGATAATCTCGTTGTAACGCTCACGCATAGGAGTTGTTACCTTTAATATATCTTCTGCTATCTGTTTTTTGAAATCTCCGTAGCGAATTGAACAATCGGCATAAGCTGCTTTATATTGCTCAACAACTTCGGGCTCCGATACAAGACTCATTACAGTAAATAGGTTTTCGATTGGCTGCGATAATGGAGAGTTAGGCTCTTTCGGACCTTCGTCTGTTACCGCTTTCATAACCTTTTTACGCAATGGTTTATCTTCGTCAATCAGGTAGATGCAGTTACCCTCCGATTTACCCATTTTTCCGCTACCGTCAAGCCCGGGAACTTTGATAGACTCAGAACCAAAGTTATAACTTGCAGGTTCGGGGAACAACTCAACACCATAGATATTATTGAAACGACGTGCAAAACGACGTGTCAACTCCAAGTGTTGCTCTTGGTCTTTACCCACAGGCACTTTTGTTGCTTTGTGAATAAGGATGTCAACTGCCATCAACGAAGGATATGTCAACAATCCTGCGTTTACGTTTTCGGGCTGTTTGCGAACTTTATCCTTGAACGATGCTGTACGCTCCAACTCACCTATATATACGTGCATATTCATCAAAAGATACATCTCCGAAATCTCAGGAACATCGCTTTGAATGAATATAGTTGATTTCTCAGGGTCAAGACCTGCTGCAAGATATTGAGCCAAAATACTCTTTACATTATCGTGCAATTGAGCAGGGTCGGGATGAGTTGTTAATGCGTGAAGGTCGGCAATAAAAAAGAAACAATCGTTCTCCTCTTGCATCTTCACAAAGTTACGCAAAGCTCCATAATAGTTTCCTAAGTGGAGGTTACCTGTTGAGCGAATACCGCTAACTACTATATCTCTCATAATTTTTTATTCTCTTTTTTAATGAGCAAGGAACGACTCGTGCCGCTCCTCCGCTGTGTATATGTTTTTTAATTCTATTTTGACAAATCTTCTATTGGCAGAGGTTGACGGAATGCCTCTTTAAAAGAGATGATTGACTCGGTACGAGCCAAGCCCAATGGTTGCAACTTATCGTGAATAATATCCAAAAGGTGAGCATTGTCGCGAGCATACAACTTTATAAACATATCGTATTGTCCTGTTGTATAGTGACACTCAACAACCTCGGGTATTGCGCTAAGTTTTTCAACAACCTCCTCAAATTGGTCGGGAGTTTGAAGATACAAGCCCATATATGCACATGTGCCAAAGCCAACTTTTGCAGGATCAACAAAATAATCAGTACCTTTAATAATACCCAAATTAACCAATCTCTGAACCCTTTGGTGAATTGCTGCACCTGACACCCCACACTCGCGTGCAACCTCAAGGAATGGTACGCGGGCATTTGCTGATATTAATTGTAGGATTTTATAATCCAACGAATCCAATTGTTGTCTTGCCATATTATCTGTTTTTAGATTACAAATTAATAGTACAAATATATAATATTTTTATTTAAAAACGCATATTGTATTAATAATTTTTGAAATTTTGAGCGTAGGAATATAATATATCAATAATTTATAGCTATTTATGCAATATATAATTACAAATTATAAGTAACAATTTGTTTTATGCAAATTTAAAATTTGTAATATCTCCTCAATATTAAACTCTTATTGCCTAAAAAAGAGAGTTGTGCCTTTATTCTTTCGTTATTTTTTCGGTTTCAGTTTTGCAGAATAAAAATATTTGATTACCTTTGCACCCGCAATCAGATAAGATTCGGGATGTAGCTCAGCCCGGTTAGAGTACACGTCTGGGGGGCGTGTTGTCGCTGGTTCGAATCCAGTCATCCCGACCGAAGAAAAAGCCTTGATAATCATACGATTATCGAGGTTTTTTTATTTTTTATGCCTTTTAAAATTTGAGAGATAGAAAAAAAACTCCCGATACCGAAGTACCGAGAGCAAAAATCATTAATTATATTCTATTTATAAAGTAAACGTATAAAGGAGTATCCCCATTACAAATAACAAAAATAGAAATATCATAGGATATATTATGCAAGCAAAGAACTTCTTTAGTACTGAAAAATTCAATGAATCCTCAATCCATTCCTTTATAAATTTTTTGTATAAAAGAACCATATACGCAAAAAAATAGCGTTAACGGAACAAGCATTAATATAAAAACCAATATTTTACCTGTCGTAATAAAGTATGTATAATATCTTTACTTAAAACAATTCCGAATGGCTTCCTAAGCGAACGAGTTTTATAATGTTTTCTTCTTGGTCATACCATATAAGCAAAAGATCATTTTCAACATGGCATTCCATAAAACCTTTGTAATCGCCTATTAACTTATGAGGGTTGTATTCCTCGGGGAGAGTTCCTGTTTCCTGTAAAATTAAAAGAACAGTTTTAAGATGTTCTATCTTTTTAGGATTGTTTTGAATACGCTTTAGGTCCTTTTTAAATTGACCTGTCATTTTCAAGGTAAACATATCCTACAGAGATTCTATTATTGATTCAAGATTATTAGCATCTAAAGACTCTAATTTATTGTTATCACGAGCCTCCTTCATAGCTGCCAATGTTAGTTTGTTAGGATTACTATACACAGCATCCATTAAAACACTTTCAACATAATTGTTCAAACTGCGGTTTTCTCTTCCTGCGGCCTCTTTTAATTTATCAAGCAGTTCCGAACTTAAACGGAATGCTGTTTGTCTTCTTTCCATTGCTATTGCCATAGTTATTTGTGTTATATGTTTGCGTACAAATGTATAACAAATATATAACACATATATAACATATACAAATTTTTAATGTGAAAAGTTCTCTGCTTTGTATTAAAAAAACTCCCGATACCGAGGTACCAGGAGCAAAAATCATTAATTATATTCTATTTATAAAGTAAACGTATAAAGGAGTATTCCCATTACAAATAACAAAAATAGAAATATCATAGGATATATTATGCAAGCAAAGAACTTCTTTAGTACTGAAAAATTCAATGAATTCTCAATCCATTCCTTTATAAGTTTTTTATACAAAAGAACCATATACGCAAAAAATAGCGTTAACGGAACAACCATTAATATAAAAACCAATATTTTATCTGTCATATTAAAAAAGATATAATAATTTGAAAACTTCCTATTACTATAAACTAACGGAGAAAAAGCTGAGAAACTAATTAGAAATTTACTCAACAGTTTTCTGCATGTGAATCATTGGAATCTCTAAAAATTCACGTTCGTTTACAGGTTCAAATCCTAACGATGCGTACAATCTTGCGGCATTCGGGTTCTCTTTATCAACTAATAATCCAATGGGGGAAATTCCTATCTCTTTTGATTTCTCCTCCACTCTTGCAATGAGAGCCTTTGCTATTCCCATGCCACGATACTCTTTGAATACGGCAAGGGAGTCGATGTAGAGCTCTCCGCTTTCACACTCATCTGTTAGCTTTTTGTCGAGTTTAGCTCCTCTACGTTGCAACTCATATAACAGTGCCTTACGCAATTCATGTAGTCTTGAACCATCATAACTGCATATTACTCCTGCAACCACGCCATCAACCTCGCATACATAGCAGTTTTTATATGAGTATTGGCTATCTTCCCGCTCTGCCAATGTCTTTATCAACTCGTAATTAAATGGTGAGGTATGGAGTTCAAGATGCTCAATATCCACACCTATGGCAAGCAATACCACATTGGCTATTGCTCCCGAATCCTCTCGCCTTGCTTCTCGTATTATCATTCTTATTCTCTTTTATTTTTTAGGGCACAAAAAAACTTCCGAAGCTTCGGAAGTTTTTGTTTGTCTTATTTCTTCGCCACGCGTTGTTGACGCATCTTTTGCCAACGTTCACGAGCGAGTTCTTGCATATCTTCGGTTTTGTCGTATTCGTCAACAATCTCAACTCCGAGCATTGTTTCAATTACGTCTTCCATTGTAACTATTCCTCGCATACAGCCATATTCGTCGGTAATTACCGATATATGCTCTTTGCTTTCGAGCATCTTTTCCCATATTACTGATACTGAATCCTCCTCGCCGAACGACAACATGGGACGCATTATTTGAGATAGCTTTATATCGAACTTATCTTCTGCCAAACGTTCCAACACTGTTGCTCTTAGAATATAGCCTGTTATATAGTCTCTGTTCTCTTTATATACAGGAATACGTGAGTGCGAAAGCTCTTTAAGTGCATAAAACTCCTTCATTGTCATTGTTTCGGGAACACTCTCTACAACCAAGTTGGGTGTCATGATATCCTCTGCCAATACGCTGTCGAGTTTTATGAAGTTTTGTATAATTTTTTTCTCTTTTGCTTGGAACACTCCCTCCTCTACTCCTACGTTAACCATAGCAGATACCTCCTCTCGACTTACGGTTGCTTGTTCTGCTCCTCGATCAAATATTTTTGTTATATACTCCGAGAGTTTTACAAGGGGATAGGTTATGACCATCAGTACTTTGATGATTTTTGTTGAAGGCAAAGCCAATACTCGCCAACTGTTTGCACCTATTGTTTTTGGTATAATCTCAGAGAAGACCAAGATAAGGATTGTAAGGATTGCCGAAATGACTCCAAAATATTCTTCTCCAAAGACATTTACTGCCTCGGCTCCCACTCCCGCAGCTCCAATTGTGTGTGCTATGGTGTTAAGAGACAAGATAGCCGCCACCGGACCATCAATTTCGGCTTTATATTTTTTGAGAAGTTTTGCTGTTTTATTTCCCTCCTCCTCTTTCATTGAGATAAACGACATAGGAGTTGAAAGCAATACAGCCTCTAATATTGAACAAAGAAATGAGATAGCTAATGCACCAAATAGATATAAAAAAATCAGACCCATAAATTTAAATTTTAGTTAGACAATTGCCTCGTTCCGATTCGGGTTTAATCGAACAGGCTTATAAACTCGTGAAATGACCTGTGGTATATGGTGCATTTGTCATTCACGATAGAAGAAGAATATGGATCGATACATTTTAAGTTTTTAGTTTTTAGTTGTTGGCAAACTTATAATCCTCTGCCCTTTGCAAAGATTCTTTTGCCAAACTTTTGGTAAAATTTGATTTACGATACAAAGGTAATAAAAAGTTTTCATCAAAAAAATCCTTTTTTCAATCCTATTTTTATTACGTTATAAAAACTTATCAACAATTTCGACAGATTATTCAAAATTAAGATACTACTATTTAATAAAATTTGCTTATTTTGTACATCGTAAAATCCGAACTATGGGAAAAATAATTGCAATAGCAAATCAAAAAGGTGGTGTAGGGAAGACTACCACCTCTATAAACTTGGCAACATCGCTTGCCGCACTCGACAAACGAGTTTTGATGATTGACGCTGACCCTCAAGCCAACGCCACTTCAGGTGTAGGTCTTGACGCAAAAGGTAGCGAAGTTACAACATACGAATGTTTGATAGCAACTCACAGTGCATCGGATGCGATTGTGGAGAGTTGCGTAAGGAATATGCACGTAATTCCGTCTCGCATCGACCTTGTTGGTGCGGAGTTGGAGCTTTTGAATATGGAAAACCGCGAGAGAATGCTCGAAAAACAACTTGCCGAGGTTAAAGACGATTATGACTACATCTTAATCGACTGCTCTCCTTCGTTGGGTCTTATAACCGTTAACTCGCTAACTGCCGCCGACAGTGTCATTATTCCTGTTCAGGCAGAGTATTTTGCACTTGAAGGAATCAGCAAACTTTTGAATACCATAAAAATCATTAAATCGAAACTTAATCCCCAATTGGAGATAGAGGGATTTTTGTTGACTATGTACGACGCTCGTTTGCGTCTTGCCAATCAGATTTTCGATGAGTTGAAACAACACTTTGGCGACATGGTGTTTAAAACAGCAATTCAACGCAACATTCGTTTGAGCGAGGCTCCAAGCCACGGATTGCCTGTTCTTTTATATGATCCCGATTCTCGCGGAGCATTAAACTACATGCAACTTGCCAAAGAGATTATTGACAAAGAATAATTGTAACAGTTATGATTAAACGCAGTGCGCTCGGAAGAGGATTGGATGCCCTTATCACAATGGACGAAGTTAAGACTTCGGGCTCATCTTCTATCAACGAGATTAATATAGACCTTATAAAGCCAAACCCCGATCAACCTCGTACTGAGTTTGACGAGGAGGCTCTTACCGAACTCGCAACATCAATAAAAGAGTTGGGTATCATTCAACCCGTTTCGCTTCGCAAAATGGGCGACGGTTCATATCAAATCATTGCAGGAGAACGCCGATACAGAGCGGCTAAGCTTGCAGGGCTAAAAAGCATGCCTGCATATGTTCGCACGGTTGAGGATGAGACCGTCATGGAGATGGCTCTTATCGAAAACATTCAACGCGAGGATTTGAATGCTGTGGAGATTGCGCTTACTTTCCAAAAACTAATTGAGCAATACAACCTAACACAAGAGAAATTAAGCGAGAGAATTGGTAAAAAACGTGCTACAATAGCAAACTATCTACGTCTGTTAAGACTCCCTGCCGAAATTCAATTGGGACTAAAAAACAAGGTCATTGATATGGGACATGCTCGCGCATTGCTCGCAACAGACGATGCTTCGCTTCAACTAAAACTTTACGATGAGATTAAGCTCAATGGTTACTCGGTGCGTAAAGTCGAGGAGAGAGTAAAAGAGATGGGGCAAGTGACTCAAACCGTAGAGAAGCCATCTAAAAAGAACAATCCAAATTACGACACATACAGCAAAGAGCTTATTTCGCTATTTAAAACCCGCGTAAAAATTGTTTGCGACGAAACGGGAAAAGGGAAAATATCAATCCCATTCAAAAACGAGAAGGAGTTTGAGCGAATAAAAGAGCTTTTGAACAGAATAGACGTTTAAAGAATAATAGAAGAGTTAATAATAATGTCCGTAATCACTAACATAAAAGGCTGTTTTGTAGCGGTAACCGTTGCGTTGCTGTTACTTTTTGTGTCGAATGTAAGCGGACAAGAGAGCGACAAAGGGTTGGAGTTTATCAAGGCAACCTCGATAGAAAACGATACCCTCTTTTTAGACAGCAACGACATTATCATGGAGATAGACACCTCGAACATTGAGGTTATTGTTGTTGATTCCTCTAAAGTGTTTGTTCCTAACCCCACAAAAGCTGTTTGGTACTCAGCCTTGATGCCAGGAGCAGGACAGATTTACAACCGAAAATATTGGAAACTGCCAATTCTTGTGGGAGGTTTTATGGGATTGGCGTACGGTATATCCTTCAACAGCCGATATTTCACCGACTACTCCAATGCCTACCGCGATGCGTATAGCGACGACCCCAATGCCAACAGCTACATAAACTTTCTGCCATACTCATACCGCGACAACAAGGAGTGGATTGAAAACAACAAGGAGTGGATAAGAAGCTCTTTAAAAAGCAAAAAGGATTATTACAGAAGAAACAGAGATTTGTGCATCGTGAGTATGTTGGCTGTTTATGGCCTTGCAATGATTGACGCATATGTTGATGCACAGCTATATACATTTGACATTTCGCCCGACGTATCCATGAGGTTGACTCCTGCGGTTTTAGAGCCTACGATAAAAACCCTTGCTGTTTTAGGGCTTCAGTGTTCGCTTGTCTTTTAGCTAAAGAATTATGAAAAGAATAACATTCATCACACTCCTTTTAATAACTGCTTTTGCGACATCGGTTTCATCGCAAGAATCCGATTCCACTTATGTTGTGTCGTTAAGAGATACCATCAGCGATAACAATATGGTTATTATAGAGAGTCTTGAATATGAAAACGACACAATCCTCTCAAATTGGTATCTGCAAAAGTTCACCAACATCGATAGCACCTGTATAGCAAGCGGAGAGAATGTTGAGTTCTCAGACTCGGTATATATCGAGCGACTTTCAAAGCTACCAACCCTTATAGACATGCCATACAACAGCATCATAAAAGAGTATATAACTTTGTATGCAGCAAAAAGACGCAAACTTGTGGAGTCGTTGTTGGGATTTGGAATATACTACTTTCCGATATTCGAAGAGGCATTGGAGAGAGAGGGACTTCCTCTTGAACTAAAATATATGCCTGTTATAGAATCGGCTTTGCGTCCTAACGCGGTATCGAGAGTTGGAGCCGCAGGACTGTGGCAGATAATGCCCAAAACGGCAAAAAGTTTGGGATTGGAGGTAAACTCTTTGGTTGACGAACGTCGCTCACCCATAAAATCATCTGACGCAGCGGCAAAATACATTAAAGAGCTATACAATATATACAACGACTGGAGCCTTGCCATTGCGGCATACAACTGCGGACCTGGCAACGTAAATAAAGCAATGGTGAGATCGGGAGGTAAGAAAGACTTTTGGGGAATATACCACCACCTGCCTCGCGAAACACGAGGCTACGTTCCCGCCTTTATAGCTGCAAACTATATTATGCACTACTACGAGGAGCATAATATATGCCCTGTTGCAGCAGAAATTCCTCTTGCAACAGATACCATTGTAATTAACGAGCGAATAAACCTACAACAGATATCGGCGGTATTGAACACTCCAATTGAGATGTTGCGAGAGTTAAATCCCCAATATCGTAATGATATTATACCCGGAAACATAAAGCCTTACCACCTAAGGCTGCCCATTCAATTGACATATGCCTATCTAAATTCACAAGACTCAATAATCAATTACCGACAAGAGTATTTTGCACGTCAAAAGACCGTTGAACCTGCAAAATTGGAATACGGATACCATAAGATACGCAACGGAGAATCGTTATCGTCAATCGCAAAAAGATACCACACTACGGTAACTAAATTAAAAGAGTTGAACGGACTTAAAAACAACAATATCAGAGCCGGGAAAAGTATCAAAGTACCCGGTGCAGGAAATTCCAACCAGAGTGCAATCGGAGGAAGTTCAACTAAATCGCACAAAGTAAAATCGGGAGAGACATTAGGCTCAATAGCCTCACGTTACGGAGTAAATGTTAATACCCTCAAAAATATCAACGGATTAAACTCCAATCTTATACGAATAGGTCAGGTATTAAAAATTCCTGCAAAATAGTACAGAACAATACAAAACACTTAAATATAATCTGATATGGCTAAATTAGGAACTATCTTTTCAGAGAAAGGGTGCAAAGCCCTTCTTTGTGGTTCAGGAGAATTAGGCAAAGAGGTTGCAATAGAGTTACAACGTTACGGCGTTGAGGTTGTGGCTTTAGACCGATATGAAAATGCTCCTGCAATGCAAATTGCACATCGTTCTTACACTCTTTCAATGTTAGACGGAGCAAAACTCCGAGAAATAATCGAGAAAGAGAAACCCGACTATATTATTCCCGAGGTGGAAGCAATTGCCACATCAACACTTGTTGAGTTGGAAAAAGAGGGATATAACGTAATACCCACGGCAAATGCAACACTGCTTACAATGAACCGCGAAGGAATTCGCCGTCTTGCAGCAGAGGAGTTGGGAATCAAAACATCTCCATACCGCTTTGCAGGCACAAAAGAGGAGTATGAAGCAGCCATAAAAGAGATTGGAATACCTTGTGTGGTAAAACCTATCATGAGCTCTTCAGGTCATGGACAAAGCACAATCAAGTGTGAGACAGATATTGAACCTGCATGGAAAGAGGCTCAAGAGGGCGGTCGCGCAGGAGCAGGTCGCGTTATTGTGGAGGGATTCGTTGAATTCGACTACGAGATTACACTTTTAACTGTCCGTCACGTTGGCGGAACAACATTCCTAAACCCCATAGGACACCACCAAGTAGGTGGAGACTACCGCGAAAGTTGGCAACCTCAACCTATGAGCGACAAAGCTATTGAAACGGCTAAAGACATTGCAGGCAAAGTTACTGCAGCTCTTGGCGGTAGAGGTATTTTTGGCGTTGAGCTGTTTATCAAAGGCGATGAGGTATTGTTCAGCGAGGTTTCTCCTCGTCCTCACGACACAGGAATGGTAACAATGATTTCTCAAGATATGTCAGAGTTCTCACTACACGCACGTGCAATTCTTGGTTTACCTATTCCGGGCGTACGTTTCTACGGAGCTTCTGCATCAAAAGCAATTGTAGTAGAGGGAGACTCAACAGATGTTGTATTTGATAACCTGGAAGAGGTATTGGCAGAACCCGACGTTCAAATAAGAATATTCGGCAAACAAGAGGTTAAAGGACACCGTCGCTTTGGAGTAATCCTTGCTCTTGACGAAACTGTCGAAAAAGCTCTTGCTAAAGCAGAACGCGCTTACGCAAAACTTAAAGTTATTGTTAGCTAATTTGAATTATTAGTTGTCGGCATCGCAAAACTCTGCCGCCCTACGGGTAGTTGTTAGTTTTTAGAGTATGATAACTTAAAACCTATAAATAGACAAACGCAAGGCAAAAACCTTGCGTTTGTTTTTTTGTAAATCCTCTAATTAATCAACAATAGTCATCACCAACATCTCCTCCTGTCCATTCTTTACCAAGCGAAAGGTTAAAATGCTTTTCTACACCAGCTCTCTCAAAAAAAGTTCTGATACTTTTATGAACAAATATTCCATCTTCATAGAATACCTCCATAAGAGCATAAGGTTTTATATTTTGAATTTCAACTGCAATTGAAATATGCGAACCATCCAAGGCTATATCTGCATCCAAAACAATAGATTCTACATATTTATTTCTTACACAAACAACTCCTTTTGACAACCTAGATAAATAATCCTGAAGAGGAGTTGATGTTATCTCTTGAGGACATAAGGGGAATTCACTCGGTATTTTCCAATTTAATTGCATTGCCAAAGGCGTAAGTGAATTTATAGGCTTTTCATCCTCTTCTTTCTGCTTTTCCTCAACGATATTATAATCCTCTTTATAATTTTGGAAAGACTCTGTTTTGAACGATGTTCCATTATACTTCATTGCTTCTTGGATATAATCCTTCGGGAACTCATATTTCAGAGCATCTGTTTCTTTATAAGTACTCTTTGAATCTTGAGCAGCCCATTTTTCAACATACTTTTTACATGCATTTGCTTCTTCCTTTGTTACCGCTCTCATCCAACTTATATCTTTTGGTAAAGCTTTTGTTCTAAGAATTTCGGGATTATCAAGAAATGCCTCAACACTTCCACAATAATACACAATTTTCTTCCTAGTTGCTGGATTTCCCAAAGCATTTTCAAGTCTTGTCACCCAACGAAGATTGTCTGGTCTATTATTGGAACGATTAGTATCAATATGATCAACTACCATGTTCGGTTGAGGAGCTGGTCCATAAAAAGCAGAACAAACAACTTGATGAACTCTAACGCTACTTGCGTGAACCATATAACCATCTTTATTTTTGTCGCCAAAAGTCCATACGTCATCCCATTTTGTCCTTCTAACACCATCTTTTGAAACTCGACAAATAGCTCCATTCTCTCTTACTAGATACACGCGCCCCCTGTATTCGCATTGCATCTCGCAATCGAATACTTCAATCAATTCTCTATTTCCCATTTTTAATTGATTTTAGGGTTAGGGATCAAATCAAGGTGAGCGTCTAAGATAAGACATATACGAGAGAGAACATCTACTCCTGTAGAATACTTCCCTTGTTCTATTCTAGAAAGATTTGCTGCATCAATACCTGTAAGAATCGCAAGGTCTCTGGCTTCCATATTCTTTGCTTCTCGTAGTTCCTTGATCCTTTTACCAATTCGCACTCTTTCGGCATGTCTACTTCCCAAATCCATTCCCATAGTAGAAACCCCATAGATATGAAAATCTCTACTAATACGTTTTACCATCTCCTCCTTATCTTCAGAGAAGTTTCGGTCAAAGATGAATTCTACAAGATGAAGCACATACGCTTTGTATTCTTCAGAATTAAACTTACATAAATCACAAATAATCTGGAATACCTCACCATCTTGTGTTTGCACCTCAACATTGTGTTTGTCAAGGATTCTAGCTTGAGACTTGGTCTCTATTGCCATAAATTTTTTTAAATTCTTTTCCATTTTGTTACTTTTTTAATTAATACTTTAATTAGTTCATAATTCGTTTTTATCGTGGTGCCCCCACATGGAATTAATTCTGTCACAAAGATAGAAAATACTTTTTTAATTGGCAAATTTGCCAATTGTTTTTTATTGATATATATACAGAAATAGGTTGCTCACGCGAGCAACCTATTACTATTCTCTAACAACTCCCCGAAGGGGCGGCGTCAGCCGACAACTAAAAACTAACAACTATTTTTTAATTGATCGTTTTTCGCGTACTGCATCAATTACGTTTACAACATAGTCTCCAAGTTTTTCACATTCAGAGATTATATCCATAAAGTGAATACCTGCCTTATACTCATATTTTTTGTCGTTGATATTCTCCATATTTGCATTACGCAACATATTGCGATAGTTATTCATCTCCATCTCAATATTGTATGTTTTGTTTATATCAACATCATCAATATCGGGTTTTGAAAGTATTGCATTCATATTCTCAAGAGCATTTCCAACCAAGCTGAACATATTGTTTATATGCTCAAGAATATATTCGTTGAATACTATATTTTCATTGTTTTTGCGTTGAATTGCACGGGCAATGCTGTAACAGCTGTCTCCGATGCTCTCTATCTCGGTTGTTTCGGTCATCATTGCATTAACCGTCATTTTTCCATCGAAACTCAATCGTCCGTCAGATACATTATTCAAATATCTTCCGATTTCAACCTCCATATTATCACTTATCTGCTCATATTTTTGAATACGGCTGAAAAGTTTATTGAAAGACTCGCTATCGGGTTTTTCGGTCATCAAATCACGAGCCATTCCATACATTCTGGTTGTTCTTATTCCGTATAACTCAATCTCTTTTTTAGCTTGCAATAGCGACAACTCCGATGTTGAAAGCATACCTGCAGAGATATATTTGAGTTGGAATTCCTCCTCTTCGCCTGTCTTTTTGTTCTTGATTACTGTTGACACAATCTTAACATATACATTAACAAACCATATCATTACGGTTACGTTTATGATATTGTATATGGTATGGAATAGTGACAATCCGTAAGATACTGATGTTTGATAAGTGATGTATTGTTCTGTCAATGCAGTATTTTCTCCGTTTGACGAAACGAGTTCCGGGTGTGAGTTTACAAAACCTTGCAATCCTTCGGGCGATAATCCGGTCATTCCCTCTGCCAATCCACTAACCATTTTGGTGAAAGGAGATATTACGACAAGCATCCATATTACTCCGAATATATTGAATATGAAGTGTGAGAATGCAGCTCGTTTTGCCTGTACGTTTCCTGAAATGGCAGCTATGTTTGCTGTGATTGTTGTTCCCAAGTTCTCTCCAAGCACCATTGCAATAGCCAACTCAAAAGGTATCCATCCTTTACTACACATAATAAGCGTGATTGCCACTGTAGCACTCGATGATTGAACAATCAGTGTCAGTATTGCTCCTACAAAGAAGAATAACAAAACAGAACCAAAGCCCATATCCGAGTATGTTGCCAAGAACTCCAATACCTCGGGACTGCTCTTTATGTCAGGAACCGAGTTTTTAAGGAATGACAATCCCATAAAGAGAAATGAGAATCCCAATATCAACTCTCCTATCGAGCGGCGTTTACTTTTATTTGAGAAAAAGAAGGGAATTGCCAATCCTATCAATGGTATTGCAAAAGCACTGATATCTACGGCAAAGCCAAAGAATGAGATAATCCATGCAGTAAGTGTTGTTCCGATGTTTGCTCCCATTATCACAGAGATTGATTGAGCCAGAGATAGAAGTCCTGCGTTTACGAAGCTAACAACCATAACAGTTGTTGCCGATGAAGATTGAATCAAGGCTGTAATAAGCAATCCCGTTAAAACTCCCATGAAACGATTTGAGGTCATTGCCGATAGGATAGAACGCATACGATCTCCCGCTATCTTTTGCAAACCTTCACTCATCATCTTCATTCCATACAAAAACAAGCCTAATGAACCAATGAGTCTTAGAAAGTCAAAAAATGAATATTCCATTTTGCTATTTGATTTTTATAATAATTTTCCTATTTTAGCATCATAAAATACTACATCCGTTGTAGCAAAGACTACTCCATAGTAGCGACACAAAATTAAAATAAAAATACAATTAAGCAAAACTTTTAACTATTTTGTAACAAAAAAAATAATACCATGATGAGCGAAAACATTAAAATTCTCTGTGTTAACAACCAGAAAGAGATTGAGGTTGAGAAGGGTTCTTCGGTATTAGAGATATTCAATAAATCGGGTATTGAATTGAACTCGCGAGTTATGGGTGCATTGGTGAACAACCGCACTCAAAGTTTGAATTTCAGAGTTTACAAGCCTAAGACCATTGAGTTTTTTGACTACTCTTCGCCTCATGGCGAAAGAGTATATATACACACACTCTCTCTTATTCTATACAAAGCAGTTAGTGACATAATGCCTAATGTAAAACTCGACATTGAACACTCCATTTCAAAAGGGATATTCTGCCGTTTAAGCCAAGAGTGCGGAGAGAATACCCTTGCTCGAATAAATGAGCGCATGAGGGAGATTGTTGATAACGACATCACTATTGAACGTTTTGAAGAGCCAACCAAAGAGGTTATTGAAAAGTTCAGAAATGCAGGAATGGCAGACAAAGTTAAATTGCTTTCGTATATTTCTGAACCATATACTGTTTACTACAAGCTTGATAACGTTATTGACGCCTTTCCGTATGAGTTGACTCCTTCAACGGGATACATCACTACGTTCAACTTCGTGAAATACAGCTACGGCTATCTTCTTGTTCCGCCATCAAAGGAGAACCCAAATGAGTTAAACAAAATCTCAAGACAAGATAAATTGCTTGCAGCCTTTGAAGAACAATATCGTTTTAACAATATTGCTCAGCTGAGCAACATTGGGGACCTCAACGAGGCAATCACAAACGGACATGCCCCTGTTTTGATAAAAGTCATGGAGGCTCTGCACGAAAAACAGATTGCCAAGATTGCCGATGACATTGCCCAAAGGTTTAAGTTGAACGGCAGTAGCAGAGTGGTTCTTATTGCAGGACCCTCTTCTTCGGGCAAGACCACTTTTTCAAAGAGATTGTCGGTACAACTATTGACAAACCTGCTTGTTCCTGTTGCAATCTCTCTTGACGACTATTTTGTTGACCGCGAACATACACCAAGGGATGAGAGTGGCGATTATGACTATGAGTCGATTTACGCTCTGGACCTTGAAGCATTCAATAAAGACCTCAACGACCTGCTCAATGGCAAAGAGGTTGAGATTCCGACCTATAACTTTGAAACAGGCACAAGAAACTATACCGGCAAAAAATTAAAACTTTCGCCACAAAGCATCCTAATTTTGGAGGGAATTCATGCTCTTAACCCACAACTTACATCGCAGATTGAGGAGAGGATGAAATTCAAGATTTACGTTTCGGCATTGACATCAATCTCAATTGACGACCACAACAGAATTCCGACAACCGACAATCGTCTGTTGAGACGAATCATACGCGATGCCAAGTATCGTGGAACATCTGCACAAAGCACCATTGCTCGCTGGCCGAGTGTAAGACGTGGTGAGGAGAAATGGATTTTCCCATTCCAGGAGAATGCCGATGCAATGTTTAACACCTCGTTGCTTTACGAACTTTCGGTTATATGCAGAGAGGCAATTCCTGTGCTCGCTCAAGTTGGGAAAGACCAAAAAGAGTACAACGAAGCTAAACGATTGCTCAATTTCTTAACAATGTTCATACCGACACAGGAAAAAGAGATTCCTCCAACATCATTGGCTCGCGAGTTTCTTGGCGGTAGCAGTTTTATATATTAACTTCGCGGTGTAATTAGCTTATCGTTATTTTATGGCTTTAAAGCAGCAGTTAGAACAGAAACTTCAGCAACGTCTTTCGCCGCAGCAGATTCAGGTAATCCGACTTATGGAGCTTACCAACTTGGAGTTGGAGGAGCGAATCAAACAAGAGATTATCGATAATCCTGCTCTTGACGAAATCAGTATCGGAAGCGATGGAGAGGAGAACTCTCTGTCGAAGGACGATATGCCCATGAATAACGATGAGGGAGAGAATGAAGATTTATCGTTGGGCGACTATTTATCAGAGGATGACATCCCCGACTATAAACTCATGCAATTTGAGAACGACAGCAACGAAGGTCACCGAGGCGACATTCCCTTTGTTGGAGGCAGTTCGATACAGGAGTATCTTCTCGAACAGTTGGGATTGATAGAGCTATCAGATACAGAAGAGAAGATTGCCGAATACATTATAGGCAATATCGATGATGACGGATATCTACGTCGCCCTTTGCAATCTATCTCAGACGACTTGATTTTTCAGGTTGGCATTGACATAGATGTTAACGGTATTGAGGCTATTCTCGAAAAAATAAAGGAGTTCGAGCCCGCCGGCGTTGGAGCAACCACCTTGCAAGAGTGTCTGATGTTGCAACTAAACCGCTTTGAACATTGCGATAAGAGCATTGTTGCGGCAAAAGAGATTATCGCAAACCATTTTGATGCTTTCAGCAAAAAGCACTACGATAAGTTAGGTAGATCTTTGGGGCTTGACAACGAACTTTTGAGAAAGACCATAAAAACCCTCACACAACTAAATCCTCGTCCCGGAAATGCGTGGAATACTTCATATGCCGACACAGGGAACCAAATCATCCCCGATTTTATTGTAGAGGATAACGATGGAGAGCTATCTTTTTCGATGAACAACAGCAATGTTCCCGAATTGAGAGTGAGCCAGAAGTATGTTGAGATGTTTGAGGATTACAACAACAAAACAAACAGAAGCAAAGAGCGTCAAGATGCACTTTTGTTTGTCAAACAGAAGTTGGATGCAGCCCAATGGTTTATCAATGCCGTTAAACAGAGACAAACAACTTTGTCAAAGATAATGGCAGCTTTGATATCGATGCAACGAGAGTTTCTTATAACAGGCGACGAACACTATCTTCGCCCCATGATTTTGAAAGATATTGCAGAGATTACCGAATATGACATATCTACCGTTTCGCGCGTGGTGAACGGGAAATATATGCAAACTCGTTTTGGCATATACCCCCTTAAACATCTATTCTCCGAAAGCATGCTCACAAACAGTGGAGAAGAGGTATCGTCAAAAGAGGTTAAAAAGATGTTGGCTGAGATTATAGAGAGTGAAGATAAGAGTCATCCGCTATCGGATGATGCTCTATGCGAAATTCTTTGCGAAAAGGGATATAAGATTGCGCGAAGAACGGTTGCCAAATATAGAGAACAGGCAGAAATCCCCATTGCAAGATTAAGAAAGGAGTTGTAGTGATTATGTTTAAAGGATGTGCTAAGTTTATTTCAGGAATTTTTTCTCCTTTTCTTATCCCCTCGTATATATACATTACGTTGATATTCTCTTCGTACCTTGCAATTCTGCCCCTAAGCTCTATTATGATTGTTGTGGGTGTCATTGTTTTTTTTACAGCAGTTGTACCCTTTATCTCAATTGCATGGAACAACTACAACATGGGGCAAAACGGAGGCAAAGCAGCCTCGTACTCATACTTGATAACAGGCATATGCTACATGTTTTTAGCATATATTCTGCTAAAGTCGGGAGTCCCGCTATGGATTGTGAGTTTTACCCTCAGCGGTATTGTTCTGCTGATTATGCTTGCAATTTTAAAAAGAAGTTACAATATATCAACCCATATGACCGCTTATGGTGCATATCTGGGCGCTGTTTTCAGCATACTTAAATTCCAGGGCAATATAATACCCATTGAGATTATTGCTCTTGTGTTTATTTTAGGCGGAATATTGGGCAGCGCAAGAGCCTACTTGAAAGGTTACACCCCCGGAGGCATCATCACAGGTGCCGTTATGGGCTATGTATGGAGCTATTACTTTGCATATTTTATTAGAATACTATTTTAAAATTATATACAAAATGAAACCTATTGTAAGTATTATTATGGGCAGTACTTCGGATTTGCCAATTATGGAGAAGGCTGCCAAATTGCTTGACGAGTTTGAAATACCGTTTGAGATGAATGCTCTTTCGGCTCACCGCACTCCTGTTGAGGTTGAGGAGTTTTCAAAAAATGCAGAGGCTCGCGGTATTAAAGTTATTATTGCTGCAGCAGGAATGGCTGCACACCTTCCCGGAGTTATTGCGGCAAGCACTCCCCTACCCGTTATCGGAGTTCCCATCAACTCTACTCTTGACGGTATGGATGCCCTGTTGGCAATTGTACAAATGCCTCCCGGAATTCCTGTTGCCACCGTTGGTATTAACGGAGCTTTGAATGCAGCCATTTTGGCTATTCAAATGTTGTCGCTAAACGACGAAAACATTGCAGCAAAATTCAAAACATACAAAGCGGCTTTGGCTCAAAAAATCGTAAAAGCCAACGAGGAGCTTGCAAAAATTGAATACAAATTTAAAACCAACTAAAACAAGGAGTTAAAAATGGATATTTTCAATTATGGCAGAAGGGTAAGTTCTGTTACAAACATAGGCGGCATTCTATTGGGAGGAGAGAATCCCATAAGAATTCAATCGATGACCGATACCTCCACTCGCGACATTGAGGCGAGTGTTAATCAGGTTTTGGATATTGCCGATGCAGGTGCTGATTATGTTCGTTTAACCACTCAAGGAGTTCTTGAGGTTGATGCTTTGGCTGTCATCAGAACATCGTTGAGAGAGAGAGGAAACTATACTCCCCTGATTGCAGACATCCATTTTAACCCCAATGTGGCTGATGCCGCCGCAAAAATCACTGATAAAATCAGAATAAACCCGGGCAATTTTACCGATAGCGCAAGAGTATTCAAAATCATAGAATATACCGACGAAAGCTATCAGGAGGAGATAGACCGCCTTGAAAAACGTTTCATCCAACTGCTTGATATATGCAAAGAGCATAACACAGCATTAAGAATTGGAGTGAACCATGGCTCTTTGTCGGACAGAATCATGAGTCGCTATGGCGACACTCCCGAGGGTATTGCCGAGTCGTGCATGGAGTTTTTGCGCGTTTGTAAGCGCGAAAACTTCAAAAACGTGGCTCTATCCATAAAAGCATCAAACACAGTTGTCATGGTTAAATCGGTAAGGTTGCTTATCGATGCCATGGAGAAGGAGAATATGAACTACCCCCTTCACTTGGGTGTTACCGAAGCAGGAGACGGAGAGGACGGAAGAATTAAATCGGCAGTGGGTATTGGCGCTCTGCTTTGCGACGGTATTGGAGATACAATCAGGGTGTCTCTAAGCGAACCCCCACGCAACGAGGTTCCCGTTGCCAAAGCGTTGGTAAACTATATCTCAGCTCGCAAAGGTCACGCAAAAATTGAGGCAAAACCCTACGAGGGGTATTCGTACCTCAATATGGAACGTCGTCCGTCATTTGCCATAGGCAATATTGGAGGAGATAATGCCCCCATTGTTATTTGCGATGGCGAATGTTCGCTTTCAGGCTCGCTCAAACCCGATTACACATTTAACAACAACTTCTGTTACGGAGAGAATGTCAACATTCCCGTTATTGACATCGAAGATATTGCCACATACAACAACAGCACAGAACCTCTGCTCTTAAAACTTTGTTATCCTCAACTTTCGGAGAGTGTAATAGAGTTTATAAGCACTCATAAAAACGTTGCAGTATTGGCATATAGCAACCACATTAATATGGTTGGCGAGTTACGAGCAGTTGCTCACACTCTAACCCGCAACGGTTGCAATAACCCTGTTGTGCTTATGTTGCAGTATGCCGAAAATGACAAAGAGGCTTTGCAAATTAAGAGTGGAGCCGATTTGGGCGCACTACTGCTTGACGGTGTTGGCAATGGTGTGATGATTTTGAACAGTGGCAATATTGACAACGACACTGTTACCGCCATTGCTTTTTCGGCACTACAAGCCGCCAGATTGAGAACCTCAAAAACAGAGTATATCTCTTGTCCTGGATGCGGACGAACTCAATTTGACCTTCAAAAAACAGTTGCTCGCATAAAAGAGGCAACAGCACACCTTGTTGGTCTGAAGATAGGTATTATGGGTTGCATTGTAAACGGTCCCGGAGAGATGGCTGATGCCGACTACGGTTATGTTGGTGCAGCTCGCGGAAAGATAAGCCTGTATAAAGGGAAAGAGTGTATTGAGAAAAACATCCCCGAAGAGGAGGCTGTTGAACGACTTTTGAAATTTATTGAAGAAGACAGTTCTTATAATTAGAAATTAGGAATTAGAAATTAGGAATTAGAAATTACTAATTCCGTAATACAATGAGAACCATTATACTAATATCTCTACTATTATTCTCACTCTCTTGCGGAAACGCAATAGAGAGTGAGAATATTGTTTATTATACCAAACAGGATTCTACAAAGTGTGTTGCAATATTAAACCACTCATTTGACAACAAAGGCATAACCACCTCCAAGGTTGCAAAACTCTTTTTAGGCGCACCATACCAAGGGGGAACTCTTGATAGAGATACGGTGGAGAGAGTAGTTGTAAGGCTCGACTCGCTTGACTGCACAACTTTTGTAGAGACCATTTCGGCTCTTACCCTATGCAAAAATAGCGGAGAGGGTAAATTTTCAGACTATGTAAGAGCTCTTGAAAATATCCGTTACAGAAATGGAGAGTGTAATGGCTACGCAAGTAGGTTACACTACTTCAGCGAGTGGATTATGAATAACCAAGAGATGGGTATTATCAGAGAGGTTTATGTTGATGGTGTAACCAAAACCGAAGAACGCACCATAAATTTTATGAGTAGCAATGCCAATAAATATAGTGGCATTACAAACGATTCGATATTAAGAGAAATTAAGGCTTGTGAGAGGTTTTTATCGTCTCAGCCATTCACTTATATACCCAAAGAAAAAATCGATTGCCTAAGTCCCGAAATAGTCCACGAAGGTGATATTATTGCCATAGTAACCGATATTGAGGGTTTGGATATTTCACATGTTGGTTTTGCCATATACGTTAATGGCGCACTTCATCTTCTACACGCCTCGTCAGCAAAAAAGGAGGTCGTTATCGACCCCCTCCCTTTAAATGAATATCTCGCAAAACGAAAATACCATGTAGGCGTTAAGGTTGTGAGACCTCTTTTTTAAATTATACTTCTAATCTTCTATATCTTTTAAAAGTCTAATGCCAATTTGACTGATAATCCGCCTAATGAGTAAACATAACCATAATAATCATAATCAGTAACTATTGTTTTTTCACCCCTACCAAAGAACTCATATCCCAGAGATAATGTCAAAGCCGTTTTACCTTTAAGACCAAATTGGCAACCGGGCATAATTGAGGCATAAAGGCCTGATATTGACCCTGCAGAATATCCCAATCGCATATCCAATACAGGAGAGATTCTTCCTTTAAGCACATTCACCTTAAAGTCTGCATAGATTGGGACAGCCGCTCCTTCAAAACGTAAATCATAATATATTCCTAAACCTCCTCCTACATATATATATGGATTTATTTGCGCTCCATGCGTTGTTGTTGCAGAAATACCAAATGCATTTTCTCCAAATGTAATACCGAAATCAACAAATCCTTTATAACATGGAGTTTTTTTCAGCCATGCTTCTTTCTTAGTAGTTTTTGAGCTTGATTTTATCTCTTTTACTGTTGTTGTTTGCGTACTAACTGTTTGTGAAGGCACGGGTTGAGAAGTAATCACTTGAGGCGCGGTTACTTGAGAATCTTGTTTTAGTTCGCTTTTAACTGCTCCTTTATATCCTCCATGGTAACTTAAGGCTTTAATGGTTACCTCTTCAACTTTATCAAACAATTGCATCTCAGGGAAAATGGCTGTTCCTTGACCAACTATTTGTGCAGACTCAACATCAATTACCTTTACTGAAAGCAATAGTCTGGTTTGCGCACGAGTTAGAACTGACAAAACAATTTTGTCGGCACCTGCCAACTCTCCAATTCGTGTTGCATCGCTATCGCTTACTGCTCCCGAGTTATTGAATTGTTGCTCCTGCATTACTCGCTCCAAGAATGAGCGCTCAACCAATTTGTATGCACCTGTATTTACAACTGTTTGATTAATAAGCTCACGGACTGCTATGGCAGAACCGTCGTCTATTTTTGAGTTTTCAAACGAAGGGTCGAAAACCGCAATCTTCTCCACCTGATTGGCAAATAATGCCAATGGTAAGACCATGATAATAAATAATAATGATAATCTCTTCATATTTTTTATATTTAATGTTTAATATTCTCAATTATTGTTTTTGATATTAGACTTTTAATATTGTTATATCCCGATATGACAGCATCATTCATTCCTCTGGTATGTCCGCCTTTTACCTTTACTTCTCCTTCGTATATTCGCTGCGATGTCACTCTCTTGTCTATTGTGATTGTTGCCGACACATATGTGTAGTATGACTTGAAGCCTGCTACTTCAGACATAAAGCCTTCGTCATTATTTGCTTCTATTTTTATTATATAATCGGCTTTTGTTTTGTCTGTTGTGAAGTTGCATCCCTCCTTCGATATTAGACCTTTTACCTCATTTTGTAATTTAGGATAGTGCTTTCCTGAGATTCGAGCATTGCACTCAATATAGAGAGTCAAGGAGTGTTGTAAATCTGCAATGGTTTGTTTTAACTGTTGCTCAACTTTGCCTTTCTTTGTTTGATATTCGTTAAGCCTGTCTGATGCCAAATCAAAGATATTTAGCCAAAACAGTGCATCTTCTATATCTTGTAGATGTAGAAGTTTCGAGTTGAGTTCATTCTTCGCTTTCTCTTTATAACCTGTTTGCACATAATTATTAGCTATTATAAAAGCATTTTCTATTGCATTTATAAGAGAGGTACACTCTTTTTCATAATAACGAGTTGCGGCACTTCGCTCTATATATGTTATTGCATATGCCTCTTCTGTTTGCGGATTGTATGAGGTGAGTGTTTCTGCTAATTTCAGGTTGAGATTTGTTGTGAGTTTTGTTGCGGAAGTGTAATTCTGATTGGTATAGAGCAAATCTTCTCCTGATGTTGCAGATTGTGTATATTGTGCTGATACATCATTGACATGCACCTTAATTTGGCTCGCCAAATTAACGCGCGATGCATCTGCCAAACGCTTTTTAAGGTCATACTCTGTCTCAGGCGCTCTTTTTTTGTCGTTTTGAATATTATACAGGTACCCCTCAGACATATATTCACACCACTGCAATGGATATTCCTGCGCCTCTGCACTTAGTATAGCAATTAGCAATAACAAGAGCAGTTTAAATGGTTTCATTATTCGTGATGAATTTTTGCTTACTTGCCGTATCAACTCCATTACGGCTGAACAAAAAAGAAAGTGTGGAGCCGATTCGTTTATCTGACAGAAGGTTCTGACATACCCAAGCACAAATAAACAGCAATACCCCACACCTGAATGATATATGTGGGACACATATATGCAGACAGATGACTGAGTGTTACCCATCCTTGTGCTTGTTGAACTGTCAGATTCTCTGTCAAGGATAAAAGCGAAACACTTTCATCAAAAATATGTAATGTCTCAATAGACGTTACAAATTTATAAAATTATTTCGCAATTGGCAACACTTCTTGGGATATTGCTGTATAAAATTGTGGATTACAAATATAAAAAAAGAGAACGATTTTAAAATCGTTCTCTTTTCTTGTATATAGGTTTTTAGTACTCTATATTACTCTGCTGCAGGTGCTTCTGCAACCGGTGCCTCTACTGCTGGAGCAGCCTCTGTGTTCTTTTTAGAACGGCGAGTGCGAGTTGCTTTTTTAGCAGCTTTCTCTTTTAGCATGTTTTCGTTGTAGTCAACTAGCTCAATGAAACAAGTTTTTGCTCCGTCTCCAAGACGTGTTCCTGTTTTAATAATTCTAGTGTAACCTCCGTTACGCTCTGCTATTTTAGTAGCTATGTCTCCGAAAAGTTCTTTAACAGCATTTTTATCTTGTAGGTAGCTAAATACTACACGGCGAGATGCTGTAGTGTCTTCTTTTGCCTTGTTGATGATAGGCTCAGCATAAATTCTCAATGCTTTAGCTTTTGCCAAAGTTGTGAAGATACGCTTGTGCATTATCAATGAACAAGTCATGTTTGACAACATGGCTGCTCTGTGAGAAGCTGTTCTGCTCAAGTGGTTGAATTTTTTATTATGTCTCATCGTTGTTATTCTTTATCTAATTTATACTTAGAGATGTCCATTCCGAAAGATAGGTTCAATCCTGCCAAAAGGTCATCTAACTCGTTTAGTGATTTTTTACCGAAGTTTCGGAATTTTAATAGGTCGTTTTTGTTGAATACCACCAATTCTGCTAATGTCTCAACATCTGCTGATTTTAAGCAGTTCAATGCACGAACTGATAGGTCCATGTCTGTCAAACGGCTCTTCAACAACTGACGCATATGCAATACCTCTTCATCAAATTCTTCGTTTCCATCGCCATCTGATGACTCCAATGTGATTTTCTCATCAGAGAACATCATAAAGTGATGTATTAGAATTTTTGCAGCCTCTTTTAATGCATCTTTTGGATGTATTGATCCATCTGTTGAGATTTCAAGTGTCAACTTCTCATAGTCTGTTTTTTGCTCTACACGATATGGATCGTAGTAGTATTTAACATTTCTGATTGGTGTGTAAATTGAGTCGATGGGAATTACATCGATTGCATCTGTTGGTTGTGCATTCTCCTCTGCAGGTACATATCCACGACCTTTATTGATGTTTAACTCAATGTTTAATTTTGCACTTGAATCAAGATGGCATATTACCAACTCGGGATTCAATACTTCAAAGCTTGACAAGGCTTTGCTAATATCTCCGGCTTTGAACTCCGAACCTGAAAATGACAATGATACTTTTTCTGTCTCTACGTCATCTACGATTCTTTTCAAACGTACCTTTTTAAGGTTAAGGATGATGTTTGATACATCTTCCATTACTCCGGGAATGGTAGCAAACTCATGATCAACTCCCTCAATGCGAATTGAGGTGATTGCAAATCCCTCTAATGAAGAGAGGAGAATACGGCGTAACGCATTGCCTACTGTAACACCGTAGCCAGGCTCCAAAGGACGGAATTCGAATTTTCCAAAGAACTGTGTAGCCTCTACCATGACTACCTCTTCGGGTTTTTGAAATGCTAATATCGCCATAATTCTTATTATTGTTTAGAGTACAACTCAACGATTAATTGCTCTTTGATATTCTCAGGAATATCTGCTCTTTCGGGAATGTTAAGATATTTTCCGCTTTTTGAAGCCTCATCCCACTCTATCCAAGGATATTTGCTGTGGTTGAATCCTGCAAGTGAATCGGTAATGTTCTCTAATGATTTTGATTTCTCACGAACACCTACTACTTGTCCTGGTTTTAGTTGGTAAGAAGGAATGTTTACTACTTTACCATCTACCACGATGTGACGGTGTGATACTAATTGACGAGCAGCTGCACGTGTTGGAGCAATACCCAAACGGTAAACTACGTTATCAAGACGTGACTCCAAAAGTTGTAGCAATACCTCACCGGTAATACCTTTTGTGCGAGATGCTTTCTCAAATAAGATGCGGAACTGACGCTCTAATACACCGTAAGTGTATTTTGCTTTTTGCTTCTCAGCAAGTTGAGTTCCATACTCAGAAGTTTTTCTTCTTTTGTTTTGTCCATGTTGTCCTGGAGGATAGTTCTTCTTTGACAACACTTTGTCTGCGCCAAAAATTGCCTCACCAAATTTACGTGCAATTCTTGATTTAGGGCCTGTATATCTTGCCATTTTAACTTTTTAATTTTTGTGTTTTTTGATCTTGACCATTAAGATGCAGCCGCGATTGCGAGAGGATTATAAAAGGCAATCTTTATTTCATCTTGTGATGGTGGCTCAAAAATACTGTTAATAAATACTCTTATACTCTCCTTCTTTTTGGAGGACGACATCCATTGTGTGGCAATGGAGTAACGTCAATTATCTCAATTACGTCAATTCCTAATTGTGCAATTGTACGTATTGCTGATTCACGACCATTACCGGGACCTTTTACATATGCTTTTACTTTGCGAAGTCCCAAATCAAATGCAACTTTTCCGCAGTCTTGTGCTGCCATTTGCGCTGCATAAGGAGTATTTTTCTTAGATCCTCTAAATCCCATTTTACCTGCAGAAGACCAAGAGATTACTTGTCCGTCTTCGTTGGCTATTGAGACGATGATGTTGTTAAATGAAGAGTGGATGTGAGCTTGTCCCACAACGCCTACATGTACTTTTCTCTTCTTTACTGCGACTGTTTTTTTTGCCATACTTACTTATTATTTAGTAGCTTTTTTCTTGTTTGCAACGGTTTTCTTTTTACCCTTACGTGTGCGGGCATTGTTTTTTGTACTTTGTCCACGAACGGGAAGTCCGTTACGATGACGTACACCACGATAACAACCAATATCCATCAATCGTTTGATATTTAGTTGTACTTCTGTACGAAGATCTCCTTCTACTTTGTACTCTGCACCAATTATCTCACGAACTTTTGCTGCTTGGTCGTCTGTCCAATCTTTAACTTTAATGTTTTTGTCAATTCCAGCTTTCTCCAAGATGGTTTTTGACGCGCTACGACCTATACCGAATATGTAGGTCAAAGCGATTTCACCTCTTTTATTTTGCGGTAGGTCAACACCGACGATTCTTACTGCCATAAATTATAACTGATAAATATTTTGCAAAGATAATAAAATTATCCTTGACGTTGTTTATACTTTGGATTTTTCTTGTTAATTACATACAACTTTCCGTTGCGTCTAACTATTTTACACTCCGGTGTGCGCTTTTTTAATGATGCTCTTACTTTCATTTTCTTATTTCGTTTTTTTATTTATATCTAAACGCTATACGTCCCTTTGACAAATCGTAGGGTGACATCTCTACTCGTACTTTGTCACCGGGGAGTATTCTTATATAATGCATGCGCATCTTGCCTGAGATATGGGCGGTAATTTCGTGTCCATTCTCCAACTCAACCCTGAACATAGCATTAGACAATGCTTCAACTATTGTTCCGTCTTGTTCTATTGCTGCTTGTTTTGCCATAAGTTATTCTTTAATTAAATGAATCTATCTCCTAAAACTTCTTCTACGTATTTGAATGTTGATAATATGTCGGGGGCTCCTTCTCGTACAGCCACGCACAACTCGTAGTGTGCTGCGGGCTTGCGATCTTTTGTGCGAGCTGTCCACCCATCACGCTCTATTACTATATTGCGTGATCCCATATTTACCATCGGCTCTATGGCTATTACCATTCCTGAACGTAGTACGGGTCCGCATCCTCTTCGTCCGAAGTTTGGCACCTCGGGTGCTTCGTGCATCTGACGGCCTATGCCGTGTCCGCACATCTCACGAACTAATGAGTAGCCTCGTTTTTCGCAATAGGTTTGTATTGCATTGCTTATATCGCCTATACGCTTGCCTTCTACTGCTTGTTCTATTCCTACATACAACGACTCTTTTGTGGTTTTTAGTAAGCGTTTTACTTCGTAGCTTACTTCTCCTACAGGGAAGGTGTATGTTGAATCGGAATGGAATCCGTTCTTCAATACGCAAAAGTCTATCGATACTATGTCGCCATCTTTCAACTCTTTGGATGATGGTATTCCGTGTACGACTTGTTCGTTTACGGATGCACATATCGAATTTGGATATCCGCTATATCCTAAACAACTTGGTACTCCTCCGTTGTCTCTGATATATTGTTCGGCTATCGAGTCGAGTTTCAGGGTAGTAACTCCCGGTGCAACCCACTTGGCTATTTCGCCCATTGTTTGCGCCAACAATAGGTTACTATCCCTCATTAACTCTATCTCTTCGTCTGTTTTAAGATAAATCATTTTATCTGCTTTCGACTAGTATGCTGAAACAGAACCTTGACGTCCTTTAATTCTACCTGATTTCATCAATCCATCGTAGTGGTGCATCATCAAGTGACTCTCAATTTGTTGTAGTGTATCCAAGATTACTCCTACCAAAATCAACAATGATGTTCCTCCGAAGAATTGTGCGAATTGTCCGCTGATTCCTGCTATTTGCGCAAATGCCGGCATGATTGCCACCAACGCCAAGAATAATGAACCGGGTAGTGTTATACGTGACATTACTGAATCAATGTATTCTGCTGTTTTCTTTCCTGGTTTGATTCCCGGAATGAATCCATTGTTGCGTTTCATATCCTCTGCCATTTGATTGGGTTGGATAGTGATTGCTGTATAGAAATATGTGAATACAATGATCAATATTGCATATACGAAATTATACCAGAATCCTGTGTTGTCAGTGAATGCTTGTACAAATGAACTTGAAGCATTGCTTGCTGAGAATCCTACGATTGTGATAGGAATGAACATCAATGCTTGCGCAAAGATGATTGGCATTACTCCCGCACTGTTAACTTTTAGTGGGATGTATTGTCTTGCTCCTCCGTATTGTTTGTTGCCTACAATGCGTTTCGCATATTGTACAGGTATTTTTCTGGTTCCTTGTACCAAAAGGATAGATGCTGCTACTACAAACAATAGGAATACTATCTCCGCAAGGAACATTACCAATCCTCCTGCAGCTGTTTCTGTTCTATTAAGGAACTCAAATCCTAATGCTTGAGGTAATCGTGCGATAATACCGATCAAGATTATGAACGATATTCCGTTTCCTATACCCTTATCTGTGATACGTTCTCCTAACCACAATACAAACATACTGCCTGCTGCCAATATGATTGTTGATGTTATCATAAACATCACTCCTTCGGGGAAAGCAGCACTTCCTATTTGTGTTTTTAGGTTAACCAAATATGATGGTGCTTGGATTAGAAGTATCGCTACTGTCAAGTAACGGGTATATTGATTCAACTTGCGACGTCCGCTCTCGCCTTCACGTTGCAATTTTTGGAAATATGGTATTGCCATTCCCAAAAGTTGAATCACGATAGATGCAGAGATATAGGGCATGATTCCCAATGCAAATATTGATGCATTTGAGAACGCACCTCCTGAGAACATATCCAACAATGCCATCAAACCTTCGCGTGTTTGATTTTCAAGTTGTGATAGTGTTTCTACGTCTATGCCAGGTAGTACCACGTAAGATCCTACGCGGTACACCATTATTAGCAATAGGGTAGTTAGAATTCTATATCTTAAGTCTTCTATCTTCCAAATGTTTTTTATAGTCTCTATCGCTCTCATATTGATTAGAGTTTAACGATTGTTCCTCCTACAGCAGTGATTGCTGCTTCAGCTGATTTTGAGAAAGCATTTGCTGCTACTTCTAATTTTGCAGTCAATGTTCCGTTTCCTAATATTTTAACCATTTGATTTTTGGTTACAAATCCAGCCTCGATTAGAGTGTTTACATCTATTTTCTCTAAACCTTTTGCCTCTGCAAGAGCTTGAATGGTTGTCAAGTTGATTGCTTTGTACTCAACATGATTAGGATTTTTGAATCCAAATTTAGGCAAACGACGTTGAAGGGGCATTTGTCCTCCCTCGAATCCAAGTTTACGGCTGTAACCTGAACGTTGTTTTGCTCCTTTGTGTCCTCTTGTTGAAGTTCCACCCATTCCTGAACCGGGTCCGCGACCTATTCTTTTACGGCTTTTTGTAGAACCTGCAGCAGGTTTTAAATTACTTAAATTCATATCTTTAAATTTTTCTTGTTCAAAAAACAAATTATTCAGAAACTACTACCAAGTGTTTTACTTTCTCAACCATTCCCAAGATTTGAGGAGTAGCTGTTTGCTCTACAGTTTGGTTTAGTTTACGCAATCCCAAAGCTTCAAGGGTTTTCTTTTGGACAGCTGGACATTTGATCCTGCTTTTTACTTGTGTGATCTTAATTGTCTTCATTTTTCTGCTCCTTTAAATTAACCTTTAAATACTTTTTCTACTGACACTCCGCGGTTACGTGCTACCATTGCTGCATCACGCAACTCTGCTAATGCTACGAATGTAGCTTTTACCAAGTTGTGAGGGTTTGATGAACCTTTTGATTTTGCCAAAACGTCTGTTACACCTACGCTCTCCAATACTGAACGCATCGCACCTCCTGCTTTTACTCCGGTACCGTGTGATGCTGGTTTGATTAGAACTTGTGCGCCTCCGAATTTTGCAAATTGCTCGTGAGGAATTGTTCCTTTATATACAGGAACTTTGATAAGGTTCTTTTTAGCTGCCTCAACACCTTTTGCAATAGCAGCTGTTACCTCGCTGGCTTTTCCTAATCCGTAACCAACGATTCCTTTGCCGTCACCTACTACTACGATGGCTGAAAAGCTGAATGTACGACCTCCTTTTGTAACTTTTGTTACACGATTGATGTGTACCAATCTGTCTTTTAATTCCAAGTCGTTAGTTGACTTTACTCTGTTATATTTTACTGCCATTGTCGTTTAAAATTTAAGTCCACCCTTACGAGCTGCTTCTGCAAGCTCTTTTACTCGGCCATGATATAGGTAACCGTTACGGTCGAATACTACCGATGTGATTCCTGCCTCTTGAGCCTTTTTCGCGATTAATTCTCCTACTTGTGCCGCAGCAGCTTTGTTGTCGCCGTCTGCTAATCCTTTTGATGATGCAGAAGCTAAAGTTTTTCCAGCCAAATCGTCGATGATTTGTACGTAAATTTGCTTGTTGCTTCTGAAGACTGTCATACGAGGAGTTTCAGCTGTTCCTGATATTTTACCACGTATGCGGGTTTTAATCTTTATTCTTCTTTCTATTTTAGTCATCATGATATTTACCTTTTAACGTGAATTATTTAGCACCAGCCGATTTACCTGATTTTCTGCGAATATACTCGCCAACAAATTTAATACCTTTTCCTTTGTATGGTTCGGGTTTACGGAATGTGCGGATTTTTGCACAGATAAGGCCAAGTAACTCTTTGTTGCATGACTCTAACAAAATAAGTGGGTTTTTATTTCTCTCACTTTTTGTCTCAAGTTTAACCTCATTTGGCAATTTTACATATATATCGTGTGAGAAACCGAGAGATAGTTTTAGTACTTGACCATTATTCTCTGCACGGTATCCTACACCTACCAATTCCAACTCTTTTTTGTAACCTACCGATACTCCTGTAACCATGTTGTTGATTAGAGCGCGGTATAGTCCATGCAATGAACGTGATGCTTTCTCATCGTTAGGACGTGTAACTACGATTTGTGCATCTTCTACGTTTACTGCGATTCCACCGGTAATTGTTTGCTCCATTTCCCCTTTTGGTCCTTTTACCGATACTACGTTATCTTTTACTGTTACTGTTACGCCTGCGGGGATAGCGATAGGCAATTTTCCAATTCTTGACATAAATTTACCTCCTCTTTATTAATATACGTAACACAACACTTCACCTCCTACATTCAAGTTGCGTGCCTCTTTGTCGGTCATTACTCCTTTTGAAGTAGAAATAATTGCTATTCCTAAACCGTTAAGTACTCGTGGCAACTCTTTGTGTCCGGCGTATTTACGCAAACCGGGAGAAGAAACTCTCTCCAACTTTTTGATTGCATTCACTTTGTTCACTGGATCGTATTTCAAGGCGATTTTGATTGTTCCTTGAGGACCCTCTTCTACAAACTTATAGTTAAGTATGTAACCTTTGTCAAAAAGGATTTTTGTGATCTCTTTTTTAAGGTTTGATGCTGGTACTTCAACTACGTTGTGTTGAGCTTTGATTGCATTTCTTAACCTTGTAAGATAATCTGCTATTGGATCTGTCATATTAAATAAATTTTAAATTGATTCGGACTACCCGAACAATATTTAACTCACTCTTTTTTTGCTTTAGCAAGTTTCTACCAACTTGCTTTTTTAACTCCGGGGATTAATCCTTGTGATGCCATTTCGCGGAATTGAATACGCGAAATACCGAATTGACGCATATATCCTTTTGGACGGCCTGTCAATTTGCAACGGTTGTGTAGTCTTACACTTGAGGCATTACGAGGGATTAATTGAAGTGCTTCGTAGTCGCCCTCTGCTTTAAGTTGTGCTTTTTTCGCAGCGTATTTTGCAACTAATTTAGCTCTTTTTACCTCGCGAGCTTTCATTGATTCTTTTGCCATAGTTTAGCTCTTTTTGATGTTTTTAAAAGGTAATCCAAACTCTTTTAACAATGCATATCCTTCTTCGTCAGTGTTTGCACTTGTTACGAATGTGATATTCATACCATTGATTTTGTTGATAGAGTCAATGTTTATCTCGGGGAAGATGATTTGCTCTTGTATTCCGAGTGTGTAGTTTCCTCTACCATCTAATTTGCTTTCGATTCCTTTGAAGTCACGGATACGAGGCAATGCCACACGTACCAAACGCTCAAGGAACTCATACATTCTTTCACGACGCAAGGTTACTGATACACCGATAGGCATTTTTTTACGAACCTTGAAGTTTGAGATGTCTTTGCGTGAAAGTGTTGCTACAGCTTGTTGTCCTGCAATTGCTGTTAGCTCTGCCAACGCTGTGTCGATGATTTTTTTGTCTTGAGTTGCATCTCCTAAACCTTGATTAAGTACGATTTTTTTCAAAACTGGTACTTGCATCACTGTTGAGTATCCAAACTCTTTCATCAAAGCGGGGACGATTCTCTCTTGGTATTCTTTTTTGAGATTTGCTGCCATTATTTAATCTCCTCTCCTGATTTTTTAGAATAACGTACTAATTTGCCCTCTTCATTCATTCTACGACCGATACGTGTAGCTGTTTTAGTTTTAGGATCTAACACGTTAAGGTTTGATAGATGTATTGGAGCCTCTTTTTTCACAATGCCACCTTGAGGTGCTTTTGCATTGGGTTTGGTGTGTTTTGACACCATATTTACACCCTCTACGATTGCTTTGTTGTCTTTTACAAGAACTTTAAGCACACGTCCGGTTTTTCCTTTGTCCTCTCCGGCGTTTACGTAAACGGTATCTCCTTTTTTAATGTGTAACTTACTCATTAATCTACCTTTTTATCTATTAAAGTACTTCAGGTGCTAGTGAAACTATTTTCATGTTTGTTGCACGCAATTCACGAGCAACAGGTCCGAATATACGGCTACCTCTAATTTCACCTGCTCCGTTTAACAATACACATGCGTTGTCGTCGAAACGAATGTAAGAACCGTCAGCACGACGAATCTCTTTTTTTGTGCGTACGACAACAGCTTTTGACACTGCACCTTTTTTCATATCACTTGAAGGAACCACGCCTTTCACAGCTACAACGATAATATCGCCTACGCTTGCATAGCGTCTTCCGGTTCCACCAAGTACACGGATACAAAGTGCCTCTTTTGCGCCACTGTTATCAGCGACTGTAAGTCTTGACTCTTGTTGTATCATAATTATTTAGCTTTTTCAACGATTTCAACTACTCTCCATCTCTTCATTTTGCTCAAAGGACGAGTTTCCATCAATCTAACGGTATCACCAATACCGCACTCGTTTTTCTCATCGTGAGCATGGTATTTTTTCGTTTTGTTCACGAATTTACCATATATGGGGTGTTTCTCTTTCCATTTTACTGCAACTGTGATAGTTTTCTCCATTTTGTTGCTAGTAACAACCCCTACTCTCTCTTTTCTAAAGTTTCTAGTTTCCATTAGGCGTTATTGATTAAGCGTTTAGATCTCTTTGATTTAACTCACTCTTCATACGCGCTATCTCTCTACGCAATTGTTTAATTTGCGAGGGATTATCTAGCGGAGAGATGCTGTGATTGATAACCATGCGGTTAAGAGCTACTTCTTGTGCTTCGATTCTCTCAACCAACTCCTTTGTTTGGAGTTCTTTAATTTCTGCTATCTTCATATCTTATCCTCCTTATGCGTTTTGAGTTTCGTCGTAGTCACGACGGATAATTAGTTTAGTGGTAACGGGAAGTTTTTGTGCACCAAGGCGCAAAGCTTCTTTTGCCACCTCTAAAGATACGCCATCTATCTCTATTAGAATTCTTCCTGGTGTTACAGGTGCTACGAATCCTTCGGGTGATCCTTTACCTTTACCCATACGTACTTCGGCAGGCTTTTTAGTAATTGGTTTGTCAGGGAAAATTCTGATCCAAACTTGTCCTTGACGTTGCATATAGCGGGTAACGGCAATACGGGCAGCCTCAATTTGACGGCCTGTAATCCACTTTGATTGCAAACACTTGATACCAAAAGAGCCAAATGCCAACTCGTTGCCGCGTTGTGCCACACCTTTCATGCGGCCTTTTTGCTGCCTTCTAAATTTAGTTTTTTTCGGTTGTAACATTTTTCAGTCAGTTCTTTTCGTTAATTACTTTTTGTTTCTCTTGAAGCCTTTTTTAGCTCCTTGACCTGCGGCTGCTCCGCGAGTCTCTTTTTGTGCTGTAAATTGAGGAGCAAGATCTCTCTTACCATATACCTCTCCGCGACAAATCCAAACTTTGATTCCTAACAAACCTACTTTTGTTAGTGCCTCTGCCAATGCGTAGTCGATATCTGCACGCAATGTGTGAAGAGGAGTACGTCCCTCTTTGTACATCTCTGAACGTGCCATCTCTGCTCCGTTAAGACGTCCTGAGATTTGGATTTTGATACCCTCTGCTCCGGCACGCATTGTGTTTGAGATTGCAGTTTTGATTGCACGACGGTAAGCCATCTTTCCTTCAAGCTGACGAGCAATGCTATTAGCAACAATAACGGCGTCAAGTTCCGGTTTCTTTATCTCGTAGATATTGATTTGGATATCTTTGTCAGACTTGTCGGTGATTTTCTTTAACTCTTCTTTAAGTTTATCAACCTCTTGTCCACCTTTTCCGATAACCATACCGGGACGTGATGTGCAAATAGTTATAATTATTAGTTTTAGAGTACGCTCAATGATGATGCGTGATACTCCACTTGCTTTTGAAAGACGGGCATTAAGATATTTACGGATTTTGCTATCTTCGAATAACTTGTCACCGTACTTATCGCCGCCGTACCAGTTAGAATCCCAGCCTCTGATGATTCCTAAACGGTTGCTTATCGGATTTACTTTTTGTCCCATCTTATTATTAATCTTGATTTTCGTTTTTACTAATTGTATCAACAAACAAGGTTACGTGGTTTGAACGTTTGCGAATTCTGTATCCGCGACCTTGTGGTGCCGGACGAAGGCGTTTCAACATAGCAGCTCCATCAACGAAGATTTCTGATATGTAAAGCTCACCAGTCTCGGCTTTGCGTTCGTTTTTCTGTTCCCAGTTGGCAATTGCAGAACGCAACAATTTTTCTAATCTTGCCGATGCCTCTTTTGTAGAGAATTTTAATACGCCAAGTGCTCTGAACACCTCCATGCCTCTTACCATATCTGCAACTAAACGCATTTTACGGGGTGAGGTAGGTACATTGTTCAGCTTAGCGAAGCTCTTCTCTTTCAAGGCCTCTTTTCTTTTTTCGGCTGATTGTCTTTTTCTTGCACCCATTTTATTTTTCTTTTTTTACTTTATTAGTTTTAAAAATTCCCAGGAGGTAGATTATTTTTTGTTACCTCCGTGTCCACGGAAGATACGTGTAGGAGCGAATTCTCCTAATTTGTGTCCTACCATGTTCTCTGTTACATATACGGGAATAAACTTATTACCATTGTGAACGGCGAAAGTGTGTCCTACGAAGTCTGGAGAAATCATAGATGCACGTGACCAAGTTTTGATTACCGCTTTTTTGCCGGTAGCCTCCATTGCGTCAACTTTCTTTTGAAGTTTCACACTGATAAATGGTCCTTTTTTTAATGAACGACTCATAGTTATTAATTATTCAAATTATTTTTTTCTTCTTTCTATTATATATTGTGAAGAAGCCTTTTTAGGAGCTCTTGTTTTAAGACCTTTTGCGTAAAGACCTTTACGTGAACGAGGATGTCCTCCTGATGCACGTCCTTCACCTCCACCCATTGGGTGATCAACGGGGTTCATAACAACACCACGGTTGCGTGGACGACGTCCTAACCAACGAGAACGACCTGCTTTTCCTGATCTCTCAAGTGCGTGGTCTGAGTTACCTACTGTTCCGATGGTTGCTTTACATGCAGAAAGAATCTTGCGTGTTTCTCCTGAAGGTAATTTGATAATTGCATATTTTCCTTCTCTCGAAGTTAATTGTGCAAATACACCTGCCGAACGTACCAACGCTGCTCCTTGTCCGGGACGCAACTCGATGTTGTGAATAACTGTTCCGACGGGTATATCAGAAAGGAACAAAGCGTTTCCTACTTCGGGAGCTGCTTTCTCTCCTGACATTACTGTCATTCCTACTTCAAGACCATTGGGCGCAACTATATAACGCTTTTCTCCATCAACATAATAAAGTAGTGCAATGCGAGATGAACGGTTTGGGTCATACTCTATTGTCTTTACTGTTGCGGGTACACCGTCTTTATTTCTCTTGAAATCGATAAGTCTGTACTTACGTTTGTGTCCGCCTCCGATATAGCGCATCGTTAGATGTCCTTCGTTGTTGCGTCCACCGGTACTTTTTTTACCGACTACAAGTGATTTCTCTGGTGCGGTAGCAGTGATTTTATCAAACGCACCAATAATCTTGTGTCTTTGCCCCGGTGTTGTGGGCTTTAATTTACGTACTGCCATTGTTTAATTAAATATTGCTGAAAAAATCTATTGTATCTCCTTCTTTCAATGTAACCAAAGCTTTTTTGTAAGAAGCTGTTTTGCCTTGGATAAGACCTGATTTTGTATAACGGCTTTTGTTTTTGCCTTTATAGTTCATGGTGTTAACCGAAACAACTGTTACATTGTACATCTCTTCCACAGCTTTTTTAATCTGTGATTTGTTAGCATCGGGATTTACACGAAAACCAAAACGGTTGTATTTCTCCGAAATGCTGGTCATCTTTTCCGTTACGATCGGTTTAATTATTATTGCCATTTTCGTGCCTCCTTCTATTAAAATTCATTAATTGATGCCACAGAACTCTCACAAATTACTAAATTCTCACAATCAAGAATTTTGTAAGTGTTTAATTCTGAAACAGTTATAACTTTCGCTTTTGGAAGATTTCTAGCTGACAAATATACATTTTTATTTTGATCTGATAAAACTAAAAGTAACTTTTTATCAGCAGCTTGCAAATTTTTTGTAAACTCTATAAATTCTTTAGTTTTTGGAGCCTCAAAAGTGAAGTCCTCTACTACTGTTATAGCGTTTGAAGCGAATTTGCTGCTCAATGCAGATTTGCGAGCCAAAGCTTTAACTTTTTTGTTTAGTTTGAAGCTGTAATCGCGAGGTACTGGTCCGAATACACGACCTCCACCAACCATAACTGGTGAGTTGATATCTCCACTACGAGCTCCACCTGTTCCTTTTTGTCTTTTAAGTTTGCGAGTACTTCCTGATATTTCGCTTCTCTCTTTTGATTTGTGAGTTCCTTGACGATTGTTCGCCATGAATTGTTTCACGTCTAGATAGATTGCGTGTTCGTTTGGCTCTATACCGAAAACAGCATCGTTCAACGTAACTTTTTTACCGGTATCCTCACCTTTGATGTTTAATACACTAAGTTCCATGATTACTTCTCTATTATTACGATTGAACCTTTACTTCCGGGGATAGATCCTTTTACTAATAAAAGGTTATGCTCGGGGATAACTTTAATCACTTGCAAGTTTTGAACAGTAACTTTTGCGTTTCCTGTTTGTCCGGCCATGCGAGTTCCTTTGAATACACGTGCAGGGTATGAACATGCACCAATTGAACCTGGAGCACGAAGGCGGTTGTGTTGACCGTGTGTTGTTTGACCAACTCCACCAAATCCGTGGCGTTTTACTACACCTTGGAAACCTTTACCTTTTGATGTTCCGATTACATCTACGTAATCTTCCTCTGTGAACAAATCTACAGAGATTACATCTCCTAGGTTGTACTCTGTTTCAAAACCTTTGAACTCGGCCAAGTGTCTCTTGGGTGTCACACCGCTTTTGTTGAAGTGTCCCATTTCGGGTTTTGAAGTATGTTTCTCTTTTTTGTCTTCGAAACCTACTTGCACTGCAGCGTAACCGTCTGTTTCAACGGTTTTGATTTGAGTGACAACGCAAGGACCTACTTCGATAACAGTGCATGGCATGTTTACGCCCTCAGCACTGAATACGGATGTCATTCCGATTTTTTTTCCTAATAATCCTGGCATTTCTTTTTGTTATTAAATGGTTTATTACAATTTTATTTCTACATCAACACCGCTAGGCAACTCAAGTTTCATAAGTGCCTCAACTGCTTTAGACGATCCGTTCAAAATTTCAATTTCTATCAAACGACGGTAGAATGAAAGTTCGAATTGCTCGCGAGATTTTTTGTTAACGAATGTTGAACGGTTTACAGTAAAGATACGTTTGCGAGTTGGTAGAGGTATAGGACCTTTTACAACAGCTCCTGTTGCTTTTACTGTTTTTACGATCTTCTCTGCTGATTTGTCAACCAAAGTGTGATCGTAAGATTTTAATTTGATTCTTATTTTTGAATTCATATCGCGTTTATGATTTTTTGAATACTACAATAAATCCACTCTACCTTTAACCTCTGTTAGTACGTTTTTAGCAATTGCTGTGCTAACCTCGGCATAGTGCGAGAATGTCATAGTTGATGTTGCACGTCCTGAAGTGATTGTACGCAATGATGTTACATATCCGAACATCTCTGCCAAAGGAGCTTTTGCTTTTACGATACGAGCACCGCTACGGCTTGACTCCATACCCTCAACTTGTCCACGACGTTTGTTAAGGTCAGAAATTACATCACCCATGCTCTCCTCTGGAGTTACCACCTCAATCTTCATGATAGGCTCAAGAAGAGTTGGTCCTGCTTTCTCACAAGCTTTTTTGAATGCTTGGATTGCACAAACCTCGAATGATAATTGGTCTGAATCGACCGGGTGATAAGATCCGTCGATAACTGTTACTTTTAGTTGATCAACTTGATAACCTGCAAGTACACCGTTTTTCATAGCAGTTGTGAAACCTTTTTGAATTGAAGGTATGTACTCTTTTGGAATGTTACCACCTTTAACCTCATCAACAAATTGCAAGCTTCCTTCAAAATCAGCGTCAACCGGCTCTACGCGAACAATCATATCAGCGTATTTACCGCGACCTCCGGTTTGTTTTTTGTAAGTCTCACGCAACTCGATAGATTGAGTGATAGCCTCTTTGTATGATACTTGAGGACGTCCTTGGTTACACTCTACGTTGAACTCACGACGCAAACGGTCGATGATGATTTCAAGGTGAAGCTCACCCATACCGCTAATGATTGTTTGGCCTGTATCCTCATCAGATTTAACTGTAAATGTTGGATCCTCTTCAGCCAATTTTTGCAATCCGATACCAAGTTTATCCAAGTCTTTTTGAGTTTTAGGCTCAACTGCGATTCCAATAACTGGTGCGGGGAAGTCCATAGACTCCAATACGATTGGTGCATCCTCAGCACAGATTGTATCTCCTGTACGAACGTCTTTAAGACCTACTGCTGCACCTATATCACCACAACCGATAACCTCTTTTGGGTTTTGTTTGCTTGAGTGCATTTGGAACAAACGTGAGATACGCTCTTTTTTACCTGAACGAGTATTCAATACGTATGAACCTGCTGCAAGGTCTCCTGAATAAACGCGGAAGAAACATAGACGACCTACATAGGGGTCAACCGCAATTTTAAAGATTAGAGCAGATAGAGGCTCGCCTGAAGAAGGTTTACGAGATAGTTCTACCTCTTTGTTATCTACTTCGTGTCCGATTACTGCAGGAGTATCTGTTGGACTTGGCAAGTATGCACATACTGCATCTAGCAATGTTTGAACACCTTTGTTTTTGAATGATGAACCACATGTCATTGGTACCATCTCCATCGCAAGTGTTCCTTTGCGGATAGCAGCTTTAATCTCATCTTCTGTAATAGTTGAAGGATCGTCGAAGAATTTCTCCATCAAAGTGTCGTCGAAATCAGCAACGCACTCCAACATTTTCTCTCTCCACTCTTCTGCTTCAGCTACCATATCAGCAGGAATCTCCTCGATAGAGTAGTCAGCACCCATAGCCTCGTTAGGCCAGTAAAGAGCTTTCATGCGAACCAAGTCGATGATTCCTTTGAAGTTCTCCTCTGCTCCGATAGGAATTTGAATAGGACATGGATTTGCACCCAAAACCTCTTTCAATTGGCGAACAACCTCAAAGAAGTTTGCACCTGAACGGTCCATTTTGTTTACATAACCTACACGTGGTACGTTATATTTGTCAGCTTGACGCCAAACTGTCTCAGATTGTGGCTCAACACCACCTACTGCACAGAAAGTAGCAACTGCTCCGTCCAAAATACGAAGTGAACGTTCTACCACTGCTGTAAAGTCAACGTGTCCCGGAGTGTCAATAAGATTGATTTTGTACTTCTCACTGTTGTAGTTCCACCATGTAGTAGTAGCAGCACTAGTGATAGTAATACCACGCTCTTGCTCTTGCTCCATCCAGTCCATTGTGGCAGCACCATCGTGTACTTCACCAATTTTGTGTGTCAAACCGGTGTAAAATAGAATACGCTCTGATGTGGTAGTTTTACCAGCATCGATGTGCGCCATAATACCTAAGTTTCTGGTATATTTTAGTAATTCGTCTCCTTTTGCCATCTTTCAATTAAAATCTAAAGTGAGCAAACGCACGGTTAGCTTCTGCCATTTTGTGCATATCCTCTTTACGTTTAAACGCACCACCTTGGTTATTATAAGCATCCATAATCTCTGCAGCCAATTTGTCTGCCATGGTTTTGCCTCCACGTTTACGTGCGTACAAAATTAAATTTTTCATCGAGATTGACTCTTTGCGATCAGGGCGGATTTCCGTAGGAACTTGGAATGTTGCTCCACCCACGCGACGTGATTTAACCTCTACTTGAGGTGTAATGTTTTCCAAAGCCTTTTTCCATATATCAAGGGCTGTCTCTTCTGTGGTCATTTTAGATTTAACCATATCAAGAGCGGAATAGAAAATAGTGTATGCGGTGTTTTTCTTTCCGTCATACATCAAGTGGTTTACAAATTTTGAAACCTTTACATCACTGAAGATAGGATCTGGTAATACGACCCTTTTCTTTGGTTTTGCTTTTCTCATCTTAATTTTTTTTGTTCTTGTTCTTGGTTGCTTTCTTTTCTCATCTTCAACAGTATTCTCTAATACCGTTTACTCAACCGAATCAGCCTATCCAAGAAACTAGAAAATAGTTTTACAACTAAGTTTTAATTTCTCTGGGCGTTGCATCTATGTTTATGCAGGGTGCAACTTAATTACTTTTTACCTGCTTTAGGACGTTTTGCTCCGTATTTCGAGCGGCGTTGGGTGCGGTTAGCAACACCTGCAGTATCTAATGTACCGCGAACGATGTGGTAACGAACACCGGGAAGATCTTTAACACGACCACCACGTACCATTACGATAGAGTGCTCTTGCAAGTTGTGTCCTTCTCCGGGAATGTAAGAGTTAACCTCTTTTCCGTTTGTCAAACGAACCCTTGCCACTTTACGCATAGCAGAGTTAGGTTTTTTAGGAGTTGTTGTATAAACTCTCACACATACACCACGTCTTTGAGGACATGAATCCAATGCAGGAGATTTACTTTTATCCTCCAAAACTACCCTTCCTTTTCTTACTAATTGCTGAATTGTAGGCATTTTTTAGAACTTTTTAATCGTTTTGTTTATACTTATATTAATTAATTCTTCTCGTTTTATCTACAGTAAAAATACACACCTAATTATTTGTAACTCAATACCGTATAATGCAAAGTGCATACCTTATGCCGCTAAAAACTTCGCAAAAGTACTAATTTTTTAGCAATTGACCAAACTTTTTTCAAAGAAAATCAATTTAATACATTAATATAGAGAGGTTCTTTGATTTTAATAAACCCCATACGATTCGTTTATGCACGAAACATTTTCTGTTGAAACCGTATTTATTATTTTCTCCTCTTTGTCAAGATTCCATACCCCCAACAGGTTGTCATAAACTTCGGTATTTATCCAATCGTTGTCTTCGGGCAACAGAGCCATAAGTTCATAATCTATGACATCGCCACGAACAACGGTTCCCGGCCAGCCTATAGATGCACCCACGGGAAAATGTATTTTTATTGAGTCTGTCAGACGCCACAGCGGATTACCCTTTTCGTCTTTATTGAACATCTCCGACAACACTATATATGCCGAATCCGAAAAGGGCAACATCAAAACATCAATATTATAATCCTTTCCATAAGCCATACTGCCTATCTGAGAACATAAATTAAAGGGAGGCATCTCCACTATCGATGAGTACCCTTTTTCAAAATCATCCTGCATCAGTTCGCTATCTATCTCAAAGACCATAATGGTATCCTTCTCTTCCTGGTTCAAAGAGGATACTTTTACCTTGTTGCATGAGAGAAACAAGAATAAAAGCATAAAGGGGAATAATATAGCTATTATCTTTTTCATCAATATATTAGTTTATCGCGACAAAGTTACTTTAAAAAGTTCTTATGGTGTAATTTTTAATAAATTATTTTTATAATTTTGCATTATGGATTTCAGGACAAAAGTTTCACTCAATTGGTTAGGCGAAAGAATAAATCACCATCATTCGCTCATCTTCTTCGGTTCGTGTTTTGCCGATGAGGTTGGAGGCATGTTCTGCACCGGTAAATTCAATGTATTGCAAAACCCCTTTGGAGTTCTGTACAATCCGTTGTCAATAGCAAATGCCATAGAGCGTTCGTTAGACGAACTCCCCTACTCTGATAACGAACTCATCAAAGTCGGCAACCTATACCACAGTTTTGCACACCACTCGATATATTCTCACACCGATAAAGAGTTTATGTTGCGAAACATCAATAACGAGTTAAGCAAATGCTCTTGCAAACTTAAGAATGCAGATTACCTGTTTATCACATTCGGAACAGCATGGGTGTACGAACTAAAAGAGAGTGGCAAGGTAGTTGCCAACTGCCACAAATTGTCCGCAAGCACATTCAACAGAAGAAGGGCATCGGTTGCAGAGCTAACGCAAAGGAGTGCCGAGGTTATTGAAAAACTGCTATCGGTCAACCCCAATATAAATATTGTGTTAACGGTAAGTCCCATACGACATCTTAAAGATGGCATTCACGAAAACTCATTGAGCAAAAGCACACTGTTACTCATGTGTGAGGAGTTGCAAGGAATGTTCAGCAAAAACATCACATATTTACCCACATACGAGATACTGCTCGACGAACTTCGCGACTATCGTTTTTATGCCGACGACATGGCACATCCATCAAAAAAGGCGGTAGAGTATGTTTGGGAGCGCATAAAGGAAGAGGTTCTTTCATCCGAATCAGAGAGAATAATCAAGGAGTGGGGAAAGATAAGACAAGGCATAAACCATCGATTGATGAGTGCCGACATTGAGGGATATAAGCTATTTTTGAACAATCTTCTGAACTCAGCAAATGCATTTGCCAACAAATATAAATATATAAATGTAGAGCAAGAGATTGCCGAAATAAAAGAAAAATTTAACAACATTGCATAACAATGGAATACTCCATAAAAGATATCACCACTATTTTAAACAGCAACGAAGTTCCCTTTGAAGATTTGAACATTTCGTTGCTTTTAACCGACAGTCGCTCGCTTAAATCGCCTGCCGAAACACTCTTTTTTGCCATAAAAAGCAAAAGCAACGACGGACACCGTTTTATTGAAGAGCTATACAAAAAGGGAGTGCGAAATTTTGTAACAGAGCAAAATCTCCCCATCTTCGCAACCTTCAAAGGAGCCAACATCATAAAGACAGAGAACAGCGTAAAGGCAATGCAAAAGATTGCGGCCACACACCGCAAAAGGTTTAAGATACCCGTAATCGGAATTACAGGCAGCAATGGAAAGACCATTGTTAAAGAGTGGCTCAACCAACTGTTGCAACCCGACTTTTTCATAACACGTTCGCCCCGCAGTTACAACTCACAAATAGGAGTACCTCTATCGGTGTGGGGGTTGGAACAACGCACCACATTGGCAATATTCGAGGCGGGCATATCTCAACCCGACGAGATGGACTCTTTAAGCGATATAATAGCTCCTACCATTGGAATATTCACCTGCATTGGCGACGCTCACCAAGAGGGATTCAAATCAACCGGCGAAAAGCTAAATGAAAAACTAAAACTCTTCAAGAGTTCAAAAACGATAATATTCAATGCATCACATAAAGCGATAAAAGAGAGCATCGAAAACATATACCCCGAAAAGGAGCTGATAGGATGGTCGGATAGCGACATCACAGCTCCCATATACATCAAAGAGGTATCAAAAGACAACAACGTAGCAACAGTAACTTATATATATAAAGGAGACGAAGAAAGCTTTAAGATACCCTTTATCGAAGACGGTTCAATAGAGAATGCCATACACTCCCTATGCACAATGCTTTTCTGTTTTGGCATAACACCCAAGGAGGCTGCCGCACGTCTTTTAAACATTGAACCTGTTGCAATGCGATTGGAGGTAAAAGAGGGACGAAACGGATGTACCATAATAAACGACACATACAACTCCGACATTAACTCGCTTGAGATTGCACTCGATTTTCTTTCGCGTCGTTCAATATCCGAGGGCGTTAAAAGAAGACTTATACTATCTGATATATTGCAATCTTCATCGAACGAAGTAGAGCTATACTCAAAAGTCGCACAACTATTAAAGGAGAAAGGCATAGACAAATTCGTTGGCATTGGCGAACATCTGATGGCAAACAGCAATCTCTTTCCCGAAGGAAGCAGTTTCTACACCTCAACATCAGAGTTTCTATCATCGGGAGCGGCAGAGCGTTTCAGCAACGAGCTGATACTTATCAAAGGTGCACGAAAATTCAATTTCGATGACATCACAGACATACTTTCGCTCAAGCAACACGAAACAGTGCTGGAGGTAAACCTCGATGCCATACGACACAACTACAACCACTACAGACAAAAACTTTTGCCAAACACAAAACTAATATGTATGGTAAAAGCCTTTGGTTACGGAGTTGGCTCGTACGAACTTACAAAAACGCTGCAAGATGCAGGCAGCAACTATGTGGCAGTGGCAGTGGCAGACGAAGGAGCAGAGTTACGAAAGGCTGGCATAACCATGCCCATAATGGTGATGAATCCCGAAATGGGAACATTCGACACCCTTTTCAAGTATAACCTCGAACCCGAGGTATATAGCTTCAGACTGTTGGAAGCCCTCACAAAAGCAGCAAGTTCGCAAGGCATCACAGACTTTCCAATACATATAAAGATTGATAGCGGCATGCACCGTTTAGGCTTTACCATTCAGGATATGCCAAAGTTGATAAAAGAACTGTCGCAAAACAAAGAACTAACCCCATGCTCGGTATTCTCTCACCTTGCAGGCAGCGATGATGAGAATCTCGACTACTACACAGAAACACAAATCGACATCTTCAGTCGTTGTGCCGAGTCGTTGCAAATGGGTATAGGCAAACCCATATTCCGCCACATACTCAACAGCGCAGGCATATCGCGCTACACACAATATCAGTTTGAAGGAGTCAGATTGGGCATTGGCTTGTACGGAGTAGCACCTCACCAATCGGTAAAAGGATTGAAGGTTGTGTCATCGCTAAAAACCACAATATTGCAAATAAAAGAGCTATCATCGGCAGAGACTGTAGGATATGGCAGAAAAGGCGTTTTAAACAAAAAATCGCGAATTGCCGCAGTACCCATAGGCTATGCCGACGGACTGAATCGCCACCTCGGCAACGGAGTTGGAGAGATGTGGATTAACGGAGCAAAAGCACCAATCATAGGCAATGTTTGCATGGATGTGACATTGATTGATGTCACCGACATTGATTGCCAAGAGGGAGACACCGTTGAGGTATTTGGTGAAAATATAAGAGTTGAGGAAATTGCAGAAAAACTTGGAACTATTCCCTACGAAATATTAACCTCCGTTTCGGCTCGCGTCAAGAGAATATATTTTAGAGAGTAAACATTCTGTAAACAAAACTACTCATCAATTATAAGACATATAAGACCAATGAAGAGAATATATACAATATTGCTTTACCTTGTGATAGCACTTTGTTTGCAAGCTCAAAACATCTCGGTTGAGAGTTTTAGTATTTTACCACACGATTTAACCGCCAATATCAAAGGTACAAGTCGTTTCGACCAAAACACCCGTAAAAATGCAGCTCTGATAAAGATAGAGACCACACAAAAAGGGTTTGTCTTTGAAGGTGGTTCTTTGGGATTTGTTGGAGACCCTGAGTATAAGACCGGAGAGATATGGCTGTAT
>JAZLBW010000012.1:0-10401 GCA_045613905.1 Candidatus Caccoplasma sp.
AATAATAAGCGGAGTAGAACCTATTACAACAGGTATAGAAGGATGGAAAATTACATTCTCTGATAATACCGCAATAACTCTAAAAAACGGAGCCAATGGAAAAGACGGAATTGACGGAGTAACTCCATATATAAAAATAGACAACAATTGCAATTGGATTGTATCATATGACAAAGGACAAACATATAGTCCAATAAAAGATGCCGAAGGCAATACAATATCTGCAAAAGGCACAGATGGCGCTAATGGCATTTCTGTAGAAGTACAAGTCAATAGCGAAGGCAAGTATGAGATAATAACCTATCTTGAAGACAAACACAATCCGATAACAGTATTGCCAACACCTTACAGTGCAAATCCCGACAACCAAATAAGTTCAATTGTAGAGGATAGTGAAAGAGGAATGGTAAGCATAACCATGTCAAGCGGCAAACAATATAACTTTGGACAAGTCTTAAATTATCCCACAAGCATAGTTTTGTTAAAAGAAGAAATTCTAATAACAGAAGAGAATGGCATAGCAGAGATAGAGTTTTATGTCAACCCCTCAAATGCAAAAATAACAAAAGAAGACATAGTAATAAATCAAATAGAAACAGAAATTCTAAAAAGCTATGCCGAAAGTTATGCAAAACCTTCACCAAACTATGAAATAGTAAGTTTGGAAAACTCTGTAAATGAAAAAGGAGAAAAACTAAAAGGACAATACAAACTTACAATAAAACATATAGAAGAAGATGGAGTATATAGAGAAACCTGCACATTGGTAATAAGTAGTAAAGATGCCCAAGACAACAATATAGAGATAACTTCCGAGAAATTTTACTTAACAAGCAATATACCCTATACAGTAACAGTTTCTGCAACTGAAGGCGGAACCGCCGAAACATCAAAGACACAAGTAGCACATAACGGACAAGTAACCCTCACTGCCACCCCCAACGAAGGATATAGTTTTGTTAATTGGACAGTAAACGGAGAGGTCGTCTCAACCGAGAACCCCTACACAGCAAAAATTACAGAAAACACAGAGTTTGTAGCAAATTTTGAAATAGATCAAGTATTAGTATTACTTTATACTTCATCTATTAAATTACAAGCAGGAACTCCCGATGACGTAGTTAATGGTTTCGCTGAGGATTTGGGATCAACTACGGAGGATGTAAAGATTGATCTAAATTCAACACGAAAAACTTTGGACTTTAGTATTAAAGGTATAAATCTTGGTTGGCTTGGTATTCCACCACTTCAAACTCCATTTGATATTGAATTGAGAAATGTTCCATATACAGATTCTGAAGGAGTATATAGTATTGATTTTACCCCAAATATTGACGAAGAAACACTATCAACAGATGTTGTAGTAATAAATATATCTGAATGTAAAGCTTATTTGTTTTCTCTAAAAGGAACAATTAATGGCTCAGATTTAGATTTAACTATGTATGTTGTAGGAGACGAAAATTTGATGTATATACCTTTATGTATTAATATTACTGGAACGGAAAAATAATTATTGGTGTCCGATAAACATGTGCAAGGGCTTATAATCACTGATTTTCTTGCTTTACAAGCCCCCCCTTGAAAGAGAAATATCGGCTGTCCGGAGAAATGCTGTTTTTGAAAATGCTTCTTGATTTTTATCGGACACCAATAATAAAATTACTCCTTAAACTTGGGATTATACATTAGAATACCGAAACTAATACCAAAGTTCCAATTGTTTTTTGGCGTTGAGTAGTAGTTTGCAAACATGCTGATTGAAGCAAAAGGTAAGTTATAAGCAATGGTAATTTCTCCCAAGAACTCGGGGCTGCGCATAAACTTACCATATACTGCCTTATTATTGTCGGTGGGCGATTTCTCTATTTTAAACATAGGAGTAAAGCAATAGAAATCACCACGCAATTGAAGATTCTTTATAATGTGCCAAATAGGGACAATACCCACAGCAACAAATTGGTTAGCTCTGAAAGCCTCGTTAAACACTGTTTTGCTATGAGGGGTAGGGGTGAATGCAGGAGCTTGAACAATGGTGGCAGTGTATGTAGAGTTAAAGTTCTTGGAGGAAAGGAACAAATCTCCTAAAATACCAATGCCAAAATGTTTGTTGGGGTTAAAATATTTAGCGGCTTTGGCATGCATCACCAACCATGAGTGCATTTTCTTATTCTTTACTTCTCTCTCTCCGCCCGGCTTGTACATCTCTTTGCCCATAATAAACTCTCCAACAATCGAAACCATCTTACCACTCCATGGATACATCAAATTATTGAGGGTATTATGTTCGAATTTAGCCGAACCCATAATCAAACTGTAGTTGCAGACATCGTTTGGAGTGTTGGCATAATCAATAACATTAGATGGGTAGAACGTATCAGTGAGGTAGCCATAACCAACTGAAATTTCAGCCTTGCTGCTTGTCAAAAAAGGCAACCCTATTTTTAGTTTTGCAAAAGCCTCTTGGTTCGATATAAATGTAGGAGTCTCCTTTTGAACAAACAATCGTTCACTGTCGTAATATTTCTTTTTCGAGAACACGCCCATAACCTTCAAATAGATAGGTAGTTTACTTGGTAACTCAAATTTGGCAGAAGCCATTCCCGAGTTATACGACCTTCCAATATATCCATTCAAATCAATATCCAAAGAGTAGAGACTCAAAGTCTTGTATTTGGCTTCGAGGTACATCATATTGGTATTACCCGATGATACATATCCTCCCAATCCAAATTCAAATTTATCTTTAAGTTTAGCATCTAAAACAAGCGAGAAAACACCTGTAGTGTCATTATAAACAGCATGGGGAATCATCTCAGATATTTTATTGTCCGACATGAGTTTATAGTAAGCATTCTCCATGCCCTTAATATCAAGAATATTTGTAGAGTCTTTTTCAACCTCAAACTGTTTTTGAATAAAAGATTGCTGACTGTTGTTTCCGCCATTTACTACAATCTTGTCAAAAATCAAATCGGGAGTTTTGCTTTTCCACTCGGCACGTTGCAAGGCTTTTGCATATTCGGGAACATGTCTCGATATTCTTGTTTTTATTGAGTCAGCCATAGCAAGTCCCTTTTTATATCCAATGGCATATATCATATCGGCTTTGTGAAAATCAAGCAAGCCGATGATAGTGTCCAATCTGAACGAAATCAACACTCCTTCATTCTCATCGACGTTATAGTCTGTCTTTTGCATAACCATGGCATCGATTTGCGACATCAAATCTCCATCCTTTGGATTTGTTGGGTTGCCTGCCACTTTGCTGCCGATAATGAAATCGGGTGCAAAATCCTCGCGCATAACATCAATGGGGAAGTTATTGTATATACCACCGTCGTAGAGTAGAATGCTGTCCTTCTCAATAGGTTTGAATACAAAAGGAAAGGTCATGGAAGCCCTTACCGCATCTCCTAAATCGCCATTTTTGAATATAACTGCCTTTTTATTGAAAACATCCGAAGCAACGCATCTGAAAGGTACAAACAGATTATCAAAGTTTCCGCCCGATTGGGCTGTGTAGGCACTGAAAAGTTGTAAAAAACCGTAGTTCATAGGAGTAGGGTTAATCAAACTCGAGGGTAAGAAGTTTGTCGAAACCTTTTTTTGCCCTTCACCTACACCTAAATTAATCGATGCAAAACGGGGAGTTGGATCTCCTTTTCTGAAGTAGAATTGTTGTTCTCCTCTAATTTTTCCTGTGCTCCAACTCTCAAACTGAGAAGATTTTACAACCTCCAACATCTCTTCGGTTGTATAACCCATGGCATAAAGAGCGCCAACAATAGCACCCATTGATGTACCTGTGACATAGTCAATGGGAATTTCGTTCTCTTCAAGAGCCTTAATAACACCGATATGTGCAATACCCTTTGCACCACCACCGCTCATAACCAACCCAACACTTTGTGCCGAACTGTTTAATACAATAAACAAAGCGGCAACAACGGTAATCAGGTTACGGTATAGCAGTTTCATGGGATGTCTAAAATATTAATCGTTTAAAGGAGAATTGTAATATGAATCTTTGAAACCTAAGAAATATAGTATTCCATCTAAACCAATGGTTGATATAGATTGTTTGGTATTGGCTTTAACTTTGGGTTTTGCATGGAAGGCAATACCCAATCCTGCGGTATTAAGCATGGGAATATCGTTAGCACCATCACCAACAGCAATAGTCTGAGCAATATTTACATTTTCAATTTGAGCCAACAGACGCAAAAGCTCGGCTTTACGTTTCCCGTCAACAATATCGCCAATATGTCTGCCTGTCAGTTTGCCGTCAACAATCTCTAATTCATTGGCATAAACGTAATCGATGCCAAATTTACGTTTAAGGTATTCGCCAAAGTATGTGAATCCTCCCGAAAGAATGGCAATTTTAAAACCAACCGTTTTAAGAGTCTTCATTAAACGTTCAATACCCTCGGTCATAGGCAAACTTTCAGCAATATCTTTCATGACGCTAACGTCCAAGCCCTTTAATAGGGCCACTCTGCGAGTAAAGCTCTCATGGAAGTCAATCTCTCCTCTCATTGCCGATTCGGTAATCTCTCTCACCTCTTTACCTACACCTGCGCGGTCGGCAAGCTCGTCAATAACCTCGGTTTCGATAAGAGTAGAGTCCATATCAAAGCAAATCAATCTTCGAGTGCGACGGAAAATGTTATCCTCTTGGAACGAAATATCAATGCTTAATCTTGCCGATAGCTCAATAAACATTGCCTGCATCTTGTTCTTGTCTTTTGGAGTACCTCTCACCGAAAGTTCAATACACGAAACGCCCTCTTCTGTCTCCACCTCCTCTAAAGGCATTCTACCTGTTAGGCGTCTAATGGCATCAATGTTAAGTTCGTTATCTGCAACAATCTTTGTGACCTCGCCAATTTGCTCGGCAGTGACACGACGTCCAAGAATTGTAATAATATATCTGCTCTTACCTTGACGTCCAACCCAACAGTTGTACTCCTCCTCGCTGACAGGGGAGAATCGGATGTTGATACCAATCTCTGTAGCTTTAAAAAGAAGCTCTTTAATAATATATCCCGAATTTTGGCTGTTGGTGGCAAATAGAATACCCAACGATAGCGAGTGATGAATATCCGCCTGACCAATATCCAATATAATAGCATTGTATTTCGCCAAAATATTAGTTAAAGCACTTGTGACACCGGGGCGATCATCGCCTGTAATTTGTACAAGAATAATCTCTTTCTTATTAAGTTCTTCCATAGCGTAAAGATATTAAATTACAACACATGTAATAGTAACAGCGAAGTTACAACTTTTTGTTAAATTAGGAATTAGAAATTAGGAATTAGGAATTAGAAATTAGGAATTAGAAATTAGAAATTAGAAATGATTTAATTAATAAAATTAATTCCTAATTGTGGCGCAGCCACGAACTCCTTTCACTAAATAAACTCCTTTTGCAAACCCTTCCAAACTTTTTGCATTTTTAATAATTAATCTACCGTTTAAATCATAAACATCAGCAGGGAAAAGAGAATCATCGCTAACCGCAACCTCAATTGCAGTAGGCTCTCCGTTAAACGATATTATATATCTGTCGTAAACAGTCTCGTCGTTAAATTTCAATACAGATTCAAAAGGCAACCAATCGCTTTTCAATCTCTCAAAACCACCCTCAACATACTCAAACGAGTTGTCATTTGCACTAATGGTTTTATAGGTTGCAGACAACACAGCTCCATTTGCCGATACATTCATATTGTCAGGAGTAGCCGTAATGGTTACATTCTCCACACCCTCAACAATTTTGCCGTCAGTTTCAGAATATACCAAATAAGGTGTGTTGGCGCTCATCACCCCGCTAAACGAAGTGAAGTTTACCATATTATCTTTTATTGAGTCAAACTCATAAACATCGCCTCTTACCTTTGTTGTAGAACACTCAAAAGGCAAAACAATGAATTTCATTTCGTAGGCTCCAATTTCGCGGTCGAAGTTAAGCTCTGCAGTGCTAAAGGCAATGGGAGAGTAGAAATTATCACTCTCCGAAAGAGTAACAGACGAAGCCATATTGTAACCATTAACAACATTTTCGCCACCTGTCAGAGAGTTAGGAGCATCATATTTGTTGCTGCCCGAAACAAAAGCAATGGCATTTGCCGATAGCGATGGGGCTTCACCGTTAGAGTAAACAACTTTTTTATCTTTGTTGCCATAGTAAACATCCAATGAGTACAAAGTTTTAGAAGCATCAGCAACTATTAAGTCATCGCCATTTGCATCTGCTGCAACAATATCAAAATCATTGCCCAATGCATTTAAAATTTGAGTTGGAATGGTAAACGATTTTGTATTTGAAATATAAACCAAATCGTTGTTGCTGTTGTAAATCTTGAAGCCAACAGCACCATCGCCCTCAATAGTTACATTGCCATTATTTATAGTGTATTTGTAACCGTTGCATCTATTCTCATCAGAGTAGTCGCCATATTGACCAACATCACCAACAGTGCCGATAGGATGCTCATTGTCAAAATTGCCTCTTACAGCACCTGCCGGCATGCCTGCGTAGTTCGCAGGAGAGGGTTTGATGCGGTCGTCAATAAACACGATGTTATTGTTTTTAGGATAATTTTTGCTCTTAATATATTGCAAAGTCTCCTCAATATCCTGAGCAACAGTAGTGGGATTGTTGTCGATATAGAAACTACCGTAATCATCTTTGTAATAACCTAAACTATAGCCATTGTCTTGAGGTTGTTCAAAGAAACCAAATACCTTGAAGAATTCAGTCAAATCTTCACCTGCAACATCACAAGCATGTCGCACGAACTTCAAACTTTCATCTTTTAAGCGAATGGTAACACCTTGTCTTCTAACCATAGGGTCGTTACGCAATGCCCTGAACAGGTTAGGGTAGAAGTTTGGATTGTTGCCCAACACGTGGTAATAGTAGTAAAGTTTGGTGTACATCAAACATTGCTCCCAAATATCGCGTGCAGTCCAATGAACACCGTTGGCAAAGTTATTTATAGTAGTAGAAAGTTCATCGGCACGCATGGTCAAACGACCTTGCTCATACACAGCCACATTCGAGAATAGGTTATTTGAGACCTCAGTGCAACCTATCATATTAATGACATTTTGGTGAATATGTCCGTTTTCGTGGGCAGGACCCCAAATAGCACCTGTAGTATTCATCTCCTCATAACTCATTACGCTCGAAAGTGTAGTCTCGTTATAGTATGTACCATAAGAACTTGCATACATATAACTATTGTCTATCGATGCAGCAACCAAAAGGTTATTGAAATAACCCTCATAATCCTCATATCCCATCAAATTATGTTGCGATTTTATAATATTATCCCAAATATTCAACAGCTCTACCATATAAAGCGGACAATATTGCTTTACCAAATTTCTGTTCATATTAAACATAAGGTAGTTGGTTTTTAAATTAACCACGCTGTTCTCTTTAAGCAGATAACTTTGAAGTTTACTCCAATCCATATTGGTATCTCCTTTGGTCAAGTCAAAATAACCATTAACCTTACCGCCCTCAATATGAATTTTAATATCTTCAATATCCGCTAATTTAGGGTATGAGTAGTAACCGTTACCATCTTTGGTAACTTCAGCATTGTAGTAAACAAACAGGTTTGCATCTTCGCTTAAAATAATTGAGTTCAAACCTTTAGTTAAATTAGAACAAGCACCTGAACTATTAGTGCCACTGACAACTTCAATTTGCAACGTAGTACCTGTTGGAATATCACTATCAACAAAAATCAGAATAACATCTCCGCTTTTACCGCAAATACCTGTTGGATTACTCAAACGGCTAAAACAGTATCCATTACCTGTAATTTCAGTCCAACCATTCCAATCCCAGTCGCTGTAAACCTTGTAGTCTGCAATGCGGAAACTCTTCTCAGTCTTATCCCAACTGCTTTCATAGGTAGTCCACGACTCGTTTTTAACCTTCAAAATCATCTCTCTTAAAATAGGGTTTGTAATACCTTTACTATCAAGATGAGCCGTTAAAACAACATCAGGTAGCGATTTATACTCCGATTTAAGTTGAGTACAAGCATAGTCATCGAAGAATTGCATAAGTTGTGATTGAATAATATTCTTGTTCTCTTGCAACTCTTTAAAATTGTTGTATTCTGTTTTTGCATCCTCAATCTCATCTTCAGTGGCATTACACTCCTTCAAGCACCACACCGAAGCAGGAGTGTCTGTGTACCAACCAACAACATAATTACTTTGGCTTGCAGCACAGTGTAAACCAACGGTGCTGTAATCTGTGATGGTAAAAGTTGAAGTCCATTTGTCAGATCCATTGCTAATAGCAAAAGTATTTTGCGAAGTGCCTGTATAATAAGGAACAGAAAAAGTTCCTCTTTGCGCCTTAATGTAACGTCCTGTTAAAACATTCTGTAAAACATGGTTGTCGCCATTAGCAATAACTTTCCAATATTGAGCAAAATTATTCTCATTAATAGGCATACACTTAACCGAGTTGTCTGTAATAACCTCTGTCATAGCCAAGCCGTAAGGGTGGCTAACAAACATATAAATATTACCAACTACCAACTCCGAAGCATACCCGCTCAATTCATTCAGGTGATTTTTAATCTGCTCCTCACTCACCTCCGTAACAGGCTCCAAAGTCCAGTCCGAAGCAATAGAGTTACCACCACTACCGGCATCCCATACAACAAGGTTTTGACCACCACCGGCACACGTATAGTTTTGGTGGTGTAGGCTGTTTCTTCCCGAAAAATCGGCAGTAGCACTTATGGTAATATAGTTTGTGTTTGTATTTGAATTATTATCTCCGTATTTGATATAATATACCTTTGACTCAGTGCTTGAAGTACTTGTTGAACCGGTATTCAAGCCATTAATATATCTGCCGGTTTTAGCATTACGCAAAGTGTAACCATTTCCACTTGACTCAATAATCCAAATTTGAGAAAGGTCTGTATTTGAAATCTTATTTTTAATGCTCAAATTGTTGTTGTCATTCTCTGATAGCATAGGATTTGCCCATCCTGTAGAGTAAGCATTACGGTTTTTAAGTCTGAAAAGAGAGTAGTTCTCTAACTGATACTCTAAAAGTTCCTCGCCCGAAAGGTTGATATCTTCACCAATAGTAACAGCATACAAAGCCCAGTCGTTATTACCGTTAAGCGATGAAACAACACCATCGTTCCAACCCGCCAATGAGGCATCGCCAGGGCCGTTGGCATCCATAATTTTACCATTGGCATCGTTAAAATAGAAGTGCCCGGCACTACCATTAATAGTACCGTATGTATAATAAACACTCTTGCCTGAAGTAACACTGTTACTACTACCTTGAGTCAAACTACCAAAGTAGTTACCACGCCCTGTTTGCAAAAAGTATTGTCCCGAGCTATACCCCTCAACAAGTCTAATTAGAAAGGCACATTTCTCATCTGCATTATCACCTGCAACAGGCACATCAGTAGCCTTAACAAAAATCATATTATGCCCTGTATTCTCATAAGCATAAGTCTGACGTCCTCTGTTATACATCAAATACCATTGATTGGTTGTAAGTGAAGTAGCCTCCTCTCCAATACTTTTAATAACCTTGCCCGACAATTCGCTCAACTGTCCCATGGCAGGAGTAGCCAAACATAGCAATAAACTCCACAAAACAAAAGAAAATACCTTTCTCATATCTCTAAAAAGAATAGTTCAATAGAAATAAATAATCTTAATCTACAAATGTAAGAACAATAAGTGAAATAATGGTATTTTATTCTAAGTTTTTAGTTATTATTGCTCCAATTAGCCTAATGACTCTAATTACTCAATTGTTCTTAATGCCCATTTTAGTAGGAATACACGATCGTGCGTCCGAGAGAAATGGTCTGTAAACCCGTGGTATAATAATGAATATTCCCCTCCGTCTGCAAAGACGAGAAGCTCGTCTCTTTATATTCCCGTCCTTCAGACGGAGAAAGGAAATTACGCTCTTTCCCGTAGGTTTTAAACCTACGGCTATTAAATGGCAAACGGAGTTTACCAAAGGTCTTTGCAGACCCAAAAAGTAGGAATACAATTTATTGTGTCCGAAATAATGATAGCTTTCGGTCTCGTAAACTCAACCTCCCCTACGAGTAGTTTTTATGTAGGGATGCACGATCGTGCGTCCGAAAAATATAAAATGGTCTGTAAGACCGGGTTAAGCGAAGCGAAACTACCGGAAATTGTTTAAATTTTATTTCGGAATTATTTTATAGCTATTTTTGAATAGATTTTATTTCGCAACTTGCAGGGAATAGCGGGCTATTGCCAAAAGTTAAGAAAGGAAAGATGTCAAAAAGAGAATAAAAGAAACCGAAACTATTTTGCGATATAGAATATAAAAAACAATAAAAT
>JAZLBW010000013.1:0-3637 GCA_045613905.1 Candidatus Caccoplasma sp.
CAATATCTTCATATTTGTAACCTGTAAGATACATTGAGATTGGGATGCTATAGATACTTGCGAAAGATGATAGAGCCCGGTTAATATCTTCGAGAGTATAGTTTACATCCTCTATTCCCAGCCCCGATTCATGAGGTATGTATATAGAATACCGCTCTATGTTATAATCATCCAACGAACAAATACGATTTTCTTTGTGGCAGTTATTTATGAAAGTGTTTTTCATAACCATACAAGCCCACCCTCTGAAGTTGTCTTTGCGAACATACTTCTCCTTGTTGTCAAGTATTTTGAGTCAGGTATCTTGCAACAAATCTTTTGCCCTTTCAATGTCACAGGTGAGCTTATTGGCATACCGATATAAATACGCCAGAATTTTCAATAATTCATCTTCGAAGCTGCCTTCTTTTGTTATCATGTAATAACAAATAAGTGACGGAAAATGTTCACAAGATTTTTTTTATTTCTGTTTTCTTTCCAACTCCTGAAGTTCCTCCATCTTCTTATTTGCAAGGAATTCATATACTCCACAAAGGTGTTCGCGCACCTTGCCATGACCAAATTCATATACTTTGCTTACCAATCCATCAAGGAAATCGCGGTCGTGACTTACACAAATAAGAGTGCCATCAAAAGCTATCAACGCCTGTTTAAGGATGTCTTTTGTTTTGAGGTCGAGGTGATTGGTGGGCTCGTCGAGAATTAACAAGTTTACGGGTTCTAACAATAGCTTCATTAACGCCAAGCGAGTACGTTCTCCTCCCGATAGTACTTTAACTTTTTTAGTACTCGCCTCTCCTCCGAACATAAAAGCACCGAGCATATCGCGAATTTTATTACGAATATCGCCTTTTGCCACATCATCTATTGTTTGAAATACAGTTAACTCTTCGTCGAGCAACGAAGCTTGATTTTGTGCAAAATAACCTATCTGCACGTTGTGTCCCAATTGTAGAGATCCTTCATGTTCCAACTCCTTCATTATACACTTAACGAGAGTTGATTTTCCCTCTCCGTTACGTCCCACAAAAGCAACTTTGTCGCCACGATCAATGGTTAGTGTTGCGCCCGAAAATATTTGTTTGTCATCAAAAGCTTTGCCGACGTTATCCATGATTACAGGATACTGTCCCGAACGTGGAGATGGTGGGAATTTTAGTTTCAACGCAGATGTATCCTCTTCGTCAACTTCAATTATCTCAAGCTTCTCGAGCATCTTCACTCGGCTTTGCACCTGCAAAGTTTTTGAGTATGTACCCTTGAAACGTTCAATAAAATCTTTTGTCTCTTGAATCATCTTTTGTTGCTCCTCAAACTGCTTTTGCTGCTGTTCGCGACGTTCTTTTCGCAAAACAAGATATTGCGAATAGTTTACCTTATAGTCATATATACGACCCATTGTAACTTCAATGGTGCGAGTTGTTATGTTATCCACAAATTTGCGGTCGTGACTGATTACAACCACAGCCTTTCCGTTGTTGACAAGGAACTCCTCGAGCCAACCTATCGACTCAATATCGAGGTGGTTAGTAGGCTCGTCGAGCAACAACACATCGGGGTTACGCAACAACATCTTGGCAAGTTCGATACGCATGCGCCAACCACCACTAAACTCACTCGTTTGACGGTCAAAATCCTTACGTTCAAAACCCAAGCCAAGAAGAGTTTTTTCAACATCTTCCTCAAAGTGAGTCATATCAATGGCATAAAACTTCTCGCTCTTTGTTGCCACCTCCTCAATAAGAGCCATATACTCGTCACTATCGTAGTCGGTACGGGTAGCAAGTTCGTTATTCAAACGATCAAGGTCAGCCTCCATCTCATACAAGTGAGCGAAAGCTTGCGAAGCCTCCTCAAATACAGTACGTCCGTCCTCGGTCATAAGATGCTGTGGAAGATATGCAATAACAACATCCTTAGGAGCCGAAACCACACCACGAGTAGCAGTGCGTACTCCGGCAAGAATCTTCAATAAAGTACTCTTTCCTGCACCGTTCTTACCCATTAGAGCAATACGATCCTTTTCATTAATAACAAACGACACATCGCTAAAAAGCGTTGTTCCTCCAAACTCAACTGCTAACCCATCAACTGAAACCATATATATGAATTATTTTATCAAACAGAAACTACTTGCAATAAAAAACGACAGATGTTTTTGACCATTTGTCGCTCAAACCAATAAAATACAGAAGATAATAAGCTCTAATAACCAAACCATTGCTCCCCTCATCCAATTATCTTGCGAAGATACTGCAAAAAACAAAAACAAAAAATTTTTAAAAGATTTTTATCAAAATATTTGCACAAACCAAAAACTTATCATATCTTTGCACCGCAAATCAGCAAGGTGCCATAGCTCAGTTGGTAGAGCAAAGGACTGAAAATCCTTGTGTCCCCGGTTCGATTCCTGGTGGCACCACACTGAAAGTAAGAGAGTTACAGAAATGTAGCTCTCTTTTTTTATTGCCATTTTTTAAGCAAAAAGCCTCCAAAAAGACACATTTGTGTCAACCAACGTGTCAACTGAAACTCAAATATAGCTTGTAGCTAAAAACACTATCCGATCGCAAACGACTCATAACTGTTTATACCCAATCGGGTATAATTTCCGTAAGTTTTATTCCCGTTCAAATAATTTGTCAATGGAAATATCTTGGAAGCACTTCTTCCACAGACGACAAAGCAGATATAATTGATAGCTCTTTTCGTAAACAATCCCTTACCTTATTAAGAATATCATAATTCCAACTATAGCTTCTTTTTCGAATTTCATTTTCATCCACTTCGTAAAATCCATGTAAAGTAAGGGCATATGAATATTCTTTGGTAATCAATAAATTACACCTTATTAATTGTTCTAAATTTCCATATTTTAATATACTAGAAATATATTCAATATCACGTTTTAATTTATCTTGATAAGGAGAGCTTGGATTTATTTTGCCAAGAAATTTTCCTACTGACTCTATTCCCGCTTTAACCTCAGCTGTTATTTTATTTCGTTGCATAATTGTCTGCTTTTTTAGATGCAAAACAAATATAGAACATCTTTCACTTTAGTTAATTTAGCATAAAGATTAATCCCCTATTGTTAAATTTTATTTTTCATCCAAGCTCAATAAGTTTAGGAAACTATTCCTATAAAAAACTAAGACTAGGGATAAAAAATAAATGAATTTATTTTGTTCTTCTCTCGCCTTGCATTAAATTTGCGTAATACGCCAATAAAATGTGTAAATAATGAAAGATTTAAATAGACTAAAAGTAGTATTGGTTGAACAAAAGAAAACCGGCAAATGGCTTGCCGAACAACTTGGCAAAGACCCCTCAACCGTTTCCAAATGGTGCTCTAACAAAATGCAGCCATCGTTGGAGATGCTGGTGAATATTGCAAAAGTGTTAGATGTTGATACCAGAGAACTAATCGTTATTACAAAACAATAGATATGGGAACAAACTTTTTCACAAATGAAAAAGAAAATACCCTTCTTGAAAAAATAGAAGGAGTATTCAAATATAAAAAAGTGCATTTCTTTGATGCTCTTGTCGGATATTTCCGAGCATCGGGATATTTCCGTATTAGAAAGTTTATACAACAAACTCCCAAGATTCGCATTTTGGTTGGTATCAATGT
>JAZLBW010000014.1:0-37848 GCA_045613905.1 Candidatus Caccoplasma sp.
TAGACGAAGTTTATGCCCGTGCGGTTTTTGTTTGCGTAGCAACAACAACTGACTCAATGGGAAACAACAATTACGACTATAGAGGCAGTTGTTGAAAATAAATCGCACGCAGCATAGACGAAGTTTATGCCACGTGGGATGCGATTGCCAACGGCAACAAAAGATTGGTCTATGGTAATAAAAACTATATAAATAGTCATAATCTAAAAAAAGAGCCTTATGGCTCTTTTTTTATTCATATTAACCCATTTTATTATTAATTTTGCAAGCGAAAAATTAAGTCATATATGAATCAATCTCAAACATCTATATTTAGTAAACCGGTATGGGTAGTTTTGTTTGCTTTAACAGCAGCTATAGCATGGGGATGGGCATACCCTCTAATTAAACTTGGATTTGCAGAGTTTGAGATTACATCTGATATGACAGGCAGCAAGATTATGTTTGCCGGAATAAGATTCACTTTATCGGGCATAATCATTTTAACCATAGCTCGGTTTGCCAATAGAAAATTCTCTGTTTCACATAAAATTGATTGGCTATATATATTGGTATTCTCTCTGATGAATACAGCTCTACATTACGCATTCTTTTATATAGGGCTATCACATAGTCAAGGAGCAAGAGCCTCAATCCTTAACTCTTTAGGAACATTTATTTTAGTACTGTTGGCTTGTATGTTTTTTAAGACAGACAAACTGACACTAAAGAAAATTATTGGTTGTATTGTTGGATTTGCAGGGGTATTGGCACTAAACCTTGGAATAGGCGGAAGCAGTTCGAGCTTTACGATCCTTGGCGATGGGATGATAATCCTAAATGCACTATGTTCTGCCGTTGCAGGATTAATGACTCGAGGATTGAGTAGGAGAGTAGATATATTTGTAGGCACAGGATATAGTCTTGCCTTAGGAGGAGTACTACTCGTAATCCCTGGCGCTTTAATGGGAGGAACTCTACCCAACATAACATTATACGGAGTAGTTATACTTTTACTTCTTATAGCAATATCATCTTTAGGATTTACACTATACAATAAGCTAATAAGTTGTAATCCAGTAGGTAAGGTTGCTATATTCAACTCCTTTATCCCTGTTGTTGGAGTTATAACTTCGTGTTTATGTTTAGGCGAGCCTTTCTATTATAACTACGTTATTGCTGCAATTCTGTCTGCAGGAGGTATCTATATAATAAACAAATCAAAGTAAAGATTCAAACATCGTCTTATAGAAAATTGCTTTATTCTCCAATCTCATTGGATATGCTCTTGACGAGGATGGCATTCTCCAAAACTGCAATTCTTTTGAAGATATTTGTATATTTGTATAGTTACCAATAGCCGGATAGCCGGAGCCGTACAATTAAATGTCTGACATATAATTTCTGTAGCTTTTTGCCCGGTAACTACAATTGCAGAACAATTGGGTAATTGTTTTAATAGTTCAGAAATATCTGTAACGGTTATAACTTCAAGAAATTTATCCGAAGCATTATCTTTTAGCCTTTTCACTTCACATGCTGTATCATATAATGCCAAACCATTGTTTATACAAAACTCCTCAATAAGTTCTTTATTAAAACGTTTTTCTCCCTTTACTTCAAAATATTGTTTATCATTAAAGAATAACAATCCTATTATTCTCCACATATCATTAATCCAATTTGGGTAGAAGAATTCCATTGACCAACGGTCTTGTTTTGGAGGGAAACTTCCTAACATCAAAACCTTTGCATTAGTTGGAAGAAATGGTTTTAATGGATGTTTTTCGGTTAGAATATTATTTACCATCTACTTACTATCTTTATTACAAAAATAACAAACAGAAACTATTTTGTAGTATATTTGCGATATTATTATATAAAAAATGAACAGACGAGTTTTTGTAACAGGTGGCGCACATGGAATTGGACGCAGTATTGTTGAAACATTTAGTAAAGTAGGGGATAGGGTTGCTTTTTGTGATATTAATGCAGAATTGGGTAATGATGTCGCAAAAAAGTGTGGTGCTAAATTTTTTGAAGTTGATGTAAGAGATAAAGAATGTCTTGAAAACTGCATCAATACAATTCTTAATGAATGGGGAGATATTGATATTATTATCAATAACGTTGGTATAAGCAAGTTTTCACCTATTACTGAAACAACAGTAGAGGATTTTGAAGATGTTATTAATGTAAACCTACGAAGTGCCTTTATTACATCTCGCTTGTTGGCTAAACATCGCTCTCGTATCGAGAACTCAAACAACTATGGTCGCATTGTAAACCTCTGTTCAACACGCTATTTACAAAGTGAAGAGGGTAGTGAAGCATATGCTGCATCGAAAGGAGGTATATGGTCAATGACTCACGCCTTGGCTGTTTCACTTGCACAATACAACATTACGGTTAATTGTATTGCTCCCGGATGGATTAGTGTGAACGAAAACGAAATTATCAGACCGGAAGATAAAAGATTTCATCTATCAGGAAGAGTTGGAGTTGCTGACGATATTGCACGAACATGCCTATTCCTTTGCGACGAAAATAACAATTTTATCAACGGTCAATGTATTACCATTGACGGTGGTGTTACAAAAAAGATGATTTATCCGGAATAATACAATCATTATTTCTTTGATACTGCTAACTTATCTGTTACAGCAGCACAAACGGCATCTCCTGTTATATTAAGCACAGTACGAACCATATCAAAAACTCTGTCTAAAGCATATAACAAAGGTAAACCTTCTAATGGGATACCAGCCGAAGCCAATACGGCAACAACCATGAGGGTAGGACCGGGGACTCCGGCTTGTCCGATGCTTCCCAACGATGCTGTTATTGCAATTGCCACATATTGAGGTATAGCCAACTCAATACCATAAAACTGCGCAAAGAACAATGCAACAAGAGTGTAATATATTGCATTTCCTGTCATGTTTATTGTCGCACCCAAAGGAATGACAAAACCCGAAACCTCTTTGGTGATGTTCATCTCATCACAGGCATTCATTGTTACAGGAAGCGTTGCCATAGATGAAGATGTAGAGAAAGCTATAATCTGTGGACGCAACATCCTTTTAATGAATGTTTTAATATCTATTTTTGAGAAAAGAATTATTAACGGGCAATAGACCAAAAGAGCCATCACAACTACAGCCAACAGATTAACCCACAATAAATTGGCCACTTTTAATAAAACATCAAAGCCAAAGGTCCCTGTAGCTTCAGCCATTAGTCCAAACACTCCAATTGGAGCAATATACATTACTTTAGTTATGCACCATATAAGCGCTTCAAGAGTATAGTTTAACCCTTTTACAAGTTTTTCTCGCTTATTGTTCGGTATAGCAGATATACCAAAGCCTAAGAATAATCCAAAGAAAATTATTTGAAGAATATTACCATCGGCAAATGCTTTAATGGGATTTTCAGGAATCATGCCAATTAAGATTCCCCAAAACGACATATCTTTATTATGTGAGAGTTCTGCAGACGAGGCAGAGGCAGACACAATAGCACTTATTCCTTCAGAACTCAGCCCAATTCCCGGTTTAAATATTTCTCCTGAAAATAGGGCAAGCAATACGGATACTATTGTTGTTAACATAATAAATCCAATACTTACAAATCCTATTTTCCCAGCAGAACGGCTACCACCAAGAGTTGCTGCTCCCGAAATAATTGACACAGCCACCAACGGAACTACAAGCATTTTTATCAATTGTATAAACAATGTACCAAGTGGAGAAAATATAGAAGCATTATTCCCCATGAAGATACCGACTACAATACCCAAAAGCATTGCAACCAATATCCAAAATCCTAAATTTTTAATTATTTTTCTCATACTGTAGTCGTTTTTACAAATTTATGAAATAAATATCATAAATATAATATTCTAAATATCAAAAAAGTTTTATGTACGAAACTTCCTAAAAATAGTTGAGGATCGAAAAATAGTTGAGAATAGGAGTAAAGTAAATCTTCTCTAAAATCTATTTAACATAATACTAATTATAGAACAAAAGGAGATTTGTAAATAACAGAGGGATTTAATTATAAGATTCAATAAAAAATGAGGAAGATTTCAAGTATCTCCCTCATTTAGTTTTAAAACAAATATTTTATTATTCTGTTATTGTTGATTCATTTTCTAAAACAGTTACTGAATCATTATTTAAAACTTCTTCTGAAACAACCTCCTCAACAACATCAACTTTATTATATCTTGGCAATGGCGATTTCAAATTTACAAACGATAACAAATTAAACAACCATAGTCCTATAAATACAACAACTAAGATTATAATTGTTATCATCCATTTTTTCCAAGTAGGAATTCCTGCCTTTTTATATGGATCCTGAAGTTTTAATTTAGGGAATTTTGCAGAATCTGTTAAAGTCTCGCCAAAAGGAATACTGATTTTAGAAGATGCATTAACTGCCCAACCATTAGCATTTAATAATGGAGCTATATTTCTGCGACGTAGTTTCATCCATGCCAAAATCATTGCAGGTCCTGAAATTGCTAGCATTATTCCAACAAAAACCAATATCAACTTCCACCACGATAATTCTGCAAGTCCCTCAAATACAGCAACAAGTGCAGTTCCAATCATACCTAAAGCCATACCTAAGGCAGCAAATATTCCGGCAAACTTGGCTATATCAAATGGTGGTGCCGCTGCTTTTGCTGCATCAGGATTGGCACCTGACTCTTTCATTGTTGTTTGTGCTGAATTAATTTTTGCTGTCGCATCCGACATTATTTTTGCATCTTTCTCTGCAGCACTCTTATTAATAAGATTCTCTACCACAGTAGCTATTCTTCTGTATGGTGACCAGAATGCTTGAGATATACTTATAGGGTTATCTATTATTTTGGTAATAACAGCATCCCACTCCCCTCCTTCATTATCGTAATAAATCGCATTTTTACCAACAACAAGATCTCCGATGTTACCTACTGTAACTGCAGCTACAATAGAGAGTTTTGCAGGTTTATCTTTTGCCACACAATCACAATATATTAAGAACATTCCGCTTGAAGCAGCCATTGTATTATGTTTTGCCATATCAGCAACTTTCATACAAAAATAGCACTCTCTTTGGTCCACGATAAGACGGCCTGATTGGAATATTGCTTTTACGTTCTTATCCTTAGTATAGAAATCGTGGAGAGTTATAAAATTTCTCAATAGTCTGTAGAAGTCGCGATAAATATGAAGGAACTTGTCAACCATCTCTATATTTTCTGCGTCCTCCTTTAGTGCAGAATCTTCGGCTATCAATGCCAACAAAGCCTCTTTATTATTTTGCTCAATAATTTTCTTTATTGCATCTATTCCTAAACTTTCAACTTCTGCTCCTACTTTTGAATTTTTCCACTGTAAGTATGCAGAGAATGTATCTTTTATTGCAATCCACTCCGATTCGGTAAGTTTTTTCTTACCTTCGAATACAGCAGATTTCAATGTTTCAAAATAAGATGCCCATACAGGATTTATTGCGCCCTCAAGGTTTATCTCCCCTACTCCAGTCACTCTTGCTATTGGATACGAAGCAATCTCATCCAATTTTTCTGTTAGATTATCAGCACTTATCAACTCAATTCTTGAAGTTTGAACATCGAGAGCAACTATACTGTCAGGTGAAAATGATGCCAATTTAGATCTCATAAAAAAATCTTTCACCTTTGCATCCAAGGCATTATATGCATCAATTACCTTATCTGTTTTATCTCCGTATGGAGCTTCAACCGACAACTGATTCCACGCAATATAGTCGGACAATAATTTATAGAACGTCTCTATTTTTTCTGTATTAACTCCCTGCTCTCCACTTCTATCTGCTACACCACCAATTGTTGCAATTATTGATGCAATAACGTTTTTCTCATCAGCATTATCTGTTGTGCTTTCAGTTATAACGCCATCTCCATTAAAGCGTGTTTTTGCAAAAATTGCCGCTATATCTGTTGTATCTGAGATAGAAATTATATCGCCTTCTTTATTGAGGTTTTTCAATATTTGCTTTGCTGCATCAAAGAGTTTTTTACCTTCAACGGTTTCTGTATCAAATTTATTAATATCAAATGAACTATCGCCTTTCAATATTAAATCAACATCTTTTATTGCATTTATAATCCAATTTGATGTGGATATAATATCATTAACTCTAATCTTTCCATCTTTATCCGAATCAACATATGCAAGACTTTTATCGTCTATTTCCAATCCATTTATAGGGCAAGACAATACTGTCCACATTTTAGGATCCAATTCCGATAGATGTGCAATATCTTCTCCTGTTTCAATTCTGACACGTGTTGAGCCACCAATATTCTCAAACTCCCACTTGTAATTACTATTTTTAGTTAAAATTGCCATAATATATGTTTCTTGTTAAAACTATTCAAAAGTAATCAATTTTTATTTTAATAACTATTTTTATTACTCTTTTTTACAAAAAAAGGACGATTTTAAAATCGTCCTTTTCCAGAATATGTTAACCTCTCTGAAATTATTCTCCTAACATTTTTTCTATACGCTCAAGATTTGCTCCATCCTCTGCATTATAGTAAATGTTTCTTAAACTGTTCATGTAAGAGAACTCTGTTGGATCGAGTTTTAGAGCTTCTTCAAAGTAAGGAGCAGCTTTTAAGAAAGCTGGTTTTACTTGCTCCTCACGAGCTTTGCTATATTCGTTGTTATCTTGAATTTCGCTTACTTGATTGCTGATTGTAATAGCATTGTTGTAGAATATACGGCCAATCTCTCCGTATGCCTCTGCATATGTAGGATCAATTTCGATAGCTTTCTCCAATGTAGCAATTGCTTTTGCCTCATCTTTTTGCTCGTAGTACAACGAACCTAATAGTTTCAAATACTCGCAATCGTTAGGATTTTCCACCAAAGACTCTTCGATAAGAGCGATAGCCTCATTGGTATTGTTTTGATTAATATATACGTTAATCAAACGAGGCAAGAAAGCATACTCTTTACCATTAATCTCTGCACCAATATTTTTAAGACCCTCTTTGAATATATTCACAAGATTTACTGTGTCTTTTTGTTGCTCATATACATATGCATAAGCATTATAAATATCACAAGCATTGTAGTTATCTGCTTTTGCTAAATCCAATGATTTGATAGCTGAATCATAATCTCCCATTTGAACAGCTGTCATTGCAGCAAAATATCTTGCTTGCATGTGCATTGTATCTTGGCAATTGATTTTAGAGTTAGCCATGAAACCTTGTGTACATATGTCTCCCATAATGCTGAACATTTCGTATGCACTTTTTTGATCACCTGCATTTATAAAGTGTCCACCACCATAGTAGTAATACTCTTGTACTGTTTCAAGCTCTTTAGCAATAACTTTTGTCAATTTGTTGCTTACTTTACCTTTTTCATCAGGAACGCTTTCAAGAGCTACAGCTTTTAACAAATATGGATATGCATTTTTAAGAGCTGTATATACATCATCATTCAAAGAACCTGAATTAAATTTAAAGTACGCAATCTCTACCAAACCTGCAACTTGATATGTTTTTGCTTGATTTGCGGTTGTAGGATCTGTCATTGCTTGTTGAATACATTGACGAGCCTCAGTAAAGTTAGGAGTTTCTGTATCCCAAGTAGCAATCTCTGCTATTTTCACATTTTTCTTTTGTGCGAATGCAGCAGTACCAACTATTGCCAATGCTGCGATTAAAAAGATTTTTTTCATGTTAATTTATTTTTGAAATGTATTTTTATTACTCTTTTATTTATTCTGTAACCTCAGTCTCAATGTTAGTTTCGGGAGTAGTATTTTCTCCTTCAACAACCTCTGTTACTTCCGAAACAGGTTGCTCCTCTTCTTTATCAACAACACAAACCGATGCAATTTCGTCATTTCTCTTCTCCAAATTTATAAGTCGAACTCCTTGAGTTGCTCTACCCATAATTCTAACATCTTCAAGAGTCATGCGAAGAGTTATTCCCGATTTATTAATGATTACCAAATCATTATCTTCTGTTACACTCTTAATTGCTATCAAATTACCTGTTTTATCAGTGATATTGATTGTTTTAACACCTTTACCACCACGGTTTGTTATACGATAGTCATCGATGTATGATCTCTTTCCGTAACCTTGTTCCGAAACAACCATAATGCTCTCTCTCTCTTTATCGTTTATACAAACCATTCCTACAACTTCGTCTTGTCCGTCCTCGTCGAGAGTAATTGCCTTAACACCGGTTGACATACGTCCCATCTCTCTTACTTTACTTTCATGGAAACGAATTGCTCTACCATATTTGTTTGCAATTATTATCTCAGAATCGCCATTAGTAAGACCAACTTGTATCACTTGATCATCTTCTCTTATGATAATTGCGTTAACACCATTTTGTCTTGGACGAGAGTATGCTTCAAGTTTTGTTTTCTTGATAATACCTTGTTTAGTACAGAACACCAAATTGTGAGTTGAGTTAAATTCAGGATCTTGTAGGTTTTTAACTCTGATAAATGCATTTACTTTATCATCAGAATCGATATTCAACAAGTTTTGAATTGCACGACCTTTTGATGTTTTTGTTCCTTCAGGAATATCATATACCTTCATCCAATAGCATTTACCACGTTGTGTAAAGAACAACATGTAGTTATGCATTGATGCAGGATATATATACTCAATAAAGTCCTCGTCTCTTGTTTCGCTACCTTTAGCACCTACTCCACCACGATTTTGACTTCTGAAATCAGCCAAAGGAGTACGTTTTATGTAACCCATGTGTGAGATTGTGATAATCATCTCCTCATCAGCATAAAAGTCTTCGGGATTAAACTCCTCTGAAGCATATACAATTTCGCTTCTACGCTCATCGGCATATTTCTCTTTAATTTCCAATAGCTCATCAGTAACAACTTTCATACAAACTGCATTATCTTCCAAAATAGTTTTCAAGTATGCAATTTGTTCCATTGTCATATTGTATTTCTCGCGTAGATCCTCTTGCTCCATTCCTGTCAATTGACCCAAACGCATATCTACAATTGCTTTTGCTTGAACATCTGACAACCCAAAGCGTTCTCTTAAGTTCTCACGAGCCATGTCGCGAGTTTTAGACGCTCTGATAATTGCAATAACCTCATCCAAGTGGTCACAAGCCAAAATCAAACCTTCAAGAATATGAGCTCTCTCTTCAGCTTTGTTAAGTTCGAATTTTGTACGACGTATAACAACTTCGTGACGGTGTTTAACAAACGCCTCAATCAAATCTTTAAGGTTAAGAAGTTTAGGACGACCCTCAACCAATGCAATATTGTTTACACTAAACGACGATTGCAAAGCAGTCATCTTATATAGTTTATTCAATATTACATTTGAGTTAGCATCTTTCTTAACATCAATTACAATACGCATACCTGAACGGTTGTCTGTCTCGTCATTGATATTTGAGATACCCTCTATTCGTTTGTCCTCAACTAAATCTGCAATATTTTTTATCAATTCAGCCTTATTTACACCGTAAGGGATTTCAGTAACAACAATCTTCTCGCGATTACCGTCCATCTCAATCTCGGCTTTAGCTCGCATTATAACTCTACCCTTTCCGGTTTCGTATGCCTCTTTAACTCCGGCATAGCCATAGATATATCCACCTGTTGGGAAATCGGGAGCTTTAATATAGTGCATCAACCCTTCAATAGATATTTCGGGATCGTTGATATAGGCAACTACACCATCAATAACCTCACCAAGGTTGTGAGTTGGCATATTGGTAGCCATACCTACTGCAATACCTGAAACACCGTTAACAAGCAAGTTTGGTATTCTTGTAGGCAATACAACAGGCTCTTGCAGTGTATCGTCGAAGTTGTTTTGGAAATCTACAGTATCTTTATCGATATCTTGTAGCATCTCTTCAGCAATTCTCGACAAACGAGCCTCGGTATAACGCATAGCTGCAGGGCTATCTCCGTCAACAGAACCAAAGTTACCATGTCCGTCAACCAACATATAACGCATAGAGAATGGTTGCGCCATACGAACCATTGTCAAATATACAGAAGAATCTCCATGAGGGTGATATTTACCTAATACATCACCAACAATTCTTGCTGATTTCTTGTGAGGTTTATTGGAGTTGTTACCCAATTCGTTCATACCAAACAACACTCTACGGTGAACAGGTTTAAAACCGTCTCTAACATCGGGCAATGCACGGGCAACAATAACCGACATCGAATAATCGATGTACGATTTTTTCATCTCCTCTTCAATGTTAATTTTAATTATACGATCCATTATTTATATTGAATTATTCTCAAATTTTGAATATATTAAAAAACTGCATAAAGATAATACTTTTTACCCAATTTTTAAAATTTAAACAAGGTTATTTACTTCACATTTTTTAATTATATCATACTTTCAAGCAATTATAAATAACAAATTTTGAGCAATGCTTTTATTTATAAGATACTTTTTTAACAGAAAGGTTTAATATTCCCTCTGCCATATTCGAGATGTACACCGAGCAAGAGATTGGGTGCAAACTGAATTTAAAGTCCTTTGGATATATGCCTGCAAGCTCATCGCAGATGTCGTAGAATTGTCCTTTTGCTATTCCTCGGCAATTGTGGTTGTTTGATAGCTTTATCTCTATACCTGTAACGAAGTTGAGTTGTTGCCAACGTGTGTGGTCTGCTGTGCGGTATGCCATATTGGTCTCGGTGGCAGTCAAACGCAATGCGTTACGATATGCAGAGCGATAGACTCCTCGCCCTGGGTGATAGTTCTTTGCGTTTTGCGACAATCGTAGTTGCCCGTTCTTATCTCTCACTCTACGAAACAGTGCAGTTGGATTGTTCAGCAACTTGCGTACGGTACGGCTCATTGCAGCTGCACTCACACCATCGCCTAATGCTACATCAATAGCCATTAAATACCTATCCATAAAGATTTTTACATAGTATATAATTTGGCACATTATTTGTCGTTATAAATATATAATAAGGTGCTTTTTTAGTGCCGATACGTTTATAAAGAATGGAAAGAAATTACTCTAAAAGATTTAAAGACATATTGGGATTTAGCAGGGAAGAGGCTCAACGTACAGGGCATCAATCTATTATTCCCGAGCATCTGCTATTGGCTATAATCAGAGAAGGTTCGGGACGTGCAGTAGAGGCTATTTCTCATTTTGGCTCAGACATAAAAAAGATTAAGGAGTCTATTGACAAAAAAATCATAAAAGAGGATAACTCCTCCTTAAACTTTAACGATATTATAGCAGATAAAATCACTGATAGAATTTTAAGAATCAGTGTTCTTGAGGCAAGACTATTAAGCTCAGAAGAGATTGATAGCGAGCATCTTTTATTGGCTTTGTTAAAAGAGCAGACAAGTAATGCGGCTCAAATTTTAGAGGCTGAACATATTTCGTACGGGAAATTATACTCTTATTTGTCCACTACTCCACAAGACGCCATAAGTGAGTCGAAAAGTGCTTTATTTGCAAATGATGACGATGACGAATTTGACGATACCATAGACAATTCCGGAGATGATAATGACTCAAATAACGACAATGACACCCAAAAGAAAGAGTCAAAATCCAATACTCCTGTTTTGGATAGTTTTGGTATTGACATGACAAAATTGGCAATGGAGGGAAAACTCGACCCCGTCATTGGCAGAGATACCGAAATTGAACGTCTATCTCAGATTCTAAGTCGCAGAAAAAAGAATAACCCTGTTTTAATTGGCGAACCTGGTGTTGGCAAATCTGCCATTGTTGAAGGATTGGCTATAAGAATTGTAAAACATAATGTTTCAAGAATTTTATTTGATAAACGTGTTGTATCTCTTGATATGGCATCTATTCTGTCTGGAACAAAATACAGGGGACAATTTGAGGAACGCATAAAGGCAATTATCTCTGAGCTTAACAGAAACAAAGATATAATTCTTTTTATTGACGAGATACACACCATTGTCGGAGCGGGAAGCACAGCAGGAACTCTTGATGCTGCAAATATATTAAAGCCTGCTCTTTCACGAGGAGAAATTCAATGTATTGGCGCAACGACTTTTGACGAATACAGAAAAAGTATAGAAAAGGATGGTGCATTAGAACGTCGTTTCCAAAAAGTGATCGTCAACCCAACCTCTGAGGAAGAGACTCTTAATATATTAAACAAAATAAAGGGCAAATACGAGGAGTTTCACAATGTAGAATACACAGATGAAGCTCTTGAGGCATGCGTGAGACTTACGGCAAAATACATAAGCGACAGAAACTTTCCCGATAAAGCCATTGATGCCATGGATGAAGCAGGATCTAAAGCTCACATTACAGAAGCTATTGCCCCTAAAGATTTTGAAATCATTGAAACTCAGATAAAGGAAGAAGCATCGTTGAAATTAGGTGCAGTAAAAGAACAAAATTTCGAATTGGCGGCAAAACATCGCGATAACGAAAAGAGTTTGCGCACTCAACTCGCCGAAATAAAAGAGGAATGGGAAACAAGTTTGAAAAATCACAAAAAGATAGTGGATGTTCAAGCTATAGACGAAATAGTATCTATGATGTCAGGAATTCCGGTTAAAAAAATTGCTGAAGAAGAGAGTCAAAAACTCTTAAACATGAGCAATGTCTTACAAAACAGCATCATAGGTCAGGACGATGCCATAAACAAGGTTGTAAAAGCAATTCGTCGCAATAGAGTTGGGTTGAAAGATCCTCAAAAACCAATAGGAACATTTATGTTTTTAGGCCCAACTGGTGTAGGAAAAACATATCTGGCCAAGAAACTTGCCGAATCGCTTTTTGGTTCACAAGACGCTCTTATCAGAGTGGATATGAGTGAGTATATGGAAAAATTCAGCGTATCGCGTCTCATTGGTGCGCCTCCCGGATATGTAGGTCATGACGAGGGTGGACAACTTACAGAAAGAGTAAGACGTAAACCCTACTCTGTTGTTCTATTTGATGAAATAGAAAAGGCTCACGGCGATGTATTCAATCTTCTTCTTCAGGTAATGGACGAAGGAAGATTAACCGACAGTTTAGGACGACACATCGATTTTAAGAATACCATAATAATTCTTACATCCAATACAGGAACTCGCCAACTTAAAGAGTTTGGACAAGGAATTGGTTTTACAACCAACGATATCTCAAACAATAAGGAACTTGCCCACTCTATTATAAAAAAGGCATTGAACAAATCGTTCTCTCCTGAGTTTTTAAATAGAATTGACGATATTGTCATATTTGATAATTTAAGCAGAGAGTCAATATTTAAAATCATTGATTTGGAACTAAAAGATTTTTGTAAGAGATTATCAAATTTAGGATATTCATTAGAACTGACAGACAATGCAAAAGAGTTTATTGCCGATGCAGGTTGCGATGTTCAGTATGGAGCAAGACCTTTAAAAAGAGCCATACAACAATATCTTGAAGATGAGATTGCTGAATTAATATTAAAAGGAGACATAAACAATGGTAATACTATTGTTATAGATTTCAACAAGTCAGACAAAAAGATAATATCAAGTATAAAATTGTGATTAAAGGATTATATAAACAAGTCAAAATGTCAGTCTATTCAGAGTGGCATTTTTTTTGAATAATCGTAGATATAAAACCTTAAAAAGGAATATTAATTTAAATTATATATAACAATGCAAAAAGGAACTATTGGGGTAACTACTGACAATATTTTCCCCGTCATTAAAAAATTCTTATATAGCGACCACGACATTTTCTTGCGCGAGTTGGTATCGAACGCAGTTGACGCAACTCAAAAACTAAAAACTTTATCATCTATCGATGAGTTCAAAGGTGAACTTGGTGATATTAATGTAAGTGTGGCAATTGATACCGATAAAAAAACTCTTACTGTATCAGACCGAGGCATTGGAATGACAAGCGAAGAGATTGAAAAATATATCAACCAAATTGCCTTTTCAAGCGCCGAAGAGTTTCTCGATAAATACAAGAACGATGCTAATGCCATAATCGGACACTTTGGTTTAGGTTTTTATTCAGCTTTCATGGTTGCAAAAAAGGTTGAGATAAGAACCAAATCTTACAAAGACGGCGCTAATGCTGTAATGTGGAGTTGCGATGGTTCTCCTGAATATGAAATGTCTGAAATTGAAAAAGCCGACAGAGGTACAGACATTATACTATACATCGATGACGAGAACCAAGAGTTTTTGGATAAAAGCAGAATTGAAGGACTGTTGAAAAAATATTGCAGTTTTCTACCCGTACCCATTGTGTTTGGAAAGGAACAAGAGTGGAAAGACGGTAAATATGTTGATAGCGAAAAAGATAATATAATCAATGATGTAACTCCCGCTTGGACTCGAAAACCTACCGATTTAACTGATGATGATTATAAAAAATTCTATCATCAACTATATCCCGGCATGGATGAGCCTCTGTTCTGGATACATTTAAATGTAGATTATCCATTTAAACTTACAGGAATACTCTATTTCCAAAAAGTAACAAACAATATCGATATTTCTCGTAATAAAATACAACTATATTGCAACCAAGTTTTTGTAACAGACTCTGTTGAGGGTATAGTTCCTGACTTTTTGATGTTACTTCAAGGTGTAATTGATTCTCCTGATATTCCATTGAACGTATCGCGTTCATATTTGCAAAGCGATTCAAATGTAAAGAAAATATCAACTTACATCACAAAAAAAGTTGCAGACCGTCTGCAAGAAATTTTCAACAAAGAGCGTAAACAATTTGAAGAGAAATGGGATCAAATTAAGCTATTCATTGAATACGGAATGATTTCGGACGAGAAATTTAATGAAAAAGCTATGAAGTTTGCTCTTGTTAAAGATACAGAGAACAAATATTACACACTTGACGAGTATCGCACTTTGATTGAAGCAAACCAAACCGACAAAAATGGCAATGTAACATACATATACTCTACCGACAAAACAGCCCAATACTCTTATATCGAGGCAGCTGAGGCAAAAGGCTACAACGTCATTTTGTTCGACGGTCAATTAGATGTACACTTCATTGGAATGTTGGAGCAAAAAATAGAAAAGAGTCGCTTTGTAAGAGTTGACAGTAATGTTGCAGATAAACTTGTCGAGAAAAACAACACTAATGAAGTAACTCTCACTGAGGCTCAAAAACAGATGACCGAAGGTGTTTTCAAATCTCAAATTCCCGAAATTGAGAAAACAAACTTTATTGTAATGTTTGAGGCCATTGGAGAAACAAGCCAACCTATTGTAATAACTCAAAACGAGTTTATGAGAAGGATGAAAGATATGTCAGCTCTTCAACCCGGAATGATGAACTTCTACGGAGAGATGCCCGACAGCTATTGTTTGATTATAAACACAGAAAACCCTGTTTCTAAAAAGGTTGTAGAGCAAATTGAAAACGGTTGCACTGCTGAGGTAATGCCTATTATTGAGAATATTACTCGTTTAAACAGCGAAATTGAATCTTTAAAAGCTTCTCATCAAGGCAAAAAAGATGAAGAGATACCTGTTGCTGAAAAAGAAGATATTAAATCAAAAGAAAACGAAGTTTCAGAACTTCGTAAAAAAGAGAATGATATTCTCGTTAAATATGGCACAGAAAACAATTTGGTAAAACAATTGATAGATTTGGCACTCCTATCTAACAACATGCTAAAAGGAGAAGCATTAAGCAAATTTATCAAACGTTCGGTAGATTTATTGTAAATCGAAATAAAATAGTACGTTTAAAGAGGGCAAAAGCCCTCTTTTTTAGTTTATATCACTATAAAATTTCCTCAATAAAATTTTTAGGAGTAACTTTGCACGGTTTTTAATTAATGATAAAGAATTTAAAAATGGAAATGTCCAAATTTGTAATGTTTAAAGCTGCTATAATGGCAGGAATAACAATCGGAATTGCCGGTTGGGGTTATTTGGCTACATATAGTATAATTGGTGCCGTTTTGTTTGCTTTCGGTCTATTGACCGTTGTCAGCTATAAAATGAAATTATATACCGGCACAGCTGGTTTTGTAGAGTTCAAAGACAAAAACAACAAAATTCAATTTAAAGAACCATTAACCGAGTTATTTATTGTATTGGGCGGCAATATAATAGGCTGTTTATTGGTTGGTTTATTGGCAAGATTAAGCCCTCTTGAATTAACAGCAACTGCTCAAAAAATATTGGAAGGAAGATTAAGCGTAGGTCCTATCAATGGAGGATTGTTGGCAATTGGTTGTGGTTTCATCATGACAACAGCTGTTACATTTGCCAGAAAAGGTCAAAACCTTCCTCTTTTATTTGGTGTGCCTTTGTTCATTATTTGCGGATTCCCCCACTGTGTAGCCGATGCCTTCTATTACTTGAGTGTTCCTTTTGATTTTATATTGAACAATCTTGCAGATGTGTTGGTATTTTATGTATCAATAGTATTGGGAAACTTTATAGGATGCAACCTCTATCGCATAGTAATGAAAAACAATCCCTAATAAATATTAAACTAATGAAGAATATACGTTATATATATTCAATCGCCACAATTTTTTTAGTTGCTATGTTCGTTAGCTGTAATAATAAATCTATTACTTTCAACGATAAGGAAATTGAGTTAATAAACAATTTTAAAAACTCAATTATGCCTTTAAAAACAATAAATGCCAAAAGCGATTCTATCTTTTTAAGAGAGATTTCAACTCCCTTAACCAAAGAGGATTTAACAAGTTCATACTTTGCTGATTTGACTAACTCTATGTTAATGACGGTGAATAACCCCGATAACGAAGGAGTTGGTATTGCTGCGCCTCAGGTTGGAATATGCAAACAATTAATAGCTGTTCAACGTCTTGATAAAGAGAATGAACCTTTTGAGTTCTATGTAAACCCAAAAATCGTCTCGACTTTTGGAGACAAAGAATTAGGTGGAGAAGGGTGTTTATCTGTTCCAGGAATGAGAGGAGATGTTGAAAGATATAGAACTATAACAATTGAGTATAACGATACTGTAAACTTTGAGACAAAGATAGAGACAATAGAAGGGTTTACGGCTGTAATATTTCAACACGAAATTGACCACCTTAATGGTATTCTCTATATTGACAAGGCTGAAAATATTACAAATAAATAAAATCCATAATGAGCAATAGTATCTCAAAAACAATATTAAATCTGTTTGTAACTTTCTTCAAAATTGGAGCTTTCACTTTTGGAGGAGGTTGGGTTATGATTGCCATGATGGAGAAAGATATTGTTGATAAACACAAATGGTTTACCAAAGAGGAATTTATTGACAATTTAGCAATTGCACAATCGATGCCCGGAATATTGGCTGTTAATATGGCTGTATTGGTAGGTAATAAAATGGCTAAAAAATGGGGAGCATTCTTATCTGCTTTAGGAACAATTCTCCCCTCTTTCTTTGTAATTCTTACCATAGCAATATTTTTTGCAACCATAAACGACAACCCTGTCGTAGAAAGAATTTTTAAAGGCATAAGACCTGCAGTGGTCGCTTTGATTATTGCTCCCGTATTCACAACGGCAAAAGCGGCTAAAATAAATATAAAAAACTTTTGGGTACCTGTTGCAACAGCTCTTCTTATTACATTCTGTGGTTTGTCGCCAATAATGTTTATTGCTCTTGCTATAGTGTATGGGGTTTCAAGATGCTACCTTAGTAACAAACAAACTAAAACCGAATAGATATGATATATATTAATTTACTTATAGCATACTTAAAAATAGGACTATTCGGTTTTGGAGGAGGATACGCAATGTTATCACTCATTCAGCATGAGGTTGTTGAGGTGATACATTATGGTGAGACACAACCATGGCTCACTCTTCAAGAATTTACTGATATTGTAGCAATTTCACAGATGTCTCCCGGACCTATCGGAATAAATAGTGCCACCTATATAGGATATAAAGTAACAGGCTCTGTATTAGGCTCTATTTTGGCAACAATTGCGGTTTGTTTACCTTCATTTATACTTGTGTTAATTGTAGGTAAAATTCTTCTGAAAAGGAAAGATAACAAATATGTAAAAAGTGTATTTACTGCTATTCGCCCTATTGTAGTTGGCATGATAGCATCTGCTGCACTTCTACTTATGAATAAAGAAAATTTCCCCGATTACACTAAAAGCATAGCTATCTGCGTGGTTGCTTTTCTGTTGGTGAAATATGCTAAATTACACCCTATCTTAATTGTAATTATTGCCGGCATTGCAGGATATTTACTTTACTGATTATGACATACGAAGAGACTATAAATTATCTATATACAAGATTACCTCTGTATCAGAAAGAGGGTACAAAAGCATATAAACCCGGATTGCAAAACATTGAGGCATTAGATGCTCTGTGCAACTCTCCTCATAAAAGGTTTAAAACAATTCATGTTGCCGGAAGCAATGGCAAGGGTTCGGTTTCGCACACACTTGCTGCCATACTGCAATCTGCAGGATATAAAACAGGATTATATACCTCTCCTCATTTGACAGATTTCAGAGAACGCATAAGAGTAAACGGCAACAAGATACCTCAAAACTACATTGTTGAGTTCACTGAGGAACATAAACTTGAAGCAGAAAAAATATCTCCTTCGTTTTTTGAATGGGTAACAGAATTAGCATTCAGTTACTTTGCAGATGAGAAGGTTGATATTGCTGTAATAGAAACGGGATTGGGCGGAAGACTTGACAGTACAAATATCATCTCTCCTATTCTATCGGTTATAACAAACATAAGCCTGGAACACACTTATCTACTCGGAGATACATATCATGCCATAGCAACTGAAAAGGCAGGTATTATAAAAGATAACACCCCTGTTGTAATTGGCGAATGGGACGATAGATATGCAAAAATATTTATAGAAAAAGCAACAGAGCATAATTCAAAAATAGTGTTTGCAGAAAAGAACTTTCCATTAAAGGGTTATGAATATTTAGACGAAGGTAAACTTGTTTTGGATTTTGATAAATATAAGCAACTTATCTTTGCCCTTGGAGGTATCTACCAACTTAAAAATGCAGCAACAATATTGCAATCTGTGGCTTTACTTCAAGAGCAAGGGTATAATATTGCAGATGAAAATATAAGAGAAGGTTTTGCTCAAGTAACCAAACTTACAGGGCTTCGCGGACGTTGGGAGATATTAAGTACATCGCCAAAGGTTATATGCGATACAGGTCATAATGTTGGAGGAATATCATATACAGCCAAACAAATTTCGGAACAAAGCGAAAACACTCTTCATATTGTGTTCGGTATGGTAAACGATAAAGATATTGAAGGTGTAATATCTCTATTACCACAAAATGCCAAATACTATTTCACTCAACCTTCTGGACAAAGAGCAATGAATGTTGAAGAATTTGAAGCAATAGCATCCTCACACAATCTAAAAGGAGAGATATTCAAAACAGTACCCGAAGCATATAACAAAGCTTTAGTGTGTGCTGCACCTACAGATACAATATATGTTGGAGGAAGCACATTTGTCGTTGCAGATTTATTGGAGTATTTAGAAAATAACGCTTAAGATTAATATAACAAAAAATCCCAAACTTGCCTTTGGGATTTTTTGTTTATAAACTTGTTATTAATTATTTTGAAGCAATAACTTCAATCTCAACAAGACCTCCTTTTGGAAGAGTTTTTACTGCAACTGCCGAACGTGCAGGGAAATCGAATTTGAAGTATTTTGCATATACCTCATTCATCTCTGCAAACATAGCCATATCTGCTAAAAATACAGTTGTTTTAACAACATTATCCATATAATAACCTGCGTCAGCAAGTAGATTAGATACATTTTTCAAAGCTTGCTCTGTTTGCTCTTTAATTCCACCTTCCACAAAATCAGATGTAGCCGGGTCAATTCCCAATTGCCCTGATGCAAATAAAAAACCATTAACTTCCACTGCATGGCTATAAGGGCCTATAGCGGCAGGTACTTTTGATGATGTTATAATTTTCTTTTTCATATAAATATTTATTTATTAGGTTGTTCTATGATTAAATCTTTAACAAGGATATCATTAGTTGCTTCATACATACCTTTTCGCGCATCAATAATGGTATCCCATTGCAATTTATATTTATCGTTACGATTAACTCTAAAGTTCTTTTCTCCTGCGCCCTCGACATCAACTTTATTCAAGAGCATTCCCACTGAAAGTTTTGAGATATCAAAAGCAGGCTGATATGAAGGAACTCGTTCATCGTCATTAAGGGTCTCGATAACTATTCCCGCATCAAGCAACTTGTTTACAATCAATTTTGTAACTCTTATCGGGATATTATATGATTTTGAAATATTTTGAAGGGTTAATGGTGGCAAACCCCTATCAAAACGTTGAACAATCACACATGAGATTATCAACAGTATAAAATCAGAATATTGAGAACTTATTTTTTTAAGTTTATCCTCATTGCCATAATCTGCCGTTTGCATTGAAAAACTCAATAACACACCAAATAGGAATATCAGCCAAGAGAGTTGCATCCACAACAACAGTAATGGAAGAAAGGCAAAACTTCCGTATATTGCATTATATTTCGATACCCATATCTGACCATTCAAATATAAAAATTGAAATACTTGAAACGCAATTCCACAAATAATTCCGGCTGTTAAGGCATACTTAAACTTAACTTTAGTGTTGGGTATAAGCAGATATGCTACAGTAAAAAATATGATTGTAAAAAGATATGGTGATAATTCCAATAACTTGTAAATAAGAGGAGTTATAAATCCCAAACTCTCTTCGGCATCTTTTAGAAAGGTTGTTATCAACACCGATGTTCCTGACGAAAGAATCATCAATATGGGCAATACGATAAACAAAGATGTGTAATCGTTTATTTTACGATACAACGAACGCTCCTTTGCTTGCCATATTCTGTTCAATGTCATTTCAATATTGGACAGCAAACTTATCACACTCCATAATAAGAATACAACTCCAATACCTATAACAACACCCGATCGTGAAAATTTAAGATAGTTATCTACAAACTGAAATGCAGTAGCAATTACACCTCTTTGAGCCGGGAACGATTCAAGAATTTGGCTCTCTATTATTTTTTCAAAGCCAAAACCTCCTGCAATTGCTATCAACAACGCCAAAATAGGAACCACTGCAAGCATTGTATTGTAGGTTAATGCCGATGCTCGCAATTGCAATTCATCATCCAAAAAATGTTTGGCAGTAATACGAATTACGTTAACCAATTTACGTAAATTACGCCATAAACCTGTTAGTTCCCTTTCAGGGGTATGCAAAATATTTTCAATTAAGAATAACTTTGCACGATTTATTTTATTTTTAAATCCCATACATAAAAAAACAGCAGGCCTATAAGCCGGGTTCTGTGCCAACTCAGAAGTTGGTATCTGTCATTTATCTCGTCTTTATGTTGCCATAAAGCTTTAGCGGTTTACCCCTCGGCATCGGACGGGCAGCCCTAATGCGCCGATATACATAACCTTACAACCCATAAGACGTACCGCAACTATGTCGCCATAGCCACCCGTGAGCTCTTACCTCACCTTTTCACCCTTACCTCCGAAGAGGCGGTTATTTTCTGTTACGCTACTCTACCCTCGCGGATAGCTTCCCGTTAGGAAATATGGTGCCCTATGTTGCCCGGACTTTCCTCCAATACTAAAACATATCAGCGACAGATTGTCCTGCTGTAGATGCAAAATTAGTTATAAAATTTCACATAATACCCTTTGTCTGCTCACATTTTAACTATAAATCAAAAAAAGGCTGCTCAAAACTCAAAATTTTGAAACAGCCTAAAGAGAGAGAATAAAATTAGTTATAGAAGTTATTTAAATTTTATTTGGGTGTTAATCCAAACCAAATTAGTAATAAAGAAAATCGTTCATGAAATAAACGGCTTCTTAAAAATTATATTGAGCCATTATCTGAACCCTGTTGGCCATAGATTTAATATCATCCTGATTTTTTCTTGCTCCCCAAAGATATTCAACACCAAACTGCCAATCATTGGCAAGAGTCATAAACATATTAGCTGCAACATATTGCCCTTGTTTGTACATTGAAGGAGAATATAATAAATCACCATTATCAAATAATCTTAGATAGCTATAATTTACCGATGCAAATAGGTTATTCAAAATATTGTATTGCAAACCTATAACTGCGCCTGCTGTTGGAATAGGTTTTAATTTTCCACCATTCTCTGAAATTGCCAAATCAAGGTTATTACCGCCCAAATCATTTATATACCTTGATATACCCTGACCATAAACACCTTGATAATACATAGTAAACTTAGATGACATATTGGCCAAACCACTCATTTGAACACCCCATCCAAAAGCAGTGCGACCTTTCATTGCAAGCAAATCATTGTATCTCATACCCCTTAATATACCAGAGACTCTCAAATGCGAGCCATTTTGCCATTTATATTGAAGATACATAGGAATATCCGGACAACGTTGTCTTGCAATCTGAGTAAAATCATTCATTGTTGCAGTATAATTAGGGTTCTCAATTGCCAATGCAAACTCCCAATTATTTCTGAAAGGAATTGTATATCTAAATTGAACATTTCGGGCGGCGACTGAAGCTGTAGGACCTTCAAAATCAATAGTAGGAGGAATAGCTGCCAAGTCAACAAACGTACTCCAGGTTTGTCCCATAATCATACCTCTGAACGAAACATATGCTTGTCTCAAACGAAGAGAATAGTTACTCCCTCTAAAATCAGTTTCAATGTAGGCACTAAACTTTTTTAGATATTTATTCTGCCCAACCAATTTAAAGAAAAGACGAGATGTTGAAGCATCCATAAGTAGTTGGCTCTTATCAAAATCGCCTTTAGGAACAGGAATATCGTAGGTTACAAAATCAATATCATCTGCTACACCGGCAAAGTCGTACGACGTTGTGGCTTTTACATAACCTCCAATACCAAATGCAACACGGTTCTTTCGATCAACCATAATAAAACGCGGAGCTCTGGGATCTTGGAAATAGGGCGATTCGCTCTCTTTAAACAAATCGACCGTAACTTTAACCTCTGCAGGAGCATTATCTCCTGTGATAAATATCAATGCTCTCTCCCTCTCTACTTTTTCGCCCGAAGGTTTAGCAAAAACAACTGTTACGACAAAAGCCATAACTGATAATAAAAAAACTCTTTTCATATCGGCATTAGTTTATATTCGTTTAACTAACACCTTACGAAAAGAGTTTGTTTAAAAAGAGGTAAAAAGATTGTGATATATATCAAAAAATTTATTTCTGCAAGTATTTTTCTACAGCTTCAACAATTCTTGCAAAACCGATAGCATACGGAACATAAACAGCAAGATATATAACAACCCATATGATAGCCATAAAGCTATCTTCTACCCAAGCATAAATAATTCCAATAATAATACTAACAATTGCTATAATAATAGATATTGCACATATTACATTCGACCATTTAATTTGAGGAGCAAACTTCTTTTTAGATTTTGCATCTTCAGACATTTGAGTTTTATTAATAGGAGCATATTTCAATATTTCTTTATACTCTTCATCTGTAACATCTAATGCTCCATATCTTTGTACTATTTTACGATACTTTTGTTCATTAGGAATCCATTTACACTCATTTGTCCCATCCCATACATCATAATATTCAATAGCCTCTATACTTTTGCTTTCATCTATTAAACCTAAAGAGATAAGATGCTCCTTTTTCTGTTTTTCTTGTTCCTCTTTCATCTTGTTGATGAACTCTTCTACTTTTGGATTCATAATTTAAATTTTTATAGTTATGTGCAATATCGCCTTTACTTAAATCTGCACTCACTATAAAAAATAAAGCGCAGACTCTCGTCATACGCAGTCTAGGTTCACCACAAACCCTTACAAACAATGAGAGAAGCCTACGCTTTTGCGTACACTCTCAACGTTTGTAATGCATTGCTCGTTCACTTGCCGAGGTGGTGATTCAGACTGCTTTGAGCAAATTATCAAAATATGGAGTAATCAATATTGATTACTATTACAAATATACTGTTTATATTTCAATATATAATCATTTGTATCAATTATACATAAATAATATTTTTATGCTGGAATTAAAATCTTATCCTTTTATAAATTTTAAAGATGCCCAATCTGTGTCTTCTTGTTTATCTACAAGATTAAAGCCATAATTTAATGCTGTTGCAGCAATATCCTCTATATCTGAAGTATAGAAACCACTAACAAACAATTTTCCATTTGAATTTGTTGCTTTGGCATATCTTTCCATATCAGCTATTAATATGTTCTTGTTTATATTTGCCAATACAATATCGAAAGTTGAACTGTCTATTGCTTCTGCTCCACCCAATCTTACATCTATTTGGTTGCATTTATTTAGTGTTGCATTATCAATAGCATTGCGATATGCTCGTTGATCAATATCTATTGCACATACGTTATTTGCTCCACGTTTTGTTGCAACTATTGCAAGTATTGCAGTTCCACATCCCATATCCAATACGGATTTCCCTTCAATATCTTCATTTAACAACCACTTTGTCATCATTGCTGTTGTTTGGTGGTGTCCACTACCAAATGCCATTATGGGGTTAATTAGAATATTGTACTTTTTATCCTCACCTACCGCATCTTTGGGAGAGTGTATTACACACTCTTCTCCTATGAAAATTGGTGTAAAACTCTCTTCTACCCATGTTTTGTTCCAATCTTCGTCTTCTACCTCAATGCTTGTGTATGCTATTGTGCAATCGAATGGATTTTGTTCTATTGCATCCTTTACTGCTTGCTCTGAATACACCTCTTTTAGAACATAGCATTTTATTCCATCTTCTGTGGGTATGAATGTTTCATAACCTACTGCTGCCAAAAGTGCCGCCATTACATCTGCCACATCTTCTGAATATGGGGTTATTTGGAGTGTGGTTTCTATATATTCTCCTGTCATTTCTTATATATTTTCTTTAGGATATTTGGATATTTTTTATCTCGCACGTGAGGATAGTTTGGATATATCTTCAACGCTTTTTCATACATTTTTTTTGCTTCGGTATAGTTTTCTAATTTTTCATATACTATACCTATTGTTACCATTAGCTGCAGATACATCCAATTGTTTTCTCTTAATTTCTCATCTGCTTCAAAGTCAGCCAATGCTTTTTTGTATTGAAATAGTGATTTTTTTGTGTCTCCGCCTATAAAATCGGGCATATATAAGAATATATTTCCTGATAGAATATTCACTGTAGCATCATCCGGTGCAAGTGTTATTGATGCTTTTGCATTCTTCATCATTCCTCGAGCAAGGGTAGTTGCTCGCAATGGAGAGACAGCTATTTGGAATCCTATGATATTTGCATTGTATCCCTTTAGCAGTGCGTTATTCGGATATTTATTTACTAATTCTTCTGCTAAAGGTACTGCTTTTTTTAGGTACTCTTCTGCTCTATCCTCATTTTTTATATCTATCAAATGTCCTATATACCCATAATAGTATTCTAATAGTTCAAATTTTGCAGTTTCATTTTTCTTTGTATTATCTGTCTCAAATGCAGCTATTAATTCATCCCATTTGCTAACATTTCCGCTTATAAATAGATTATAAAACCTCTCTTTATAGCTACACTCCTGAGCCGAAACTGATGTAACTAACGAGCATATAATTGCGATTACAAACAGATATATATGTTTTCTTCGTTCTAACATAGTTTATGTGGTCTTTCCCCTTTAATCTGTCTGACAAAATTAGTAAAAAACCACTTATGCTCAATGTCAGATTCAGCTTTTTCTCTAAAAAATAGTTTTAAAAACCGATAGGCCTATTCTTATCCCATTGCTGAATGTTGTTATTAAGGATAGCTTCTTTGTTATTCTGCCTATTATATCGTCTTGAGTATTATCAAATAGAGTTTTGTAGATATTTGATATTTCTTTCTCTTTAACCGATACATCCTCCCTTAAGAGTATTCTTTTTGCTTCTAATTTATCAATGTAATTCATAAGCTGATTATCTTATTTGTAATTTTTGCTATTGGGTTCATTATTATTCTTTTCTTCAAAAAACATATCACCACCCACAACAGAATAAATATTACTCCTCCTGCCATTAATGCATATACGTCGTCTGTATATGTCCTTAAATAGAAGACAAACGAAAACACAAAAAATGTTATTGAGAGAGTTATGAATACAATTGATATAACAGCCACAATTAATGATGTTATCAGCTGCGTTACTTTTATTGTTAGTTCGGTCTCTGCCAAATCTTTACGCAGACGGAGGTATTCTTTAACCTCCGTCAACAAATTGTTTGTTACATTTTCTGTCATAACAAATTAAAAGGTTTTCATTAAGTGGTTTTAGGCTCACTTCCACATCCACATTCATGCGTTACGCATTGTTTTAACTCTTCAAGATCGCTCTTAGATAGCTTAATTCCATGCTTACTCATAAAATCATAAATGTTTGCACGAGTCTCTGACCCTTTTGCCGGAGCAAATAACATTCCAATAGCAGCTCCTGCCGCCACACCACCTATAAAGGCAGTTACTAAACATAAACCTTTCATAATCCTAAATTTTGAAATTCAATTAAATAACACTCTGTACTTGTGGTTTGTTTAGATAAGTAGCTTTATTTATAGCTATATTATTTATAAAAGTATTACTTTTGTCAGGTATTTACAAACTCACTCTTTTTTTCGATATGGTTGATATAAATGTAAGTCATATATTTTGGGATTTTGTATATTCTCATGCCAACGACAATTGCTTATCGTTGCGTTTAAAATATTCAAATGTCACCGATTTTGATATTACATTTGCCATTAACCAGATTGAAGCAAGACAAAAGATTAAAGAGAAACTTCCGTTTGTTGCCTCTTGCGATAAATATTTATTCCCATCTATTTTATCAGCCGAACAGTGTACTTGTGAAGCTGTTGCAAATTATAAGGCAAGCTTTTTAAATGGACGATACAATTCAATATGTGACCTAACAGGAGGTCTTGGCATTGACTCATTGGCTTTTGCCTCTGTTATAAATAGTGTTACATATGTTGAACGTTTTAAAGATTATTGTTCAGTAGCAAAACACAACTTTGAAATACTAAATAAAGATATTGAGGTTGTTAACTGTGATTGTACAGATTTTTTAAAAAAAGATATAAATTTCGACGCTCTGTATATAGACCCGGCACGTAGAGGAGAAGCGAATAAACGTATGTTTGCTTTTTCTGACTGCGAACCTAATGTTGTTGAGTTGCTTCCTCGTATGTTTGAGGTGGCAAAAGATATTTATATTAAGGCTTCGCCAATGGCAGATATCTCTATGTCTATTAAAGAGTTGGAGTGTGTTTGTGATATATATGTTATATCATATAAGAATGAGTGCAAAGAGTTATTGTTCAGATTAAATAGAAATGAAGCAAACTCAGCGGATATAAATATTGTTTGTGTTGATATTCTCCCCTCATCTACTTCGGTCTTCAAATTTAAATATTCCGATGAAGCAAACATTTCTGATATTAAATATTCAAAACCGCTGGATTATCTCTACGAACCCTCTGCCTCTATTCTTAAATCAGGGGCATTTAAATCTGTAGCAAAGAGTTATGATGCATATAAATTGGCACAAAGCAGCCATATTTATACTTCAGAGAGTTTGATTTCGGATTTTCAAGGTAGAAAATTTAAAATTGAGGAGGTTGTTCCCTTTTCGTCAAAGGATATTAAGAATTTATACAAGAGTTTACCCGAGGCAAATATTACAGCTCGTAATTTTCCTTTAAAAGTTGACGAGTTGCGAAAAAGACTTAAAATTAAAGATGGTGGCAATACTTACGTTTTTGCCACCACCGATATGAATAAAGAAAAAATCTTGATTGTTTGCAGTAAAGTTACTGTTTAAACATTCTGTCCATTGTGCGTTTATCTTCTCGCTCTTTAATTGATTGACGTTTATCATAGGTTTTCTTACCTCTTGCTACAGCTATATCCAATTTAGCACGTCCGTTTTCATCAATAAACAACCTTGTGGGAATAATAGAGAATCCCGACTCTTTGTCTGTTCTTGATATTTTTCGCAACTCTTTTTTTGTGAGCAATAGTTTTCTGTCTCTACGTGTGCTGTGGTTGTTGTATGTACCGTAAAAATACTCCGCTATATACATGTTTTTTACCCACAATTCTCCATTTACAAAATAACAAAATGTATCAACCAAACCAGCCTTACCCTCTCTTATCGATTTTATTTCTGTTCCGGTCAGTACAATTCCTGCCTTATATTTGTCTATAAGTTCGTAATCAAACGTTGCTCGTTTGTTCTTTATATTTACCTGTGTCTTTACTTTCATCTAAATCAGTGTTAATAGGGTTCGTAATAGTAAAGATATTACTAACGGGAACATCAATGTCATGACAGACATCAGTAATACAAACTTTGTGTCAATCTTTTCAAATCCCGGGTTTATATATTTATAACCAATCCATGCTTGGTACATTACAAATAGCGATAGCGGTGACACATAACCAACATACTCAGCAAAGAGTGTCATTATAAGATAAAACAGAGTGGTTAGTGTTACTAAATATACAAGATATATATTACATCTTATTGTATTATATTGTTTGAATATTTTTTTTGCTATATACGCAACTATATAGAACGTCGAAAAAAACTGAACAAATGCTATAACTGCATATTGTATTGCTTTTTCAATACCCGAATCACTTCGTTGCGAAGTAAACTCTATCTCCATAAAAAATACTATAATTGCAAATAATCCAAGTATAGGATACAATATTGATGAAGATAGGTTCTCTACTGAGGCTCCCCCCTCCTCAGATATTGCTTCCCATCCTTTTTGTGGTGCGACTATGAGTTTTAATAGTTTTTTTATTGGATTCATTTAGTCTTTACTTCTCTTTTAGGTTCTGCAAAGTTAGTAAATGTTTATCAATCAAAAAAGTTTAGTTTAGTCTATTCAACCAATGTATTCAATCAATACATATAACAAGAGGAGATTGTATTTATACAACCTCCCCTTTGAAAAAATTCTACTTAGATATATTATTTTTTAAAGTATCTGTTGAATAGACCTTCAAATCCTTTTCCATGACGAGCCTCGTCTTTTGCCATTTCGTGAACTGTATCGTGAATTGCATCAAGATTCAACTCTTTAGCGCGTTTTGCAATACGGAATTTATCTGCACATGCTCCGCTCTCTGCATTCATTCTCTTGTCAAGGTTTGTTTTTGTATCCCATACAACATCTCCTAAAAGCTCAGCGAATTTAGCAGCATGTTCTGCCTCTTCCCATGCATAACGTTTGAATGCCTCTGCAATCTCGGGATATCCCTCACGATCAGCTTGACGGCTCATTGCCAAATACATACCAACCTCTGTACACTCGCCCATAAAGTGGTTGTTCAAATCTTTAATCATCTCCTCGTCACAACCTTTTGCTACGCCTATAACGTGTTCTTGAACAAACTCCAATTTACCGTTCTCTACTTTCTCTTGAAATTTCTCTGCAGGAACTTTACATAGAGGGCATTTCTCAGGAGCATTTTCACCTTCATGTATATAACCACATACTGTACAAATCCATTTCTTTTCCATAATCTTTTCTTTTTAAATTGTTTATTAATTAGTTTATTATTCTTTTTTAGTTCTTGTTTTTATTTGCACACTCAGGACAATATCCGTATAGGTATAGTTCTGAATTTAATATTTCACATTCATCAATGTAATTGCCTCTTAATATGGGAGGATTTATATTTAAATCCATTACTACTCCACATTTGTTACACATAAAATGAGTATGAGGTTTTGTCTCTGCATCAAATCGTGTATTCTTTTCATCAATGGTAAGCATTATTGCCGCTCCACTTTCAACCAATAGTTTTAATGTATTATATACAGTTGTTCGTGACAGAGTTGGCATTGAAGGATACAAATCGCTGAATATTTTATCAACTGTCGGATGCACCTTATTCTCCATTAGGTAGTTCATAACAGCCAAACGTTGAACAGATGGTCTTATTCCACATCTGATTAATCGTTCATGACCTGTTTCTCCTATTTTATCTTTACCTTCCATTTTTATTTTGCAATTATCTCACATTTGAAATCATTACAAAAGTAGAATAATTTTATTTATCTGCAAAATTTTTTAGAAGATTTTTTTGCATATTTTTTTACTTCATTGATATTCAGGAAAATATTTTTGTGTGTAATTATATTTAAAGTATGATTTTTTCTGTTTTATATAGTTTATGAGTTGAGAATATAACTCATTTTCAGATATTATTTCTTCATTTCCAACAAAAATCATCTGTTTTTTTGCACGAGTCATGGCTACATTAAGCTTTCGGTCAATGATTTTTTCATCTTCAATGAATGAATTTTCTGTTAAAAAATTCAATTGATATCTCTCAGATATTGTCAAGCCATATATTATGCAATCTCTCTGACTTCCTTGAAAACGCTCTACGGTATCTATTGTTATCTTATCGAGGTTTAGTTCGGGATACCTACATTGCAGTATATTTTTAATAGTTGCTATTTGATTACGGTATGGAACAATCACTCCAACGGTTTTTTCTATATAAAAGTTTTGTTTATCCTTTATATATATAGTATGTACCAAATCTGCAATTATTTCTGCTTCTCGCCTATTTACCTTGTTATTAAGATTTTCAGAACTGTTTTTTGCATCAAAGAATATCACCCTATGAGATGACAATATATTTGACAATGCATCATCACCATTAAATGATTGCAGTTCACAGGTTTGATGTGGAAGAGGTACAATATCTAATTTATTATTATAAAATTGCATATTTGGAAATTCTGTTATTTCGATATGCATACGTCCCTGTTGGTTTAGCATATACGTTACGGTTTCATCTTCAGCATACCTTCTTAGTAATCGTTCAAACATAGATAGGGAACAATCTTTCAAATAGATATCTTTTAGTATCTTACAATCAGTTTTTGATTCCTCTTTAGGTTGCAGAACAATAGCGGGGAGCTGTTTATGGTCACCAATCATCACAAATTTCTTAACCACAGGGATACCTTCTCTCTCTTCAGACAATATACCTATTATATTAGGCTCTAATATCTGTGATGCCTCATCAATTATGGCAAGATTGAATTGTTTTAAATCAAAAAGGGACAAATTTCCGTTTATGGATGCTGTTGTACCCACAAATACTCTTGTATTTGATATCAAATTATTAAGTTCGGTTATATTATTGCAATTTTGTGTTTTATTCTCAAACAAAAATTCTTTGTATTGCTCGCTACACGAATTCTTCCCTCCAATACGAATAAAATCTATGTTCTCCTCTACGAGTTTGGAACATATTTCATCTACAGCCCTGTTTGTATATGAAAGCAACAATACGTTTGAGTCCTTTTCGGTCAACTCCTCTCTTAGTGTTGTCAATAACCCAAAAGAGGTTTTACCTGTTCCGGGAGGTCCTATTATCAAAAAAAACTCCTCTGCCTGCTTAACTTTTAATGCCAATTGATTAAAGTTACCATAATCGCCATTTAGTCGTTTAGATGCATCAATCTTGGGGTTACGTTGCAACAAAATCAAATCCCTGCGCTCTTTTGGAGCAGAGAGGAATTTATGCATACCCTTATACAGACTACTATATGACGACTCCATAAAGTCATGCTCTATAGCCCAAACCTTGTCACTATCTTTTAAGAATAACTTTACATTAGTTTGCGGAGCTTTTAACGAAAGTTTTATTGTTTCTGCATCTATTGATACGATAGAACAACGATGCACAATCGTTTTTCTTAAATCTGGTACCTCTTCTCTACTGTATGGGTATAATATTGCAATATCCCCTACTCTGAAATTTGCCACATCTTGATTTACAGTTTGATTAAACCGTAATTCAATCTCATCCACAACTCCTTCATTGTCTTGAATTGGAGAGATTAAAGTTAATTTATCATAGATATTTCCCGCATTACGTTTTTCATCGAGAGTATCGTGCCATTTCGAAGCAAAACCGGAATTCTCCTTTGCTCTATTTCCTGTTTTCGAATATATATGCTCTGTCTCTATAAATTTAAGGAATCGTAGATAATATTCTCTCTCCAATTCCGACGCATTGATTATTGGAGATAACAGAGTCTTAAGTTGCGGATATGTGTAGTTACTCCACAGCTTATTATTTATGTTATTCTTATTTAAATCTTCGGGAATAAGTTCCTTTAAAACATCAACTCCTTCTTCTGAATATTTGTATTCATTGCGTACTATTTCATTTCTTATTTTCAACGAATCATATAATAACTCAGGAGCAAAACCCAATCCCAACAAACTGTTTTTATATTTTGAATATAATAAGAACGCATTTAGTTTATAGTTGTTCTTCTTATATTGTTCTGAATAATTATATCGCAATATAGCCATATATAAAAGCATTTGGACATAATGTTTTTTAAGGGCTATTGGTGTGTCAATATTCGTCTGAGGGAATCCACATTTACCCGACTTTTGTTCTATCAATAGAGAAAAATCAGATTGAAGAAGATCCATACGCCCCTGTAACCCCAACATTTCACTAAAGAATGATGGTTCTAACAATGTTTTCTCAAAATCAAAAGTAGAAACCTTTTGAGGCAACTCCACTCCTATTGAAGTATGGATATTCTCTTTTTGTTGCTTTGCTTTTAAATGAAAATCTGATTCAATGCTTGAGGTAAGCAATGTCAACGAATTCTTTTTGAAGAAATTTTTAACACTATCAATATACGAGGTCTCATGCTCTTTTGAATGTATTTCCTCATCAAGAAGCTGTCCTGCCAAATTACCCAATAGTATTGCGCTTGTATTTACGTTTGGTTTAATCTTGTTTATAAGATATAGAATTGAGTCCTCTGCATGCATTTCAAAGCAAGATGCAATAGATGATATATCAACCAAGTAGTCAGGTTCGAGTATTATAAGTTCTGGTATTATAATACCATTTTCATCTATTGGCTTTATAATATTTAGTTGAGTGTTTTTTCTTATGATATTAGAAAGATAACTCCAATCATATTTATATATGCCACACTCTTTTCCATAAAGAATCTTCAATTCATAACCAAAGTCTTCGCATGTACAATATATATATTCGCCATCCCAATCGTTCACGATAACTCTTATGTAATCAGCAAACGAATTTCCTTTCTTATTATACAACACATCATCGGGGAAGACTTCCAATATACATCTTGGTATGGGGGATTTATATACCAAATATATAAATTGAGCAAGTGTTTTAATGTCATATGGATAATACTCTTCCAATTCGTCAACAGAGAACTCATCTATAGATTTTATTCTTGCTCTGAAATCATTAACGGAGTGTGTCAGTTCAGCAGTGGCATTATTTTCCTTTAACAGATAATCAGTTTTTGCAAATCTGCCTACAAGTTTTATTGTCACGAATGATGTATTTTGATTCAGTACCCTGGCATATACACTATCCAATATCGTATATATGGTTCTATAATCAGGAATTACTTGTAACGACGACTCTAAAAGAGAGTATAAAGTTTCCGCACTATCATTATATCTGCAAATATCAACTTTTTTCCCTTTCATATCCCTATTATTTTAGAATTTGAAATTAATACTTGCTCCAACCAAATCGTTTATACGATTATAAGTATTGGTCATTGTTGATATTCCATTAGCATTTGGCACGATACGCTCTTTGTAGAAAGTGTGGAAATATCCAACATTTACTTTCATGAATCGTGTACAATTAAATTGAGCGCCCACGCCAATGTTCCATGAACTAAGGTTAAAGTTTGTATCTTTTATTTGTTCATCTCCAAAACCAAACTTTGTACGTTGCATACCTGCACTTATTGTAACAACCTTATGCGCATCGTATTCAATACCAAATAGCCCTTCAATAGTATTATTTCTCACATCTGTAGCAACACCGTATGCCGCTTTATCATGGTAATGATGAAATCCTCCGCTTAGCCTCAATGATTTAATAGGCGAATATTCAACACCTATAGTAAAAAGTGCAGGAATATCGGAGCGAACCGACTCTCCATCTTTATACTCAGGCACCAATACATCCAAATTTACGCTATTGTGCGATTTGTTTTTAAGGCTAAGTTTGGTGCGAAATTCATATTTAACAGCTACATTCCACTGTCCCATTTTAAAATCAACTCCAACTATAGGAGTTATACCAAATCCCATTTGAGAACAATCAAGCGTATAATCTGATATTAATTGACTTGTTGCAAGAAGATAACTTTTCTTATCTCCGTTAGGAAGCATTGCCGCCATATTTGCAAAATAAGCAGAATTCATCCCATTGACTGTAATATCATTTATATAACCGCGATAAGCCATACTTGCATACACTCCACGAAGAGCGATAGCGACAGATAACCGGTCAATTATTTTATATGTAGCTCCTACTTGAAGTCCATATATAATTTGCTTGGCTGTTAAAGACTGATTTAGAGTATATGGTGCTAAAACTTTACCACCAATCATACCCTCAAACACAGATAACCCATCCTTAAACTCACAAGCTCCTCCTCCGCCAATTACTGAACATTGAGATGCAACTGACCATTTATCATTAATTACATATGCAAATTGTATTGATGGAATTATTGGTGCTACAACTTTTGCATTAAAATCACGATATCCTGTAAGATTATTTGAATTATATTGGTAAAAGTCATAAGTTGATGATATTTGACGATTTTGTACCGCTGCTTGATAGTTTAATGACAAGTAAAAACCTTTCTCCAAAAAAGCCACACCGGCAGGGTTATAATAAACCGCATCAACATCAATAGCCGCATCACGAGATGGATTTCTCACATAAGCAGCACTTTGGTTTGTATTAGTTAATAAGCCTCCTGCAAATGCAGATGATGCTATTATTAAAAGTGTCAATCCCAATAAAATCCTTTTCTTCATCTAAATAAAATCTTATAGATAGCAAAATTATATATAAAATCAGATTGTACAATCTAAGCGACTCTGACTATTTTAATTTTCCACTAATATCAAGTGCAAATATAAATTAGATTCTTCGTTATAAGAAATTTATATACAATAGAAAAAATTAATACCAACCTTAAACAAATAGTTCTCCGAACCAAAAAGCAAAAAATATGTTCTACAAGTTGAATTAGTATGCAATTGATATTTATATTGATAATATCAATCGCTCTATATATAAAATCTGTTTGATAGATTAAAATAGCTGATTTATTTTTGCATTAGAAACAAAAGAAATTATTAACAAATAAATATTTTTAATTATGGCAACAATACATTTAACAAAGGATGAGTTCTTAAAAAGAGTATCGAATATAGAAGAGAATAAAGATAGTTGGAAATTCTTGGGAGATAAGCCTGCCGTAGTTGATTTTTATGCTCAATGGTGTGGCCCATGTAAAGCTCTATCCCCTATTCTTGAAGAATTATCAAATGAATACGAAGGTAAAGTAGATATTTACAAAGTAGATGTTGACCAAGAGGAAGAGCTATCTGCCGCTTTTGGAATCAGGACAATACCTACACTATTGTTTATCCCAATGGACAAAAATCCAAGAATCATGGTTGGAGGACTTCCTAAAAACAAATTAAAAGAAGCTATTGATTCTATATTATAAATTGTTTTGGTTTAGCATATAATGGGAGAGTAAAGATTTATAACTTAATGCTATACTTCTTTACTCTTTCATTTACCATATGTTCAGGAATAACATCAATTACAGTTTTTGCAAGAATATTTAGCAATCGTTCCTTAACAAAATCTTTTCTTACAACCAAAGCAACTTCTCTTGATGGTTCGGGATTGCACATAGGTTTTATCCTCTTTTGTTGTTCTACAGACAAAAGGGCTACATGCAACTCCGGGATAATAGAAAAGCCACCATTCTCATCAACAATTTTAACCAATGTCTCTATACTTCCAGCCTCATAAATAGCTGCATTGCCCCTCTCTTTGCAACAAAATGCAAATTTGCCACTATTGGGACAGTATGCCTCTCTTAATACCCATAAGTTTTCTGTTGGCATTTTACTTACACACACCTGTTCTTTATCAAAGAATGATTCGCTCGGAGATACATAAGCCATAAACCTCTCTTTATATATAGGAATCTCCAACAACTCTTTATTGTCAATAGGCATTGGTAATATTGCAACATCAAGCTCGGCACGTTCCAATTTCTCGGTAATGGTCAATATTCTTGCCTCCTCAACCGACACCTGAATTTGAGGATGTTCGGTAGATAGCTTTTTAAATAGTTTAGGAAGAATATAAGGAGCAATTGTAGATACAGTTCCTATACGAAGCGAACCACTCTCCTCTTTTCTTTGCAATTTAACAAACTCTTTAAGTTGTTCTGCATTATATAATATAATTTTTGCCTGAGCAATAATCGACTCTCCAATTACAGTCGGTTTTACTGGATGACTTGTTCTATCAAATATTATTGCATCTAATTCGTTCTCTAATTTTTGTATTAAGGAGCTTAACGTAGATTGAGTTATCTCACATGATTCTGCCGCTTTAACAAAGTGTCTGTATTTGTCAACGGCAACAATATATTCCAACTGTTGAAGAGTCATAACGAATATTATTAATCGGTTTTATCGATACAAATATATAATAAATCTATTTGATTATATAAATAATTTGGATTTTATTTGTAATAAAATAGGAAAGTAAAAAACAAACATATTATTAACTTGTTATAACAATAAAAAAATAGTATTATGAAAAAGTATGTATGTACAGTATGTGATTGGGTATATGACCCAAAAGTAGGAGATCCTGACAGTGGAATAGCACCGGGCACACCATTTGAAAAAATACCTGAAGACTGGGGATGTCCCGTATGTGGAGTTGGAAAAGATATGTTCGACGAAGTATAAGCGACATCATATTTTATCTTTAGAATACAATATGAAAAAGTATTATTGCACTAAATGCAAATGGGTATATGACCCCCAAAAAGGAGACCCAAACTCAGGAATACCTCCCGGAACTCCATTTGAAAATCTACCCGATGATTGGGTATGTCCAAAATGTGGAGCAAACAAAAGTAAATTCAAAGAGGTTAAGGAGTAAAAACAAGAGAGGTGTGTCATATCAATCAGACACACCCCTCTTCTCTTCATAACTATTACCTACTCCATGTCGGCTAATTGTTTTTTACGATTCTAATTGTCAATCGTATTTGATTGTCGTAATCATTGTTTGGAGAAATTTTACTTATACGACAACAAAAAACATCATCCCATCCCATGTCTAAGAACTTAGCCAATTCCTCGTTGCACTTAGATGGCATATAACCCAACACATAAGAATCCAAACCAGAATCATATACAACTTGAATTGCATTTGGGTCATATCGGTTATCTTTTTCCCTTTTCAGGGTCAAAACAACACCAACAAATAATTCTTCCCAAACCTCATTAGCTTCACAATATTTGCGACCTGCCAAATTACACTCCAAATAAAAAGCTGATTTCATTTCCATAATCTTCAATTTTAAGGGGTTTCTTCTATTTATATCACAAAATTACCAGCCAGATATGCCAATTTAATGCACATTTGTCATAATTTTTAATTTTATGATAAAAAAGTTAGAACGTAATTTCAAAAAGAAAGTGCAAAGGTAGTTTTCATTGACAATGCAAAAAAAAGGAGACCGAAGTCTCCCTAAGATTAACTATTTTTGTATTGCAATGTATAAACAATTAACCTCGGAGCAAAGATACGGAATATATTT
>JAZLBW010000015.1:0-3937 GCA_045613905.1 Candidatus Caccoplasma sp.
CTTAACCTTCGGTGTTTCGACCTCTCCCTGTATCAAGCCCGCCTCTTTTAACTCTTTGAGGTGCTGCGATACGGTTGCTTTGGCAATCGGCAACTCCTCGTGAATATCACCAAAGTAGCACTCTGTCTGCTTGGCAAGAAAATCGATAATAGCGATGCGGGCAGGGTGTCCCATTGCCTTCGCAAAGCGTGCCAACTGCTCTTGATGGAGTGTATAATCCTTGTTTGCCATTGTATTTTGTTAATTATTGTTCGCAAATATACGAACAATAATTCAAAGTTCCAAATCTAAAATCAAGTAACAGCAAAAATTACTCGTTATCGTTATCTGTGTCGCCTCAAACTCGGCAATGAAACTATTGACCGCATCGAGGGTATCGACCTTAACGATACGACCATCGTACTCTAAATAACCACTCGCTATCGCCCATATTGTTCTGTATAGTTCTCAACGCTCTACCTCTTTCTTTTTTTTGCCATAGTTATTTGAGTATTATAATCGCATTATTTTTTCGTGGCGCAAATGAAAACAACCGCCAAAGTGGCGGCTGTCGTTATGAAGATATGTTTTATGTATTGAAGGTGGTCATTCTTCTTCATTGGGTTCAACTCCTCGTTCGTGTTCTTCTATAAAGGAGTGTATGTAGTCTTCGCGGAGTTTAACATACTCTTTCACTGACTTGACCTTACGGAGAAGGTATATGCGACGCTGCTGCCGAACACGATTGCAGAAGTGGTTGGAGACAAACTTAATATTAACTTGGGTTAAAGTGAGGACAAAACAGTTTTGTCCTTTTTCTGTTTCAGGGTAGTGAAGGCAGAAAATTATGGATAATTTTTGACTTCAATGAGCAGTTTTGGCAGTTTGCTATTTTTATTGTAAAATGCTGATGGACAGTGTTCGGGTAGTCTCTGGGTAGTCTCTCGTCCCTCACTTACTACTCGTTTTTTTTAGGAGGATTTGCTAGTAGTTTCAGGGCAGTATTTGGGCAGTTTCGCTCAATTTTGGGTAGTTTTTGGGTAGTATTTGGGCAAAAAAATGACCGACTGGACTGCCCAATCGGTCATTGTAAATCGTTGATATTTAGGTATTAAACCTTTTTCAACCTCTTAATACTCCTCTTCGTTAAAGAAGAAGTCCTCTTTTGTTGGATAGTCAGGCCAAATGTCCTCGATACACTCGTATATTTCTCCTTCGTCTTCAATCTCTTGAAGGTTTTCAATTACCTCCAAAGGTGCTCCCGAACGATAAGCGTAATCGATAAGTTCATCTTTTGATGCAGGCCATCGTGCATCCTCCAATTTCGAAGCCAATTCTAATGTCCAATACATATCTCTTTGAATTAATTAACGAACTAATAATAAGTATTTTACACTTTTATTTAATTCGCATTTTTAAAGCTATTTAACATCTATTTCTTAAAACCGAACGCGAAAATATAAAATATTTTCTATTTAGCAATGATTATCCCAAAAAATTTCTTCTTTATTTTCAATATTATTGCAATATCTTGCCAATACAAAGAGATAGTCTGATAATCTGTTTATTAATTTAAGAATATTCTCGGTTACGGGTTCTTCGGCTCTCAATGCACAAATACATCGTTCGGCACGACGTGCCACAGTTCGACAGATGTGGGCTTTTGTTGCCGATGGTACTCCGCATGGGAGTATAAATTTGTTGTGTTTGGGAAGAAGTGAGTCTATTTCGTCAATGCGAGATTCTACCTGAGATATTTGTTCTTCTGTTACTTGCGGCATTTTTGCGATATACGACTCCTCTGCTGCCAATATTGAACCTGCATTGAACAGCCAATTCTGTACTTTATTTAATAACTCTGCATCGGGAGCGCTATTTAATACGGTAAGCAAATCTCCAATAAAGCTGTTAAGCTCATCTATTGTTCCGTATGCCTCTATTTTGGCACAATGTTTACAAACTCTGGTTCCACCAACCAATGAGGTTGTTCCTTTGTCACCTCCCTTTGTATATATTTTCATAATACAGTTACTCTATATAGTTACCATTAAAATCCAACCTTAAATGTCTGCTTGTTCAGTTTTGGTGATGACACCAATATTGCTATATCATAGAGGTCGATTGTTACTTTTATTATATTGTTTGAAGAAAACTCAGTAAAGAGTTTATACGATTGTTCGGTTTTTCTTATGCCCGACACAACTATTGTCTGGTACTCTGCCAAGTGTGGAGTCAGTATTGAATAGATGTGTTTATTCCCCTCTGCTGTGGGTTGGGCATGTATGTATATAAGATTTGGTACTTCTTTGGCAAGGTGTTTTTTTAGCTCTGTTTGTATATTCTCCGTAATGGTTGTCATGTGAGCATTACCTATGGCAAGAGCCTGCGTTGTTACTCCACAGTCGCTTCCACATTCCAATATTGTTTGTGGCAAAAATCTATTTGCTATTCTATATGTTAGTTTGTGGTATTTTAGTGGCAATGGTTTTGGTAATGACTCTTTTTTTGCTTGAAGTTTTGCCTGGCGATAGGCAACTTCAATCTGCTCATAGGCATAATATCGAGCCTTCTCCTCAATAACTCTTATTATAAAGTTGAAAACAAATGGTGAGTGTACGCCATGCCCCTTACGACGTATCAACATACGCACACCTTTGTTGCAACGTTGCTTTATGGTTCTTATTATTCCACCTCTTTCTCTACGAACCTTTTGCATATATCTTTTATGTTTCGGTTATAGATACAAAGGTAATTAATGGTTTTGTTTTTTCATAGTATCGAGTGATTATTTTAAGGGAATAAAAAAGGTCGGTTCTCGCGAACCAACCTTTTCGAACTTGAAATATATCAAAAACAAGAAAGAGGATAACTTTTTACACCTATATAACAATCTTGTTCTGATATTGTTCTTTGTTTGTTTATTTTTTAATAATTATCGCTTATCAATACAAGACCTATGGTTTGATTTTTATAATTCATATTGATACTCATCGTTGTTCCACTTTGTGAATATACTAATCGATATGATGGGTCAACCGGGATATCAGGTGAATCGGGATTAGATGAATATAGGTTTACTTCATCTTTATAGTTGCTACACCATACATATTTAACAGGCGATGCAAATTTCACAGATGATGCGACTACCGACATCTCTGATGTTGTTGGCAAACGGAATTTCTTTCCTGTTATCATATTCAATCGTGGAATGAATACATCCACAATGTTCTTATATGTAATGTTAGACGCAGCTGCTGCAGATGATGTGGATAACACAAGGTTAGGTACAGAATTCATACCATTGGTATAATTTATCACAGCGTTCCATAGTTCTGTTGATACCAACTCTGAAGATACATATATCGATGAAATATAATTCATTTCTATTAAATTCAATATTTCAGCAGGAGTATCTACAATATCCTTTGCAAAGTTTGCTTTGTAGGTAACAGCTGAGTTAACTGTTGCTTGGAACGAAGCACTTGTGCTTACCTCTTTGCCGTTTGCTGTCCAGTTTACAAACTTATAACCTTCGTTTGATTTTGCTGTTAGGGTTACTGATGTTCCCTCTTCTACCTCTACAGATGTTTTTCCGTTAACTGTTGCGGTTCCGCCATTTCCTGACTCTACAGATACTGTATATTTTACAATTTTCTTAGCAAAGTTTGCTTTGTAGGTAATGGCTGAGTTTACTGTTGCTTGGAATGTTGCACTTGTACTTACCTCTTTGCCGTTTGCTGTCCAGTTTACAAAATCATAACCTTCGTTTGATTTTGCTGTTAGGGTTACTGATGTTCCCTCTTCTACCTCTACAGAACTTTTTCCGTTAACTGTTGCGGTTCCACCATTGCCTGACTCTACAGAGACTGTGTATTTTACAATTTTCTTAGCAAAGTTTGCTTTGTAGCTAATGGCTGAATTTACAGTTGCTTGGAATGTTGCACTTGTGCTTACCTCT